>NZ_CP054151.1:537500-1180000 GCF_021310995.1 Agrobacterium vaccinii | reverse complement strand
GAGGGGCCGGATGGCAAGGCGACGGATCAGTCCGAACTTCTCTATGTGAATGCCAAGTTCGGCGACAGCGAAACCCGCTTCTATCGTTTCCAGAACCCGGATGATGGCAGCGTCGATTACTTCGATGGCCAGGGCAAGAGCATCCGGCAGTTCCTGATCCGCAACCCTGTGCCCAACGGCCGCATGACATCGGGCTTCGGTATGCGCCGTCACCCGGTACTGCGCTTCAGCCGCATGCATACCGGCACCGACTGGGCAGCACCGCGCGGAACGCCGATCATCGCTACTGGTAACGGCGTCGTGGAAAAGGCCGGATGGGCATCTGGTTACGGCAACCAGACGCTGATCCGCCATGCGAACGGGTATGTGTCCTCCTACAATCACCAGAACGCCCTTGCCAAAGGCGTGGTCGAAGGTGCGCGTGTAACGCAAGGTCAAGTGATCGGTTATGTCGGCTCGACCGGCCTTTCGACCGGCGCCCACCTGCACTATGAGCTGATCGTCAATGGCACAAAGGTAGATGCTATGAAGGTCCGCCTGCCGGGCGGAAAGTCGCTGTCCGGCGAAGCGCTGGCACGGTTTTCAGATGAAAGACGCCGTATCGACACGTTGCTGAATATTGATGGCAAAACCGAGCAGGTCGCCAGCCGTTAATAGAATTCTGCCACAAACAAAAAGGGCTCCATCGCAGGAGCCCTTTTTCATTTCATCATGCCGCGTCGGCTGTTTCGATGCCAGACTGCTGAGGCCTGACCTTGAACAGCAGACGGTCTGTGCCGGAAGTGACTTTCACGCGCGCGCCATCGGGGATTTCTCCGCCGAGGATCATTTCGGCAAGGCGATCCTGTACCGATTTCTGGATGATGCGCTTCAACGGGCGGGCGCCGTAGGCCGGATCGTAACCCTTATCGGCCAGCCAGATGCGCGCGTCTTCGTCCAAATCCAGTTCTATCTTTCGATCGCTGAGCAGCGACACGAGACGCTGAAGCTGGATATCGACGATTGCACCCATTTCGTTGCGATGCAGACGATGGAACAGGATGATGTCGTCGATACGGTTGAGGAACTCCGGCCGGAAGTGGCCGCGTACCCGCTCCATCACCATATCACGAACGGAATCAACATCGTCGTTGTCGCCCATCTGCGTCAGGAATTCCGAACCAAGGTTCGAGGTCATGATGATGATGGTGTTTTTGAAATCGACGGTGCGACCCTGCCCGTCTGTCAGACGGCCATCATCCAACACCTGCAACAGGACGTTGAACACATCCGGATGCGCTTTCTCGATCTCGTCGAACAGCACGACTTGGTAAGGACGCCGACGAATAGCTTCCGTCAAAGCGCCGCCTTCCTCATATCCGACATAGCCTGGAGGCGCGCCGATCAGCCGGGCAACGGAGTGTTTCTCCATATATTCCGACATGTCGAGGCGAACCATTGCGGTTTCGTCATCGAAGAGGAACCGCGCGAGTGCCTTGGTCAGCTCCGTCTTGCCAACGCCGGTCGGGCCGAGGAAGATGAAGGAGCCGATCGGGCGATTGGGGTCCTGCAAACCGGCGCGTGAACGGCGAACCGCCCTCGACACGGCCTGCACTGCTTCGCCCTGCCCGACGACGGACTTGGCAAGATCGTCTTCCATGCGCAGCAGCTTTTCGCGCTGGCCTTCCAGCATCTTGTCGACTGGAATACCTGTCCAACGCGAAACGACGTGGGCGATGTTGTCAGCCGTCACCACTTCCTGGACCATGGAGGCTGTGCCGCTGCTGTCACGTGCTTCTGCGTCGGCCAGTTCCTTTTCAAGACCCGGAATAATGCCATAAGTCAGTTCACCAGCGCGCTGGAACTGTCCATTACGCTGAGCTGTCGCAAGCTCATTACGAGCTTCATCCAGTTGCTTCTTCAGGTCAGCGGCATGGCCGAGCTTCTGCTTTTCCGCCTGCCAGCGGGCCGTCAGCGCATCTGCCTTTTCTTCCGTATCGGCCAGCTCATCCTCGAGTTTCTTCAGCCTGTCTGCGGAAGACACATCGGTCTCCTGCTTCAAAGCTTCCCGCTCGATCTTGAGCTGAATGATGCGGCGATCAAGTTCGTCCAGCTCTTCCGGCTTGCTGTCCACCTGCATACGAAGGCGCGATGCGGCTTCGTCCATCAGGTCGATGGCTTTATCAGGCAGGAAGCGGTCGGTGATGTAGCGGTTGGAAAGCGTGGCAGCCGCAACCAGAGCCGAATCCGAAATACGAACCTTGTGATGCTGCTCGTATTTCTCCTTCAACCCGCGCAGGATCGAAATCGTGTCCTCAACGGTCGGTTCGCTGACCAGCACCGGCTGGAAACGACGCGCGAGAGCGGGGTCTTTTTCGACATGCTTGCGGTATTCATCGAGTGTGGTTGCACCGACGCAGTGAAGCTCGCCACGAGCCAGAGCAGGCTTCAGCAGATTGGACGCATCCATCGCGCCATCGGCCTTCCCGGCACCCACCAGTGTGTGCATCTCATCGATAAACAGCACGATGCCACCGGCTTCCGCCTGCACTTCGCTCAGAACGGCCTTCAGCCGCTCCTCGAATTCACCGCGATATTTTGCACCGGCAATCAAAGCACCCATGTCGAGCGCCATCAGCTTCTTGTCTTTGAGGCTTTCCGGCACGTCACCGTTGATGATGCGCAACGCCAGACCTTCGGCAATCGCGGTTTTACCCACGCCCGGTTCACCGATCAGGACAGGATTGTTCTTGGTACGGCGCGACAGAACCTGGATCGTGCGACGAATCTCATCGTCACGACCGATCACGGGATCCAGCTTGCCATCGCGCGCTTCCGATGTCAGGTCGCGGGCATATTTCTTCAGCGCGTCAAAGCCTTGCTCGGCGTTGGCGCTATCTGCGGTGCGACCCTTGCGGATGTCGTTGATGACCTGATTGAGCGCTTGCGCCGTGACGCCAGCCTTTTTCAGGGTGGAGGACGTGGATGCCGATGTCTCAATGGCGAGCGCCTGCAACAGCCGCTCCACGGTGACGAAGCTGTCACCGGCCTTCTTGGACAAATCTTCGGCTGTCGAAAAGGCCTTGACCAGCGGACCGGTCAGCGACAGGCCACCGTTTCCGCCTGAAACTTTCGGAATTTTCGCAAGCACGGCATCGTTGGCAAGCTTGGCTTCCTTGGCGTTACCGCCAGCGCGCTCGATCAGCGCCGCCGCCATGCCCTGGTCATCATCCAGCAAAACCTTCAAGACGTGTTCTGCGGAAAACTGCTGGTGGTTTTCGCCCAGCGCATAGGTTTGCGCCGACTGAAGAAAACCACGAACGCGTTCAGAATATTTCTCGATATTCATATCAAACTCCTCTTACCGCCCTGCCCGTATCGGCACAGTCCGGATTGTTAGGGTTGAGGCTCCCTGAAGCGGCAAGCCTCGTTGCGAAAACGCCAGAATTGGATTTGCCGTTTTCGCCTTGAACGGATCATCGGTTGTTTCGCCGATCTTCCGTTCTGATGGGCTTGATATGGTGGGCAGTTTTGACGGTTTAAAGAGGGCGCCACGGGTACAGCGTTGATTTTTCACGGGAGCAACGAAGCATTCTTCTGTCGTTTTACCCTGGTTTACGAGCGCAGATCGCATAGCGGTGCTGAATGCCGCGGGCTGCGGCTTTCAAAACATTCCAGTTCTTGGCTTGTGTCTTGTGAACTTCACGTAGATTGGTATCGACCACGACATCCTCAAAGCCCGCGTCTCGCAACAGCGCTGCAACGGCATCGGCCCGCGCACCTTTGGAGAAATAAACGCGCGACAGAATGCTGTTGTGTGTGCCCATCATGTCCGCAGGCGCGTGCATCGGGTCGGCCTTCAGCAGTCCACGTTTTTGCAGCCAGTTGGCCAGATTCTTCAGTAATTTCTCTGTGAGGCCGACATTGACGAAATCGCCATCGACGATCAGCAACTTGCCGCCGGGCTTCAGGACACGCAGCCATTCACCAAAAGCAGCCTTGGGGTCCACCAGAGTCCAAACGAGGTGGCGGTTGATGATGACGTCGTGGGCGGCATCCGGCTCCATCGTGTTTTCAGCGTCACCCATGCGAAACGTGATGGTGCGTTTGCGGTTTTTGGCCTTTGCCTTGGCGCGCTCCAGCATGGGTTCAGCCCAGTCGAGCCCCGTCACGCGGAAGCCGAGATCATCCATCAAATGCGATATGACACCGGTGCCAGAGGCGAGATCGAGAGCGCTTCTGCCCTCACCCTTGCCGACGTGCTTTTCAACGAGGCGAAGCCAGGCCAGCCGTTCCTCCTCGGAAAAAATCTCATGGCCGGGAGACAAGTCGAATGTCGCGGCCCGCGCAGACCAATAGGCCTTGATTTCATCGCGAAGGCCAAAATTGTTCCCGTAATTGTTTGCGCTATCCATGACGTCCAACCTTCGCGATTGCCAGTTTCGAAATGCTCTAAAAGATAAAACTTGACTAACGCAATCATAAAACCATAAAGCGCGGACAGTTTTACTGGAGAAAAATTCGATGCGCATTAGAGGCAAATCCGCCATTCTTGCAATGGGTCTTTTCGTTTCTACCGTACTGCCTGCATTTGCCGACAAAGTGACGATCAAGGATGTGACCGGGCGCGATGTCGAGGTGAATGTTCCCGTAAAGCACGTTATTTTGGGCGAAGGTCGTCAGATCTATTTCCTCGCAGCGCTCGACAAAAATAACCCGTTCGAACACGTGGTTGGCTGGCGCGACGATTTGGCCAAGGCAGACCCGGAAACCTATGAGGCTTATCTGGCGAAGTATCCTGAGGTCGCCAAGCTTCCGACCTTCGGCGGCATGAAGGATGGCACTTTCGATGTCGAACAGGCCGTTGCCCTGAAGCCCGACGTCATCATCATGAACATTGACGCCAAGACCGCGACGGAAGAGGCCGGCTATATCGAGAAGCTCGGCAAGGTCGGTATTCCCTTGGTCTACGTCGACTTCCGTGAAAAGCCGATGGAAAACACCGAGCCGAGCATGCGCGTCATGGGCAAGCTGATGGGCCGGGAAGACATTGCCGAAGACTTCATCACGTTCCGCTCCGACAGCATCAAGCGCGTGACGGACGTTCTGGAGAAGGAAAAGCCCAAGCGCCCTGTCGTTTTCATGGAGCGCGCAGGCGGCTACTCCGATGATTGCTGCATGTCCTTCGGCAACGAGAATTTCGGCAAGATGGTCGAGATCGCCGGTGGCATCAACATGGCGAAAGACATCATTCCCGGCACTTTCGGAACCGTAAACCCTGAGCAGGTCATCGCCTCCAACCCGGACCAGATCATAATCACCGGTGGCAAATGGGACGCATACGTTCCTGGCGGCAAGTGGGTGGGCGTTGGTTACGGCGCGGACCTGAAGGAAGCCCGTCGCAAGCTGGAAGACCTGACCAAGCGCCCGGCCTTTACCGGCGTCAAGGCTGTCGAAGACGGTAATGTCCACGCCATCTGGCATCAGTTCTACAACAATCCGTACCAGTTCGTCGCCATTCAGGAAATTGCCAAGTGGCTGCACCCTGACCTCTTTAAGGACCTGGACCCGGAAGCAACCTTCAAGGAACTGCATGCCCGCTTCCTGCCGCTCGACTATAAGCCTGGCTACTTCGTGTCGCTCAAGGACAACAAATAAGACGAAACGGCGCGGGGGGAGCGCTAATCGGACATAGGGCGGAGCCGCAATCACGGCTTCGCCACAATGCATTTAAGACCGAAAGGATTGCCCATGCCGTTCAGGAATTTTAACCGGATCGCCGCCCTCATTCTCGCATTGCTCGCAATGCCAGCGCTGTCAGCCGAAATCATCGATTCCGCCGGTCGCAAGGTCGAGATCGACAACCCCGCGAAACGCGTCATCGTCGGTGAGGCACGTCAGGCGCATGTGATCGCCGCGCTGAAAGGCGACAAGACCTTCGACACCATCGTCGGCTGGCGTGATGATCTGATCAAGAAAGACCCTGATAGCTACGCGGCCTATGTGGAACGCTTTCCGCAGATCGCAAAACTACCGCTGTTCGGCTATCTGCCGCAGGGCGAGTTCAGCCTCGAACAGGCCATCTCGCTTTCGCCAGATGTGATCACGCTCAATCTGGAGGTGGAAAAAACCGCCAAGGAAAGCGGGTTCGAGGAGAAGGCAGCGGCGGCGGGCATCAAGGTCGTCTATCTCGACTTCCGACTCGACCCGGAAAAAAACAGCGAAAATTCCGTCCGCGTCCTCGGTACTATTTTCGGGGCCGAGCAACGCGCGGAGGAGTTCATCGCTTATCGCCGCGCACAGATCGCGCTGGTGACGGACAAACTGGCGTCTGTGAAAGATTTGAAGCGCCCGGGCGTTTTCATCGAGCGCGCGCCAGGCATCTCAGGCGAAGACGCCTGCTGCCGCACCTTCGGCCCTGTCAATTTCGGCACCATGGTCGAACAGGCGGGTGGGCACAACATCGCAGCGGACGTGATCAAGACCACCTTTGGTGACCTCAACCCCGAGCAGCTTCTGGTGTCCAACCCGGACCATGTCATCGTGACCGGCTCCAATTGGGCAGCCGAATCCGACATCAACCAGTTCGTGCCCGTTGGCCGCGGTGCCGATATGGCTCTATCGCGTGAACGTCTGGCAAAGCTGATGACGCGCACGCCGTTTCCGGAACTGGATGCGGTGAAGAAGGGCAATGTCCACGCCGTCTGGCACCAGTTCTATGGTGCGCCTTACGAGTTCTTCCCCATCCAGCAATTTGCAAAATGGTTTCACCCGGACCTGTTTACCGATTTGAACCCGGAAAAGAATTTCGAAGAGTTTCACCAGAAATTCCTGCCGGTGACCTACAAGCCGGGATATTTCGTTTCACTTGAAAAAGGCTCGAATTAAATGGCACCCATCGTGGAAACACAGGTCGAGACGACGGGGCGCGATCAATATCGCGCTCTGGCCGGTCGCCGTATCCTGATCCTGATCGGCCTCGTCGTGGCGCTGTGCCTAAGCGTCGCAACCGATATGGCGCTTGGCCCGGCGCGTTATTCGCTATCTGAAGTCATTGGAGCCATCTTCGATCCTGCCGCCGTCGCCAACCAGCTGCGCGTGGTGATCTGGGATATCCGCATGCCGATTGCACTGATGGCGGTCACCGTCGGTGCCTCGCTCTCGGTAGCAGGTGCGCAGATGCAGACCATTCTGTCGAACCCGCTAGCCAGCCCCTTCACGCTCGGTATTTCAGCCGCCGCCAGCTTCGGCGCGGCTCTGGCGCTGGTCGGCGGCGTGGCGATTTTTCCCGGTGCCGTGGAATATATGATCCCCATCAACGCCTTCCTGATGGCTATGCTGGCGGCCATGTTCATTCACTTTGCTTCCACGATGCGCGGCGTTTCGGTTGAAACCATCGTGCTGCTCGGCATCGCGCTGGTATTTACCTTCAATGCCGCTTTGTCCCTGCTGGAATATCTGGCGTCGGAACAGGCGCTCGCCGCCGTGGTGTTCTGGACCATGGGCAGCCTGACCAAGGCGACATGGGCGAAGGTCTATGTCACCGGCGCCATTCTGGTGTTGACCGTGCCACTGTTCATGAAAAACGCCTGGGCGTTGACGGCGCTGCGGCTGGGTGACGACAAGGCCGCCAGCATGGGCGTGAATGTCCGCCGCCTGCGTTTGCAGACCATGCTGACCGTCAGCCTTTTGGCCGCCATTCCGGTCTCCTTCGTCGGCACCATCGGTTTCGTCGGCCTCGTCGGCCCGCACATCGCCCGGATGGTGGTGGGCGAAGACCAGCGCTTCTTCTTACCAGGATCGGTGATCTGCGGCGCGCTGCTGCTCTCCGTCACCTCCGTCGTCAGCAAGATGCTGATCCCCGGTGCCATCCTGCCGATTGGCGTCATCACCGCACTGGTCGGCGTGCCCTTCTTCTTCGTCCTCATCTTCTCCAACAGGAGACGCGCATGGTAGCCCTCGCCCTTCAGGATGTCGGCGCCAAATACGGGCGCACGACGGTTCTTTCCAATGTCACAATGGATATGCTGGAAGCCGGCAGCGTGACGGCGGTGATCGGCCCCAATGCGGCGGGAAAATCCACGCTGTTCAAGCGCATCGCAGGCCTCATCAAAGGCCCCGGTGTGGTGACGCTTTCTCAGATTGAACAGGGACCGCGCACCATCTGCTACATGCCGCAGGATACCGGCGCCAACGCAGTTCTGACCGTCTACGAATCCATTCTGCTATCCGCCAAACAGGGCAGCAGCTGGAAAGTGCATGATGATGAACTGGCCGAGATCGACGCCATTCTGAAAGCGCTCAACATCCACGACCTGGCGTTTCGCGGTCTCGGCGAGTTGTCGGGCGGTCAACGGCAATTGGTGTCGCTGGCGCAGGCGCTGGTGCGCAAGCCGGAAGTGCTGCTGATGGACGAACCAACCTCTGCGCTGGATCTCCATCGTCAGGTCGAAGTCCTCGACTTCGTCACCCGCCTTGCCCGTAAAAACGGCATGATCATCCTGATCGCCCTGCACGACCTGAACCACGCGCTTCGCTACTGCGAACACACCATCGTCATCGCCGGCGGCAAAATGGCGGTCAGCGGCCAGACAGCGGATGTGATTACGCCAGATATGCTGAGGAACATCTACAAAGTGGATGCGCGGATTGAAATGTGTTCGCGGGGGCAGCCGTTTATTCTGGTGGATGGGACGGCGTGAAATGGTGAGCATGCCGTTTATCGGGACATGTGGGCCTTATTTTTATAGCTGAGGGCATTTCGTAAAGAGTGGTTGTGGGACCGAAGCCCTTGGGAACAACAGGCCCGAGCCCGGTTCTGCATCCTGCCGTTCCGTCAGACTCAAGCGGTCGCCAAGACCGTAGTTACTAAGAACCTAGTCAGTAACCCTACATTTTGCTTCTCAGCACCATAAAAGTGTTAGATGATCCTCGATTACAGCCATCTTCTGACCCGTTGACGGTAGTCGAAATACGGCTTGCCAAGGTCGTGGTCGAGGACACGTTCTTCGATGCGTACCTGCATCCATGCGGCCACAACGACGCAGATGAGAATAGCAAGCAGCAAGCCTGTCGGGTGGGCGAGTACAAGGCCCGAGAATAGTGTGATCTGGCCAACAAAAACGGGGTTTCTGGAATACGCAAACGGACCTTCGGAGACGATGCTTCCCAACCTGCCTGCTGCGGCACCGATCCGCCAGGAATTGCCCATGTACCACTGAGAATAAAGCGCACCCGCGCCACCTACGATCATCAGCATGATACCGATCGATGCAGCGGGGGCGCCGAGGTTCAACGGAGTGATGGTGCCAACGGCCCACTCCGCATCAACCCATAACGATACCAGCGGCAAAGCGCAGCCAAGGATAAAGGCGAACCGGAAGAGTGCAGCAGGAATTCCCTGACGCTCCCGCCCTGCCGAAAACAGCCAGACGCTCTGACCGGATCGTCGCGCCGTGCGGAACGTGAGATAGAGGAAGGCGAGAACATATGCCCAGATCAAGACGATGGTTACTATCTGGATCATGATCTATTCGCCGATCAGACGCCTGATTTTCTGCATCCGAACCTCTGCCGTTTCATGGCTGTCCAAAGTGCCGAAGAACCTGCCATCGGCACGCACGAGCTGGACGCCAGCGGTGTGATCCATCTCGTAGGAGTCACCCTCCCCGACCTTCTTGTAATAAATATATCTTGCCTTGGTCATCTGCTGCAGCTGCTGATCCGGGCCGGTGAGAGCCAAGATGCGCTCATCGAAATAGGCGACGTAATCCTTGAGCAGCGCCGGCGTGTCACGGGCCGGATCGACACTGACGAAGACCACACGCAACTTGTCCGCCTCTGGCCCAAGTTGCTCAAGCACTTGCGCCATCTCGGCCAGCGCTGTCGGGCAGACATCCGGGCAATGCGTAAATCCATATAACCACGCCGATGGCTTGCCCAGCGTGTCGCGCTCCGCGACGGTCGCGCCATTCTGGTCCGTCAGTTGAAACGGGGTCGCATAGGGTTTCGCCTCGGCCTCCGTCGCAAACCTCCCCTCAACCCATACAATAGCAAGCGCGGTGGCGAGGACGGCAATCAGGCTCCAGCTTATCCACCGGATACGCTTCAGGAATTTCGAATTACGGGTGGTCATGCGTCTCAGCCTTCTGCGCGGATCGTTTCTCGACATTGAAGACGACGGGAACGCGACCCGCCTTCTCGAACACCAGCACCGCTTCGATCTTCTCGCCCTGCTTCAACTGCTTCGTGAGATCGGTGAACATGGCGTGGGTCCCTGCATCTCCAAGCGCAACGCTTTTGCCCGCTGGAAGCACCATTCCACCGTCCATTTCCGTCATGCGGGCCACGCCATCGGTGACTGTCGACGTGTGCATCTCGATCTTGGGAATGACGGTGCTTTCGATGGCAACCAGACGGTCGTCCGAGCTTCCGTTGTTGACGACGGTCAGATATCCAGCGGCGACCTTGGCGCCAGGCGGCGTCTCCACGATTTTCGGATGGTTGATCACGAGGTCGCCCACCTTATAGTCGTGAGCGAGGCTCGTGGTCGGCATCAGGGCAACAAGCCCGAGCAGCAGTCTGCGCATTGTATTCTCCTTCATTCCGCTACCTTGCCCTTCCAGGCGAGCAGACGCATGGCATTCATGGTGACGAGGACGGTGGCTCCCGTGTCGGCAAGAATAGCTGGCCACAGGCCTGTGACACCGATCACCGTCGTTATCAGGAAGACGGCCTTGAGACTGAGCGCCACGGTGATGTTCTGCCAGATATTGCCCATCGTCGCGTGCGACAGATCGATCATGTTGGCGATATCGGAGACCCGACCATGCAGGATTGCGGCATCGGCGGTTTCCAACGCGATATCCGTGCCGCCACCCATGGCTATCCCAATATCAGCCGCAGCCAATGCCGGGGCATCGTTGATGCCGTCACCGACCTTTGCGACGACGAAACCCTGGCTCTGCTTTTCGCGGACGATCTTCTGCTTGTCTTCAGGCAGAAGACCAGCGCGGACATCAATCCCTAGATCAGCGCCGATTGCCTCTGCCGTCCTCTGGTTGTCGCCCGTCAGCATCACTGCGCCGATCTGCGCCCGCTTCAGCATCTGGAGACCCGATTTCGCATCGTCGCGTGGCTCGTCGCGGATGGCGATCATGCCCGCAACGGAATTGCCCGCGAGCAGGATGGACACTGTCTTGCCCTCAGCGTTGAGGCTGTCGATCTGATCCAGCAAAGCCTGCTCGATCGGCTTCTCGGCGAGTGCCGCCTTCGGTGACAGCAACATGGCCTGCTCGCCGCCGATGGAGCCCGAAACACCCTTGCCGGGGATCGCTTTTGACGCGAAGGCGGGCGGGACCGGCACCTTGTCGTTCTTGGCGCGCTCCAGGATCGCCATCGCGAGCGGGTGGCTGGAACCGCTTTCCAGCGCCGCCGCCATAGACAGTATCTGCGCATGCGACCGCCCGACCGGGATGATATCGGTGACCTTCGGCTTGCCCTCTGTCAGCGTTCCCGTCTTGTCGAGCGCCACAAGCGTGACCCGACGCAGGTTCTCAAGAACAGTGCCACCCTTCATCAGCAGTCCACGCCGCGCACCTGCGGAAAGACCAGCGGCGATGGCGGCGGGCGTCGAGATGACCAGCGAGCACGGGCAGCCGATCAGCAGAATGGCCAGACCCTTATAGGCCTTGCCGATGGACGCAGGGCCCGGGGCAATCAGCGAGCACGAGTTATCAAACCAGTCCAACCGTATCGATTGTCATAGATTTGCAGGTGATTATGCATTGATCAAATCAGGTTTTCAGGTACAAAAAAGATTAGCTATTATTCTTGGGAGCCTGATCGTGAATCGCAATTTCCTTGTCGTGGACCCAGAGGAGCATCAATCCGTTCTCAAGGCTCTCGCATCACCGGCGCGTATTGCGATGCTAAAACTGATGCAGCGGAAAGGACCAATGAATGTCAATGATCTTGCCGCTGAGCTGAGCCTTCCGCAATCAACTGTTTCAACAAGCGTCCAGTTACTGGAAGACGCAGGGCTTATACGCACAGAAACGATCAAGGCTCGCAAGGGAAGCCAGAAGATTTGCTCGTGCGTGTACGATGAAGTCCTGATTGTGCTGAAGGATAACATCAAGGAAACGGAAAAAAACGCGATTGAGGTGTCGATGCCTTTGGGTCTCTACACCAGCTTCGAGGTGTCCGCGCCCTGTGGTCTTTGCTCGGTCGATGGCATCATTGGACTGCTCGATGTTCCCAGCACGTTTCTTGATCCAGACCGCATGAAAACAGCGCTGATATGGTTCACGCGCGGCTATGTGGAGTATCAGTTTCCAAACAATGCAAGGCTTTCGAATGCGGAAATTCGCGAGATCGAATTCGCTTTGGAGCTCAGTTCCGAAGTCCCGGGCACCAGCGCTGACTGGCCCTCCGACATTACCCTCGCTGTCAATGGAATCGACGTCGCGACATGGACTTCGCCCGGAGATTTTGGCGACCAGAGGGGCGTTTACACTCCCGATTGGTGGAAACTGAAAGGCTCCCAATATGGCAAGCTTAAGAGTTTCCGTGTCAACGAAGATGGCTCTTATGTCGATGGCTTACGCATATCGGACGTGCGGCTTTCCGATCTGGGACTGGAAGTCCATCACTCCATACGTCTGCGCATCGGCGTGAAAAACGACGCCAAACATCCTGGCGGCATCAATATTTTTGGCCGGGGATTCGGCAATTACGACCAGGATATTTTGCTGCGATTGCGAACGCGCTAGGCCGTTTCGACGGGTGCGCTGCACAACACTTTTAACTTGACCCAAAGGCCGTTGTTGTCTCTATTTATCTCAAATAATGATACATATCATAGATTTGGATACAGTGGAGAATGAGATGAAGGCGGCCGTTACTGCCCACGCCAAGTTCAGCATCGCCGAGATCGATCCGCGCCTTTACGGTTCGTTTATCGAGCATCTTGGTCGGGCCGTTTACACAGGGATTTACGAGCCGGATCACGCGACTGCCGATGAAAACGGCATGCGGCAGGATGTCATCGACCTCGTGAAGGAGCTTCAGGTCCCGATTGTCCGTTATCCCGGCGGCAACTTCGTTTCAGCCTATAATTGGGAAGACGGGATCGGTCCGCGGGAAGAGCGCCCCGTCAGGCTGGACCTTGCATGGCACACGTCAGAGAGCAATCAGGTCGGCATTCATGAATTCGCGGACTGGTGTACTTCTGTCGGCACGGAAATGATGCTGGCGGTCAATCTCGGTTCTCGTGGTCTGGATGAGGCGCGCAACTTTCTGGAATACGTCAACCACGAGGGGGGTAGCACTTGGAGCGACAAGCGGCGCGCCAATGGCCGCGAAGAGCCATTCGACGTGCGCCTATGGTGCCTTGGCAACGAAATGGACGGCCCCTGGCAGATCGGCCACAAGACAGCAGACGAATATGGAAGACTTGCCCATGAGACGGCCAAAGCGATGCGCGCTTTCGACAGCCGCCTCGAACTGGTCGTCTGCGGGTCGTCGAATGCTCACATGCCGACTTACCCGCAGTGGGAGGCAACCGTTCTGGAGCACACATATAACGAGGTCGACTATATCTCGCTGCATATGTATTTCGAAAACCGCGCCAAGGACACGGCAAATTACCTCGCTCGCAGTTTGGAACTCGACAATTACATCGCCACCGTTGCCGGTGTGATCGCCTATGTGAAGTCGAAGAAGCGATCCAAAAAAGATGTCTATATCTCTTTCGACGAATGGAACGTTTGGTACCACTCCAAGGAGCGTGACCGTGCGATTCTCGAAGGTGGTAGCGGTTGGCCAGAGGCGCCCGCGCTTTTGGAAGATGACTATAATTTCGAGGATGTGCTGCAGGTTGGTTGCATCCTTAACACGTTCATCAACCGGTCGGACGTCGTGCGGATCGCCTGCCTTGCACAGCTCGTCAACGTGATCGCGCCAATCATGACGGTTCCTGGCGGCCCTGCCTGGCGTCAGACGATTTTCTATCCGTACTATTATGCATCCGTCTACGGGCGTGGAACGGCCCTGAAGCTGATGGTCGATAGCCCAACCTATGAAGCTGACGGCGTAGGCTCCGTGCCCTACCTTGATGTTTCGGCTGTGCGCGACGAGGCCAAAGGCAATGTGACATTTTTCATCGTCAATCGTCACCTCACAGAAGCGCTGGACCTCGATGTTCAATTGCTGGAATTCGGTGCGCTCTCGATTGCAGACGACCAGGTCATTGCGCACTCCGATATCAACATCACCAACACCGAACACAAGCCTGACAATGTCGTACCGGTGAAAGGAGAAGGTGCCATATTGGATCAGGAACGGCTTACCGTTTCCGTTGCACCGCTGAGTTACCGCATGATCCGCCTGTCGGCTTGAGGACACGGTTGGGGGAGCAGAAGATGGACATACACTTTTACGCGGAACGAAGAGATCGCGACATGGCGTCGATGGCAGGGTGGAGGCTGACATGACGGCGCAGATCGAAATAGACAATGTCACCAAGCGTTATGGTGCCATGACCGTTCTGGAAAACCTGTCACTCTCGGTTAAAGCCAACGAGTTCATGGTCTTTCTCGGCCCATCGGGATGCGGTAAGTCCACCTTGCTGCGCATGATCGCCGGGCTTGAGAGCGTGGATGAAGGTACGATCTCCATCAACGGCGAGCGCATCGACACGCTTCCTCCCGGCAAGCGCGACATCGCTATGGTATTCCAATCCTATGCGCTCTACCCGCATATGACTGTCTCGGACAATATGGCGTTCGGCCTCCACAACATAGGTGTTCCCCCCGAAACGGTCTCGGCCCGTATCGCCGAAGCGGCTAGGATGCTGGAGATCGGCCATCTGCTTGAGCGCAAGCCGGGCCAGCTTTCCGGCGGCCAGCGACAGCGCGTGGCCATCGGGCGCGCCATCGTCAAGGAACCAAAAGCATTTCTGTTCGATGAACCTCTTTCCAACCTCGACGCCGCCTTGCGCGTGAGAACCCGAGTCGAACTGGCCCAACTGCGCAACCGGGTCAAATCCACCATGATTTTCGTAACCCATGACCAGATCGAGGCAATGACGCTCGCCGACCGCGTGGTTGTGATGAACAACCGCAAGATCGAGCAGATCGGAACGCCGATGGATATCTATCTGCGTCCCGCCAGCCGTTTCGTCGCGACCTTTGTAGGTTCGCCCACGATGAACTTCATGCCGGTGCAGATTTCCGAGGCCGATGGCTTTGCAGTCGCCACCCTTCAGGATGGCTCCCGGCTGCAAACGGGCGTGCGTGCCGGCATGCTGACAAGCGGTGAACAGACGCTTGGCATCCGCGCGGAAGCGATACGGCGGGCGGAAGATGGTGCACCTTCAGCCACCAATGGCACGGTCGAGGTATTGGAACGACTGGGGGACCGCACGCTGCTTTACACACGGCTCGACGATGGCAGCATGATCGTCGCCGAAGATATCGGCCTTAGCCGTGCAAACATCGGAGACAGGATCGGACTTTCGCTGGATGGCCAGCGGGCGCATCTGTTCGACGCGGATGGTCGAGCTTATCACGCGCAGGATGGCGACCATGGCTGAGACGGTCAGCAGCGCACCTCGCAAGGTCCAGTCGGTCAATGCACCCTTATGGCGCAATGCGCTTTTCGTTGCGCCTTACCTTTTCTTCTTCATCACTCTGCTCGTCGTTCCCCTGTTTTGGGGCATATGGCTCAGCCTGCACAAAGCAGACGCCTTTTCCGTCGGTCGCTTCGTTGGCCTGACGAATTACATCCGTCTGTTCAACGACCGCATTTTCATTCAGTCGATCTGGAACACGTTTTATTTTGTAGCGCTGACCGTTCCGGCTCTCGCCGTCATCGGGCTTTTGCTGGCACTGGCGCTCAACCGCCAGACGCGCACAGCGGCTGTGCTGCGCACTGTGTTCTTCGCCTCGTCGGTCCTCTCCGTCACCATTGTCACTTTGGTCTGGCGCATCGTCTTCATCCCAAACTTCGGCTTGCTATCGACGATCTATGGCTGGTTCGGCGCGACTGCCCCCGCCTTCCTGTCCAATCCCGATCTGGTGATGATCGCGATTGCAATCGCGACGATCTGGTGGTGCATCGGTCTGCCGATGATGCTGTATCTCGCGGCTCTCCAGCAAATCCCCGGTGACATCTACGAGGCAGCCGCGCTGGACAACGCCAGCCGCTGGCGCACCTTCCGCTTCATTACCTTCCCGTCCATCAAGCGGACTTTCGTGCTGGTCGTGGTTATCCAGATCGTCCTTCAGTTCCAGTTGTTCGGTCAGGCGAAACTGATGTCGAACGGCGGGCCAAACAATGTCTCCAAGCCGCTCGTTCTTTACATTTACGAAGCCGCCTTCACGAAATGGGACCTCGGTCTCGGAGCAGCAGCATCTGAGGTCCTGTTCGTGTTGATCCTGATCGCCGCAATGGTCCAGTTTCTGGTTTCTCGTCGACAGGGAGATGCGCAATGAGCAATGAACGCGTTTCCGGCATGGTCGGCCGCACCACAGGCGACCGGGTGATCCTCTGCCTCACTATCGCTTCGGCTGCCATTATGATGGCACCTCTCATCTGGGTCGTTGCCCTTTCGATCAAGGACAACAAGGAGCTGATGGTCAGCATGAACGCCGTGTTTCATGCGCCCTACACCATCCAGAATTACATCAACATCCTGGCAACATCTTCGGTGTTTCGCTGGATACTCAACAGCTTGGTTGTTTCGGGTGGCCTGACGATCGGCACGCTCATCCTGGCTTCGCTCGCTGGTTACGGCTTTGCCCGGCTCAACTTTCCGTTCCGAAATGTCATTTTCGTGCTCGTCCTGATGGGTCTTGCCGTGCCCGAGCAGGCGGTATTGATCGCGCGCCACCAGCTGTTCAGCTGGCTTAAATTCCACAACAGCTACCAGGGCCTTATTCTGCCCGGATTATCCGCACCATTCGGCGTATTCCTGATGACACAGTATTTCCGGGCCATTCCGAAAGAGCTCGATGAAGCTGCGTTGCTCGACAATGCAAGTCGCTTCAAGATTTTCTGGAAAGTTCTGTTGCCGCTAACGTTGCCGGCACAAGCGACCCTTGGAATATTCACGTTTCTAAACGCCTGGAACGATTACTTCTGGCCACTGATTTCCGGCACGAAAAAGGAAATGTACACGCTGACGGTCGGCATCGCTTCAACACAGACGAATTTTGCACAGTCGGAAGGCCTTGGCTTTCTGATGTCGCAGGCAGTCTTTGCGGGTGCACCGATCCTCATTCTCTACCTGTTCTTCCAGAAATACATCGTCACCGCGGTGTCGGGTGCTGCGGTGCGTTGAGCCATTTCAAAAAGCCCGGCGCATGCAATCGCCGGATCATAACACCGATCATGTACGGAGGAGACTATCATGATGCAGGTACTTAGACGGTCGTTTTTGGCGGCGGCATCCGTCGTCGCACTCATGGGGGCAAGCCCCGCATATGCTGCCGCGGAACTGACCTTGCAGCGCTTCTTTGGTGCCTGCGATGCGGATTTCGGCACCAATACCGATGTTACCAAGGCGGTTGGGGAATGCGGGATCATCACGTCGATCATCAACAAATTCAATGCCGACAATCCCGACATCCATATTTCGGTGACGACGGTGGAATGGCCAGGATATGACCAACTGACAGCACAATTTGCGGCCGGCGATCCGCCGGATATCGTGTCGATCCACCACTCTGCGATCTCCGATTACCAGTCCAAGGGATTGTTGCTGCCAGTTGACGAACTGTTGGCGAAAAATGGCATCACGCCGGACCTGTTTACCGAAGCAGCGCGCGGCGGGGTGACCAAAGAAGGCAAAATGTATGGCCTACCCATCGACAACTGGACCATGCTGTTTCACATCAACATGGATCTCTTCAAGCAAGCAGGCCTTGTAAATGCCGATGGAACCCCGAAGCTACCGACAAGCGTAGACGAGCTTCTGGCGCAGGCCAAACAGTTCAGGGAAAAGACCGGCAAACCTTACATGATCCAGAACCTCGCCAATGAAAAGGCGCTGTTCGCCCGCAACTTCTACACATATCTCTTCCAGCAGGGTTCAGATTTCTTTGCCGATCCAACCAAGGTCAAGCTGCAAACGCCCGAGGCAAAGAAGGTCATTGAGCTCTATAAGGCGCTCTACGACAACAACGACACCACCAAGGACATGGATTATGCAGGCGCGATCAACGCGTTTCTGGCCGGTGAAGGCGGTGTCCAGCTGAACGGCACATGGGTGATTGGCGATTACAACGCATCTTCGCAAACGAAGGGTACCGCACTGAACAAAGGTGGCTACGCGGTGTATCCTTATCCGCAGCTCTTTTCCGGCAAAAAAGCCCAATATGCCGACGGCCACGCCTGGGGCGTTTCCCAGAAAGACCGAACCGAGGAGCAAACCGCAGCCATCGGCAAATTCCTGAAGTTCTTTGCCGATAACGACTTCGAGTGGGCGCGCACCGGTCACCTGCCATCGGTAAAAGCTGTCCTGGAAAGCGATGCGTTCAAGGCCCTGCCTCACCGAGATACCGTGTCCTCCATCGCCACACTCGGCACACCGCTGCCTGCCACGGTGCAGCGCCAGTTTGCGATTCAGGATATTATTGGCGAGGAAATGAACGCAGCCATCATCGGCCAGAAAAATGTCGATGCAGCACTCGCCGACATGGAATCGCGAATCAACGACCTGCTCGCCAACCTTTAGAAGATTTGAACCCCTCGAAGGTTTTGACAGTGGAGGCCTGCTGCTGGACGACAGCAGTGGGCCTTTGGCAAATCTAAGTTTGTGCCCGCTATCCGACAACGCAAGCGCAGACCAGGTAAGCTTCACGACTTTCGCACCACAGCTTTAACGCGCGCCGCCGCACTCCTTATCCTGTGCTCGGGGTTAGTTCTTAGTGGCAATCAACGGAGTGAGACTCATCGCAATAATGTCCTTGTGGATAGAACTGAAAAAGAACAAGCTCACAGGTGATACTAAAAGGACGGGCGAGTGATATGAGTTCTTCAGCGCGCTGGCGTGGTTGTTGTTCAAGCACTGGTTTCTTTCTGGTCTTGATGATGACGACCTATCAAGCCTCGGCGCAAGATGCCCCACAGCACGTGTCAACTGATTGGATCGTGACGATCGGTGGTTCCACGGAGTATGGGCCATCTTATCCGGGTGCCAGCCGAAACTCGGTAGGTTTCATTCCATCCTTCGATATCAGGCGCATGGACGAGGCAGCGGACTATAGCGCGCCTGACGACAACATTGATTATACGCTGCTGGAGCTTTCAGGTGTGGAGTTCGGTCCCGTTGCTGGCTTTCGCTCTGGCCGGTCGATTTCGGACGACCGGCGCGTGATTGGCCTGCAAGAGGTAGACTGGGCAATCGATGCGGGGGCCTTCATACAATATTGGCCCGTCGAGGAAAAATTGCGGCTACGCGTCGAAACGCGCCAGGCACTGTGGGGCGGTGAAGGCCTTGTGGCAGACCTGGCCGCTGACTGGTTTTTGCCCGTCAACGACAAGCTTGTCTTTTCCTTAGGTAGCCGTGCCTCACTGGCAAATTCGGCCTATATGAATCCGAACTTTAGCATTACACCGGACGAGTCCGCGAGAAATGGACGTCTCGATGCCTTCGATGCGGACGGTGGATTGAAGTCCGTTGGTGTGGCAGTTGCAGCCACCTACACCATTTCTCCCGCCTGGAGCGCGCAAGTCTATTATAAATACGACCGGCTTTTGAATGATGCCGCATCGAGCCCGATCACAAGCGTTCTCGGTTCACCGGACCAGAACATTATCGGCTTTTCACTCAATCGGTCTTTCCAGATCGCTTTTTGAGCGAGAATAGAGATAACCGCGCGTGACGGGGACGATATCGTTGCGTTTGGTGATCTGAATCTGGAACACGACCAGATCCTCGTAGCGAAAAGCGGCTTCCGCCGTCGACAGGTAGTACTCCCACATCCGGCAAAAACGCGCGTCCAGATCATAGTGATGCGCGACATCGCGTTTCGGTAACCTCGTGCGTTTTGTCTTCGCCCTTACTGGCGATGGCAATCAACCAGACACCCGTCAGGATGAGGATGCTTCCGATGACCTGAAGCCTCATGACAGGTTCGCCGAAAATCAGCCATCCGCTAGCGATGACCATGACGTAGCTGACGGCAGACAGCGGAAATGCCTTGCTGAGATCGAGTTCCGAGAGGATGTTCATCCAGAGGAAAAAGCATATGATCTCGACTGCGATGGCTGCGATGACCCAGTGAGACTGGAGCGCACCGGCCAACCAATGCCACATGCCGCCGGTCTCGCCCATATCCTCGGCACCGCGTTTGATGAAAATCTGAAACAGCGTGTTGAGCACCGGCACTGCCAGCCACGACAGACGGATCGGGGTCATCACGTCACCTCATCGGTGGAAAAAAGTGGCGATAGTAACTTGAGAAGCGCCTGTACTATGGGGTTGCGATGACGAAAGAACATGCTGTTGGCCGTCAGCGTGCTGCCCAACCGGATTTTGTTTTCGTAATAGGCCTGCCCGCTTTGATACCGGGTCAGATCATGGTCGAGACAATAGCGTAGATTAGTGAACCAACTGAGGAAATAGGGATTGTAGGCACGGCCCTTTTCTCCATCCATGCAGAAAAACTTGTCGATCAGCGTCTCGTCATCGTGAACCAGGAGATTGGCCGCAATCAGCGTATCATCGACAAAGTAGAACGTGCAGAAGGCTCGGCCTTCCATCCGCACCAGAATGCCGGAGAAATAGGCTTTCGTCAGCTCCTCGAACTGCCATTCGCTGCGGTTGCGCGTATCATGATAGAGCGTCATGACCTGCGGCAACAAATCGGCAAAATCCGTCCTCGTTTCGATGCGCACCTTTTCAAGCGACTTTAGCTTGCGGCGCATATCCTTGCGCGTGCTGGCCGACAGGCATTCGAGATAGTCTTCGATGGTCGTAAAATCGATGTCGAGGGAGGCTGTCGGCAGACTGCCGATGGTGGCGAAACCGCGTTCACGGAGAACATCGACCAGCGCAAATGGCGCCGTCTCTGGTACATCTTTCACGCCCATTAGCGTACATTTTTCATTGGTCGCATAGGCTTCGAAAGCACTCAGCAACCGGCGAAACAGCGCCGGGCGCTGGCTGGCGGCGATATCGGGGTGAAAACCGATGGTAGCGCTTTCGGTGCAGGGCGAGCCGAGACATGCAAGCCGCATTGTCAGCAACCGTGGGGACCATTGCCGCATCCGTCGCACAATCCGTCGGACAGGTCCCTCCTCAAGCGTGGTATCCAGCGCGTAAGGGCAAATGAAGAAGGGCATGGCGGCAACGACCATGTCATTTTCGAAAAGCGTGACATAACGCCACTCGAAGCCTGCAAGGCCAGCCTCCTCTATCGCTAGCAGGCAGTCGTAATCCTCGACCTGCGCTGGGAAGCAAATGTTCCATGCTGCAGGCTCGATGTCGTGAAGCGTCTTGCTGATGTGGGCGACCGTGTCTCCCGTTCCCATGGCAACGGGACTATGAACGAGATGCAGCATGATGAGCCTCAAAAAAATCGGCGGTGAAATCCGCGACCTGGCGATGGTGCCGGTCGACATGGATCATGTGATAGCTGTCTTCGATCCATCGCAGTTCATGCGATCCGCCGATGTGATCGTTGATGTAGCGGGCATGCCGGGCATGACTGAGATCGTCTTCTACCGAATGCACGATCAGCGTCGGCGTATGAATATCGGGCAATCTTTGTTTGAGCGCCTTGCCCAGCCGATGCATCTCGATCAGCCCCTTTCCGGGAAACTTTTCGAGAATGCCTTCACTTGCCATGCCTCCGATCATCCGGCGCATGCGCGGGTCCTTGATACCCATCGAAGGCGTTTCGCTGAAACTCAGCCGATCCAGAAAAGGGACGTGCGAGAGCCAGTCGATGTGATGGGAAAGAAGCGGGTAATAGAACGGCACGTTCCAGCCATCATAACCGAAACATGGCGAGTAGACCGCAGCCGCCCGGATGGTGTCAGGTTGGGCATCCGCCGCCAAAATGGAAAGCTTGCCCCCGACGCAGATGCCAGCCGCAAAGACTTCTTCTGATCGGGCCGCCAGCAACGCCGCCGCATCGATCAAACTGTCCAGCCAATTTTGCCAGCTCGAACGGCGCAGGGCATCGACGTCGGAACCGTGTCCGGCCAGAAGGGGTGCATAAACGCTATATCCCCTGCGATTGAGCTGCCGGGCGACCAGCCGCATTTCCGATGGCGCACCGGTGAGGCCATGAACCAGCAGCACACCTCTGCCATTGGTTCCTTCCAGATAAAAACTCAGCGCATCAGATGTCACGATGAAGCTCCATCTCACGGTTTTCCTTGGCCATGAAGCCCAATGCGTGGCAGGTGCTGATGACGTGTACGCCCGCTCTCTCCTGCTCGGCCCTGATCTGCTCGTGCAGCGTGCTGAGTTTCGTCCAGTGTGTTTTCGGGCGGTAATGGTGTTCTGCATGATAGCCATTGCCGAACCACAGCCAGTTATAGAACGGCTTGTGACTGCTCACGCCCCAGGCAATCGGGACATCGGGATCACCGTGCAGATGTTCGTAATATCCGTTCAGCGACGAGAGGCAGTTGCCGAGATAATAGAAGGGGGCAAAAAACAGCACCGCTTTCCAGTCGTAAAGCAAGACGGCACCGACCATGGCCAGGAAGACCGCCAGCTCCAAACGTCCCCATTTGGCGTCGAACGGACGGTTCTTCGCGATGGCCCTGTGGATGTCTCCGATGTCGTCACGAAAGAAGCTGAGGAAGGTATAGGACCAGACATTTTCCGGCTCACCGTTGCGACCGTGGCGGTAGATCGACAGGAGATCAACCGTGTCACCTTTTTCATCCGGCCTGTCGCTGTTGCCAGAATGATGCCGCATGTGGATCCAGTGATAGTAGGTCTGGGAAAACCCGATAGCGACTGATTCCAGCAGGCTGAACCCGTAGTTCATCAACTTTGTCCTGAAGTAGGGCGTGTGGATGAAATTGTGGGATATGCTGTTGATATTCCACGAAATAGAAATGGCGTAGAGACAACCGAGAACGCCGGAAAGCCAAAGCGGTCGGCTGTGAAAACCGGCGATCAGGTAGATGTCGAAAGCCAGATGCGCAACGGCTGCGATGACCGGGGCGACATCCCATTTGGTATGTGCGAAGATTTTCATAATCCTGTAACTCCCACACAGACGACGCCGGAGGTGATGAGAAACACCCCCAAGGCGTGATTGATGTTGATGTGTTCTTTGAAAAAAATGGCCCCTGCCACAACGATTGCGGCGTAACTCAACGCCATCAAGGGAAAGGCAATCGAAAGCGGCACCCTCTGCAAAACCGCAGTCCAGCTCATCAATTCGAGCGCCCAGAAGACGATGCCAGCCCATGTGACCGGCTTGACCAAGGTCGCGGCCAGGGTGCTGTCATTGGCAGCATATTTGAAGCAGACTTCACGCGCCGTTTCCGCAAGGATGCAGAAACAGATCAGGCCAAGCATGGTGAGGGTCAGGCTGCCGTTCATTGCATGTGCTCCGCCAGAATATCGAGGAGCGCATAGTTTGACGCGCTGTTGACATCCTCGATCGCCGATTTGTCCTGACGCAGACGCGGCTGATCGATCAGGCTTTCGACCTTCTTTGCAATCTGCGTCCAGGGCATTCCCGAATAGGCAGGCGCGGAATAATCACCGATGACGTCCGCCCCAATGATGCGATGACGCCTGCCGATTTCGCTGATGAGGGAAAGGAGATAGGGCAGCCGCATACCGCCCTGATCCCAATTGGTGACGGCGTCATCGGCAGCCAGAACATCCTTGTCGATGGAGATATAGACCGATGGCGTCTGAATGCGACCGAGGATTTCCTCGAAGAAATTCGCCTCGCCGATCCCGCAAATCGAGCGCCAGTGAAGCGCACCGGCCTCGTGACGAAAACTCGGCCCGCTTCCATAGTCTGATGATACCCGGCTTGGAGGATGCGAATAGGGATAAAGCTCGAGCCTGCCCTGTCCGAGCCACTTGAGATTGGCACCCTTGCGCTCGGGATTGCGCAAGTCGTCGCTGCACACGCCAATGGTGATGACCTTGTCGATGTTCCGATTTTCCAGCGCACTGTTGACCCATGAGCCGCAGTGCAACCCGCCTTTAAATTTTACCCAGTCGGGATGATTGTCGAAATGGATCAGCGTCGTGGGGGTCGGATGTTTTTCCAATGCGGCGTCGAGCAGCAGAGCCGTTATGTGGTGGAAATCGCCTGACCCCATAAAGCAAAGCCGGGGTTGCCCGTTGAGAGCACATCCGTTCTTGGAAAGGCTGCGGGCGAGTTCACTGAGCTGACGCTGCTTGCTCCACAGCCGCACATCCCTGCCCGCATCCTTGTCGACATGTTGCGACGCGCCTGCGGCAACACAGGCGCGCACGAAACCGGGCTGCAACTCCAACGCATCATCAAGATGAAGGAGAAGGAGTTGCATGGTCCTATCTCCGTTCAGCGCGGATCAGCAATTGGTCGAGCAGAGCGAGCGCAAGATCGATCTCCTCATAGCTGATCAACAGGTTCGGTGCGAAGGTGATGACGTTCTTGTGGTAGCCGCCGACATCGAGAACGAGGCCGTAGGTGTTGGCACCCACCTGCAAGTCGCCCTTCATGCCTTCGTCACACAGCCAGTCCATCGTGGCCTTGTCGGGCGTGTAACTGTCGTCCTGGCAAATCTCCATACGCAGAGCAAGACCCAGTCCATCCACCTCGCCGACGATGGCGTGGGCACGCTGCAACTGCTTCAAGCCGTCCAGGAAATACGCACCCTTGGCCATAATCGCCGCGCCGAAGTCTTCCTCCTGCAGCATCTTCATGGTTTCCAGCGCAACAGCCGTTCCCATCGGGTTGCTGGCGAAGGTAGAATGCGTCGAACCAGGAGGA
Organism: Agrobacterium vaccinii; assembly: GCF_021310995.1. NCBI lineage: Bacteria > Pseudomonadati > Pseudomonadota > Alphaproteobacteria > Hyphomicrobiales > Rhizobiaceae > Agrobacterium > Agrobacterium vaccinii. The sequence goes on along the minus strand of NZ_CP054151.1, from coordinate 1,155,047 downwards.
AATACCGTTGGATTGATCAGCTCTTCTCTAGCCCATACGCCAGACAGAGGGTTCAGCCCGTTGGTGATGGCCTTGCCGAATACCAGAACATCGGGCGACACACCGAAATGCTCCACCGACCAGAGTTTGCCGGTGCGATAGACACCCATCTGGATTTCATCGACCACCATCAGAATTCCGTGGTCATCCAGAACCTTCTTCAGACCCGTGAAGAAGTTCATCGGTGGAATGACGTAACCGCCGGTTCCCTGAATGGGCTCGATGTAGAACGCGGCGTATTCGCTCTTGCCGACCTTGGGATCCCAGACGCCATTATATTCGCTTTCGAACAAGCGGGCGAATTTGGCGACGCACATTTCACCATACTCTTCCTTCGACATGCCCTTCGGCCCGCGAAAATGGTAGGGAAACTCGATGAACTGTGCGCGGTCGCCGAAATGGCCGTAACGGCGGCGATACCGATAGCTCGAGGTGATGGCCGACGCGCCGAGCGTGCGGCCGTGATAGCCACCCTCGAAGGCAAACATCAGGCTTTTGCCGCCAGTGTAATTGCGAACGAGCTTCAGCGAATCCTCGATGGCCTGCGAGCCGCCAACGTTGAAATGCACCCGCCCCTCGTGGCCGAACTTCTGTTCGGCATCCTGCGCGATCAGTGTAGCAAGTTCGACCTTTTCGCGGTGCAGATACTGGGATGCCACTTGCGGCAGACGATCGAGCTGGCGGTGAACCGTCGCGTTCAGGCGTTCATTGCGATAGCCGAAATTGACGGCAGAGTACCACATCTGAAGATCGAGAAACGCCGTGCCGCCTTCGTCGTAAAGATAGGACCCGCTGCATTCGGTGAAAAACTTCGGCTTTGGAGAATAGTGAACCGTATCGCCATGGGAACAATAGGTATCTTCCAGAAGACGCAGTTCCTCTTCGGTCTTTTCGTGTGGCCAATCGGCTGCTGCTGAAACGGGTATGACATTGCTACGCATAAAAATGCCTTTCAGGCTGGTTCACGCGATCAGGGTTTGCGTCTGGGCACGGTAAGACCGTGCTCCGTCGGACAAGATCGACGTGATGCGGGGAAGAAGGTCGGTGAAGGTGTTGAAGGGAATAAAGGGGATGCCCTGCCGGCGGCAGTGATCGGCAAGCTTGTCTTTTGCAAACATGATGTCTGCCTTGTCAGAGACGCAGAAGTCCGAGCGACCGTCACCGATGTAGATCGTGCCGCCAACGGCTTCGACCACCGCGCATTTGCAGACGCCTGAGCCCGTGCCGCAGTTACGTTCAGCGAATGGCTGGCTGATGGAATAGGCGACGCCGTCTTCGCTCTTATGCTGGGTCAGCACGTTGGCTATGATGGGCAAATCGGCGATGTCGTGGCGGGCCAGAATACGGCCTATGAAATAGCCGACACCATCGCTGACGACGGTGACCGGTACATCCCATGCCTTGCAGGCGGACAAGAAGGCGGGGAAACCCGGATCGATCTCAACCGTATCGAGAAGCTCATCGAGATCACGCGGCGTGACGTGAAGAAGCGCGATCTGTTTGCGCATGCATTCTGCCGAGCCGATGAGGCCACGCAGCCATTGCTGTTCGATGAATTCCCATTCCGGATGGGCGAACCGTGTAAGAACCTGATCCGTCGTATCGCCGACCGAGATCGTTCCGTCAAAATCGCAAAACACTTGCATGAACCAATTCCTGCCTGTCGTCTGGCAGAGGTCATAACAAGGGCTGATGAGCCGAAGCTTAGGTCAAAATGAAGCGAAACTGAAATCGTCAAACATTTTGAGGAATGTGCAAATCGACCTTCAATCCCGTGCCCCAATCCGGCGTACCCATGTCGATCTTGATCGACAGCCGTTCGGCAATATCGGCTACGATAGCAAGGCCGAGGCCCGATCCCTCCGTCTGAAGCGTCTCGACTCGGTAGAAACGCTGGAACACGGACGATCGCTCTTCTGGCGGAATACCGGGACCAGAATCGCTGACGGAAAGACGGCAGGCATCGTCTTCTCTCGCAACGACAACCGCCACCCGTCCCCCGACGACGGAGTATTTCACCGCATTGTCGATCAGGTTGACGATGATCGTTCGCACCGCGGCCCCATCGGTCTCGACCTCGACGTCTTCTTCGCCTTCCAGCGAAACATCCAGATCGCGGCTGTTAATGAGCGTACCGAATTCGGCCAGTACGGACGCAGTCATGTGATAGAGCGGCACTTTTTCCACCCGCAGCGGATGATGGCTGACCCGCGCGAGCCGCAAAAGCTGCTCGATGAGGTGAGACGCCCGGTCATTGCTTTCCACCAAAGCTGAAATGAGCTGGCGGCGCTCCGCTTCATCGTCAGCATTTTGCAGCATCTGCAATAGCAGCTTCACCGAGGCCTGCGGCGTGCGCAACTGATGAGCGGCCAGATCGGAAAAGCGCCTTTCGAGTGTCAGGGAATTCCCGAGCTTGACGAGAAGCTGATTGATCGAGCGGCCCAACGGCAGCAAGTCTCGCGAGAGAGCCCCTGTGGGAATGGCCGAGAGGTCGTCGGGAGAACGCGTGCGGATTTGGCGGACCAGATCATGGATCGTGCTGAGGCTGCTGTTGATGCCCAACCAGATCAGCGCGGCGATGATCGGCAGAATAACGAGCAGCGGGAAAAACAGATTGAGAAGAATATTGGCAACCAGAGTTGCCCTCAGGGTATCCTTCTGGCCCACCTCCAGAACGATGGCCGTGTCTGGAATGCGAAGCGAATAGATGCGCCATGCTTCCCCCTTATAAGAAAAATCGCTGAAGCCGACCGGTCGAGGCGGCACATCGGATAAAAACGCCGTGCTGCTGTAGACCGCAATGCGATCGCCCACCCAGGCGCGGACCATATGCGCGTCGGCATAATCATCCGCGTCCTCATTGAGGGCAAGCTGATTGTCCATGTTGAAATCGATATCGCCGATCTTTTGTGAGCCTTGGCGCGCCGGGTCCTCGAGCCTGTGACGCAGCAACCCCCACATGACGTTGGCGTCGTTGATCATCTGGGCATCATAGATATTGTCGATTTCTCGCGTCGCGCTGTTGAAGGCGAAAACACCGATGACGACGATGGCCACCGCAACGACGGGTGCTATTCTGAGAAAGAGCTTGCGCGCAAGTGTCGAGTTTTTCATCGCTCTATCATATAGCCCACGCCACGGATCGACTTGATCACGTCCGTCCCAAGCTTCTTTCGAAGATTGTAGATATTGACTTCAATCGCATTACTCTCGACCAGACTGGACGCGTCGTAGAGCGCGTATTCAATGTCATTCTTGGTCACATAACGACCTGCACGCTCCATCAGCAGTTTGAGCAGATGGAACTCTTTGGCGGTTGCATGCAGCTGTGTGCCACCCTTGCGGATCACCATCGCAGATGGATCTACCTCCAGATCACCGCACCGGATCACGCTTTCGGTGCGCCCCTCCCGCCTTCTCATCAGTGCGCGCAACCGGGCAAGAAGTTCGTCCAGATCGAAGGGTTTGACCAGATAATCATCTGCCCCCTCATCCAACCCCTCAACTTTCTGCCGTACGGCATCGAGCGCCGTCAAAAGCAGCACCGGCACCGTGTTGCCTTTCTGACGCAACCCTTTCAGGACACCTATCCCGTTGAGACCGGGCAAATTGATATCGAGGATCACAGCTGCAAAAACCGCATTTTCCGCAGCTTCGAGCCCGGAAACACCATCCCGAAACCAGTCCACGCCATAGGCATGTTTTTCTAGGGCTTTTTGGAGAGACGAACCGAGAATGTTATCATCTTCAACGAGTAAAATACGCACCGTCGGATCCTAAATTTGCACTACAGCGTGCGGATCAATGCCAAGACCACCTATTCCGCCACTTGTCTCTGATCTGCGCGGCAGTTTGGCGTGTCAAGCTGCTCGTAAATATCGGAGAAATCAACTCCCAGAATTAAAACTCTGTTGTGCGGGTACAGAATACCCGGCTCAATGGCGCGACACACGGCAGTATCCAGAAAGTCGTCATGGGAACCACGTCTCGGTCAGCGCCGGTCCAGAGGCTGCCGCAATATACCGCTATCGAAAAAATCCTGGGCGTTGAGATTCACGATGCTGCTGGGAATCAAGTCGCCGCAGGCCGCACTTACCGCGGCGGCAAGGCAGATCGAAGCAACCTTGAAGACGGGGCGAGCGAAGGCGGCAAGGCAGACACTGGCTTCCGCCAGCGGCTTTTGACAGAGCTTGTCAGGCTGGCAAACCTCTCCGTGGATATCTGCCTGCGCCGCGCCGATCGGATCACCTCACAATGAACGGGAGCGGCGCGATCTTCGGCAGATGCAGGTCTTTCGATTATGGAAATCGCATCTTTGTTCTGTCACGACGTGATAGTTCTTGGGTCGTTTGGTAGGAGTATACCCCAAGGCTCAGGTCATCAAAGTCTTTGCGCTTCAGGTGTGGCAACCAGTTTTGCCGCTTCCATATTGGCTTTTCGAAGCGCTTCATTCATTGACCGACCGGACGCGAGTTCCGCTGCCAGAACGCCGATGAACTCGTCGCCTGCCCCATGGGTGCTCTCAACTTTTATCTTTACTGCCTCGATGACGATCTCTTCGCCATCGCGGTCTGCGTAAGCGACGCCCGAACCGCCAGCGGTCACGACGACCTGTGGGAAGGTTTGCACCAGTTTGCGTGCAGCCTCCAAAGCGCCCGCGAGTGTCTCAACGACCGGAACGCCTGCAAGCATTTCCGCTTCGATGGCGTTGACGACGAGAATGTCGATCAACGGCCGGAGATCACTGGAAAGTGCTCTGGCTGGTGCGGCATTGATCAGGACGCGGCCACCGGCCTGCTTGACGGCTTTCGCGCCAACGACGTTCGCGGCATCGGGAATCTCGTTTTGGAGGACAAGCAGTGTTGTCTTCGACAACAGTTCCTGAGCGGCGCTCACGTCGGCTTCACCGAGGCTCAGATTGCTGCCCGATACGATAACGGCACCGTAGTCGCCCTCATTATCAAATATGGCGACGCTCATGCCGGTGGATTGTGATGCGTCGCGACGGACGAACGTATCATCGACGCCCTTGCGTTCCAGATTGGCAAGCAAAAACCGCCCGAAATCATCATCTGCGACGGCTCCGATCATCGACGTCGCCACTCCGGTGCGCGCTGCCGAAACCGCCTGATTGCCGCCCTTGCCACCGCTCTTTGGATGCCATGACGTGCCGGTGACCGTCTCGCCCTTGCGTGGCCGTGATGGCCCCATGACGGCAATATCATAATGCAGACTGCCGAAAACGGTGACGAGAGGCGAGGGTGTCATGAAGGTTTATCTTTCCGCTTGGATTTGACAGCAGACATGGTCCGGTCAAGATTGGTTTCAGCCGATTGATAGTCGCGCTGCGCGACAGCCATGAAGACGGCGTCGAGAATGTTGAGTTGCGCGATGCGCGCAGCAGCATTCTCACCCATGAGGGGAGACCCTTGTGCCGTGGAACAAAGAACCACATCTGCAGCCTGCGCCAGAGCAGAAGAATTATAGTTGGTGACCGCAATCGTCTGTGCGCCATTGCGCTTGGCGAGTTGAAGCGCTTCGATAATCGCGGTGGTGTTGCCAGAATGGGAAAAGCCGATGGCAATATCGCCTTCGGACAACAAAGCTGCCGACATCAGCATCATGTGCACATCGTCAAATACGCTGGCACGCACGCCGATACGCAGGAATTTATGGGCAACGTCTCGCGCGATCTGCGCCGAACCGCCCACCCCATAGAAATCCCGATGCTTCGCGCCATGAATGAGGTCTGCGGCCTTGTCGAAGGCGACCATATCCAAAATGGAGAGCGTTTCTTCCAGGGCGTTGATAGATGTTCGGAAAACCTTCTGGACGATTTCCAGCGACGTATCATCGACCGAGAGTTCCTGATGCATTTCCGCTGTCGGCTGTCGATTATACTGGCTGACGGCTGTGCGGAAATCGCGGTAGCCGGAAAAGCCGAGCTTCTTGGTGATCTTGACCACCATGGCCTCGGACACACCCGCATCGTCTGCGATCTGTTTCAGCGACGTCTCGTCGCTGAAATCCCGCATGGCGAACACGGTATCCACGACCTTTGCTTCGAGAGGCGTAAGCAAGGGCATCATCATGCGAATGCGCGGGCCGACGGCCTTTGTGTCGAAGCTCTCCGAGTTCATTCTCTTCCCCTTGTCGCACGATCAATCATCATGGCGACGAGGATTATAAGGCCAGTGGCGAGCAGTTGATAGAAGGCCTGAACATTCATCAACGTCAAACCATTGCGCATTGCACCCAAGATGATGGCGCCGAGAATTGTCCCGAGAATACTGCCCTTGCCGCCCATCAAAGACGCGCCGCCGATGGCTGCCGCCGCGATGGCGTCGAGTTCCCATAGGTTGCCGAGGATCGGTTCGGCTGCACCAAGGCGACCGATCAGGATGAGCGAAGCGAGTGCAGCCAGACCGCCTGAAATGACATAGGCGGTGATCTTGGTGCGGGCGATGGGAACGCCTGCAACATAGGCAGCTTCTTCATTGCCGCCGACCGCCATCAGATATTCGCCAATCGGCGTCTTCTTGAGGAGTATCCAGGCGGCGATAGCAACGGCGGCGACGATCAGGACAGGCGTCGGAATGCCGAAGAGATTGCCATTAAAGAGAGAACGGAAACCAGCGGGAATACCGAGAACAGGATTGCCTCCCGTGTAGATCAGCGCAATGGCGCGGTAGGTGCTGAGCGTGCCGAGTGTCACGATAAAGGGTTGCAGGCCGACATAGGCAACGAGCGCGCCATTGATAAGGCCGCAGAGAACGCCGACTCCGAGACCCGCGAGGATGGCGAGCGGGATGGGTGTGCCAGCGACGAGCAGGCTGGCGGTGACGACGGCAGAGATCGCAGCCGTCGGGCCAACCGACAGATCGATGCCGCCCGATATGATGACGAGTGTCATGCCAAGCGCCAAGCACGCATTGATGCTGGACTGCTGGAGGATGTTGACGAGGTTTCGCTCTGAAATGAAGCCCGGAACCAATGCGGCAAACACGGCCATGATGACGATGAGACCGATCAGCGTTCCCGCATCGCGCAGCGAAAACGAGAAGCGGCGAAAGGCCGGGGCGGATTTGGCGGGTGCGTTGGAAGTGCTGGTCATGGGTTGTCCTGTAGGTTCACACGGGTCGCGCAATGCGCGCGTCATCCGCATCGGCATTCGCCCCTGGAATGGCATGCGCAACAATCGCGCTTTCGCTCAGTTGATCACGGTCTATGGTCGCCGCAATCCGGCCTTCGCGCATGACCAGCACGCGGTCCGACAGGCGGATGACTTCCGGCAGTTCGGAAGAAACGACGATGATGGAATGGCCCTCGCGGGCGAGGTCTTCGATCAGGTGATAGATTTCCGACTTGGCTCCCACATCGATGCCTCGGGTTGGCTCATCGAACAGCAGAATTTGCGATTTGGCCGCCAGCCAGCGCGCGATGATCGCTTTCTGCTGGTTGCCACCACTGAACAGGCGGATCGGGCGATCCAGCTGGAAGGGCCGCAGATTGACGCGTTTCAACAAATCCTGAGCGGTGGCGCGTAGCTTTGAGTTGTTGATCATGCCGCCGGATGAAAAGCTGCCAAGGGAGGCCAAAGCCATGTTGGTGGCGACGGGGCGCAAGGGGATGATGCCCTCACGCTTGCGCTCTTCCGGCACTAGCCCGATACCTGCAGCAATGGCGTCACGCGGATTGGCGAAGCTCTGCTCCTTGCCATCGATGGCAATAGACCCGGCGCTCAGCCTGTCTACGCCCGCCAGCAAGCGAAGAAGTTCGGTGCGGCCAGAGCCGACGAGCCCTGCGATGCCGAGCACTTCGCCCTTGTGCAGGGTAAAGGACACATCGCGAATTCTGGTGGCCGAAGACAGGTTTCTGGCTTCGAGTTTCACGGTATCGGTAACGAAGGAATTATGCTCTTCCTGCATCAATTCACGACCGACCATCTTGGCGATTACGTCGGTTTCCGAGACCTTGGAGAGATCAACGATGTCTACCAACTTACCGTCGCGCATGATGCTGGAGCGCTGGCAGATGCGGAACACCTCATCCATCTTGTGCGACACGTAGATAATGGACACGCCACTTGCCGACAGGCTGGCAATGACTTCGGCCAGTCGATCGAACTCGCTGGGCGTCAGGCTCGATGTGGGCTCGTCCATGGCGATGACCTTCGCCTTGTCGAGAAGCGCGCGACCGATTTCAACGATCTGGCGCTGCGCGACCTTGAGCGACGATATCGGTGCCGATGGGTCGATGCTCTTGTCGATCTTGGAAAGTGCTTCGGCGGCGCGTGCTTCCTGCTCGCGGCGGGAGACGAACATGCCGCCCATATGCGTCAGCGAATGGCCAAGAAACATATTCTGGGCGACGCTCAAATGCGGCACTTGCTGAAGTTCCTGATGGATCATCGCGATACCGGCTGCACGCGCGTCCATCGGCTTCCTGAAGGCGACAGCCTCACCATCCACGAAGACGGTGCCGGATGTCGGTCGAAAAACGCCGGATAGAATGCGCAGAAGCGTTGACTTACCGGCGCCGTTTTCCCCGAGGAGTCCGTGGATTTCACCGGGAGCCACGTCGAAGGAGACATCCGTCAGCGCGTTGACGCCGGGAAAACTCTTGGAAATCGTCTCAAATCTCAGTCGCGGCGTCATCATTCCACCTCTCAGGCTGATGGGGATGCGGGCGAAACCCGCCTCCCCTGAGCGCTCATTACTTGGCCGTCTTGGCATCTTCCATCAGCACGGCGCGCACATCGACGCCCTCGCCCTGGTAGCGGCTGAGATTGTCAGCGGTGATCAGCGCCTGTGGCGTGGCAACCACGCGTGGCAACTTCTGACCGGCAACGAGACGCAACGCGGTTTCCAGTGCGACTTCGCCCGTCAGAACCGGGAAGCTGTCTACGGTGCCGGTGAGTTCGCCAGCCTTGATCGATGCATAGGCATCGGAAATGCCATCCGTGCCGAAGACTGCGACCTTGCCTGCAAGACCGGCAGCCTTGACCGCTTCGACAATGCCCAGCGCCATGCCGTCATTATTGGCGTAGAAACCAATCAAATCTGGATGCTGGTTGAGAATGTTGGTCGCAGCATCATAGGAGGTCTGGCGATCCCAATTGCCGGGAACGCTGGCGACGACCTGGAACTTGCCACCTTCGCTGATGGTGGACTTGAAGCCATCAGTGCGCTGGACAGCGGCATAAACACCGGCCTGTCCTTCAACGATGGCCACCTTGCCACCTTCAGGACGGTTCTGGATGAACCACTTGGCTACACGCACGCCATTGTCCCGCTGGACGTTACCGACATAATGTTCGGCCTGCGGGATGACCGCATCATTGACGTTCACGACAGGAATATTGGCGGCCTTGGCCTGCTCGATCACCGGCTGCAAGTTGGCATCCGTCTGCGGAGACACGAGCAGAACGTTGTAGCCCTGCGTGATCATGCCTTCGGCAATGGTAAGCTGGCCCAACTGGTCACCTTCGCTCTGGGCGGCCTGATAGGCAACGGGAACGGTGACCTTCTTGCCGAACGCTTCATATCCGAGACCGAGGGAACGCCAGTATTCGTTTGTCAGCGTCTTGGAGACAGCACCGGCCTTCGTGCCCTCAGGCAGTTTCGGGAACGGGCCAAGCTTGGCTTCAAGCTGCGACCAGTCCATGCGGTCCTTTTCGGTGTCGGAGTTGAGCGGCGCGAGTTCCTGCGCGAAAGCTGCGCTGAACAGGAAGCTGGCGGCAAGCCCGGCAGCAAGGGTCGTCTTCAAAAAGGTCTTCATCGGTTTCCTCCCGGATGGAATATGTCGGCACGCTTGCTGCGTGCCCTTGGTTACGAGGGTTTGAGATTGTTTGGGCAAATCAGCCGAGCATCAGCTCCTGAATGACCGCCTGTGCAGACACGGCGTCTTGACGTTCGACAGCGCCGGACAGGCGATTGTCCTGCTCGATCCGATCGACGATTTTCAGCATGCGCTTGACGGTCTGAATGTTCACTTCACATTCGTGAACCGGGTCGAGGCCCGTCATGTCAGGGAAGGTGTCGAAATAGATCGCGCCGTCATAGCCGTCTTTACGGATCTGGCGCAGAAGCTCAATCGTCTGCTGTGTATGGACCGCGCCGACCATCAGGCCATCATCGCGCTTGGCGTAACCATCATTGAGGTGGACGCCGAGAACGCGGCTGTAGCGGGCAATCAGGGCGGCTGCGAAAGCAGGCTGCTCATCGGCGTAGAGAACGTGGGCAAAGTCCAGCGTGACGCCGAGATTAGGCATATCCACATCCTTGATCGCCAGAAGCGTCGTCGCGCAATCGGGCATCAGGCTGTAAGATCGGGGCTCGTTCGGCTTGTATTCGATGCTGACGAGACAATCCGGGTCATGCGCGCAAACTTCACGAATTCCATCAATCTCGTGTTGCCACAGTGTGTGGTAATCGGCCTGGAAGGCGTAGTCGAAGCCATCCTGCCCCAGCCACAGCGTCATCAGATTGCTGCCAGCGGCACGTGCGGCATCGATACCCTTTTTCGTCAGATCAATCGCTTCACGCCGCACAGCCGCATCAGGATTGGTGAAAGCACCGATCTTGAAGCCCGGATTGGTATAGTAGCGCATGGCAAAACCGTTGATCGCCAAACCAAGATCGCCAATTTGACGAGCCAGAACAGCGGGATCGTCGTTGACGTGGTCAGGATAATTGAGATCGAGATCCGTCAGACCTTCGACCTTCGCGGCCCGCGTTGCCATTTGCAGCATCGAAGGCTTGCCGGAAAGCTCCGGCCATTCCGCTGACGGTTTCGAGGCGAACGAGTTCAAACGGGTGGCAAATTTCAATTGGGTCACGGCAATGGCTCACTTCAATCGTTGTTACGGCAACTTCACAAATTAATTTTATTTTGTAAAGCTATATATGTTGTGCATTGCATCAAATCGTTTTCGCGACGCCGTTTTCTGACCTTATTTGGCAGTCTGAGAACGCCAAAAAACCCGCGGCGGTGGCTGCTGCAAGCAGTCATGGGCAGGCGCGAAGGGGGCAGAGACTGCACCCGTAATCTGACGGCGAGCTGATGACTTCAGCGCGCCAGTAATGCCTCGATTTCCGCAAGCGTCGGCATGGCAGGCGCAGTGCCACGCCGTGTCACGGCGATACCAGCCGTGGCGCATCCGAATCGAACAGCCTCAAGCGGGGCTACCCCTCGTGAAAGGGCTGCTGCGAAACCGCCCACGAAGGCGTCTCCGGCGCCGGTGGTATCGATGGCAGGGCCGTGAGACATAGCAGGCACATGGACGGATTGGTCGGCTGCATGAAACAACACGCCCCGCGCGCCAAGCGTGATGAGCGCTACGCCGACACCACGGGACAACAAAACGTCCCCTGCGCGCTTGGCATCATCCAACGTGTCGAGCGGGAAGCCCACAAGTGCTGCGGCCTCCGTTTCGTTGGGAACGATGAAGTCGCAGAGACTATAGATTTCCGTGGGAAAAGCTTCGGCAGGCGCTGGGTTGAAAATGGTCGTGACACCGGCATTGCGGGCTATTTGTAGCGCACGATGCGCAGCACGTGCGGGCTGTTCCAGTTGCGTGACGAACACTGCCGACTGCGCGATGGTATCACGCACTGCTTCAACGTCATCAAGATCAATCGTACCAGCTGCTCCAGCATAAACGATAATGGCGTTATCACCGGTCGTATCGTTGACATAAATGAAGGCGGCACCGGTGGGCTGGTCATCAAGAATGGTCAGCTTCGTCGTGACGCCCGCCTGTTCATAGGTTTTAATCGCCAGATCGCCGAAGGTATCGCGACCAATCTTGGAAATGAACGTGACGTCTGCACCCGCACGTGCCGCTGCAACTGCCTGATTGGAGCCCTTTCCGCCGGGACCAACCGCAAAACCGCTGCCGGTAATGGTTTCGCCCACAGCTGGCATGCGCGGAGCGAGATAGGCGGTATCGGCAACGAAAATGCCGAGAATTGAAACTCCAGACCCCATGATAAACTCCAAGCCTTGCCTATTGATGTCGCGGCGTTCAGCCTCGCTTATTTGACAGCACCGGCCGTCAGACCCTTCACGATGTAGCGCTCAAGGAAGATACCGACGAGGATCAGCGGCATGATCGCAGCAGTAGCAATGGCCGCCATGGACCACCAGTTGATGCCCTGCGAACCGGTCTGGCTGGCCACCATCACCGGCAGCGTCTTAGCGTTGGAGCTCGTCAGCAGGGCTGCGAAGAAATATTCGTTCCAGCACAAAATAACCGACAGGATGAAAGCCGCGACCATGCCCGGCAGGGCGATAGGCAAAACGATGCGCATGAACGCACCCCAGATCGAGCAACCATCCACCAGTGCTGCCTGTTCCAGCTCAACCGGGATCGTGTCAAACTGATCACGCATGATCCAGATGACGATGGGCAGCACCATCAGCGTGTAGACGAGGATAAGGCCGACCAGCGTGTCGAGCAACATCAGGTGCTTGTAGAGAACCAGAAACGGCATGGCGAGCACCACCGGCGGCAGGATGAGCTGCGACAGGAAGAAGAAGGAAATGTCCTTGTTCTTCATCCAGAGGAACTTGTAGGAGAAGCGGCTGAGGCCGTAAGCGGCGAGCGAGCCGATAACAACGGCAAGGAAAGACGCGCCAGCCGAGGCAACGATGCTGTTGATGAACCGGCGAATGAATTCATCGCGCACGGTGGATTGGGCAAAGATCGTATCGGGCGACAGGCCCAGGGAGCGCCAGCCTTTCCAATCCGGCGTGAAATCCACGAAGGGAATGAGGTGGCCCTGCGTCACGTTCACCGCCGTCTTGAACGACGTTGTGATCGTCCAGTAAATCGGGAACAGCGAAACGAAAGCCCAGAACACCAAGGCAGCATAGATCAGCAGGCTGCTCGTCATAAACTGCGGGCGGCGGGACCACAGGCTTGGCCGTGGCGTGGATGTCTCAACGTGTGTTGCCATGGGCTTCACCCTTAGTTGTCGCGTTGCATCCACCGGCTCGCCCCTTTGAGGATGAGCGCGACGAAAATGATGATGATGACAAGATAGAATTCCGCGAGCATGGTGCCGTAACCGACATTGGAACGGTCACGATATTCGCGGAAGATGAAGCTGGAGACGGTGTCTGTCGCCCCACCCGGTCCACCGGCGGTTACGTTGATGACGATATCGGCTAGCTTTAGCTGGAAAATGATGCGCAAAATGATGACGGTGATGCTGACGGGCAGCATCAGCGGAAAGGTGATTTCTTTGAAACTCTGCCAGCCGGAAGCGCCATCAACCTTCGCCGCTTCCTTGATTTCGGAAGGCAACGCCTGAAGGCCCGCGAGCAGCAGGATCATCATGAAGGGAATGGACACCCAGGCGTCCATGGCGATGATCGAAGATCGCGCCAGCCATGGCGTTGAGAAAAACGCCGGATTATCCCAGCCGAGATTGCGCGCGAGCGTGGCAGCCGGGCCGAACCGGTACTCCATCAGCGACTTGCCGATCATCCAACTGACGGCGACCGGGCTGAGCATCAGCGGCAGCAGGAAAGCAACGCGGAAGAATTTGCGCGCTTTGATTTCGGCGTTGAGCAGCAGCGCCAGTCCAAAGGCAATGGCATATTGCACCAGCACCGACAGAACATAATAGACCATGTTCAGCAGCGCGTTCCAGAAATAACGGTCCGCAAACAGGGTCCGCAGATTATCCACGCCGTTGAAACGGCGACCGGCAGCGGCGCTGAGGTTCCAGTCCGTGAACGCAATATAGAGGCCGAAGACAGTGGGAAACACCACCATGGCGACGGTGAAGAGAACGGCCGGAAGAACGAATGCCGCGCGCTGTCCCGCCTCGCCGCGGATCAGGATTTGCGCTGCACAAAGCGCAATCGCCCAAATGATGTAGGCAAACAGCAGCGGTCGCCAGCTGACGAAACCCAACGCGATCAAGCCTGCCGCATCGGATATCTGAAGAGCGAGCACAACGAACATGAGGACGGTAGCGGCCAACAGCAAAAGCTTGCCGCGTTTGGCGGCGTTTGCCTGAACAGGAGCCTGTCCGACGGGCTGCAAAGCTGGCGTGATCGTATGCGTCATGGGCAAACCTCAGGGCTGGAAAGCCGTATTCAAGCGGTCGCTCAGGCGACACAATAATGTGCCGCCTAAGACGATGGTTTCAGGCATCAAACACCGAGAGACGCCTTATAGAGCGCGATCTGCTTTTCGCGACCGAGCTGGTCGGTGACCTTTTCCCAGGCAGCGGCGATGGCATCGGCCCCTTCCTGTGCCGAAGCTTGTCCGGCAAAGACCTTCGCGAGCTCATCTTCGGCCACGCTGTAATACTGAAAGATACCCGGTATGCGCGGTTCGATGGCAGCGTTGGGGTGGTTGTAGGAATTGGACTGGGAGGCGAGATAGTTCGAGATGAACGCCTCGTCATATCCGGCCGTGACCCATTCCTTGATGTCGAACTGGCTCTTGCGATAGCACTGGAAGCCGGAGGGATAGGCCGCAGTCCACAGTGCAATATCCTTGCCACCGAGATGGGCTGCCGCACTCCAGGCCGCCTTTTTCTTTTTCTCGTCGCTATCGACACGTGCCATGACATATACGCCCCAGCCGAGATAGGCCATGTTCGGCGCATAGTTGGGGCCGCTGGCGAGCTTGTCCCATTTGCCGGTCTTGGCATTATAGACATCGTCAGAGCCAGGCAGGATATCGAAACCGATGGTATCTCCGATGACCGATGTATCGCTGGTGCGCGCCGCAGCACCCACGTCACCCCACCATGAGACCATCGATCCGGTGCCGGCCAGAAACTGCTGGAAAGCCGCTGTGCCGGGGTCGGCATTCAGCTGGTCGCCCGCTTCCGATGGTAGGGCGTCGATCACGTCCTGAATGGCACGAACCCAGGCAGGATTGTTGATACGTGGCTTCATGGTGTCGGTATCGAACAACCAGGCTTTGTCGTCGGGGTGCTTGGCATAGGCCGTTGCGCGGCTGCCGAGGAAGTAGAACCCGAAACCGCCCCAGGCCTTCGGCGAGTCGAGATAGCCGATGGCATCCGTGCCGGCAATTTTCTTGCCCTTGAGGAATTTGGTGACTTCCTGCACCTTCTGCCATGTCTTCGGCACGCCCCACTCGCCCTCATGGCCCTCGTCCTTCCAGGCTTTCGCCAGATCGGCATCAGCGAAGTAATCTGTACGGTAGTTGAAGTTGTGGCAATCGCCATCGACTGACACACGGTAGGTCTTGCCATCCCAGGTGCCGACGGGCGCTTTGAGGTAATCGACGTAATCATCCATGTCGATCTGGGCCTTGACCCAATCCGGCATTTCCGACGCCAATCCTTTGCCGCAGACATCGCCTTCGAACGGCGCACCCATTTCAAGAAGATCGAAATCGACGGTGCCGGTGGCAATCGCTTGCTGGAGGCGCGGATTGTAATCGGCTTGCGCCAGATCGATCCAGGTGATCTTGGCACCGGTGTAATCTTCCCAAGGCTTCAAGAAGCCTCGGAACAGAACGTTGTGGAGGTTCTGGTTGTTGAGGCCCATGAAGGACAGCTCAACACCGGCAAACTCGCCCTGTTTGACGCTCTTCTTGGTGGCCTCCAGACACATCTCACCAACCTTCTGCCAGTCGGCGTCCGTTGGTGAGCCCTTGCCGACACCCGGCACCTGCAAAATCTGGGTGCGCAAGGATGCATCCTGCGCATAAGCTGCACCAAACGGACCGAGCATACTGCCCGCCGCTGCCACGGCACCAAGGCTTGCGCTTGTCTTCAGAATAGCGCGGCGGCTCAGCCCAATCGCCATCATTCTTTCGAAATCACTGACTTTCATGTGGTTTTCCTCCCGTTATCGATACGCCACTTTTGTGGTTGCTGACGCTATCTCCTCAAAGCGTCAGGTAGAATTCATTCCAGCCGCTGCCCGCTTTCGCCATCGAACAGATGGACCAGTCCGGCATTCGGTGTCATTGCAATGGTGCCGCCCGACGGTTCTTCCACCCGGTCACGAAACACGCCGATGATCTTCTGCTGCCCGATTTTGGCAAAGACCTGCGTTTCAGAGCCGGTCGATTCCACGACTGTCACTTGCGCGTCAACCGCGCCACCGAGCGTGAAATGCTCCGGCCTGATGCCGTAAAAGGCAGACTTGCCATCCGAACCCGCAGGCGCGAGCGAAAGCGGCAGGCGGATGCCCTCATCCGTCTCAAAATACGGTTCTGCGGCGCTGCGGATATGGCCCTTGATGAGGTTCATCGATGGGGAGCCGATGAAGCCAGCAACAAATGTATTGGCGGGTTTGTCGTAAAGCGTCAGCGGCGAGCCGATCTGCTCGACACGGCCATCGCGCAGCACGACGATGCGGTCAGCCATGGTCATGGCCTCCACCTGATCGTGCGTTACATAGATCATGGTCGTTGCTAGACGTCGCTGCAATTCCTTGATTTCGGCGCGCATCTGCACGCGCAGCTTCGCATCGAGATTGGACAGCGGTTCGTCAAACAGGAAGACTTTAGGATCGCGAACAATCGCCCGGCCCATCGCCACACGTTGCCGCTGACCACCGGAAAGCTGGCGAGGATAGCGGGCCAGATACGGAACGAGGTCAAGGATTTCGGCCGCTTTACGCACCCTTGCATCAATATCCGCCTTGGTCTCGCCGCGCATTTTCAGAGCAAAGCCCATATTCTCGGCAACCGTCTTGTGCGGGTAAAGCGCATAGCTCTGGAACACCATCGCGATATCGCGGTCTTTCGGTGGCAGGTCGTTGACCAACTTCCCGTCAATCTGGATATCGCCGAATGTAATCGGCTCCAGCCCTGCGACCATGCGCAGCAGCGTCGATTTTCCGCAGCCGGATGGCCCCACCAGAACGACGAATTCGCCGTCGGGTATTTCAACGGAAACGCCATGGATCACCGTCAGGCTGCCATAGGCCTTTCCGACATTGACGATATTCATCGATGCCAAAAGCTTTTCTCCTCCCACGGCGTCGCGCACTCCTCGCGACATTGCGCCTCCCTTTTCAGTTAGCGGGCGCAGCCAACCGCTGCACCCGCCGAACATCTTATCCTTGGGAGGACGTCATCCGTTTCGAGAACTTCACACAGATTTTCGGTATTGTAAATTGCGTTACTAAGAAGTTGACGAATATTTCTCAACGCACAGAAATTCGCCGCTATAATCGCACATCTACGCAGTATTTCGGCTGAGTTTGGACCGAATACTTACTCTCAGTGAGAGGAACTTACTCGCGGCGATTGCCGACATTACAAAATTCATATATTCTGTGAAGCAGGAATCTGCGTTCATGAGGAGGAGATGGCAGTGCTCAAAGGGATCGATCCGGTTATCAATGCGGAACTTCTCCATGCGCTTATGCTGATGGGGCATGGTGACCAATTGGTCCTGTGCGACATCAACCACCCCGCGGCAACCATCGCCCATCATACCACCTATGGAAAGCTCATCAATCTTTCTGGATGCGGCCTGGAACGTGCCGCCGAGGCCATTCTGAAACTGTTTCCTCTCGACACCTTTGTCGATGCTCCGGTAAAACGCATGCAGGTTGTGGGCGATCCCGACGGCCAGGCCCGGATTTTCACAGCCATGCAAAATGTCGTCAATCATTCCGAAAATCGACACGTTCAGATTGAAGCGCTGGAGCGTTTCGCGTTTTACGAGGCGGCCAAAAAATCTTTTTCGATTGTGCGAACATCCGATCCAGGACCCTACGGATGTTTCATTTTCGGCAAGGGTGTTATCTAGTGCCATAGTGGGCCGGAGCATCGCCTCGTTGCATAAGCGGCCTTTCGCGGTCGCTAGGTGAAACTGAACCCAAAGGTGCATGGCCGCACGTCTTCATCGTGACACCATTCCTCGCCAACGCGATCAATCCTGCCAGTACACATCGCTGAACAGGTTTTGATGAGCGCCCGACTTTACCATTGCACTCTTAATTCCGTCTGCGGGTCGAAGAGATTGACGCTGGTGGGATCGACGGTGAAAGCAACGGTCTCTCCGCGCTTGCCAGCAAAACGCGGCTCAACGCGGGCGATCACGATTTGGCCACCGATGAGCGTGGTGAGCATCGTATCGGGACCGGTGGGTTCAACAACGTCGATTGTGCCACGGAAAGCGGCAACTCTATCGGCGTGGGCGACTTTCAACTCTTCCGGCCGAACGCCGAGGATGACGTCCTGTTCTGCCAGTTTCGTATCGCTGCGGCCGAGATCCAGCGACACGTCTTCTGCCTTGAACTGCCAGCCGGACTCGCTGTTCACCAGCCGCCCTTTCAGAAAATTCATGGCAGGCGAACCGATGAAGCCAGCCACGAACATATTGGCCGGACGTTCATAGATGGTGCGCGGATCGGCCAGTTGCTGGATATGGCCGCCTTTCATGACGGCCACTTTCGTTGCCAGCGTCATGGCCTCGATCTGGTCGTGGGTGACGTAGACGATACTGGTGCCTAGCCTCTCATGCAGCCGCTTGATCTCGGTGCGCATCTCCACGCGCAGCTTGGCATCGAGGTTCGACAGTGGTTCGTCGAACAGGAACAGATCCGGGTCGCGAACGATCGCGCGACCCATCGCCACACGCTGGCGCTGACCGCCGGACAGGTTGGCCGGTTTGCGATCCAGCAGATGCGTGACTTGCAGCATATCCGCCGCACGCGCGACGGCTTCGCGGCGCTGTTCGACAGGCGTACCGCGCATTTCCAGACCGAAACCGATGTTTCGCTCCACCGACATGGTCGGGTAAAGCGCGTAGGACTGGAACACCATGGCGATGTTGCGATCCTTCGGCGGCAGGTTAGAGACCGATTGTCCGCCGATGGCAATATCGCCGCTCGAGGTCTCATCAAGCCCGGCGATGATGTTGAGCAAGGTTGACTTGCCGCAACCGGACGGCCCGAGCAGCACCAGAAAGCCGCCATCCTCAAGCTCGATATCGATGCCGTGCAGGACTTCGAGTGCGCCATAGGACTTGCGGACGTTGTTGAGTGAAAGTGTCGCCATTTTATGTGTTCCTTTAGCCCTTGATGGCTCCGGCGGTGAGACCCTGAACCATTGCCCGCTGGACGATCGCAAACAAAAGCATAACGGGGAGAATGCTGAGAATGCCGCCTGCGGCGAGAACGCCCCAGGGAAGCTGGAATTCGCCGACCATCAGCTGAAGCCCGACCGGCCATGTGCGAGACCCTTGGCCTGTGGTCAGCATGAGAGCGAAGATAAACTCGTTCCAGGCGGCAATGGCGATGAAAACGGAGCTGGCGACGAGGCCGTTTCGTGCCAGCGGCAGAACGATGCGCACCATCGCACCAAGCCGGGTCGATCCATCGATGCGCGCTGCACTTTCAAGCTCCTTGGGTGCGGCATCGAAAAAGCCCTTGAGCATCCACACGAAAAGCGGCAGCAGGAAACTGGTATAGGCAAGAGCCAAGCCGAACCGGCTATCGACCAGCCCCACGGTTCGCATCATCACATAAAGCGGGATGATCATCATCACGGCGGGGAACATGCGGATCAGCAGATAACCCAGCATGATGTTGTTGCGACCGCGAAACACCAACCGCGAAAAGGCATAAGCAGCCAGCGTGCCGGTAACGACGCAGATGGCGACCGTGACCGTGGTGACGATGAGACTGTTGGTAATCAGCACGGGAAAGTTCGACTGGGTCCAGATCGCCACATAGTTTTCGAAGGTGATGTGCGTCGGGATATACTGCATCTGCGACGTGACGATATCGGCCTCGGGCTTCAGCGATGTCAGAAACATCCAGACCATAGGGCCAAGGCAGAAGGCCGCGAGTGTGAACAGAACGGCGTAAGTCAGGATATCGGCGGCCAGTCGTCTGCTACGATTGCTTTTAAACATGGCTCACTCCTTCGTTATGCGCGACAGGCGAATGTAGATCGTTGCGAAGACCATCAGGATGAAGAACATCACAACCGAAAGAGCGCCCGCGTAACTGAAGTTGAAATCGCGATAGGCCGTCTGAAACGCATAGAGCGACAGAACCTGCGTGGCGTTGCCGGGGCCACCGCCTGTTAATACCAGCAAAAGATCGGGCGAGTTGACGAGGCTGATGACGCGCAGGATGACCGCCGCCGTAATCACCGTCTTCAGCATCGGCACGGTGATCAATCTGAACTTGGTGAAGGAGCCAGCACCATCGACGGCAGCGGCCTTGTACAGGTCTTCCGGTATGCCTTTCAGGCCAGCCAGAAACAGAAGCGCGAAGAACGGAAACCCGTGCCATGCCTCGACAAGAATGGTCGCGGCAAGCGCGGTGTTGGGATCGGCAAACCAGGCCTTGTAGGAACTGAGCACACCAATCCGAACGAGAATGTCATTGATGACACCAAGGCGCGGATCGAGAAGAAGCGCCCACATATGCCCCGCCACGACGTTGGGCAGGAAATACGGAAGCAGGATCAGCACGCCGAAAATCTTCGTGCCCGGCAGATTGCGGTTGAGCGCAACGGCTGCGATGAATCCAAGTGCCATCTCAATGGTGACAGCCGCGACCACCCAGATGGCGGTGTTCTTCAGCGAAATCCAGAAAACGCGATCCGACATCATCGCGACGTAATGCTTCATTCCCACAAAGCCATTGAGGCCGGGCCGTGTCAGGCGCATTTCGCGCACGCTGATGAAGAACCCGTAGATCGTCGGGTAAGCCACCACGAGGAACAGCAGCAGAAGGCTCGGCAGGAGAAGCAGATACACCCAGTAACGCGATTCCGAGATGTCTCCGAGACTGCTGAAAGGATGGCGTCTTGAATGTGATGTCATGAAAACGCGGCTCTGATGCCGTCCCTGCTTGGCGCGCGATACGGCAAACCGCACCGCGCCTGTAAGAGATTAGCGCAGCGCTGCTTCAAGTCCCTCGATCATACGATCGACGGCTTGTTCGGGTGTCAACTGACCTGTCAGGACCGACTGGAATGTCGGATTGACAACGTTTTCCGACCAGCCCGCTGCCCCGACGAAACTGTTCGGCAGACGGCCGAATTCAAGCGTCTGCGTGGCCGCAGCGTAAATCGGATTTCCGGTGATCCGCTCGTCTTTCAGTGCCGCCGTCGATGCCGGGAAGTAGCCCGTTGCCTCAAGCAACGCGATGGCGGCATCGGTCTGGCCCCAGAAGCTGATCCATTTCCACGCGGCCTCGACATTGTCATCCTTGAAGATGCCGTTACCCGCATAGGCCACGCGAGCGATGTGGGCTTTGGGTCCGGCAGGCATGGGTGCGGTAGCAAATTGGACGCCGGGTTTCAGTGCCGTGGAGATTTCGATCAGCGAACCGGTATGATGCCAGATCATCGCCGTCTGGCCGGTTCTGAAACCTTCCATGATCTGGCGATAGCTATCGTTCGGCGCGCTTGGCGGCGCGACTTTTTCCTTGCGGAAGAGATTGGCGTAGAAGGTGATCGCCTCGACCGCCGCTGGCTTGTCGATAGCCGCCTGCCCATCTTTCACGAGTGGAGACCCGAAGGATTCCATCACGTCGATTACGTATTTGAATGCTCCCGCACCACCGCGCATGCCGAATGCGTAACGGTTCTTGGATGGGTCCGTCAGCTTTCGGCAGACGGTCAAAAACTCGTCGAAGGTTTTGGGAGGAGCGGCAATCCCCGCTTCGTCGAAATAGTCCTTGCGGTAATACATCCAGTCAACGAAGGCATAGGCTGGCACCGCGTAAATCGCGCCCTCACTCGACATTCCGGCCCAACGGTTGTCCGGCAGGTTGGCCTTGCTTTCCCACTTGTTGACACGCTCGCTGATATCGACCAGCGCACCCATCGCCGTCAGGTCGGCAAAACGTTCGGCAATCACCATGCCGGTATCGGGACGGCCACCGGCCACGACGGCAGAGGAGACTTTCGCCATATATTCCGAATTCGGAATGCTTTCCTGCGTCACCGAAATATCCGGGTTTGCCGCTGCAAACAGCTGGATGATTTTGGCCAGTCCCGCCATTTCGGACTGGCTGGCGAAATGGTGCCAATAATTGATCGCCGTTGCGGCGTTGGCGCTGCGCAGGCTCGCGGCAAAAGCCAACACTGCACTTGCTGCCAGAAATTCACGTTTGCTCAGATGCATCGAAACCTCCCAAGAGATCAGACTCCCAATCTGATCGATCAGCGGAAGCTAGCACCAATTCTCAACATCTGCAACAACGCACATCACCACCCTCTGAAATTAATGGTGCTAATTTATACCAGCCCGAGGTTACGCTGCATGGCCGCCTGAAAATGCGCCTGCAACGCCTTTTCCGCAGCCTCAGCATTTCGCGTGCCGCAGGCCTCCAGAATATCCAAATGCTCCTTCAGCGTTCGGATCATGATCGGCACCGTCACCTTCCGCTCCAGCCGCAGCAGCCGCAGGTAATTGTGCATGCGCTTGTAGGCGCTGTCTATCAGGGGATTGCGCAATGCCTGAATGATATGGCCATGCAAATCGAGCTCCAGCGAATCCATCTCAAGCAATTGCTCCGGGCCAATACCATCACGCTCCACACGGCGCAAAAGCCTAGAATGCCTGACTTCCAGGGCATTTGTTATGTGCTCGTCTGCTTCTTCTGCAAACACCCGCACTGCCGCGCGCTCGACAATAGAGCGGAACTGATAGGTGGATCGCGTCAGCTCCAGACCGGGCCGAATGAACTGAATGCCCGACCGTGGATGAATGGTCAGAATCCCCTCGGCTTCCAGCACCCGCAACGCATCGCGCAGCGGCGCGACCGGCACATCGACAATGGCCGAAAGCTCGTTTTGCGAAATGAAGGCGCCTACGGGTACCTTGCGCTCGAAAAGACTTTCGAGAATGCGCTCATAGGCCACATCGCTAAGACGCGGCGCACCCGCTTCCATGACGCTTGATTTCACAGTTTGACGCTCCGACAATTTTTTCATGATGACAGAAAATTTCCTTTCTGATAGATCAGTATCAGTTTTTAAGCGATCAGAGAGTCCGCCATGACTATTTCTCATTTCCGTATAACGCGATTTCAGTTTGCCCGCGACCGTGTAATTGGCGATAGTCAGGTTCGTGCCGACGACGCCAACGTTGCAGCTCTGGAACTGGTCTCTGAAACGGGAGAGGTCGGGCTGGGATTCATCCAGACCCTGTTCCACCCCCTGCCCGATCAGGCTGAAATCGAAGCCGTCTTCGAAAACGAGGCTTGGCCAACGCTGAAAGGCCAAAAAGCCATAGGCCTCGTGCACCGTGTCAACCGGCCCCGTGGCGGCAACCAGCGCGCATTTTCGCTGCCGTTTCATGAAGCGCTACAAGTTGCACTCTGGGACCTCGCCGCAAAAGAGGCCGGCATGCCGTTGCATCAATTGCTGGGAAGCAGACGGGATCGCGTCCGCGCCTATGCCAGTGGTCTCGATTTCCACTTGAGCGACGAGGCATTCTGCGCGCTGTTCCGCCATGCAGCGAGCATTGGGTATAGTGCCTTCAAAATCAAAGTCGGCCATCCCGATTTCAAGCGCGACCTGAAACGGCTCGAGCTGCTTCAGCAATCGGTGCCAGAGGGTTCGCTGATCATGATCGATCCCAACGAGGCCTGGAATTCCAAGGAAGCACTCGTCAAACTGACGGAAATCCGCGATGCTGGCCACGATCTGCTCTGGGTGGAAGACCCCATTCTGCGCCATGACTTCGAGGGCTTGCGGACGCTGCGTCACGCCGTCAACTGGACGCAGATCAACAGTGGCGAATATCTTGATATGCCGGGAAAGCGCATCCTTCTGGAAAACCACGGCACCGATCTTCTCAATGTCCATGGACAGGTGACCGATGTCATGCGCATCGGCTGGCTTGCCGCGGAAATGGGGATACCGGTTAGCCTTGGCAACACCTTCCTCGAAGTCGGCGTCCATATGGCCACAGCCCTGCCGGAAGTCGAATGGCTGGAATATTCCTTCCAGAACTTCGATCATCTCGTGGAAACCCCCATCGAAATCCGCGACGGCTACGCCTACGCCCCCGACAGGCCAGGCCATGGTCTCGTACTGTCTGAAGAAGCGAGACAGGAATGGGCAAGACCCAAACGCCTTGAGAGATCGCAACTCGGCGAGGCACCGAAAAATCCTCGTCTGCCGATTGAACAGGACCTGCTTTAATGAACTGCCCGGCGCGGGGCAGCTTCCTTTAATTGATATGCGAAAAGACATCCGGTGCAGTCTCATGGCGACTGCACCGTGGTTGGCAGTCTACATTGCGCCATACAAAGCTTTTTGAGCAATTTTCAGTGCGCCGATTGCGTCGTGCCGTGACTGGGCCTCTTGCAGCGCATCCACATCCAGCGCGTCGAGACCTCTCGATGCGGCCTTGAGGAAGTCGATGGCGTGGTTGGCTGTCGCGACACTGTCTTCGCGGAAGGGAAACTGATCGAGCTGCCATACACCTTCCCACTTGTTCTTCCTCAGCACGTGGAAAAACTCGAACAGTTCGATGGGATGAAGGCTGCCTGCCACAAGGTCGTCATCCCAGGACCGATAATTATCGTTCACGTCCATACCGAACAGGCGCCCATAGTCGATCGCCAGTTGCGCGCTGTCGGCAGCGGATTCTCCACCCATGATCGCGTGACCGAAATCCAGGAGAATGCCGACATTCGGCAAGCCGATCTTTTCGATACCCAACAACGTCCGCGCGACAGAGCCGAAGCTCATCCGCACACGCGGTTCGCGGGGTTTGTACTCGATCACGAATTTCAGATCAGGATTTTCGCTGGCGAGCTGTCCAACACCATCGAGCGATTGCTTCCACAGCGTGCCGTAATCCACCTGAAAAGGATAATCCCAGCCATCCTGACCCGGCCATAGCTTGACGTAATCGGCATTGAAATAACGCACCTGCTCACAGGCTTCCGTCACCAACTCATGCGTTCGCCGCCGCATGCCTGCATCGGGATTTGTGAAAGAGCCTTTGACGAACTCGCGCGTGTAAATTTCGGGTGTAATACCGATAACGCCGAGCTTGTTTCGATCAAGCGCCTCCTTCACCTGAGCGTTGGAAAAGTCCCCGCCAAAAAATGGATAGTTGATATCGACTACCGAGAGGTCATTCACCTGCCCCGCAAGATCGATAGCGTCGATCACGCTGCGAGGCGAACCATAGCCATCCGTCGCATAACGATCGAGATAGGTTGCGAAATGCCAGATTCCGGCACCATAGCGCTGTGTTGCCATAACATCCTCCAAGTTTCATCATGACGAATATGTTTCAAATGAGCACGAAATGCCATGGGAGCCGTCGTACTGGTCCTCCATCAACACGGGCACGTTACTTTACCAGGCTAGGTCCCAAAGCGTTACACATGTCGCCTTGATCGGGTGTCAGTCGAGAGTGACCACAACCTGTGCTCCTTCTGGGATATGGTGGAGGGCGGCTTCGACGCCATGTGTATTAACGTCATGAGGGCTAGCGATTCCGGCTGAGTGCGCCAAAAAGGCGCTTACAGAGAAGCGCCTTCGTCACGGAGCCCACAAAACCGGTGTGCACGGAGGTAGGACAGCCGCTTCCACGGCAGCACCGATGACCAAGGAAATCATCGAGAGAACAGCACCTCTGCTTGATGTGAAGCCACGCTTCGGTAGGGAAACCAACCCTCAACTGCTGGTCAACTACTGACTGGTCATGCGACGGGTAAAGCCGCATTTTCACCGTGAAACACGATGCGTTGCATTGTCATTCTCTCCATTCAATATCAGCATCTGATTGCGATGCGAAAGACTGGCGAACGTGCCGACATCGCGATGGGTAGGAGAACACCGTGAAAATCACACAGATCGAGACACTGAAAACCGAAGAGTTTTCCAATGTCCTTTGGGTTCGCATACACACAGATGCAGGGATCATCGGGCTCGGGGAGACTTTTTACGGTGCGGGTGCCGTCGAAGCGCATATCCACGACACCTTGGCGATGCGCCTGTTAGGCAAAAACCCGCTGCACATCGAAGCGCTGCACAGGGAGATGACCAATCTTCCCATGGCGCAGGCATCGACCGGGGCGGAGTCCCGTGCAACATCGGCAATCGACATTGGCCTTTGGGATATCTTCGGCAAGGTCTGTGATCAGCCCGTCCATCAGATGTTGGGCGGTCTGTGCCGCGACAAACAGCGTGTCTACAACACATGTGCTGGCTACAAATATGTACGATCCCACAACATCAAGCCGGTTTCCACCTGGAACCTTGGCGATGCGAACGGCCCTTACGAAGACCTCGACGGATTCATGAACCGCGCCGACGCTGTGGCCGAAAGCCTGCTGGAAAGTGGCATCACCGCCATGAAAATCTGGCCCTTCGACCCAGCAGCAATCGAGAACCACGGCGTGCACATCACACCTGAGCAGATGAAGAAGGCTGTCGAGCCATTCGAGAAAATCCGCAAGGCGGTGGGTGACAAAATAGAGATCATGGTCGAATTTCACTCACTGTGGAACCTGCCAACCGCCATCAAGATCGCCCGCGTGTTGGAGCAGTACCAGCCAACCTGGTACGAAGATCCCATCCGCATGAACTCTCCGCAGGCACTGAGTGAGTTTGCGCGCTCCACGACAATACCAGTCTGCGCAAGCGAAACGCTCGGTTCGCGCTTTCCCTACAAGGACATGCTGGACCGCGACGCGATGCAGATCGTCATGGCAGATCTCTGCTGGACCGGCGGCCTGACGGAGGGCCGCAAGATTGCAGCACTGGCCGACACCTATCATCGCCCTTTCGCGCCGCATGACTGCATCGGCCCTATCGGTTTCATCGCGGCCATCCACGCCTCCTTCAGCCAACCCAACACGCTGATCCAGGAATCCGTTCGCGCTTTCTATACCGGATGGTACAAGGAGCTTGTGGACAATGTCCCGGTGATCGAGAATGGCTATGTCCTGCCGATGGAAGGTCCGGGACTGGGTGTCGACCTTCTTCCTGCCGTCTATGAACGTTCGGACCTCAGCGTCCGTCGCAGCACGTTGTGAGGCCCACCATGACCAATCCACTTTTCGATCTCAAGGGGCGCACCGCGCTCGTCACCGGCTCTTCGCGCGGCCTTGGTCGCGCCATGGCGGAAGGCTTTGCTGCTGCCGGTGCGCATGTCATTATCAACGGCACCAACGGCGAACGCGTCGCCAGTACAGTCGCAGATTTCACGGCAAACGGCTATGAGGCCAGTGCTTCCATTTTCGATGTCACCTCGGAAGAGGCCATCAAAGCAGCCTTCGCAGATTTCGACGCACAAGGCGTGGAAATCGATATTCTCGTCAACAATGCCGGCATTCAGTTCCGCAAACCAATTGTCGATCTGGAAACGGCAGACTGGCAACGGGTCATCGACACCAACCTGACCAGCGCCTTCATGCTGGGCCGCGAGGCGGCACGCCGCATGATCCCGCGTGGACGCGGCAAGATCATCAATATCGGCTCACTCACCAGCGAGTTGGCGCGCGCCACCGTAGCACCCTACACGGTTGCCAAAGGCGGCATAAAAATGCTGACCCGCGCCATGGCTGCTGAATGGGCGCAGTTCGGCATTCAGGCCAACGCCATCGGACCTGGCTACATGATCACCGACATGAACCAGGCCCTGATCGACAATCCTGAATTCGACGCGTGGGTCAAAGGCCGCACGCCTGCGAAACGCTGGGGCAAACCAGAGGAACTCGCAGGCACAGCCGTTTTCCTGGCGTCAGCGGCCTCGGACTATATCAACGGCCAAATCATCTATGTCGATGGCGGCATGCTTTCGGTGCTGTGACGCGGTAAAAATTCAGATGGCTGGAGGAGATATTTGCGAGTCGGACCTGCGGGAAGAACGTCTTTTGC
This sequence comes from Agrobacterium vaccinii, assembly GCF_021310995.1. Lineage (NCBI taxonomy): Bacteria > Pseudomonadati > Pseudomonadota > Alphaproteobacteria > Hyphomicrobiales > Rhizobiaceae > Agrobacterium > Agrobacterium vaccinii. Next base: position 1,127,176 of record NZ_CP054151.1, on the reverse strand, counting down.
TGTACTAGGGTCGTCCAGTCTCTACGCAACTCATTGAGAACGCGGGTCGACATTTTCGGCAAGCACAAGGTCAATCGGTAAAGCCAGACATGAACCCGGTTCGCAAAATCATCCACATCGATATGGATGCCTTTTACGCCTCCGTCGAGCAGCGTGACAACCCGGAACTGCGTGGCAAGCCGTTGGCGGTCGGGGGTTCTGCTGCGCGCGGCGTGGTGGCGGCTGCGAGTTATGAGGCACGTGCCTTCGGCGTCTATTCGGCCATGCCCTCTGTCACCGCCAAACGAAAATGCCCTGACCTGATTTTCGTGCCTCCTCGCTTCGAGGTCTATCGGCAGGTCTCCCAGCAAATCCGCGAGATTTTCGCACAGTACACACCCATCATCGAGCCCCTGTCACTGGACGAAGCCTATCTCGACGTCACCGAGAACCTGAAAGGTATGGAGATCGCCACCGATATAGCGCTCGAAATTCGCGCGAAGATCAAGGAGGTTACAGGCCTCAACGCCTCCGCTGGCATCTCCTACAATAAATTCCTGGCGAAGATGGCGAGCGACCTGAACAAGCCCAATGGTCAGGCCGTGATAACGCCGAAGAACGGTCCAGCCTTTGTTGAGGCTCTTCCCGTCAAGAAATTCCATGGCGTGGGTCCCGCTACCGCCGAGCGTATGAAACGGCACGGTATCGAGACCGGCCTAGATTTGAAATCAAAACCCCTCGCCTTCCTTCAACAGCACTTCGGCAAATCGGGACCATACTTTTACGGGATCGCCCGTGGCATCGACGAGAGGCAGGTCAAACCCAACCGCATCCGTAAATCCATCGGCGCGGAAGACACGTTTGCCGAGGATATCGATCGCCTCGACCTCGCCAAGGCTGAGTTGCGGCCTCTGGCAGAAAAGGTCTGGCGGTACTGCGAGGCACATGACATCATCGGGAAAACCGTAACGGTCAAAATCAAATATTCGGATTTCACCCAGGCAACACGAAGCAAGACGATGCCGTCTGGCATTCCGAATTTGGAATTTGCTCTGGATCTAGCAGACACTTTGCTAGCGTCTGTCTTTCCATTCAAAAAGCCGGTCCGTCTCCTGGGTATCACTCTCTCCTCGCTCAGCACCGAAGACACTGCCCAAGCTCCACAGCTTGATTTTGGGCTGTGATCCCACTTTCCGGCAGTCAGGCAGAACATTCGCAGCGGATACGCGCGGGCGATGGGGCGTTAAAGCACTGGAATTTTCGTCTCTGGAAATCGCATCTCGTGGAAAAGAAATGCTTTAACACGCAAACCATGCGCACAGATAACCTATTAATTCACTAGGCTTTATTTACATTAAACAAGAGTTGATATCTGCCGCTATCTACCGATGACAGCGTGCCTGTAACGGAGAATATTCCTTGTTCCGCAGAAGAATTTTGCAAGCATCCCTGTCGATGTTCGTTGCCGTGATTTCATTCGGTTCGCCGTCAGCAAACGCTGCCAATCCAGCATCGAAGCTGATTGTCGCTGACCAAGCGGAACTCGTTCGCAATCTGTTGGACGCCAGCGGACAAGGCAAAGGCCTCTCATTCGATGTCGAGTTTCCCAATTTTGCAGGCGGCCCTGCCATTCTTGAAGCGATCAGGGCAGGCGCTGTCGATATTGCTTATGTCGGCGATACGCCACCGATCCAGGCGCGTGCATCAGGAACTCTTCTGCCAATCGTTGCGACATTCACGCGCGAGATCGCTCAATATCGGCTCACCAGCCGTCCGGGCCTCACAATCAATCATTTGGCTGAGCTCAAAGGTAAAAAACTGAGCTATGTCGAAGGGTCCGGCCGTCAGGTTTTCCTGATCGAAGCACTAAACAGGGCTGGTTTGAAACTGAGCGATGTCACGCTCGTCAATTTACGTGTGGCAGACCTGCCGGACGCTTTGCGCTCAGGTGCCGTTGATGTCGCCGTTCTCCAAGAGCCCTTCGTTACCCGCCTCGTCAACCAAGCTGGCGCGAGCCCCGTGCTCGATCCAGAAGAGCGAAAGCTGTTGCCGAGCACCTCCTACTTTTATGCGCGCCCGGAGGTTCTTGCAGACCCTGAAAAGGCCGAAGCAGTTCGCCAGTTCATATCGGCCTTCGTGAAGGCCGGAGAGTGGAGCAACGAGCACGACGCGGACTGGGCAAAATTCTACTATACGGACTTTCAGCGCGTTTCCGCTGAAGACGCCGCAGCGATCCTGAAGGGCCAGTCGCCGTTGGTGTTTCAAACCTCGGCAGAGGCCATTCCCCACCATCAAAAGCTGATCGACATCCTGTATCAGGCTGGATCAATCAAGGAACGTCTCGATGCCAAGGGGTCTTTTGTCGATAAATTCGACAGGACCATAGAGCAGTCACGTTGATCGGAGGTCTCATGGCAGACATTACATCAGGACGGTTTGCAAGCGGCGTCACCAGACGCGCCACGGAGTTTAGCAGCCAGCGCAAAGCTGTCCGCCTTACCCCGGCAAAGCTGCCGCCGGGAATGCGATTACTCGGGCCGATCATCCTCCTTGCAACGTGGGAAGCGGCCTCCCGGCTTGGCCTGCTGTCGCCAAGCACGCTGGCAGCCCCATCGACCGCCATTCACACAGGCTATGACATGCTGGTGGACGGCACCCTCCTGCCCCACCTCGCGGCGTCAGCAATCCGCGCCTATTCCGGGCTGTTTCTGGGTGTTCTCGTCGGCGTCGTCCTGGCTTTGCTATCTGGGCTCACTCGAACCGGCGAAGCTTTGATAGACGGACTTGTCCAGATCAAAAGAGCGATACCGACGCTCGCGCTCATACCGCTCGTCATCATCTGGCTGGGCATTGGCGAGTCTATGAAGGTTTTCCTGATCTTCACCGCCGTACTCGTCCCGGTCTATATCAACACCCATGCGGCACTGCGCGGCATCGATATCGGTCATGTCGAGCTCGCGCGGACCTTGGGCCTGACCCGGCTTGAGTTCATTCGCCACGTCGCCCTGCCCGGCGCCCTGCCCGGCTTCTTCGTGTCGTTGCGTCTTGCGGTCGCTCTCTGTTGGACAGCCCTTGTGGTGCTGGAACTCGTCAATACGCAAACGGGCATAGGCTATCTGATGAACCGGGCGCGTGACTGGGGCCAGACAGACATCATCGTCGTTGGCATCATGATTTACGCCATTTTGGGTCTCGCCTCCGACGCGGTCGTTAGGCTGATCGAAACCCGTGCACTTTCCTACAGACGGGCTTTGGGATCATGAATCTACATGTGAAAAATGCTGTGGTTTTGCGCGACCTTTCACGCAGCTTCGATACCAAAACCGTTCTGGATCGCATCTCGCTGGATATTCCTGCGGGGCAATTCGTGACCCTGCTTGGAGAATCCGGGTCCGGTAAGACGACCCTGCTGCGGGCGCTTGCCGGACTTGACGACGATGCAGAAACGAGGGGCCATTACAGCACGCCGGAAAACGTATCCGTTCTTTTTCAAGATTCGCGGCTTCTGCCGTGGAAGACTGTCATCGACAATGTCACGCTCGGGCTACGTCGATCCGATGCACGAACAGCCGCGCAGGAAATGCTTGGGGATGTCGGCATTGGCGACAAGGCAGACGTCTGGCCATCGACGCTATCAGGCGGACAAAAACAGCGGGCTTCGCTGGCAAGATCATTGCTGCGTATGCCTGATCTTTTGTTGGCCGACGAACCCTTCGGGGCACTGGACGCACTCACACGGTTGAAAATGCAGGCGCTGCTTATGCGTCTCGTCCAGCATCAAAAACCAACAATCATCCTTGTCACGCACGATGTGGACGAGGCTTTGCTTCTGTCTGACCGCATCCTTGTCTTGAAGGACGGCAGTATCGCCGAAGACCATTCCATCTCGCTTCCCCACCCCCGCCGCGAGCACCAGAGCGAACTCTCCTTGCTACGAACAAAGCTGCTTAGAAGCCTTGGCGTCGAAGCCGACACTATTTGAAGGACATACCATGTCGCGTCAGTTGCATCTCAATCTGTTTCTCATGTCCCGCGGCCACCATGAGGGAGCGTGGAGACATCCCAAGTCAAACCACAAGGCGCTGACCGACTTGAACCTCTATGTCGAGGCTGCAACGATCGCCGAAGACGCGAAGTTCGACGCCGTCTTTCTGGCCGATACATTGGCGGCGGGTAACAGCAGCGGATTGGCGTCGTCGGGATCGCTGGAGCCTATCGTTCTTCTTTCGCTGCTTGCAGCCCATACGAAAAACATCGGCCTCATCGGCACAGCATCGACAACCTACAGCTTGCCCTACACCCTCGCCCGCCAGTTCGCCACGCTGGATCACCTGTCAAACGGTCGCGCAGGGTGGAATATCGTCACGTCCTGGGCACCGGAGGCAGGCGCCAATTATGGGCTCCAGCAAAATCTCGATCATGGAGATCGTTACAAGCTGGCAGAAGAATTTGTAGAGGCGGTCGACGCACTCTGGAAGAGCTTTCCCGCAGATGCCGTGCTGGACGACCGGGAAAGTGGGCACTATCTCGACCGCGACCGGATCGTGCCAGCGAACTACGTCGGCCATCACTATCGGACATCAGGGCCGCTCAACGTGCCTGAAAGCCCGCAATCTCGTCCGGTCTATATCCAAGCTGGCCAGTCCGATGCAGGTCGTGGTTTTGCAGCCAGATGGGCCGAAGCGATCTTCACCGCACATATGACGAAAGAATCGGCCAAGGCCTTTTATGCCGACATCAAAACTCGCGCGACTGGCTACGGACGCAGTGCAGATGACATCGTCGTTTTGCCGGGCATAAGTGCTGCGATTGGCTCTACCATGAAAGAGGCTGAGCGGGTCTGGGAAGAACTGGATGCCCTCACCAGTACAGATGTGGGTCTGACACGCCTGTCGGCACGGTTCGGAGGCCATGACTTCAGCCACATTCCGCTGGACAGACCACTCACACGCAGTGACTTCCCCGACCCCGAAACGGTAGAGGCTTCGAAGAGCCGCGTGATCGGTTACGTGGATTTGACGCTCAAGGAAAACCTGACACTTCGTCAGTTGTTGCGCAAGCTGGCCGGTGCGCGCGGACATTTCGTGGCGACCGGCACTCCAGAACAGGTTGCCGACATCATCGAAGACTGGTTTCGCAGCGGCGCAGCAGATGGCTTCAACGTCATGCCGCCGATCATCAACAGCCAGCTTTCGCTCTTTGCCGAAGAGGTGGTTCCGATCCTGCAAAAGCGAGGCCTGTTCCGCAAAAGGTATGAAGGCAACACCCTCCGGTCGCATTTCGGCCTGGGCCGCGTGGGCGATGTAAGAAACTTCGCGCAGTCTGCCTGAATGGCCTGTCCTGCATATTTTGACAAACAGTCAGCGGCTCATCGCAGGTGCGTTGCCGTGAGCATTGCTTGTGCTAGCTGGACAGATATCTCGTTGGCATAGCCGAGGGACGCCACAGATTATAAACGGACATGAAGCCATTGTTTGTGCCTCATAGCGCAACCGTTCGCCGCAGTTACGATACAGAAATGCCAAGACTATCCCCTCGCGATTCGTACAGAATGCCCAAAACTATAAAAACCAATTTCAGCCTTCAGTAATTCATAGATGCTAAAGTCCGGCTGTTATTGGACACATTAGAATTTTTGGGCGATCGACTTGGATCTCAATACTGTCTTGCTTCTGCATAAGTCGTCACTTCTCGTTGGGGCTGTCTGCTTCATGTATGTCAGGTGGCAATCCGGCAAGCGCTTGGGTCTGCGGCTTATGGCAATCGCATTTATCTTGCTGGCCGTAGGCTCTTCGATTGCAGGTGCTGGCGAAAGGGGCGAGCTGCCATATTATGCTTGGACACTGGTAAGCCTTGCTTTAGGCCCGCTCGCTTACGGACTGCTCTGGATTGGCATCCGGCGCCTCGTCACCGAAAAGGTTTCTCATCGAGATTCGATCGTGCTTGCGATCACACCTTTGACGGTCATCGTGGCAATCGCGACTGATTTCCATTTGACCAACGTTTATCGCGCGACGGTTTTCCTGACGCTGATGGCAATCTTTATGGCGTCCTGTGGTGTCGTTGTCTTGCGCAACACACGCAGCGAGAACATTCGCGCTCGTTTTCCCTTGGCTTTGTCGTTTGCCGCTAAAGCACTGTTGGGGTTGATTACGATTGCAAGCATTGCAACGCCCGAAGCGATCTCAATCTCCGTCAGTGAAACATTCTTCCTCCTCATCCTCTGTCAGTTTTTTATCGCCATGTTCGTGCTCGTTTTCGCCAAGGAAAGGGCTGAAACCCGTCTGCTTCATCTGCTGGCCACGGACCCGTTGACACAGATTCATAATCGACATTGGTTCTTCTCCAAATTGCCGTCACAGACAGCGCCCGGTGATACCTTAGCGATCATCGATATCGATCATTTCAAGCGGGTCAACGATACCTTCGGCCACGCTGCAGGTGACCATGTTCTTATTGCCGCAGCCAAAGGGATGGCCGAAACTCTGCCAAGAGACAGCATATTCGCAAGACTGGGTGGCGAGGAGTTCGGCCTTTATGTGAAGGCCTCTTCTACGCACGCTCTCATGCAACAGGCCGAACACCTACGCCGTACTGTCGAGGCGCTTGACATATGGCATGATGGAAAACACATCCCACTCACAATTAGTTTGGGCATTGCTACAGTCGCGGATGGAATGGCACTGAAAACTCTTTTGAGTAATGCCGACCAGGCGCTCTACGCCGCAAAACGGAACGGTCGCAATCGTGTAGAAGTATTTGAGGCATAAGGCTAACGACTCTTGGCCGGTAGGGTGCGGGAAGCGACCATTGGACATCGTCCCAGCAGATCATTTATCGCATGATCTATGATAAAGGTTTGGCATCATTCCTGCTTTCGCCCGCTACACGAACCCATTGTTTAAACGTCGTCCTGTCGATTTGTCGAATAGATGAACCGAGCCGGTCTCTCCCTTGACATGGATCATTTCTCCGACAGTGATATCTGCGTCGCGAGGTAATTCCACCGTCAGCATGCGGGTGCCGCCTATCTCAAGATAGGCATATGTCTGACTGCCAAGCCGTTCTGCCACCACGACCTCGCCTGAGAACCATGCCTCTTCCGGCGGACAGCTGCTGAGGTCCTCGGGGCGAATGCCGAATACAATAGGAGCCGCGCTGCGCTCCCCGACATATTCCACAACATCAATTTGGCGTCCCAGAACGGTAATCGCCTTGTCGCCTTCGGACGTGGTGTCGATGGTGTTCATCGTCGGACTACCTATGAACCGTGCCACGAAAAGGCTTGCGGGCCGTCGGTAGAGATCGAGGGGTTTGCCAATCTGCTCCACTCTGCCCGCGTTCATAACGGCAATCCTGTCAGCCAGAGTCATCGCCTCCACCTGATCGTGGGTCACGTACACCGTCGTCGCTTTCATGCGATTGTGGAGCTTGGCGATCTCCAAACGCATTTCGACACGTAAGGACGCATCCAGATTGGAAAGCGGTTCATCAAACAGAAACGCGGCTGGCTCGCGGACGATTGCCCGACCCATGGCAACACGCTGACGCTGACCGCCGGACAATTGCGCAGGGCGACGTTCAAGAAAATCGGTAATCTTGAGAACATTGGCGGCATTATCCACGCGCCTGTCGATTTCGTCCTGCGCTGTTCCACGCATCTTCAAGCCAAACGACATATTGTCTTCAACCGTCATATGCGGATAGAGCGCGTAGTCCTGAAACACCATCGCGATGTTACGTTCTGCGGGTGACAGATCGTTGACCGTGCTGCCGCCGATTGCAAGCTCACCACCGGAAATACCTTCAAGCCCCGCAATCATGCGCAGGAGCGTCGATTTTCCGCAGCCGGAAGGTCCGACGAGGACAAGAAACTCACCGCTGCCAATATCTATATCAATACCGTGGATGACCTGGAGCTCGCCGTAGGACTTGCTGATATTCTTCAGCGTTATGACCGTCATCAAGTTTCCTCCCGGTGTTTTCGACCTTGACGGCCATTATCGATATCATTATCAATAATGATAATATATTCAAGTCTCCGTTGCTAGGCAGACCCGATGACATATTTTTCGCCCAAACCTGTCGTGAACAAGCCTCCGAAAGCGGCAACGGCTTTCAACGCGCTGAAGCGCGACATCATGCTTGGGAACCTGACTGCGGGCACCGGGCTGACGGAGTTGGAGCTTGCCGCACATTTCCAATGCAGTCAGGGCACAGTGCGTGAAGCGCTTTTGCAGTTGCAAGAAGAAGGCCTCGTTCGTCGCCAGGGACATCGTGGTACGCAGGTTTCGGAATGCACGGCGGATGAAGCCATCGAGATGTTCCGCCTTCGCACGCATATCGAATGCAGCGGACTGCCGCGGACGATGCGGTCCGCCAACAAGGCGCTGATCCTGGACCTGAACGTCATGCTCGATGAGATGCTGACGGCAGCGGATGACGATGATGAACTTCAACTGGCTGCGATCGATCGGGATTTTCATCGACGAATATTGGAGAGCGCAAGTCTTCCTGCGCTGGACCCAATCCTGCATCGATGCCTCGTGCACAATCACCGCTTCAAGATTTCGCAAAGCCGGATGGAACGCGACCTGAAGGCCACGGCCTTGCGCCATCGCAGCATCATCGATGCTATCGAAAGTGGCGACGTCGCCAACGCCACTACCGCCATGCGACACCACATCGCGACCATTGTCGACTTCGGGCCCGATGTTTTCCCGGATGCCAACCAATGAGCACTCACCAGGCCGATCCCGGCATCATCTCACCGCAGATGCAGGCCCTCATGGAAAAGGTGATGGCGGAAACCGGCCCTTTGCCGGATGCCACTCTTCTTCCACCTGCGGAGGGACGTGCGCTGTCTGAGCGCCTGAATCAGCGCTGGAACGTAGACCTGCCGCCGATGGCGTCGGATACCGAGGTCTGGATCGCGGCTGACACAACGCTCGGGTCAGCGTCATGCCGGATGCGCATCCTGACACCGGAAAACGCCAGCAACGGAACTGTTCTGTTCGTGCACGGCGGCGGCTTTGCCTTTTGCAGCCCTGAAACCCACGAACGATGCGCTCGGGTGCTCGCCAACGAAACGGGCATGGCTGTTGCAATGCCGGATTATCGACTCGCCCCGGAACATCCGTTTCCTGCTGGCCTGCTCGATGTCGTCGCCTGTTTGAGAGCGCTCCTTGCAGGCGACGTCAACGGAGTGAATACCGGACCCCTCTTGATTTCGGGAGATTCCGCCGGTGCCAATCTTGCCCTTGCCGCCATGTTGCACCAACAGGCGAACGGACATGCGCTGCCGGATGGCGGCCTGCTTTTCTATGGAAACTTTGCTGCCGATCTCACGGGGGACTCTTACGTCCGATTTGAAAACGGCCCGGGCCTAACGACTGCGAAGATGCGTCGCTATTGGGCCTGGTATGCTGGCGACGGCGCGATTGACAGCGACCCATTCGCCTGCCCGCTTGTGGCGACCGACGAAGCGCTTTCGCACCTGCCACCGCTTTACCTGATGGCAGCGGGGGTCGATCCGCTGTTTTCGGACACAGTGGCGCTGCACGCTCGGCTAACAATCCTGGGACGCACGGACGAGTTTGAGATCGTACCCGGCGTTACCCACGGCTTCCTGCAAAACACCAACGAACTGGAGGCAGCGCGGGAGGCGCTGCGGTCTGCTGGGAGGGCGGCAAGAAGGATGATGACGAACTGAAAACGTGAATTGCTGATAACGGAGGAGATAACAGCAATGAAACTTCTGAAAAAACTAGCAATTAGTGTAGCGATGGCCGCGACCGTGGCATTCAGCCCAGCTAACGCCGCTGACACTGTTCGCTTCTGGTACCATTTCGACAATCCGGCAAATCCGATGTCGGATCTTGTCGCCAAGTTTGAAAAAGCCAACCCGGACATCAAGATCGAAGCGGAAAACGTTCCGTGGAACAGTTACTACGACAATCTCTACACGGCTCTCGTGGGCGGCAGCGCGCCGGACGCAGCGATGGTCAAACTCTTCGCCCAACCGCGTCTGTCCGAGATGGGCGCTCTGGAGCCGCTTGATGATCGGATCAATGCCTGGCCGGGGAAGGCAGACCTTCTCGACAACCTGCTTGAATTGAACAAGGGCGCAGATGGCAAACAATATTATCTGCCCATCCAGTATGTCGTTCTTTACCTCTATTACCGCACCGATCTGTTCGAAGCAGCGGGCTTGAAGCCACCGGCAACCTGTGAGGATTTCCGCGAGGCCGCAATCAAGCTGACAAAGGCGCCCAACACCTATGGTTTTGGCCTGCGTGGCGGCAAGGGCGGCTGGGACCAGTGGGGCGCTTTCGTGTTCTCACAGGGTGCGGAGCTGAAACCCGGCGGACTGACGACACCACAGGCGGTCGCCGCCAACCAATGGCTGATCGACCTCTTCCAGAAAGACAAGGTCATTCCACCATCTGCGCCTAATGACGGTTTCCAGGAAATCATCGCGGCCTTCAAAACCGGCAAGACGGCCATGACCATTCATCACATCGGCTCGTCCAAAGACCTCGTCGCCGCACTCGGAGACAAGGTTTCTGCCGTTCCTGTACCGAAATGTGGTGGCAAACAGTGGACGTCCTATGGCGATGAATCACTAGCCGTCTTCTCCTCGTCCTCGGTCAAGGATGCGGCGTGGAAATGGATTTCCTTCCTCGCGGAAGGCGAAAACAACGTCGCGTTCAACACTGCGACCGGCCAGATGACCGTGACGAAAAGCGGTTCTGCCGACTGGAAACTCCATGAACGCCGCTTCGTGGACGCCACCGTGCAGTCCCTTCCCTTCGCGCATGTCCTTCCCCAGAGTTCCGGCACGTCGGAATTTGTGAATACGGCGTGGCAGACGGCAATGCAGCAGGCACTCACCGGCCAGACAACCTCGCAGCAGATGATGGAACAGCTCAACACACTGTTTGCGCAATAAGGCAGGCGGGCTCCACTGGACGTTCCACCGGAGCCCTCCCAAAGCATCGATCCGAAACCCAGGATAACCGCATGTCGCCGATCGTCTCCACGCACCAGCAACAGAAGGTAAAGCCGTTCTGGCAAAGCCAGCAGTTCATGCCCTACTGGCTGCTGGCGCCGGCTGTTGTCGTCACAGCGGTGATCGTCTTTCTGCCGATGATCCAGGCCGTTTTCACAAGCTTTTATGATCTTGTGCTGTTCAAGCCAAATGCCAGTCGCTTTGTCGGGTTCGGCAATTACGTCAAACTGTTCAATGACCCGGTCTTCTGGAGTGCAGTGTGGAACACCGTGATCTGGATCGGCCTGACTGTGCCGCTGCAAATGGGCCTTGGGCTACTCACGGCAATTCTGCTGAACCGCGAGTTTCCATGGCGTGGACTTGCGCGCGCGCTTGTCATCATTCCCTGGGCACTGCCAAGCGTGGTCATCGCACTGATGTGGCGCTGGATTTACGATCCCAACACCGGGGTTCTCAACGACATCCTGCTCTATCTGCATGTGGTCCAGACGGCTGTCCCATGGCTTGCCGATCCCGGCGTCGCCCTTTACGCCATCATCGCTACCCTCACTTGGCAAGGCTTTCCCTTCTTCGCAGTCATGATATTGGCGGGGCTTCAGGGTATTCCGAAGAGCCAGTATGAGGCGGCCTCAATCGACGGTGCATCCGCCTGGCGGCAATTTGTCCACATCACGCTACCGGGGATAGGCCCCGTTTTGGCCACCGCTGGCCTCTTGCGGGTCATCTGGGTCGCAAATTCGATGGACGTGATCTTCGTCATGACCGGCGGCGGTCCAGGCTATGCCACCCATACGCTGCCGCTCTACGCCTTCATCAAGGCACGTCAAAATCTCGATTTCGGCTACGGCACCACCATCGCGGTCACCTTCACCATTTTCCTCGGTGCCTTCGTCGCCTTTTATCTTGCCAGAACCATGCGTGAGGTCGAACGATGAAGAAGCCCAGCACCCTGCGCCGCATTCTGACGACGGATTTACCCGTTCTCCTGATCGTCCTCTTCGCCATGGCGCCCTTCGCCTGGATGGTTTTGACATCCCTGACGCCAACAGCCGTGCTCAGCGCCACCGGCGTTTCGATTTCGCCATCCGGCTGGAGCTTCGATAATTATGTGCGTCTGATCGAGCAGACGTCATTTCTCAAAAACATGCTGGACAGCCTGATCATCGCCGTGGGTACCGTCGTTGTCGGCCTTCTGGTTGCGGTCACCGCAGCCTATGCGCTCTCGCGGTTCCGGTTCCCCGGACGCAAGATATTCATGTTACAGTTTCTGTTGATCAACATGTTTCCAATTGTGCTTCTGATCCTGCCGCTCTTCGTGCTGTTTCGAAAGCTCAACATCCTCGACACGCATTTCGCGCTGATCCTTGCCAATGCGACGGCAGCCATACCCTTTGCTGTCTGGATGCTGACGAGCTATGTCGGCGCAATTCCCAAAAGTCTCGATGAAGCCGCCATGACGGACGGCTGCACACGGTTGACGGCGCTGCGTCGTGTCGTATTGCCGCTCATGATCCCCGGCATCATCTCCACCGGCATCTACATCTTCATCACCGCCTGGAACGAATATCTCTACGCACTGACGCTCGGCGGACGGAACGTCCGTCCTGTCACCGTGGCGATCCAGACGTTGATCGGTGAATACCAGATCGAATGGGGTCTGCTGGCCGCAGGCGCCGTGGTGGGAGCTCTTCCCGCCACACTACTCTTCCTTCTAGTGCAACGCCGTTTGATCGGCGGACTGACCCAGGGCGCCGTTAAAGGCTGATTGAAAAATGGCTGCGGCGATGATGCCGGATCAGCCTGGAAAGAGGACCGACACATGAACCCGATCGGGTTGATCTCCATGCAATATGCAAGACCGTTCATAGCAGAGCACTTCCCGCTCTTTAGCCGCATGCGTGAACATGGCTATGATTTCGTCGAGCTTCTGGTACCGGAAGTCGGCGAGATCGACATGAAAGAGGCGCGCAAGGCGCTTGAGGATTCCGGGCTTGGCGTCGTGCTTGCTGCTCGCGTCAACCTCCAGCGCAATCTGTCATCGGCGGACGTCGATGCCCATCGCGCAGGCATCGATTACCTGAAATACACGGTGGATTGTGCCGAGGCACTCGGTGCAAACATCGTTGGTGGACCACTGACCGGCAATCCTCTGGTCTTTGCAGGTCGCCCGCCCCAGCCCGTAACGGAAGAAGAACGCCTTGCCCGTAAGGCGCGATGCGTCGCAGGTCTGCGCGAGGCAGGCGATTACGCCAGGGCCGCTGGCATCGTGCTGGCTGTCGAACCCCTCAACCGCTTCGAAAGCGACGTGTTGTGCACGACGCAGCAAGCCATCGAGCTGCTCGATACTGTCGATCATTCCGCGGTCCAGTTGATGCTCGATACGTTCCACATGCACATGGAAGAAAGCTCGATTGCCGAGGCCATTCTTCTGGGTGGCAGCCGGATCGTGCATTTCCAGGCAAACGAGAACCATCGCGGCTTTCCCGGCACCGGCGCAACCGACTGGGTCTCGGTCTGCCGCGCCCTCCATGCGGTCGGTTACAAGGGGCCTATATCCCTCGAACCCTTTCGCCGAACGGACGATCGGTTCGGCGTTCCCTTCGCGCAGTGGCGTCCACCGCACGAGGATGAGAGCAATCGCCTCAGCGCCTCCAGCGCTTTCATCAAGTCCCATCTCACACTGACGGAATATCGCCGATGACACTGAAAATTGGTTGGATTGGGTGCGGCATCCACGCGACTCATATGCTTCTTCCCCAGCTTCTTCGCCATGACGTCCAGATTGCGGCACTCTGCGATATCGACGGCAAAAGACTTGCTGATGCAGGCAGGCAGTTTGGCGTTCAGGTATTGGCCAGCGACGTCGAGACGTTGCTCCGCACGCCGGGTCTCGATGCCGTCGGCATGGCAGTAGGCCCTGATCAGCATTTGGCTTTCGGAAAGGCGGCCCTTGAACGCGGTCTGAGCGTCTTCATGGAGAAGCCCCCGTCAGGCTCGGCAGCGGGCGCCCGCGAATTATTGGCGGCATCCGAAAAAGCCAAAAAACCACTCCTACTGGGTTTTATGAAGCGCTACTCGGTCGGCAACAAGATCGCGGCCAATATTGTGAAATCAGGTCGGTTCGGCGATGTTCTGGGCCTTACCGGCTACTACATGACGGCACCCGGCTACTTCGTCGGAAATGTCGATTACACCGGTTTCTTCCTGCATCATTGCGTCCACTACATGGACCTTGTCTCCTTCTTGGTTTCCCCTGTACGGTCGATCTCGGCACGTAAGGTCGAAAAGACACCGGGCCGCGTTCTGTTTCACGTCGGGTTCGAATTCGAATGTGGTGCCATAGGCAACATTGCCATGGGCACGATCCAGTCGCGAGGGACGCCGGTCGAGCGTATTGAAATCATGGGCGACCATCAGCGCATCGAAGTTGACGATGTTATCGAGGTCCGCTGGCATAGAAACCCGCCGTTCAAGATCGATGATCCAGCAGCAACACTTGCGGATAACGTCGATACGCTGACGTGGAAGCCCAACTTTACAGCTGCGGCGAACGAGGACCCAAAGGGATATTATTCGCTTCTCGCAGATGTCGTTCCGGCTCTCGGCGGCGCAGAGACCCCGGCCCCAACCATTGCCGATGGTGTGATCGCTATGGAACGGCTGGAAACAATGCGGCGAGAACTGAGCTTGTAAGAACAACGCGACCGGCGAATTAAACGTCTGGAAGCAGAGGTCTCAAAGCGCAAGGCCACCTCTATCTCAGTACCGACGTTTCGATGGGCATGAACAAGTGTGATTGCGCAGCGGTCGACATGGCAATCGCGATAGACAGGGCAATGCGCCCGTCTTCTCCGGTCGCGAGCGGATCGATGCCAGTCGTTATCGCCAAGTGAAATTGGCGAATGACCTCGCCGTAAGGATCGACATGCTGAAGTTGGATAGGTCTCTCGCCCGCTGACGTGACCAGTTTAAGCGTACCGGCCGGTCGGCCCGATAGGCAGTCGCTGGCATAAAGGCTGCCTTCGGTGCCGTTGATCACGACTTCCGTCGCACTACCGGGTACGTTGAAGGCATCGAAAGTCTGCGCGAAAAGGCCGGATGCGAAGCGCATCATGCTCATCACAGCCTGGGCAATCGACGACGACCCCATCGAGACATCACTTGTCATTGCCGTCACCTCGCATGGGGTTTCCGCGAGCAGATATCGCAAAACATCGATGTCATGCGTCGCCTTGTCGAAGATGATTCCGCTCCCCATCATCCGTTAATCGCCCCCGATGAAGATGACCCGGCAAGACACCTGCATTGACTACCCGTGCGAAAAGCGGCTGGCCAATAGCTCCACTGCGAACAAGAGCAGCCATTTCGCGGTTGACCGTTGATCCACGCAGATGATGATTGACGCCCAGGATGACGCCTGCCCGACGGCAGGCATTGATCATCTCGGACGCTTCACCAAGGCTTGTCGCCAGAGGTTTTTCGCACAGGATATGCTTTCCCGCAGCGGCAGCGGCAATCACATGTGCGTGGTGCAACCTGTTCACGCTCGAAACATAAACGGCGTCACAGCGGTCGAAAAGCTCGACCAGATCCGTGGTGCGACCGGGTATGCCGAGATCATCCGCAAATGCATCTGCTCGTCCTTGGTCAGACGAACAGACTGCGGTGATGTCACAACCATTGGAGCGTATCGCATTGACGAGCCGCTCCCGGGCAATTGTCGATGCGCCGATCAGTCCCCAGCGAATGCTATTTTCTGACATGCGGATGCTCCTTTGAATGGCCCCTCAGAACGGGAGATCGCCCCTTTTTCGGAGCTCAAAACCGACCGGCAGGAATTGGCGAAGTACCGGCCCTTGCCTCGCTGGGCCGATTAAAAACTATTGGTCACTGTTGGCATCGAACACTTGTAAAATTTGACAACGACATGTCAAGTTGACGGATGAGGATACGCGCATCCGTAACTCCTACGGCATATCAAAATTTTCGTAAACATTTGAAACCATGAGTTTTAAAAATATATTCAGTCTTTTTTGGCTAGCAATTTTCACGCACTTATCGGCTTGTTACGCGAATTTTTACATTTACATGTAAATTTAATTGACAACATATCGTCTTGTTTTATGATGTCTTCAAAGGGAGGTATTTAAAGCTTGCTGAGACGCGAGACGCTTCCCTGCTGTCTTCAATCGGGAGGTCTGGGGTGGGTTTGAGCAAGCAGCGGATCGTGCATCTGGGAAACGCTTTTCTCGACACGATCGTCTATCTGCCGACGCTGCCGACGCAGCCGAGCAAAATCAGAGCGCTTGACGTTCTCAAAACCGGCGGCGGCATCGCAGCAACCGCTGCCTGCACGACTGCTCTGTTAGGCGCTGAGACACTTTATTGGGGTCGCCTCGGCAACGATGAAACGGGTGACCAGATTTTGACACGCCTCAGAGCTGTCGGTGTCGATACAAGTTCGGTCCGGCGCGTGGATGGCGGCGTCAGCCCAATCGGCACGATCCTGGTCTCCGCTGATGGCGACCGCATGGCCTTTGGTTTTATAGGTCGCAACCTGGGCAACGAGGCCGAATGGTTGCCATTGAGCCAGCTTGATGGCGTAACGGGCGTGCTTGCCGACTACAGCTGGTGGGAAGGTGCGGCTGCCATGTTCGAAGCTGCCCGCACACGCAACATCGTCAGCGTCCTAGACGCTGATGTCGGTGACATGGATGCTGTCCACAAGCTTTTACATCTTCCCGATCACGTCGTGTTTTCCGCCGCCTGCCTGCGGCGGCTTTCAGACAGCGACGATATCGAGACCGGTCTGCGCCACGCGCGAAACATGTGCCGGGGCGTGGTTGCGGTCACGGATGGGGAGCACGGTTTTTTTTGGCTGAACGAGTCGGGTGTTCGTAACATCCCGGCATTCTCGATCAAGGCGATCGACACCAATGGTGCCGGTGACATCTTCCATGGTGCCTACACACTGGGTGTTGCTGAAGGTCTAGGCGTCGAAGACGCGGCCCGATTTGCAAGCGCCACGGCAGCGCTCAAATGCTCGAAGGGCAGCGGCTGGGAAAGCATTCCAGATCGTAAAGCTGTCGAAGATTTTCTCAAGAGGAGTGCATGATGAACATTACCCCCGGCAAACTTTGGGGTCTACGCCGACTTGCAGATGATGCAGGTCGTTTCAAGATGCTTGCGATGGATCAGACCGGACCGATCGTCAACCCAATCAAGGCCGCCCTTAATGTCGACCGCGCACCTTATCACCATGTCGCCGCAGTGAAGCGACTGCTTGGCACCTATCTGGCGCCCAAGGCGTCCGCAGTGTTGATTGATCCGCCGCTCGGCTATTCGGCTACCGTCGATGGCATTTCGGCGCGAAAGGGACTGCTGGTCGCGACGGAATGGGCAACGTGGGAGGTGACAAACACGGGACGCAAGTCGGAGAACATCCCCGGATGGAACCCGGGCGTCATCCGCAAGCTTGGCGGAGACGGTGTCAAGGTGAACCTCTGGTTTCGAGCCGATGTGAGCGACGACGTCAAGGAACATCAACTCGCCTATCTCAACAGCGTCAAACAGGATTGCCGAGAGAACGATATTCCCTTCATCCTTGAGTTCCTCGTCTACCCCTTTCCAGACGAGACGCAGGAAGCTTTCAACGCGCGTCGGGTCGAACTGGTGGTCGGCTCACTTGCAGATAAGGACATCATGAATCCTGATGGTGTGGATGTCTACAAGCTCGAACCGCCGACGGAAACGGTCAATGTGCCTGATCCTGACGGTCCCGGTTCAGCGATGATCCAGAAGCGCTTCGATGACATGGCGAAAGGCTTGGGCCGCCCGTGGGTTCTCTTGAGCGCAGGCTCCACGCCCAAAGATTTCCTGCGGCTTTTGACCTACGCCTACCGGGCGGGCGCAAGTGGATATCTCGCCGGTCGCGCCATCTGGTCCAAGGCCTTCTCGAACTTCCCGGACATGGAAGCAATGGAAAAAGCCTTGGCGGAACAGGCACCCCGCATCATGGACGACCTGAATGCGCTTACCGACACAATGGCGACGCCGTGGCGTGAAAATCGCAACTGGGAAAATGATGTTGTTGCGGCGCCAGCGGGCGAAGATTTCGCGCCACTCTACGCCGACTTCGCAAAGACCGGCCGCCTAGCCTGAACGACGATCATCTGGAGACTTTCTCGTGGGATATCTCGATTTTACCGGGGTGCTATTACGCAGCGACCTTCTGCTGAAAGGCATGCTGCTGACCGCGCAGATTTCGGTCATATCGATGCTATTTGCACTCGTGATTGCCGTTCTTGTGGCAAGTGTCTCCTTAAGCAGCAGCCGGTTCATCCGGCTGCCTGCGGTGGCCTATGTGGAAGCGATCCGCAACACGCCGTTTATCGTGCAGGTCTTCCTGATCTATTTCGGCCTGCCAAGCTTCGGCATCAGGCTCGACCCGACAATTGCGGCCATTCTGGCAATGTCGATTTATGGCGGCGCCTATTGCAGCGAAGTCATTCGTGCTGGCATCCAGAGCATCAGCAAAGGACAGATCGAGGCGGGGCGCGCTCTTGGCATGTCACCACTGACCATCTTCAAGCATGTGATCTTCAAGCCAGCGCTTGCAGCGGTTTTCCCGTCACTCGCGGCACAGTTCATTCTGCTTCTTCTGTCATCCAGCGTTGTCTCTGCGATTTCCGTTCCCGAGTTGACCGGCATCGGCAACGACATCCAGGGCATCACGCTGCGAAACATGGAAGTCTATCTCGTCATTGCGGTTGTCTATGTGGTCCTCGTTGCGTTGCTGAAGGGCGTGATGACCGTTCTGGAACACATCCTGTTTCCATTCAAGTTTCTGGGGCGATAAGATGTTTCAACAATTCAGCCTCACACACGTACAGTTCATGCTGACCGGACTTGGCTGGACAATCGGCCTGGCATTCATCGCGCTGGTCGGGGGCTCGATTGCTGGCTCCGTGATTGCCTTGATGCGCATGTCCGCCAATCCCATCATCAGCCTGCTCGCAAAGTTTTACATTTTTGTCGTGCAGGGCACGCCGCTGCTGGTCACACTCTTCATCGCCTATTTCGGTGCGACCTATATCGGCATTTCCGTTCAGCCGATCGTGGCCATCGCGGTGGCCTTCTCATTCTATGCAGCGGCTTTTCTTGGAGACATCTGGCGCGGTGCTATCCAGTCCGTCCCCAAGGGACAGCGGGAAGGTGCCCATGCGCTCGGTCTAGGGCGCGTCCATTCGATGATCTACATCATCATTCCGCAGGCAGTCAGGATCGCCATTCCGCCGACGGTCGGCTTCTTTGTTCAGCTTATCAAGAACACATCGCTGGCTTCGGTCGTCGGCATCGTCGAGCTGACACGCACCGCGCAGATCGTCAGCAATGCCACGTTCAAACCGCTCGAGGTCTACATGACTGCTGCCGCCTTCTATTTTCTTGTCTGCTTTCCGCTGACGTTGATCAGCCGCAGCTTGGAGAAACGCCTTCAATCATAACATCGTAACGGAGGAGAACACGATGCTCGCATTCATTAGGAAAGCTGTCCTCGGCGTGGTTGCCGCGGCTTGCCTTTCATCGGTCGCGCTCGCACAGCAGACGACAAATACATTCGATGAGATCATCAAACGCGGCAAGATCATCGTCGGCATTTCGCTGTCAACGCCGCCTTACGGAATGACCGACGCCAGCATGAAACCTTCAGGCTTCGACGTGGCAGTCGCAAACCTCATCGCACGCGATCTCGGCGTGACGCTCGAAATCGTCGATCAGGTTTCACAGGCACGTATCCCCAACCTGACCACCGGCAAAGTCGATATCGTCGTCTCCTCGCTCGGCATAACGGCAGAGCGTGCCAAGACGATCATGTATACCAACGCGATCTACGTAGATGAGCAGATGGTGCTCGCGCCGACAGAGTCCAAACTCGACAACCTTGAAGCCTTGGTCGGCAAACGCGTCGGCGTGACGCGCGCCAGCACGAATGACACCATCATCACCCAGAAGGCCGTCCAGGGAACGAACATCCAACGCTTCGAGGACGATGCCTCCACCAACCAGGCACTCTTTACGGGCCAGGTCGATGCGATCGTCTCGGGCGTTGCTGCCGCCAATGCGATCAATGCGCAGACGGACAAGTTCGCCCGCAAATTCGCAGTCCGCCAGTCGCCCATGGGCATCGGTGTTCGCCGTGGCGACTATGACCTCCACCAATGGCTCAACACGGAGATCATGATGCTGTGGAGCGGCGGCGAGCTTCAGGCTGCCCAGAAGCAATGGCTCGGCGTCGTCAACGCTGACGTCCCACGCTTCTGACTTCCATCGGGGTCTGCAGACAGCTGCAGGCCCGTCCTCACAGGAAAGCAACCAATATGCCCAGAATTACGCTCAGACAATTGCTCGACCACGCCGCTGAACACCAATATGGCGTTCCAGCCTTCAGCGTCACCTGCATGGAACAGATGTTGGCAGTCATGAATGCCGCCCAAGCCGTTGAGGCACCCGTTATTCTTCAAGTCGGCACCAAGGCCCGCTCCTATGCGGGAGACATCATGATCGAGCACCTTTTTGCGGCCCTTGAAAAGATTTACCCTGATATTCCGATGGTTGTTCATCAGGACCACGGCAACAGCGAAGCGACCTGCGCCACGGCCCTTCAGCACAAGTTCACGTCGGTGATGATGGATGGTTCGCTGCTCGAAGACGCCAAAACGCCATCCGACTATGACTACAACGCCCGCGTAACCGCCCGCGTGTCCGAAGTCGCGCATTATATGGGCGCCTCCGTCGAAGGCGAGATCGGCGTTTTGGGCAAACTCCAGTCGCGCACCGACGAACGCATGTTGACCGATCCCGACGAGGCCGTAAAATTCGTCAAGGCGACCAAGGTCGATGCACTGGCCATCGCGATGGGCACATCGCATGGCGCCTATAAATTCAGCCATAAGCCGGATGGCGAAGTTCTGGCAATGGATCGGCTGGAGGAA
Organism: Agrobacterium vaccinii; assembly: GCF_021310995.1. Taxonomy (NCBI): domain Bacteria; kingdom Pseudomonadati; phylum Pseudomonadota; class Alphaproteobacteria; order Hyphomicrobiales; family Rhizobiaceae; genus Agrobacterium; species Agrobacterium vaccinii. Next base: position 1,106,194 of record NZ_CP054151.1, on the reverse strand, counting down.
ATCCACCGGCGTCTGCCCGAAACCCACCTCGTCATGCACGGCTCCTCCTCCGTTCCGCAAGAATTGCAAGACATCATGAACAGGTACGGGGCGGACATAAAGCAAACCTGGGGTGTTCCGATCGAGGAAATCCAGCGGGGCATCAAGCATGGCGTCCGCAAGATCAACATCGATACCGATAACCGAATGGCGCTGGTCGGCCAGATCCGCCGTGTTCTGCACGAAGACCCCAAGGAATTCGACATTCGAAACATGATGAAACCAGGCATGGACGCCATTACGAAGCTCTGCAAACAGCGCCTGGAGGATTTCGGCACAGCCGGTCATGCCGGGAAGATCAAGGTCATTCCGCTGGCGGACATGGCTCGCCGTTACGCCTCTGGCGAACTCGACCCTAAGATCGTCTGATGGCCAAGGGGAAAAGATTGTGAGCGCAAATCATTCAAATGAAAAAGCCGATGGCGCGGTCGTGAAGGCACAGCAGGTTTCGAAATTCTTCGGAGCCTTCCAGGCTCTCAAGACTATCGATCTGACGGTCAATCGCGGTGAAACGATCGTCATATGCGGTCCGTCCGGATCAGGAAAATCGACCCTGATCCGCTGCCTCAACGCGCTGGAGCAGTACCAGTCCGGCTCGCTACGGGTCTGCGGCATCGACGTAACGGCTGCTCGTCCCTCTGTGGATGCGGTGCGTCGGCGCACGGGCATGGTCTTCCAGAACTTCAATCTTTTCCCGCACCTAACCGTTCTGGAAAATTGCATGATCGCACCGATGAAGGTCAAAGGCATCTCGCGTGAAGAAGCACGGACGATCGCTCAGCGCTTCCTTGAACGCGTTCGAATTCCAGAGCAGGCTGCCAAATATCCATCGCAGCTTTCGGGTGGTCAGCAGCAGCGTGTCGCGATCGCACGGGCGCTGTCCATGAGCCCCGAACTAATGCTGTTTGACGAACCAACCTCGGCGCTCGATCCAGAAATGGTCCGCGAAGTGCTCGATACGATGGCCGAACTTGCGAAAGAAGGTGGAACGATGATTTGCGTGACGCACGAGATGCACTTCGCGCGTCAGGTCGCTGATCGTATCATCTTCATGGATGCCGGCACGATTGTCGAAACCGGTAAGCCGGACGAGTTCTTCGCCAATCCGAAAACTGCAAGAGCCCGGGAATTCCTGGCCCAGATTTTACATTAGCGATGAGACGGGCGGCTATCCTGCCGCCCTGTCATTCGCCGCGGGTCGGCCTCTTGCCTGTCGGGCGCCCTGCTTCAAGATGTTGCGCATCGAGTATAGCGGCACGCGCCTGAAGCAAGTGATACTTCATATAACTCGCAGCAGAATCGCTGTCCTCGACGCTAATCGCGTTGAGGATTCTGGTATGCTCCTCCACGACCCGCAGACGCCGCGCCGGTGCGCGCTCCCTTGCAAGTTCGAGCCCGATGTTCATGGTCTCCTGCACCGGTCGGCGCAAGTCCTTCAGCAATACGGGAAAATACTCGTTACCGGCGGCAATCGCGACCGCATCGTGAAACGCGATATCTTGCGCCTGCCCCAATTCTCCCCGCACAATCGCCTCGTTCAGATCATCAATCGCCTGCCGAATGGCTTCAAGATGCCCGCGAGAACGTCGCATCGCCGCAAGCCGTGCGGCCTCGACTTCAATGACGATTCTCGGCTCGAAAGAACGCACATAGCTCGAAAGATCGGCAGCGTCGGCCAGTTCGGTCAGCCGTGTAGACGGCTTCGTCGAAATGAACGTGCCAATGCCCCGCCGCGATTGGATGAGACCATCCGTGGATAACCGCAGTAGGGCTTCCCGAACAACGGGTCTGGATACATCAAAAGCGAGAGAAAGCTCTGCTTCGGACGGAAGCTTGTCTCCTTCGGTAAATTTGCCCGACGTAATCTCGAACAGAATTTGCCCGTAGACGGTATCAGCAAGCTTCTCTTTTCGGGCGGGCGTGACGATGATCTGCGACATGCGAACATCTTAGCCGAAACTGCTCGCATGAGAAAAGCGCTAATCACGAACAGCGGTGGTTCTCAGCTTGTTAGCGCCGTGCAAAGGGACGCGACACGCTCGATGTCGCTGCCTTGACTTTCGGCTCATTGATTTTCTTACGTAGCAGTGGCGCGCCGAGGGCGAAGGCGTCTTGCGGCAGCGTTTCGAGACGTCAAAACGCTACGGTGATCTAGCGCCCGACGCCGATCCCGCAGTGCTCGCCGCCTATATTCTCACGGTCGCGCATGCGATTGCGGTGCAGACCAAGGCTGGTTTCTCCAAGAAAGCAGTTTGCCTGAAATTAACGTGCTGCGTCAGTCACCACGACGATCTCGCTGTTCCAGTTTTCCGGTAATGGATCGGGCCGCGTGATCTTGATGTCCTCGGTCACGAGACCAGAGACACCCTTGGCAAAAATACCCGGAATGCCGTTGGGATAGTCGATCAAGCCGATGATCTTGCCATCCGGGCCGAAACGCCATGCGTTGACACGGCCCGCACTCTTGTCTCCGATAGGAAAGCGGTCGAAGCGGTCTTCGATGGTGGGGCGAATGTCGTAGCACAGGCCGGTTTTCAGCGGACCCGGCTGCTGTTCCAGCGAAATCCGGCGCAACGTGATGTCAGAAATGCCGCCTTGGTGTTCGGCAACCATATTGATCGCGCCCTCCATCGTGCCGTTGACATCCTCCACCAGAACATCGCTGACGGCACCGGCTGGAAACTCCTCCGGGCGGCGGTCGAGAACGGTGATGGTGATCGCCTCGCCCGAGCCCCAGAAACCGGCGGGCGTTTCATGGCAATCGACGGTGATGCGCACGAAGCGAATGCCTTCCACCACCCCGCCATCGCGCGAGAAGATGCCCAGTCCGCGATTCGATTTTTCGATGCGAACGTCTTCGAAGGAGATGTTGCGGAAGGGCGAAAAGCTTTCGGTACCGAGTTTCAGCGCACAGGAGCGGCTTTCCACAATGCAGTTGCGAACGGTGACGTTTTCGCAAGGGCCGGTCAGCGAACCGTCTTCGCGACGCGTCGTTTTCAGTACGATTCCATCATCGGCAGTGCGGAAGGTGCTATCAAAAATACGGACATTGCGGCAGCCATCAATGACGATACCGTCCGTATTGGGCATGCGCCGGTCATTATCCACCTCGACACCCTTGACCTCGATGTTCTCGCAGCCGGCAAAATGCATGGTCCACATGGGTGAATCGTCAATGTGCAGCCCTTCGATACGGATATCGCGGCAGTCGTCCAGAACCAGAATACGGGGGCGATAGCGAGACGCCACCAAAGTGCCCATCTCGCCGTCATCACCATGGGTATATTTCGTCGAACCTGCGCAGAAAATGCGCCCGCCGCCGATGAGCGAAATGTTGCGGGCACCCACCGCCGTCATCATTGCCCGGTCGCTCTCTTCCGCAACGATGGCCACGGTCGTTTGCGCGTAGGCATCGTAGTTGGGGATGAAATGCAGTTCGGCGCCTTCGGATATTTCGATGGTCAGGTCGGAGCGCAAGCGCAGACCCCCGCAGTGATGGATACCGGGTTCCAGCACGACATGCAGCGCACCCTCATGCGTATCGAACAGGGATTGCAGTTGACCGGTAATGTCATCGGCCTGGGGTGACATGCGAATAGCGTGGGAGACAGACATGGAGGACCTGCTGGTTTCTTTGAAGTTCATGACAGTGGCCCGTATCTTCGGGCCGTCCGGTTCAGCAACGGGTTTGAAGCAGTGCGGCGATGTAGCCGTAGCAAAAGGCAAAGGCGACCTGCTGCTGGTTTTCACCCGATAGCGTCGGGGCATGGTCCGGCATGACCATGTACTGGTACCCAGTGTCGCGCAGGGCATCGATGACGGCTGGCATGTCGATGTCGCCATCCTCCAAGAAGCTTTCGCGGAAGGAGTATCGCTTGCCGACGATATTGCGGAAATGAATGTTCATGATCTTCCCGCGCTCACCGAACCATCGCGTTATGGCAGGCACCTCCGATACGTCCTCGACCATCTCGCCCAGCGTTCCGATGCAGAAGTTAAGCCCGTGCACGGGGCTTTCATGCATCTGAACAAAGCGCTTCATTCCCTCGACCGTTCCCAAAACGCGCGTCACGCCCATGAAGCCGGGCGGGGTCGCGGGGTCGTGCGGATGGCAGGCAAGGCGGATATTGACGGATTCAGCAACCGGCACGACGCGGGCAAGGAAATAATCCACCCGCTCCCAGATCGTATCTTCGTAGATAGAGCCGATACCTTTCGGTGTTGGTTCGTTCGGATCGGCCAGATCAAGCCTGAAGGCTTCGGCCATGTATCCGCCCCTGCCCGGCTCCATCGGCGTGCGCGGAATGCCGATATAGTTGAAATTGTAGCGAACGGATGGAATGCCCACCGCCGCGCAGTTCTCGATCAGACGGCAGATGCCGTCGATCTGGCTGTCTCGCTCCGGTCCGGCCAGCATGATGTCCTTGCAGGGAACATCGTCACGATCGACACGGGTCGATGGCATCGGCAGTTGCGTCATGTCGAGCGTGAGGCCGAACCCTTCGACCTTCTCGCGAAACGCTTCGAGGGTCGGGCGATCCCATGTGCGCCAGTCACCCGGCGGCGTTGCCGAGATATTGTTGACACCCAGCTGTTTCATCACCCGGTAGTCATCGTCATTGCGTGCAGGAATCTGTGTTCCGAGATACATGGTAAGCTTCTCCAATTGCAATTCATGATCGGGCTGTTTTAGCCGGCTCGATAGCGCGGTTCGGCCAGCCCCTGATATGGCAGATCCACGACATAGACATCGCCCCCGGGACCGACGCCATCGGCCCGAAGCGTAGTAATGAATGCCGTTTTCAGATCGCTGCCGATAAAACAGATGTTGGTGGGGTTTGGCACATCTATGCGGATTTCCGCGTCTATTTTACCGTTGGGTGTCATGCGCAGCACGCGGCCACTGTCACTTGCGGCAATCCAGTAGCAACCATCGACATCGATCGCAGCACCATCCGGCCGTCCGCCGAGCGTGTCTTTGTCTGCGAACAGTCGACCGTTGGCGAAGTTTCCACTGACCGGATCGAAATCATAGACCTGCACATATGGATTGAGCGGATTGGAGTCCGACACATAGATGGACGTGCTGTCTGGGCTCCATGCCAAACCATTCTGTGACCTGAAGCGCCCGCCTCTTTGAACGACCTCATTGTGAGCGCCAATGCTGAAGAGCGTGCCGAATGCGCCTGGTGCCGAGGTGTCCGGCGCCATGGAGCCGGACCAGAACCGTCCCTGCCGGTCACATGCGCCGTCATTCATCCGCCACCCTGCCCCAAGATACGGCCCTGCACCAAACTCGAATTCCACCTGGCCATCGACGATGGAAAGCCTGGCGAAGCCACGATCGGTGGAGGCGATGAAATCACCGTCCATCGTCGAGGCAATCGCTCCCACGCGCATCGGCAGGTCAAATCGCTCGAGAAGAGCATCCGGGTAGGTGATCCTGTACAAGGAAGACCCCGGTGAATCGATCCAGGTGATCCGCGAGTGCTCAGGCTCCCATACGGGCGTCTCCGCAATGGTACAACCTGGTCTGGCGATCCGTTCCGCCACAAAAACAGGCGAGCCTAGTGTCATACTGTCCCAATCCGCTTCATAAACACTTGTTTTCGTTAGGTTAACGGCACCAATCGACGCTCTGTCTGCCTGTCGAACAACAAAGCTTTGCCATTTGCCACGCTCAAAGCCACGTCTTCGCCCATATGCAAGGGGCTGCGGCTCTTGGATGAAACAAGCAGTTGGCCCACCGGGCTATTGCAGATCACCGTGGTATCCGAACCAGTCGTCTCGACCGCGTGGACGGTGGCGGGTAGCGCGTTGACGGTGTCACGGGCCACGACCTCCAGATATTCCGGACGGATGCCAACCACTACGTCCCGACCGCCGATATCGCCATAGTTGCCGGGCACCGGCAATCGGGTCTGGTTGCTGCCAAGAAGCAGGTCTTCGCCATCGCCGCTGATCTTGGCGTTCATCATGTTGATGGCTGGCGATCCGATGAAGCTTGCGACGAAGACACTGTCCGGCAGGTCATAAAGCTGTAGCGGCGTTCCAACCTGCTCGACCTGGCCATCACGCAGCACGACGATCTTCTCGCCCATGGTCATGGCCTCCACCTGGTCGTGCGTGACATAGACGGATGTGGTCTTCCATTTATGATGCAGATCGCGAATTTCCCCTCGCACCTGGCTGCGCAGCTTCGCATCCAGGTTGGAAAGCGGTTCGTCGAAGAGGAATACGGACGGATTACGCACAATCGCGCGTCCCATGGCAACGCGCTGTCGCTGACCACCGGAAAGTTCCTTGGGCAACCGGTCCAGCAGTTTTCCAAGGTCGAGCATCTGGGCAACCTGATCGATCTTCTGCTTGATCTCTTCCTTCGGACGTTTTGCCAGACGCAGCGAAAAGCTCATATTTTCGCGCACTGTCATCTGCGGGTAAAGCGCATAGCTCTGGAACACCATGGCGATATCGCGCTGTTTGGGTTCGAGGTCCGTGACATCGCGCCCGCTAATATGGATCGTTCCGCTGCTGGCTGTTTCCAGCCCGGCGATAATCCGCAATAGTGTCGATTTGCCTGAACCGCTTGGCCCGATAAGGACGCAGAACTCGCCCTCCGCTATGTCGACCGATACATCCTTGATGACATCCACGGCACCAAACGACTTGGAAACACCCCGCAGGGAAACTGCACCCATTTCATTCCTCTTAAGATTGTTTCTGCGCAAGTGGCGCGATTAGCCTTTGACCGCGCCCGCCATGATGCCGCGGTTGAATTGCCGCTGAAGCAGGAGGTAGACGATGACGCTCGGGGCCATGGCGATGAGCGTTGCCGCCACCAGAATGTTCGGCGTGATCGTGTCATCTACACGTAGGGAACCCAGTGCCACCGGCAACGTCATCAGGTCCTTGTCGTTGACGACGATAAGCGGCAACAGATACTGATCCCATATCATGATGAAGCCGAAGATGAGCACGGTGCCAAGCGCAGGGCGCACCAGAGGCAGAATGACCCGCAAAAAGATTTGCCACTCACTGGCACCGTCGATCCGGGCCGCCTCTTCCAGCTCGAGCGGAATGGCGCGCATGAACTCGGTCAGCATGAAAATCGAAAACGCCCAGCCGACCACCGGCAGGATCATCGCCAGATAGGTGTTGTAGATCGACACGTTGATGATCGGGATTTCTTTCTGCATCACCAGATAAAGCGGAATGGCAATGACCTCTTCCGGTAGCATCAACGTGCACAGGATGAGCAGGCTGACGACGGCAGCACCACGGAATTTCTTGCGGGCGAGCGCATAGGCCGCCAGCGCACTGACCGTGACCTGCAATCCGGTGCCGACAATCACAACGATCACCGAGTTCATCAGGTAACGCCACACTTTCATGTCGAAAAGCGCGATCCTGAAATTCTCCAGCGTCGGGCTTTGCGGGATCAGCGTCAACTGACCCGGTTTGAGGCTGACACCGCTGAAAGCGGTGACGAGCGCACCCCAGAAGGGACCGACGAAGATCACGACAAGGATGGCATAGAGGACATACCGGCCCAGATTGAGCAGATGAGAAGTTTTCATCGAACGCCTCTTACGCTGTAAGCTTGGATTTGACCTTCATGTGCAGCACGGTCAGCGCGACGGTGAACAGCAGCAACAGGAAGGAGACGGCGGACGCATATCCGTAATTCAGTTCTTCGAACCCGACCTTGTAGATATGGGTCATGATCGTAGAGGTGGAGCCAGCAGGACCGCCGCCCGTTGTCGCATAAACTTCGGCGAACACCCGGAAACCACGGATGAAGGACAGCATCAGAACGACAGATATGGAAGGGATGATGCCGGGCAGCGTCACATGCCACAGTTTGCGCCAGGCGCTGGCACCATCGACGCTTGCCGCATCGTATAGCTCGCGGTTGACGCCAACGAGACCGGCAACGAAGATCACCATGTCATACGGCGCGCTCTTCCACGCACTCATGAGGATGAGCACCCACAGAGCCTGGTTCGGATCACTGAGAAATCCCTGGGGGGCAACCCCGAAGAAACTCAATATGGAATTAATAAGGCCGTAGTCGGCAGAATTGAACAGGATACGCCAGATTTCAGCGATAATCGCAACACTGGTGATGGCAGGCAAAAAGACTGCTGTGCGGATGATGCCGAGATGACGGGCTGGTCCTTCCAGCGTCAAGGCCATGAAGAAGGCGACGACGCAGGCTGAAAGCGTGCCTACGATGACGTAGATCGTTGTGTGAATGACAGCGCTGCGCAGGGCAAGATCACTGAAAGCGCGATAGAAATTATCCAGCCCGACCCATTTGCTGTCGGAATAAAACTGCACGTCATAAAACGACATGGAGAAGCCCGAAATCATCGGATAGAACTTGAACCATGTGAAAATAATCAATGCAGGCGCAAGGAACAGCCAAGGCGTCAGTGCTGTGCGGAGACGCCATTTGACGGCGCGGGGCGTCGGTTGGGACGTGTTCGTTGCCTGTCCAGAAGCGGACGATGGGGACGTGACGGACATGTTCACCTCAAGGACAATGCTTGTCTGCCTGCGTCGCCAGGATTGCTGCGACGCAGGGAAAGCTGCTTATTTATAAGATGCGGAAAGGGCGTTCTGGCCGCTCAATTCCGTTGCAACCAGCTTGTTCAGTGCTTCCAGCTCGGCTGGTACATCCGCATCGCATTGGGCAAGAATGCGGTTGAAGCCGTCGCCCGTCAGGGTACGAACCGCGGTCCAGTTGGGAACAGCTGGCATGTAGCGCCCATATTTATCAAAGGTTTCCTTGAACACCATCCAGCGTGGATCGTTGCGAATGGCATTGACGTCAACCTTGGTATTCACCGGCAGGCGGACGATCGGCGTGCGACCCGAACCCTGCGCCATGGCGATTTCCTGGCCCTTCGGCGAAATCAGGAACGCCAGAAACTTGTCGGCGGCTTCCTCGTCCTTGACGCTTTTCAGCAGGTAGGCACTCGTGCCTTCTGCCAGAGACGCGATGCCGCCAGGACCCGCGGGCATCATAACAACCTCAACGACATCCTTGCCCGGCTCGGCATCAAGCTGCGGAATGTGATAGGGGCCTGAGACGAAGATGCCAGTCTGCCCGGATCTGAAGGTCGGCAGGGTATCGCCTGTCGTCGCATTGATGGCACCAGGCTGGGCAAACTTGTCGCAAATCATGCCACGCACATAGGTCAGCGCTTCCGCCACCTGCGGCGTGTTCAATGTCGGAACGAAGCCGTCCGCCTCCTGCTTGACGTAGTCACCGCCTGCCTCCCAGATGAAGCTACTCATGTACCAGCTCGCATAACCTCGCGTCGTCGATCCGGGAATGGCCATGCCGAACGTATCAGCCTTGCCATTGCCATCTGGGTCTTTCGTGGTGAAAGCTTCGGCAAGCTTCCGAACGTCTTCCCACGTCTTGGGCTGCGGCATGTTCAACTTCTCTCGCCAATCTTTGCGAATGAACATGGCAAAGGACTGAGCCGAAATCGGCACAGAATAGAATTGTCCGTCACTCGCCTTGGCGCCGTCCCAAGCTGCGGGCGACACATCCTGACTGCCTGCAATCTTGGACTGATCAATGGCGCGCAAAATCCCCATCTGGTTCATCTGCCCCATTGCCGTCGTATCGTTCAAAACAATATCCGGCAGAGTACGCCCAGCTGCGGCACGCGCAAGGCGCTGCTCGAAATCGATACCAGTGTTGAACGTATCGACCTTGATACCGGTATCCGCCGTAAAGGCATCGGTGAGCGCCTTCAGGACGCTGATCGATTCATCGGTCTGCCTGGACCACACACTGATGGTTTGCGCCTGGGCACCGCCAACGCCGGCACACAAAACGCCGCAGCCGACCAAAAGCGCCTTTAGAGACTTTCTATGCATTCGCACCTCCCAAATTTCTCCCGAACCGAGGCGCAGAACGAAAACGCCCCAAACTCAAATGATGAATTAGAGGAAGTCATCACACAATACAAGGATATTATACTTTGATATACGATAAATAAGATACTTATATATTAGTAATACTAGTTTTATTACTTAAATAATATCTAATATGTTAGAGCACTCATTAAACCTTATTCGATGGGAACAAAGACGACACAGCGCTACGATGGCGATGTCCGCTTATGTCCGGCATCAAGACGGCCTTTATTCATAACGGCGTAACATGTCGCTCATTTTGAGTTTCGGCGTGGAATATTCCACGCCAAAACACGCAAAAGACCGGTGGCCCGAACATTGCGAAACGTGAGGGCGCTCCCATCAATCGGCTAATCTTCCCACAGCACGTTGCGGGAAGATCAAAAAGGAAATGCGTCTTAGCTTGATAGCCGGAGCAGAGTGGCCGCTTACTTTTTGACGTCAACGGCCTCGTTAATCTTCGCTATGTCATCTTCCAGAACTTTATAAGTCTGGTCGAGCGTCAATTCACCCACGATCAACTGGCTCATGCGTTGAACGATCTGCTGGTAAACCGCCGATCCACCCTTTTTCTTTTCGAACTCGCGTGCGCCCTGGGGCACGTTTTTCTTGTTGTCCAGAAAGACCTGCATGGACGCTTTGGCGCTCTCGCCCGTCAGCTTGTAGTTCGGATTGCTGATCTCAGCGCCCGTCAGGATCACGTAATTCTCGGCGATTTCCCTTTGTACTTTTTCAGAGCCGAGAAACTCGATGAAATGAGCAACATCTTCAGGGTATTTGGTGCGTTTGAAGCCAACAATGGCAGTCGCGCCAGGCATGGCGTAGCATCCTGCGTCACCACAAGGTGCATTGATGGCTGTCCATTCAAAAGCGTCACCGATCTTGGTCTGGAACGGATTTACCATCCAGTTGCCCGCAAGATAGGTCACGGCATTGCCGTTGACGAACTCGTCCCCCATGCTCTTGTATTGTGATCCGCCAGCGGCACCCCACATTTCCTTGGGAAAGCTGCCGTTTTGAGTCCAGGAGTAAACATCGGCGATGTATTTCTTCGTAGCGTCGTCAGGAAAACTGAACTTGCCGTCCCTTACGTATTTCGCACCATAGGCAAAAGCACCGCCGGAGAAACGGTGGCCGGAACGGTCCATGGTAAACGGTATCTGTACGCCCGTTGCCTTCGCCACACGCGCCGAGGCTTCAACGATCTCGCTGAGTTTTGCGGTCGGGCCAGGTAACGGCTCGCCAGCCTGCTCGAACAGCGTCTTGTTGACGAAAGGCAAGTTCAGGGTCTGCGATGCCACGTAGCCATTGATAGACTTGGGATCGTTGATATTTGGCAGACGAAGCTGATCCAGGCTCGCGCCATGCAATTTGGCGTAGGCTTCAGGATCCTTCATGTAGGGGCGCATATCGAGGTAGTAGGGTGCGAGCTGCCAGTCTGTGATCTTGGCGACATCCGGACCTTCACCAACGGCCAACTGCACCGGCAACTGCTTGGAGACAGCATCGTAGCCGGAAGAAATGAAGTTCACCTTCACGCCAGGATTTGCGGCCTCGAACTCCTTGCTGAGTTCTGACATCCGTTGGACATAGCCTTGGTCATCATCGGTAAAAAGGAATGTGATTGTTCTGGTTTCGGCATGTGCCGCCGCCAGCCCGGCCAATGACGCGATGACAATGGCGCTCGCGCCTGAAAAATACTTCAGCATTTAATCCTCCCTATGAAATCATTTTCATAAACCGAACGATAGCTCCCACAATCGTTTCGATTTCCTCTGTTTTGCGACTTGACAAGCTTGGCGTCAAGCTGTTTGTTCGGCACAAATGGTAGAAATTGACGTGTTTATCGTAAATTTTATATCATGAAAAATATTTCATAGCGATCGGTGGGAGGCGATCTATTATGATGAATGCACATGTGGCGGACACGACTGCGGAACCTGCTTATGTTACCCGAAAGGGTGATACGGTTACCGCTTGGATGGTGTCTGACCTGCTGGAAACGTCCTATCCCGGCATTCCCGCACCGGCTGAAGATCGCGTCAACTATCGTTTCATCAATGGATTTGTGGACGTCGGTGATCTGCCCTGCCGCAAGGCTTTCCAAAGTCATATGATCGGTAGAGATATTGCGCCCGAAACCGACTGGGCCGTTTCGCATCTGAATTTGCCCGGCTCCAACCGTCGTGTCGAATTTACCGGATTCTGGCACGTGCCGACGCATGTCCGTCGATGGTTGAAGGGGACATTCCACAGCGAAGAAGCGCGTAATGCCAGATTTCGGCTTTTCACCTGCGGAGGCGTGCGCATTTGGGTCAATGGTGTGGAGCAAGTCTGGTTCGAGCCATTTATTCGTAATGTCGAAAGTCATGCGGATATCGTGCTCGCGCTCAAGGCGGGCGATAACGACATTCTGCTCCATTGCGAAGATCTGGCAGAGCGCGACATCATCTGGTTCTTTGAACTTGAAGTGACGGATGACACGCCATTGTCCGTCGCTCTGCCTGTGGCGCTTGACCAGCAGGAAACAAAACGTCTTGCGGATTTGGTTCGCGATATCAGGCCAGCGCGCGATGTCTTTGTCGGGCAGCCTCTGGAATTGATATTCGATACCGCGCCGGAAAGCGATTTACCGGTGCATATCGCGGTTAAAAGCCATGGGCATGAACGGGCTCTGTTGGCAGATGTCGATATGGTGCTGACCGCTGGCCAGACATGTCTCGAAATACCGGAAACGCTTGGCATCGCCGACGGCTATCACGCCGTGAAATTGACCATCGGTTCGGGCACGGCAAAGGTTGAGCGGGTTATCGATGCCGCCTTCATGACCGATATCGTGGCCACCGCTGGCGATACGGACATCGCCCGTCGGAAAAAAGAAGCTCTGGCGTTTAGCGCAGAGTTCGGGGCCTGGCGCATCGGCCGTGCGTTGGCGTTGGTGGCAACTGGCGATGACGACATCGATACGATAACGGACATTGTCGATACGACACTCAAAGCGATAGACCGGAGAGAGGACTGCTCGGATTTCGTTCTGATCCCGCTGCTATGGCTGGTACAGGCCTATGGAAAGCGATTGCCTGCGGCGCTGCGCGAGCGGATTGACGCATCGATCGTGAACTATCGTTATTGGGTGGATGAACCCGGCAATGATGTCATGTGGTTCTGGAGCGAAAACCACGTTCTATGCTTCCATACGAGCCAGTTGCTGGCAGGGCGATACCTGCCGGATGCCATTTTCTCGGCGTCAGGACGGACAGGTGCGCAACAGGCCGCAATTGCGCAGCAGCGTCTCTCCCGTTGGTTCGACAGCGTCGAAGCCCACGGTTTGGCCGAGTGGAATTCCGCTGCCTACTATCCCGTGGATTTTATCGGTCTCCTTGCCATTGAGCATTGGGCCGAGCCAACTTTGGCTGCTAGAGCGCGTCATCAACTCAATCTGATCTTCGAAATGATCGCTTTGCACACGCTTGCTGGCGTACCAGCTGGTTCTCAAGGCAGAGCCTATGACAAAGAGCTGCGTGCGGGACCGCTTACGGAGCTTGCGCCATTTGCCAAGGTTGCTTTCGGGAAAGGGTGGCTCAACGGTGGGGTGGCTTCGCTGCCGCTCTTCTGCTGCGGAAACTATGTGCCGCCCGCCCGTCTGGATGCACTGGCGCAGCTCGATGCAGGGCGCGTGGTGGAGGCGCGCTATGCCCAGGGCCTGGAAAGCGGAAAGCTCGTACTTTTCAAAAACGAGGCCGCGCAACTTTCGACTGTTGTTGATCACAAGACAGGCAAGAGGGGGCATCAGCAACATGTCCTCGACATCAGACTTGCAGGACACCCCATGGCGCGGCTGTGGGTCAATCATCCGGGCGAGGATGATCCATGGGGAAGTCAGAGGCCATCCTATTGGGCTGGAAACGGCGTTTTGCCACGGGTGGCCCAACATCGTGACCTTGCCTTGATGATTTTCGATACGGACACGCACCGCAACGACTGGACGCATGCCTATCTCGGGCGAGATGGTCTCGATGACGTTTCTATTGAGGGCAACTGGCTGTTTGCGCGGTCGGATCGTGGCTTTGCGGCACTTTATGCAACGAACGGCCTGGAGTTAGTTACCACTGGTGCGACCGCCAACCGCGAAATCCGCTCACAGGGGAAACGATGCGGCTGGATCGCGACGATTGGATGCGGAAGTACCGATGACTTCGCGACTTTCCGCAATAAATTGCTTGGCACGCGTGTCAGCTTTGACCCAGAGCAACGCATTCTTTCCGTCAACGCACCGGATCGGCCCGAGGTCGTTTTGACGTGGGATGGTCAGTTCGAAATTGATGGTCAGGCGATGGCTTTCGACCATGTCCAACCTTACCCCGAAATCACATTTGACAGCGCAGCGATCGTGAAAAACGAGCCTGCTCCGCTCTTCTATTCATGACTGGAATTAGCGATATGAACCATGCCCCCGTGCACAAACATGATCTCCAAAAGACCATCGATAACGTCGCTGCTGCTTTCAGCCGGTTAAAGGGCATTCAGGAGGGGCTCTCCACTGGTGGTGCGGATGGAAAAATTCAATTCGACGAATGGGATTGGGAGGTCGGTGTCGGTCTCTATGGCTTCCTGCGAAGAGCACTGGCGGCAGAGGATCAAAACGCCATCGGCAATCTGGTGGACTGGTATAGCTGGCAAATCGAACGCGGTTTGCCGCCGCGCCAGATCAACAGTTCCGCGCCCATGCTGCCGCTGGTCATTTTGACCGAACACGTAGATCGCCCGGATTTCCGGGCGCTGGTGGAGGATTGGGCACAGTGGCTTGTCCATGAGCTTCCCAAAACTGAGGATGGTGGATTCCAGCATGTGGTCAAGGAGCGCTTGAACGATGGAGAGCTGTGGGACGACACGCTTTTTATGGCCTGCCTGTTTCTTGCCCGTGCCGGTGTCGTCTGCAAGCGGCAGGACTGGATCGATGAAGCCATCTATCAATTTATGGTCCACGCACGTTATCTGTCCGATCCAGTGACCGGGCTTTGGTATCACGGCTGGACTTTCAACGGGCGCCACAATTTTGCAAATGCCTTCTGGGCGCGCGGCAATTCGTGGATCACCGTTGCCATCCCGGAACTTTTCGAACTCGTGCCGTCCATGGACGAGAAGGACAAGCGCTTTCTTGCAAATGTTCTTGCAAGCCAGGTGCGTTCCCTGCTTCGTTATCAGCGGCAGGACGGCATGTTTCACACGCTTGTGGATGACCCGACATCCCCCGTCGAGACATCGGCAACCGCAGGCATCGCTTATGGAATTCTGCGCGGCATCAAATCCGGAATTCTCGACCCCGACGACCGGCCGAACGCAGAACGGGCATTAGCGGCGGTGTTGGGCAATATCGATGCGCAAGGCGTTGTCCATGGTGTTTCCGACGGCACCCCTATGGGACATGATCTAGATTTCTATCGTCGTATTCCCAACCTGCCCACGCCCTATGGTCAGGCGCTGACGATGCTGCTGCTGACGGACGTTTTCCTTGAAGAGAACATGGCGGCATGAGCGCCCGTGTCGATATTGCCATCAAGGCGAAGAACGAAGATGCGACCGCTGACATCCAACGCGCAATTGACGGCGCGTCACGCAACGGTGGTGGGCGCGTTACGCTGTCGGCTGGTCGGCACGTCAGCGGTGGCCTTTGCCTGAAAAGCGACGTTGAATTACATCTTGAAAATGATGCGATCCTCGAATTCCTTGCGGATTACGACGCATATATCGACATGCCTGTTTCGGTTTTTGCCGAAAAGTCGGATAGGGCCATGATCGTCGCCGTAGGCGCGCAGAATATCAGCGTTACCGGCTCCGGTCGGATAGAAGCCGGCGGAGAGAGTTTCATCATTGGCAATGACGAGGCGATGGGAACCTATATTCCCGCACATTTTCGCCCTCGAGTCATGGTGCTTGAACATTGCCAAAACGTGCGACTACAGGACTTCACGGTGGCCAACTCGCCCATGTGGACGTTGCATATGGTCAATTGCGAAAATCTGCTTGTCCGTCAGGTCTGCATTCTCAACAACCGTCGCCTGCCCAACACAGACGGGATCGTGCTGGATTCGTGCCGCGAGGTGGTGATTGAGGCGTGCGATATCTCAACGGCGGACGATGGTATTTGCCTCAAGACCAGTGCCGGTGCAGATGGGCGCGCCGTGGGTGTATGTGAGAATGTCAGTGTCCGTCATTGCAAAGTGTCCAGCCTCAGCTGTGCCCTTAAGCTTGGCACAGAATCTTTCGGCGACTTCCTGAATGTAACGTTCGAGGACTGCCAAGTGATTGACTCCAATCGTGGGCTTGGGCTGTTTTCACGAGACGGTGGCGAAATGCGAAATATTCGTTTTTCCAGAATAGAGGTCGATTGCCAGGAGACGAGGGACGGTTTTTGGGGATCAGGCGAAGCACTGACGGTAACGGTGGTGGACAGAAAGCCGGATCGTCCTGCAGGCAGGATCGAAAACCTTGCTGTAGAAAACCTCACCGGTCGCATGGAGGGGGCAATCAACCTCATTTCCACCTCCGATGCAGGAATCCACAACGTTGTACTGAACCATATTTCATTGCGCCAAGCTGCAGGAAAACTTGGAACAGGTCGTCGATACGATCTTCGACCGACCAATGCGGATATTGCTCCGAGCGTAGACGCTGCGGGGCGGGCAAATGCGTGGACGTTGGGTTCGGATGGGCGCGTTATCGGTCTTGAAGATTATCCCGGTGGCATGCCTGCGATCTATCTTGCTGGTGTTCACCGCCTGACGACGAGTGATGTTGATATGAACAGAACAAAACCTTTGCCAGTTGGCTGGAACGTAAATGAAATCGTCACGATGACGCGTACGCTTGAAGGGAGCAGGTGATGGGAAATCTGAAGCTTGCAAAACTCAACAAGGCGTTCGGTGCTGTCCACGTGCTGCACGATATCGATCTTGAAGTGAAGGATGGGGAATTCGTCGTCTTCGTGGGACCGTCAGGATGCGGGAAATCAACGCTTCTGCGCATCATTGCTGGTCTGGAAGATGTGAGCTCCGGTACTATCACGATTGGAGACCGGGACGTCAGCGCCCTTTCGCCTGCTGAGCGTAAAATCGCCATGGTGTTCCAATCCTACGCACTCTACCCGCATATGAGCGTTCGAAAGAACCTTGCGTTCGGATTGGAGAATCTGAGATTCAAGCGAGCGGAAATCGAAAGCCGCATCAACGAAGCTGCGCGAATGCTCGCCATCGAGCCTTATCTCGACCGTAAACCCAAGCAATTGTCCGGCGGGCAGCGCCAGCGTGTTGCGATCGGTCGCGCCATTGTTCGCGAGCCTGACCTTTTCCTCTTCGACGAGCCCTTGTCCAATCTGGACGCAGCCTTGCGTGTGCAGACCCGTGCGGAAATAACCCGTCTTCATCGTGATATCAAAACGACCATGATCTACGTGACCCACGATCAGGTCGAGGCCATGACCATGGCCGATAAGATTGTGGTCCTGCGTGCAGGACGGGTGGAGCAGGTCGGCAGTCCGCTTGAACTTTTTGACCATCCCCGCAATCTCTTCGTCGCAGGCTTCCTCGGATCTCCGCGCATGAACATCCTCAATGGGACGGTTCAAGGCACCGGAGACGATGGCGTGATGATTGACGCTGGCTACGGCGTACAACTGTCCTGCCTGCTCGATCCCGCTTCGGTCAAAGAAGGGCAACCGGTTTTGATCGGAGTGAGGCCCTCTCACTTCACGCTGACGCAAGGTGATGGGCTGCCTTTCGAAGTCCAGTATCATGAGAGCCTCGGAACGGAGACCTATATTTACGGCAATATGCAGGGCCAAAAAGAACAGATCATCGTGCATCAGGCTGGCCATTTTGCTCCGACACAAGGGGCTATACTCAACATCATGCCGGTGCGCGAACGGATCCATATTTTTAATCCTTCAACCGAACTGGCTCTGCCACGTATCGGAACCGGAGAAAGGGGCTGATATGACTCGCCAGAGGATTGCCCAGCTCGCCGACCGCGCTCTTGAGGGCGGGATGGCACTCGTGGAGCGACCGATCAATGTCGTGGAGCGGCTTATCGGCAGAAAACGCATGCCGTATCTCTTCTTGATGCCGAACATGGTCCTCTTCGGCATTTTCACCTTTCTCCCGATAGCCATTGCCGTAGGTTATGCCTTTACCGGCGGTACGGAACTTCTGATAACCAACAGGCCCTATGTTGGCTTCGACAATTTCAGCAAACTGCTGGATTGCACAAGCTATATGGAACCGGGAAGTTGCCAGGAATCCCTGTTCTGGACCGCGGTCTGGAATACGCTGTGGTTCGTCGCCTTCAATGTCGTGGCAACGTTGTTGGTGGCGCTGATTACCGCACTCATTCTCAATCGGGCTATGGCCGCGCGTGGCTTTTTTCGAGCGATGTTTTTCTATCCAGTCCTGCTGTCTCCGGTCGTCATTGGACTCATCTGGAAATGGTTTCTTGATCGAAATGGCCTGCTTAATGCCTTTCTGCAAATGCTGGGCGTGCCTCCAGAAATTTTCCTGCTGGATGTTGGCTGGTCGCGGTTCTTTGTCGTGGTTGTATCCGTCTGGTTCCACATGGGATTTTACACGCTGATCCTGCTGGCAGGCCTCCAGGCCATTCCAAAGGATCTCTATGAGGCTGCAGCCATTGATGCGGCGTCACCCCGGCGCGTTCTGCTGCGCATCACCCTGCCTTTGCTAGCGCCCAATCTGCTCGTGGTTCTGATCCTGCTGATGATCCGTTCCGTGCAGATTTTTGATGAAGCCTGGGTTTTGACCAATGGTGGTGGCCCTGGCACGGCCAATACGTTTGTCGTGCAGTATATTTACCAGATGGCCTTCGGCAGCGATCTGCGACTGTTCGGCCTTGCTTCCGCCGCCTCCGTTCTCATGGGGCTTGTCCTGCTGGTGTTGACGCTCGTGCAACTGCGCCTTGGCCGAAAGATGGAGTCCTGACCATGTCTGGCAATCGAAACGCGATCGGCTTTTTAACCAGAACCCGCCGTCCCGGGCGCATCGGGCTCACTGACATTCTCTCTTGGGTTTGGCTTGTTGGCGGGACAATAGCGGTACTCGTGCCCGTCGTCTGGGCGGCCATGTCTTCGCTGAAACCGGAAGCGGAAATCACGCGCTTTCCGCCGAGCTTGTTGCCGCGTGCAGCCGTTCAAGTCGAGGTTCAGGGCTATGATCGCCCACTCAGCCTGTGGAATGCACCTGTCGATGGCGAGACAAAAGAAATGGCGATGGTGCGGCGCATCGGCTTGCGAGCGCAGATGGTCGACCCGGCAAACCCCGGCCCGCCAGTTAATGTCGATACGCGAGAGATAACACCCGTCCAGCGCCTGACGGTAGCAACGCAGAACTTCACGGACCCGCTGACGCGGTTCAGCTTCCTGACATTCCTGAAAAACTCGGTTTTTGTGACTGTTGTTGCGACTATCCTGACGTTGATAGTCAACGCGATGGCGGCGTTTGCCCTGTCAAAATACAAATTCCGGGGTGATAAGGCGATCTTTGTGCTAATTATCTCGACGCTCATGATCCCGCTGACCGTTGTGATGGTCCCAGCTTATCTTGTCATCGTTGGTGTCGGGCTTGTCGATAATCTCTGGGGCGTCATCATTCCCACGGTTGCTACACCAACCGGGGTGTTTCTTCTCAGGCAATATATGTTGACCATTCCCGATGAGCTCATCGAGGCGGCTCGCGTAGATGCGGCCAGTGAGTTCCGGATTTTCTGGCGTATCATTCTGCCGCTGACGGCACCGGCCCTCGCCGTTCTGGCGATCTTTTCGGTGCTATGGCGTTGGAACGACTTTCTCTGGCCCCTCATCGTGTTGAGCAGCCGTGAAAACTTTACGCTTCAAGTTGGGCTGAACGCATTCCAAGGCGAGTTTTCCGTGCAGTGGCACTATATTCTGGCGATGACGTTCCTCAGTCTTGCGCCTGTGACGGTCGTCTTCCTGTTTCTTCAGCGGTATATCACCACCGGCATTTCCGGCACGGGAATGAAGTAAGAGGAATTGTCCTATCTCGGGGGTGGCGCGATGCTATCCCTGAGAATGAGACGACATCCAAGTTCCAGACGGTGTGCTGGACGTGACGGATCGTTCGCAAGAAGCCGTTGTTCCAGCAAAGACAATGCAGCACCACCCAACCTGTCAGCTGGCAACTGAATTGTGCTGAGCGGTGGAAAACTGAAGGCTGCGGGCATGATATCGTCAAAGCCCAGCACCGAAATGTCTTTGGGAACGCTGACGCCAGCGTCCGACAATGCCTTTAGACAGCCAAGCGCGAGATTATCCGCAGCACAGAAAATCGCCGTCGCGCCGCGAAGCGGCAGCTCTTCTTCGAGAAGGTGACGGATGGCCGCTTGACCGTGGCTGGGCTCATAGCCATCAGCTTCGAAGACCATATTGATGGGAAGCGGAAGGCCTGCAGCCAGAAACGCATCATTATATCCATCATAGCGACGGCGGATCGTGGTGCGACCTTTCCATGTAATATGCAATATTGTCCGGTGACCGACATTCAGTAACTGCTCTATGCCAAGGCGTGCGCCGAAACGGTTCTCGGCAGTCACGGTATCCACGACCATCGCAGGGTCTTCGCCATTGATCAAAACGACCGGTCTCTGCTGAGATGACAGCTTTTGCACGAGGTCTTGTCTATCGTCGTTCAAAATGACAATGCCATCAACATTGCCGGTTTCCGCAGCTTCACGAACCTCGTCCGCATCTATTTTGTTGCTGGGGCTGATGAGTGGAACAATGCGCACGCCACGCGTTTCGCATGCGCGACGAAACCCGTTCAGCATCGTCCAGCTCACCATGTTGAGATCGCTTTGTGGAGCTGCGTCATTGGTCATTGCCAGCAGCACCACGCGCAAAGTGGTGATGGTTGCTTTTTGTCTGCGACTTTCCAGATAGCCAAGGGAGCGGGCAGCTTCCAACACCCGTTCACGGACATCAACTGTAAGCTTGGCAGTCCCATTTATGGCGTGTGAGGCCGTGCTAAGAGAGACATTCGCCGCACGGGCGACATCCTTCAAAGTCTGTTTTTTTTCGACCGTCATAGATCCAGTCGGTGTCCAACACACCCCAGCGCATGGTCTTGATAATGAGGAGTTTCATTCACTGCGGCGAGTTTCCGTAATGCCTACATCAACAGACGTGACTTAGTCTTTCGACGCTACAGCATCGCCAGGAAAAACGGAATCTATTTCTACATTTTTGTCTGGGTTATGGGGATGATGCAGAATGAAAAAAGAGAGATTTGCCAAGCGATGAATGAGGTCAGCCCGAAACTTACCCCCTGAAAGCTAACCGTCTGGTGAGCAGCCACACGCTCCCATAAGCCGACCTAGATAAGCGGGTTAAACGCTTGTCGACGGCAATAGCTTTTAGAACCCAAAGCGCGTGATTGAGAACATGGTCTGCTTGTCCCAGAGCGGGCAGGTTCGTCCAACCAATCATGCATAAATCTGCGCAAACCGTCAGCGCGTTCGCGCGCTGCCCAGATTCTGTTTTCCGCGTTCGCCCATCTCAGCGACTAACAACTGAAAGCTACGGTTTATGTCATCTGTCACGGCTTGGGATACCGCGGCCTTGTCGCGCTGGGTTAGGCCTTCGATGATGCGCAAATGCAGTTCAGTGCCACGGCCGTCGCGCGCATCGAAACTGTCGGCAGATTGCCGCATTGCCGGGCCGATCTGGAGCCAGAGGCTTTCGATGAAGGGCATCAGAGTGCTGGAGCCGGCGATGGCATAGAGCGTGAAGTGGAACTGCATGTTGAGCTGCACGCTGGTCGGGATGTCGCGCGCGTCATCCGCCTTCTTTTCTGCGTCCAGCAAGCCTTGCAGTCTGTCGATATCTTTGGCGGTGACGCGCTCGGTTGCCATTTCGGCGGCCAGGGTTTCCATGGCGAGCCTGACCCTGCGCAGATCGTCGATACGGTCCAGCGTCATGATGGGTACGCGAGCGCTGCGGTTGGGGGCAGCTTCAAGCGCACGTTCCGTGACGAGCTGGCGAATGCTCTCGCGCACCGGCTGAGACGATGTGCCAAAAACCTCTGCCAGTTCGATGATCTTCAGCGGATGGCCCGGCTGAAAACGACCCATCATCAGCAATTCGCGCAGTTGGGTGTGGATGCGTGTCTGGATGGTTTCCGCATTGATGATGCGCAGATCAGACAGAGGTTGGCCCATAGTTTCTTTTTCTTTCTTGAACATTCGACCGTCAGTTAACCCCGACAGATCAGCACCCTGCGCTGACATCGCATTGTATTTCCTTTTACTTAATTTAAATCAGGTCGTGTCGTCAAAGCTGATGGCGGGTTCTCGTTCCCCCAACATATTTTCGCAGTAGCGCCGTTTGATAGCCTTCAGCGGGACGATCACAGAAGCCCTGACGATGCACCCGTCTCTGCAAAACTTTGCGTGACCGAGCGCAACCCTGCTATATGGCCGTCTTCCGTGGGGGCCGAGACAAGATCATGGGGCATCCAGGTTCGGAAATCGCGCTGCATGGCGCTGCGCACCGTGCTTTCGCAGCAGATATTGGTGGCGGTCCCTGTAACGATAAGATCGCGCCGTCCGTCTGCGCGCAATCTTGCCTCGATATCGGTCATCAGAAAGGCATCGAAGCGTGGCTTGTCTACGATCCAGTCCTGGTCATGTACCGGCATTTCAGGGTCGAGCCCGTGCATGGGGTTGCCGGGGGAGAGTGCCGCGGCTGCACCGCCGCGCTTGTCAGGGCCGACGAAATTGTCGAGATAGGTCGACCAATAGTGTTCCGATCCCGATGGCCCCATCGTGGTTCTAAACCAGACGATGCGAGCGCCCCGCGCCCGGCAAAGCTTGGCGAAGTCACCGATCCCGGTGAAAAAGTCTCGCGTCTGCCCCGGCAACAGGCCGCGAAACGGCGCGTCCGGCGAGGTCCAGGCCAGTTGCAGGTTCATGATGAGAACGGCAGCGGTGCCCATATCCGGCTTGCCATACACGGGGGCACCGCCACGGCGATAACCGGCCTGGGCGACGATGGAATCGATGAGGCTCATGCAGCGGCTCCGGGGTTGAGACAGGCCACGCGGACAGCGTCACGGGGCGCAAGTGCCGGGTCCTGCGCCGCACAGGCATCGATGGACACGTTACAGCGACGACGGAAGGCGCAGCCTGCGGGCGGGTTTGCCGGGTCTGGGTATTCAGGCGCAAGACCGCCGATGGCCGGTTCGCTTTTGGCCTTCGTCGTGCTCAGCAACAGGCTGGTATAGGGATGCGACGGTTGCCGGAACAGCGCTTCGGTCGGCCCTGTCTCGATAATCCGCCCGAAATACATCACCGCCACACGATCCGCCATGGCGCGGATGACGTTGAGATCGTGGCTGATCAGCACATAGGTCAGATTAAGCTCCGCCCGCAGATCCTTGAGCAAATTGAGGATCTGGGCCTGAACCGAGACATCGAGTGCGGAGGTCGGCTCATCGCAAATAACGATTTCCGGCTTGAGGATCAGCGCCGAGGCAATGGCGACGCGCTGGCGCTGGCCGCCCGAAAGCTGCGAGGGCTGGCTGGCCGCCACACGCTGTGGCAGGCCGCAGAGATCCATCAGGCGCCGGGCCTCCTGCGCCCGTTCGCTTGCGGTGCCGATCTGGTGGATATCCAGCGGCAGCCGGATGGTTTCCTCCACCGTGCGGCGGGGATTGAGCGAGGAATAGGGATCCTGAAAAACCGGCTGCACCGCGCGGGCCCGGTCCCGGCGGCCGAGTTCGGCAATCGGCTGGCCCTTGATGCGCACCATGCCGCTGGCGGGAACCTCAAGCCCCAGCAGCGCCCGTGCGAGGGTGGATTTTCCCGAACCGCTTTCGCCGACGAGGCCAAGGATTTCGCCCTGTTTGACCTCCAGATCGATGCCACGCAGCGCCTGCACGGTCTTTTTTGCACCGAACATCCCACGGCGGATGTTGTAGCGCTGCTCGACGCCACTGACGAGAAGCGCTGTCGGGGCCTCGACGCGGCCCACAGGCGCCGTGACGGCGGGCGGAGGAACGGGATCGACATGGCGCTCGGCGACCTGTTCTGCCGTCAGCACACAGAGCATGCGGTGGGCATCGCCCTGCCAGGGGATGGGGCCGCTGCAGGCCTCATGCGCCAGAGGACATCGCGACCGGAACTGACAGCCGGAGGCGTCGCCGATCAGCGAGGGCACCACACCGGGCAGAAAGCCCAGCCGGGCATCGGGGCCGGTGGCGCCCTCTTTCGGCACACAGGCCAGCAGCGCGCAGGTATAGGGGTGCAAGGGATTGCCGAGCACTTCGGCTGCCGTTCCGACCTCCACGAACTCACCGGCATACATGACCGCGATGCGGCTGACGACGTTGAAATCATGGGTCACCAGAATGATGGCAAGGCCGAGCTTTTTCTGAATGTCCTTCAGCAGGTCGATAATCTGCGCCGAGATCGTCGCATCGAGCGCTGTCGTCGGTTCGTCGGCGATCAGCAAATCCGGCGAGGTCATCAGCGCCATGGCGATCATCACGCGCTGGCGCAGGCCACCGGACAGCTGGTGCGGATATTGCGACAGGCGGCCTTCGGGGTCGGGAACGCCACAAATCTCCAGCAACTCCACGGCACGCTTGCGGGCCTCTGCCCGGCCTGTCTCAGGCCGATGCCGCAATGTGCCCTCGACCAACTGCTCGCCGATCGTCCAGGACGGATTCAGCGAGGTCATCGGGTCCTGAAAGACCATGGCGATCCGGTCGCCGCGCAGCGGCTCCATCCCGAGGTCATCCAGCGTTTCGATATTGTTGCCGCCAAAATCGATGACGCTGGCTTTGCGCAGCGCCTTGGGCGGCAAGAGGTTCATCAGGGATAGTGAGGTCAGCGACTTGCCGCTGCCGGACTCGCCTACGATACACAGCGTTTCGCCACGCATGACATCGAAATCGATGCCGCGCACGGCATGGAGCGGTCCCTTGGCGGTCTTTATTGTGACGGACAGGTCGCGGACGCGCAGGACAGGCGTTTCTACGTTCATGTTCGTTCCTTGGGGGCGATCAGGTTGCGAAGACCGTCACCGACGAGATTGATCGCCAGCACGAGAAGCATCAGGGTGAAACCGGCAATGGTGATCAGCCACGGATTGACGCCGATAAAGCTGCGCCCCTCCGACATCATCAGCCCCCAGCATGGTTCCGGTGCCTGAATGCCGAGGCCGAGAAAACTCAGCGCAGCCGCTGCAAGAATGCACTGCGCCATCTCGAAGGTGAAGATGATGACGATCTGGCTCGATACGTTGGGCAGGATTTCAGTGCGGATAACGCGCCCTTCAGATGCGCCCATGGCGCGGGCGCGGGTGACGAAATCCTGCGAGGCGACTTGGCGCACCGTGGTGCGCATAACCACCGCAAAGCGGTCCCAGTGGGTTAGCGCCAGCACGACGACGACAATGACGACACCGGAGCCGGCGATATTGAGGATCGCCAGCGCCAGCAGTAGCGATGGCAGAGCAAGGCGCACGGAGATGATGAAGTTGACGACACGGTTGGCGACGCCACCGAAGACGCCTGCAATCACGCCCATTGTCACGCCGATCAGCATGGCGATGGCCGCCGCTCCCAGTCCGACGATCAAACGACCATGACCTATGGCCAGATCGAAATCCCAATCCACGAAATCGCCTGCTACATCGACGTATGGCTCCGTCTTCTCGATAAACTCTGCAATCAACGTCGACAGCGAGATTGCCTTGGAATTGGCACAGGAATTTGCCGCCACGGAGAACGCGGCGTTCTCGAATCTTGACCGCGCCAAAAAGCCGAAGGGTATCAAAGAGCTCAATTCATACGGGTGTGTGGTCGCTGGTGTGGTCGTCTACTCTATGAGTTCCCGAACCTGGGCCGCAAGGGTCTCGACTGCGAAGGGCTTTGTCAGTACGGCCATACCAGGATCTAGCTTTCCGTCGCGCACGGCGGCGTTTTCGGCATAGCCCGTCACGAACAGGACCTTCAGGCCAGGGCGGCTTTGACGAGCGGCATCTGCCATCTGGCGTCCATCCATGCCGCCGGGAAGGCCGACGTCGCTGACAAGCAGATCGATACCGACGTCAGACTGCAGAATCTTCAAGCCTGTCGCACTGTCTGCGGCCTCGATAACCGTGTAGCCAAATTCCTGAAGCACATCTGAAATCAGCATTCGAACGGTCGGCTCATCATCGACCACAAGGACGGTCTCCTGCGCCCGCGCACCACCAGGCGTGCGGGTGTCGATTCGTTCGTCTTCGATTTCCCCATCAAGGATATGATGAGGCAGGAAAATCGAAACAGTCGTTCCTGCATTCTGCTCGGATGATATCTCGACCTTGCCCCCGGACTGTTGGGCAAATCCATAGATCATCGAAAGACCGAGACCTGTCCCCTGCCCGAGCGGCTTGGTCGTGAAGAACGGCTCAAAAACCTTGTCCAGCACATCGGCTGGAATGCCTGTTCCAGTGTCGGTGATGCGAAGGCAAACATACTCGCCTTCCGGGAGGCCGCTCTCGTCGGCGCCCCGTGCGTCGAGCCGTGTATTTTCCGTTCTGATGGTAATGCGCCCACCGTTCGGCATGGCATCACGCGCGTTGATGCAAAGGTTGAGAACCGCGTTTTCGAGCTGAGATGGGTCAACGAGGGTTTTCCACGTTCCAGAGGCTTCGACGACCTCAATATCCACGGCGGGTCCGACCGTGCGCTTGATCAAATCTTCAAGTCCAGCAATCAACCTGTCGATGTCGGTCGGCTTGGGATCAAGGGTCTGACGTCTGGAAAAGGCCAACAGTCTGTGGGTCAGCGCCGCCGCGCGCTTCACAGCGCCTTGTGCCGCGGACAGATAGCGATCCAACTCGTTGCCGCGCCCTTGAGACAATCGGCGCTCCATGAGCTCAAGACTTCCAGAAATTCCGGCAAGCAGATTGTTGAAATCATGGGCCAGTCCCCCGGTCAACTGACCGACAGCCTCCATCTTTTGAGACTGGCGCAAAGCGTCCTGGGCTTTCAGCAACTCGGATGTTCGCTCTGACACGCGTTGTTCCAACCCGTCGTTGAGCGCGCGCAACATGGAAATGGCACGGTCACGCTCAGCCTCGACCGCCCGGCGCTCTTCAACGTCGATCAAGACACCCGGAAAACTGGACGGAGTTCCGTCTTCAGCGAAATCGACACGCCCGTTTGCCTCGATCCAGTAGTATTTCCCATCGCGTCGGCGAACGCGATACTGATGGGCGTAAGCACCGCCACGCGCAATGACTTCGTTGATGGCGCCGATCAGCCCGTCTCGGTCTTCGGGATGTACCGTCGCTATGATCTGTTCTAACGGCAGACCTGTTCTGCCGAGCGCCTGATCGAGACCGAAACTGTCTGCAAAAGCAGCGTCGATGGTGAAGCGGTCTGTCGGCAGGTCCCAGAACCAGGTGCCGATGATCGCACCGGCACCCAGCGCCAGTTGCACGCGTTCAGCATTAACCCGGTCGCGATTTTGTGCGACGACAAGAGCCGTCGTGTCATGGGCAACATTGAGGAAGCCAGAGACAACGTCACCGTCACGCAAGGGGCTGTAGGAAAACGTCCAATAGGTGTCTTCCTCATAGCCGTTGCGGGTCATGGTCAGATGCATGTTCTCCAACCGGATAGTTTCGCCTGCCATGGCGCGGTTTACCAGCGGCTTGATGTCGTCCCAGATTTCCGGCCAGACTTGCGCGATAGGTTGCCCTAAAGCCGCCGGATGACGATCGCCGAGAAACTCCGCATAGGGCTCATTGTAAAGAAATGTTCCTTCAGGTCCCCATGCAGCACACATGCCAAACCCGGAAGCGGTGATAAGATCGTAGGTGGTACGAAGAGCGACAGACCATTGTTCCTTGGGGCCGATCGGGGTAACCGACCAATCGAAATCATCGAAGACTTTCAAACGCAATTACTCCTGAAGGCACTCATACTATGCACTATGTATCCCAAGCCCGAACATGATCATGCGCAAGATGCAGTGACAAGCCCACACGCATCGTGTAGTTCCAGGCAAACGCATAATTGTCCGCACCACCAGATTTGCTTGTCCCGCGGAGCACTGTTCGCGTGCCAACAGCAGCGACATGACGCTGCAGTGCAGCAGATGTACACTGAGATGTTATGCTCATGAAGGACTATCAGTATCGGCTTCGCTGACCGGAACGTAGAACTGTTCTGCCATCGTCACTGTCATTATCCTGCCGCAGGTTAAGACCTTCAAACATGGAGGGGCGGCAAATCGATCGTATTGTGCAAGACGTCACCAAATGAGCGTCGGGAAGTGCCTTATCGTGCAGGCCAATTCCATGCAGGTGCATCGATCCCTTCAGCCACCGTTTCACCAAGCACCTTGGAGAGCCTTACCATCAAAGCCTTTTCCTCGGCGCCAAGGTGCGACACCAACTCTTCCGCATGGGACACGACGAGCAGTTGGGACCGGCCACAAGCCCGGATAATCAGACGAGACAAGGGTGCAAGGAGGCTGGGATGCAGACTGGTTTCAGGCTCGTTCAGCACCATCAGGGAGGGAGGGCGCGGCGTGTTGAGAGCTGCCACTAGCAGCAGATAACGCAACGTGCCATCGGAGAGTTCTGTAACCGAAAGCGGCCGTAGCAAACCCTTCTGGAGCATCAGAAGTTCGAAGCGCCCTCGCTCCGTCTTGATCTCGATCGTGCTGCCAGGAAAAGCATCTTCGATAGCAGCGTCGAAGCCCGCCGCATCGCCAATTTCCCGGATAGTCGCAATGGCGGCTGCCAGATCGGCGCCATCGGAGGAAAGAGCCGGTGTTCGGGTACCAATCTGCATCTGTCGCACAGGCGAAGATGGATCGGTTCGAAAGTGATCGTAAAAACGCCAGCCATTCATCTGGGCACGCAAATACAGAAGTTCAGGCAAGTTCTTCGGATCAGCGGACTGCGTCATCATGCTTTCGAATGATGCGAGATCGTGCAGCAACACCTCACGTTGGCCGCTTGCGGAAAGAGCGGTCACAACCGGCCCTGCACGTTCTGCAAACACATTTCGGCGGCTCAACGCTTCGCCTGCCCACACGGCCTCTGCCTTGATGACGGGATCAAGTGCAAAATAGCTCGGCGGGGGTGGAGCGACTGGCAGTCCAAGATCTATCGCGTAACCGTAATCATCCGATGCAAATCCAAGCTTGAGTGCGACCGGATGTTTCCGCACCGTCCCCTGCACGGGCGCTGTGCCGTCCTTCATGCTACGCGAAAAAGCCTCCGGTCCAGCCCAGATCGTCGATTGCAGGCCACCCTCTGCCGCCAATGATGCGATAGCCCGTCCCTGCGCGACATCTGCCAGAAGTCTCAGCGCGCGATAGAAACTCGACTTCCCCGCTCCGTTCCCACCTGTCACGACGGTAAGCTTTTCAAGCGGAAGGATGAGGTTACGAAGGGACCGATAACCCGAAATGGCGATAGTCAGGATCATGGGGGCCAAGCTCTCACGGTTTGCAAGGAGATGGCAAGAGGAGACTAATCATACAAATAAGATCAGATTTAAAACCGAAAGGTCCAATAGAGATCGGAAACGGTCTGTCAATCGACATCCGATTTTGGCTCTGACGCAGTGTTAGTGAGCATCAGCCTAATCTGCGCCGATCACTGTCGGGGGAACGAAACACGCATTCCCTCGAACCAAAATGCTGCTTTGGCTTCGACGCCACGCCCCGTTATGCGTCGCATTGAGAGCTATCGATCACTGTTGTTCGGCGGGGCATGGGCGCTCCGTGAAAGGAGGCTTTGGTAGTTGCGCGCATCCGTTACTTCTGAGAACTCATCGCAACAGGCGAGGGTGAATGTCGTGCCCTTATCATGGACACAAGGCCAACACGTCTCAATGCTCCGACAACAGGATCGACGCATCAAAAATACTGGCCATGAAATTGGCTGATGCTTTGATGGCGACGCCGGCCTGAGCATTGAGTGAACCCCTAAGGATCCACTCAATGTCAAAGCGAGACATCATCCAAGGTGAAGGAGCCTGATCGGACCTTAATAATTGGCGCTGTAGACCAGCGGCACCCAGTCGTAGTTCGTCTCGTCCCGCCGGACATGGCCAATGCCAGGAAAGGCGTGATGCGCGCCTGCAACCAGATACTTCTGATCGGCTGCCTCGGCGAAAGCAACGGAGCGTGAGGCGGCAGCCAACGGCTGGTCCACGTCAAAATCGACAGTGACCTCCGGATGGTCATATTGCAGCACGTCGCCATGTGCGATGTCACCCCAGAAGATGATCTTCTCCCCCTGACTTTCAACGATGATGCCACTGTGTCCAGGGGTATGGCCAGCCCGCAGCACCGAGCCAAAACCGGGTAAAGGGGCAGAATCGTCTTCAAAGGTTTCGAACTTTTTCGCATCGACGTAAGGGCCGACGCATTGCTCGGCCTGGGCAATCTGCGGACCTAAAACCTTATCAGCTTTAGCTTTGGCATCGGCCTTCAGCCAGAATTCGGCTTCGCGGTGGTTGACGTGCAGTATCGCGTTTTTAAACACGCGCTTGCCATTGGCAATAAGACCGCCGGAATGGTCAGCATGGATGTGCGTGAGGATAACGTCATCGATTTGGTCCGCGCTGTAACCCGCAGCCTCGATATTGGAGATCAGTTTGCCAAGCGCCGGTCCCATTAGGTCACCCGTGCCAGCGTCGATCAAAACAAGCCTCTCGCCGGTGTTGACCAAAAAAGCGTTGACGGAAGTTTCCGAACCCGCCTGGAAATGACCCGCGAGATAGGTTTCCGCGTCATTTTCGGTGATGTGCTTGTATATTTGCGACATCGGAAGTTTCACCGTGCCGTCAGAGACCGCGGTGATCTCGTAGTCACCGAGTTTCATGCGGTAGAAGCTGGCCGCTTGCTTACCAACCATTGGCGCCTTGGCCAAGGCGACGGTAGGCAAGGTGGTCATGGCACCTGCAGCAAGGGCTGCGCCTGCTGTACTGATGAGAAGGGAACGGCGGGTTTGCATGGGAACTCCTGGGCGCTGCGCGGCTTGTTGACGATGGGGTCTTGGAACTGACCTACAGAGGAAGTATGTATTGAGGCATCAGCAATCAAATCGATGTGACTCATGACAACTATCGATCATTTCAATTTGCGCTCTTTCGATCTCAACCTCCTCGTTGCTTTCGACGCCCTTATTTCGGAAGGGAATGTCACCAAAGCGGCTCGACGGCTGAAGATCCAGCAACCTGCGATGAGCCATTCCCTTTCAACGCTTCGGGTCCTCTTGCAGGACGAATTGTTCATTCGGGTGGGCCAGGTGATGCAGCCGACAGCTCGGGCGCGCCGTTTGGCTGCCCCTGTCCGCCATGCCCTTCGCCAGGCGCAGATGGCGCTGACCGGCAACCTCGCGTTTGACCCTGCGACAGAAGAACGAACGTTCCGCATCGCCATGTCTCCCGAAATCGAACTGCTGCTGATACCTGAATTAACGATGCGCCTGCGACGCGACGCACCCGGCATCAAGGTTTTGGCCAGAGTGTTTCCATACGAGGCTATGGAGCCTTCGCTGGAGGACGGCAGTATCGACATTGCAGTCGGCTGTACCTATTCGAAGACAAGTCGCCGTTCCTTCGAAACACTGTACGAACCGGAAATGGCATGCTGCTACAATCCGGCGCGGCTGTCTCTGTCGAACCCGGTGGAGCTCTCCGACTATCTTTCCGCTGACCATGCGACCATCTCCCAGAACGAGACATTGCAGGGTTGCATCAAGGATGCCTTGGAAATGGCTGGTGTGGAACTGAACGTGATCACGGCAGCCCCTGGCTACATGTCGGTGCTATCGGCGGCACAGGTCGCACCGGTGATAGCCACGGTACCGAGCCGGATTGCCGATCGTTACGCGGCGCTTCTCGACCTCGAAGTCAGCCCTGTACCCGTCAGCCTTTCCTTTCCGTCGGTGAAAATGGTCTGGGCAAGCCACGCCGACAGCGATGTCGCAAATGGCTGGCTGAGGCAGCAAATCCGCGATAGCTTGGTCTGGACGGAGGTCGGCAACCAAAATTCAGATGATCTGGTCAAAGGTGATGGCGTCGTTTCCCAGCATTCGTCGCTTTGACACCGCGCACCACTGCATAACGCGGTGGGAGCATCGATTTAGAGAAAATAACTCTAAATCGCCTTGAAGGGTTGTAGACATACTACGAAGTCAACGAACTGGCTTTTGATCAACAAAATCTGAAATGACAATTTCGTAGCCAACGCAATCAAACTTTTCGATTTTCAGATTAAATACAGTGGGTTAGCGTCGGCGATCCGATCGACGCGATCATTGGAGATTTGATGGTTGCCCACGCAGCACAGCGTGGCCTCGGCGGCATCGTCATCTTCGGTGCCATCCGCAATAGCGAAGAACTCCTGTAAGGCTCCTCTCCGTTTCCGCTGCTGGGGTCACTCACCGCGGCCCCTACAAAGTCTCCCGGCGAAGTCAACGTACCCATCGCCGTCAATGGCATGGTCATCGAACCCGGCGACCTTATCTGCTCGCCTCAGTCGAAACCGTCTTCGAAGCGCATCGAATTTCAACTCTACCGGCGTAGACAAGCCTCTGAATTTATAACCCGACAGACCTCATTCTGCCGCCACCTTTTCATCCGCCTTCCGGCTCTCCCATTCCTGCGGTGACAGCGTCCTGATATCGAACTGCTCGCGCGTGCGGGTATAGGTATGCCCGCCCATACGGCCAACGGCGTCCATCATTTGCTGGTCAATGTGCAGGTTAGACGCATTGACCGCATCGCTGCGAACGAACACGCCGACGACTTCGCCGAGGATGATCTCGCGGGCCGGGCCGACTTGGAGGGTGGTGTGGCGGCGGCACTCCAGAGCAGCTGGAGCGGCGAGGATGCGGGGGCTTTTCACCATCTGGCCGGGAACGGTGGCGAGGCCCGCCTCCTCCATCTCGTCCACTTCGGGACCAAACTTGATGGCGCAGATTTCCATCTGGTCGACCAGCGCATTGTCGCAGATATGGACGGTGAATTCACCCGTCTCTCTGATATTGCGGGCGGTGTCCTTGAAGCGCATGTCCGAGTAGTTTTCAACGCCGATGGCGACGATAGCAGGGTCATGGGTCAGGACGTTGAAGAAACTGAACGGTCCGGCGTTGGGTATCCCGTCCTTGCTGACCGTTGTTACCAGCGCAATGGGGCGCGGGATCACGGTGCCTATGAGAATCTTGTAGCGTTCCCGTTCGCTCAGTTTGGCGAAATCGAAATGGGTGTGGTCAGACATATCAGGCCTCGGCAGCGATGCGGTGGGTTTCAAGCGGGGTGTGGCAGGAAAGGTTTTCGAACCCATCCTTGGTGACGACATACATGTCGCCAACATTACAGCCTGCCGACAAGGGCTCAAGCCATTGCGTGTGCAGCACGAACACCATGCCCTCTTCCATCCGGTCATAGTTGTGGGATGAGATATTGAAACTGTTCTGCCCACCGGCCATGCCGACCGAGTGGCCGAGATTGGGGTTATGCGGCCCATACGTCGCCGGATAAACATGCATGAGGGTGCGGCCCTGCGCCTCCCAGTCGATATTCTTCACATATTGGCGCGGAATGAGCCGCGCGCTGCCATCATCCCTCGGTGCCCAGTTGTAGGGCATGGTGCGCGCTTCGGGCGAGGTCAGCATGCCGCGTTCGATCATCGGCTCGAAGGCCGCGTTGTTGACGTCACGCATCAACGCGCCGGGACGGATCAGCTTCTCTGCGCGCTTGACGCCCTCGGTGCAGGCCGCCAGCACCTCTTCCTGCCGCTTGGTGATATTGCCAACCGCGATCATGCGCGCCGTCTGGGCAGTGTAGCCACGATAGGTGATGTTGGAGACGTAGAGATTGATGAGATCGCCCGGACGGACGACATGGCCGTAAGGCTTGCCGCAATGGGTGCCGAATTCGTTGATGCCGATCTGGTAGCCATCACCCGTCTCACCGCCAAAGGAAAGCTGCGCCTGGGTGAAGGCAGCATAGATTTCGTGGTCGGTGATATCGGGTTTGGCGACATGATAGGCCGCCTGCGTGGCAATGCTGACGAGCTGGGCCGCGGCGCGGAACATTTCGATCTCGCGCCGTGAGCGCACCTTTTGCATGCGGTCGAGAATGGCATTGTCGGAGACGAACTTGGCCTTCGGCATCAATTCGTCAAGAGCGGCCCAGAAGGTGAGTGATGTGCGATCACCGATGCGGCCGATCTGCGCCTTCACCAGGCCCATGCCAGCTAGCAGTTCGGCACATTTCTCGGCGGTCTTGATCACGCTGTCGCCGGGACGGTCCGCATATTCGCGGCCAATTGGACCGATCTGCCAGATGTCTTCTACCAGCACAGGCTCACCGCCCGGCGGCAGAAGTACGGATTGAGTGAAGAAGGACAAAAGCACCATCGGCTTGTCGGCATCCGTCGGGATGATCAGCACGCCCTCGCGCATCCAGTCGCAGATATAGCGCAGATAGTGGTTGGACGTATGGAACCAGCCGACGCCTCCGGTGTGGACGAGGAGCGCATCATGGCCAGCTTCGACGGCCTGGCGACGGATACGGCGTAGGCGGTCCTCGAATTCCTCGACGGGTAGAGGCAGGGGTGCGACAAAGTCGAAATCCGGCTGGAAATCGGCCAGCAGCGATCCGACGCGGTAGGTGCCTGCCTTATTGGCGTGTATGTTCATTGGGTATTCCTTCCAGAAGTATTTTTATTGGTCAGGTTGCCGGGATGGTGCCAGCACGCGCCTCGCCACCAGCATTACGATGAGCGTCAGTCCAATCAGGATTCCCGACATTGCTGCGACGCGGACATCGAGCGACTCTTCGATCAGTGCGAACATGCGAAGCGGCAGCACGGTCGTCTGCGCATCGGCGAGGAAGAGCGAGACGGACACGTTGTCGAGCGACTGGATGAAGACGAGAAAGGCACCGGCAAGAATGCCGGGTGCCAGCAGCGGCAGGATCACGCGTCTCAGCGTCGTGTACCAAGTTGCGCCCATGACGGTGGAGGCTTCCGCCAGCGACGGATTGATGCCCTGCGCGACAACGGATGCGGCACGGTACATCAGCGGCCCGAAGACGACGACATGGCCGATAACGGTGAGCCATAGCGACGGCTGGAAACCGACGAAATTCGCCACGATCAGTGCCGCCAGACCATAAACGAGGCTTGGCAGAACGAGCGGTGCGAGCAGAAACGGCTCCAGCGCATTGACCGTGCTGCGTCTCATCCGCGCCATGCCGATGGTAGCAGGCACGGCAAACAGCAGCGATCCCAGCACTGCGAGGCCCGCGATCTTCAGTGAATTGCCAGCTGCAATATGTTCGGTTCCTGAACGGACAGGATCGATCAGCGCTTCATACCAGCGCAGGGAGAACCCCTGCGGAGGATATTTGAGCGTCTGGCCCGAGGTGAACGACATGGTGATGGCAATGACAATCGGTGCCACGAGATAGAGCAGGCTGAGACTGCCGAAGCCAAAGACAAACGCTTTGTAGAGGAAAGTCGGGATCGGGTTTTCACGATGATTATGCATGGCCAACAAGCCTCCGGTGACGGGAAATCATGGTCATGGCAACAAGGAGAATGCCGGTCGATAGAAGCAGAACGACGGCGATGGCTGAGGCCATAGGCCAATCGAACAGCGTGCCGACCTCGCGGTAGATCAGCTGCGGCACATAGACATTGCGGGCACCACCGATGACGGCCTGGGTAACGAAAGAAGCACTGGTGCTGGCGAAGACGAGGATCCAGCCCGCCAACAGTCCCGGCAGCATCATCGGCAGGAGAACCGTGACCAGGATACGCCATGGCCCGGCACCCGAAACCTGCGCAGCCTCGGTGAACTGCACCGGCGTTCGCGACAGGATGGCGATCAGCGGCAGGATGATCAGGGGCAGGTCGATCTGACACATCGCCATGACCAGACCCAACTCGGTGGACAGAAGCGTGAACGGCCTCTCGGCAATTCCAAGCGCGACGAAGGCCTCGCTGATCGGACCCTGTCGTCCAAGAATGACGATCCAGGCGAAGGTTCGCACCACATTGCTTGTCAGCATGGGAACAAGCGTCAAGAAGATGATGATCTGCCGCGCAGTCTTGCCACTGTGCCAATAGAGCAGCGCGATGGGAATGCCGAGCAAGGTGGTGCTGGCGATGGTTTGGAGACCGAGCTTGGCGGTGTTGACCAGCACACGATAGTTGAATGCATCACCCAGAAAGCGTGCATAGTTGTGGAGGGAAAGGCCATCGGGGCCGATGAAGCTGAACCCGACGAGAACGGCGAGCGGCGTCGCAAAGAACGCCACCGACAGCAAAAGCATCGGGATAACGTATGGGAAACCGCTCGCTTTCATGTGCTTACCTCAACCGGCGACGAGAGCGTCGAACTGGCGGATCCATTCCGCACGGTTCTTGTTGATTGCAGCCCAGTCCGGATAGACCAGCGATGCCAGCTGTTCGCGCTTTACATAGGCCTCGATACCCGGAGTGAGCTCGACTTCCTTGTTCGTCGGGAACATCTCGGTCGGCGGCATTTTCAGCTTGTCCTGCGCTGCTTTGGAGATGGCGGCGTCCATATAGGCGTAGGCAGCATCCGGGTTCTTCGCGCCCTTGGTCAAATGGATGTTGACTGGCGCTGCTGGCGAACCTGTTTCCGGCTGGACGAATTCGGCCTTCAAGCCCATGGACTTGAGACGCGCGACATTGCCGGTCGAGCACATGAAAACGGCGATTTCTCCCTGCTGGAACAGCGTCATCTGGTTATTGGTGCTGGCGACGACGCCCTTGATGTGCTCCGGATTGTCCTTGAACAACTTGAACACGGCGTCCATGTCATCAGGACCCTTGCCGAATATCTTGGCGATTTCGGTATAGGCCATGACGCCCGTGTTGGAGGCGAAACCGGTCCAGGAGACAAGGCCCTTGTAGACAGGGTTTTCGAACAGGTCTCGATAACCCTTCGGCGCTGGCACCAGATCCGGATTATAGGCGATGCCGTTGACTTCGACCGTGACGGTCGGGCCGTATTCGCCCTGGAATGCAGGATCGAGCATGCTCCAATTCTTGAGCTTGGACGGATCGATCTTCTGGATCAGGTCATTCTCGATGGCGACGGCCATCTGGCCGGGCGACATCAGTAGCGTGTCGTATGGCGGGTTTCCGGGGCTCGCCATGACCTTGGCAAGCTGGTCCTGTGCCATGGCGGGTGCGACCGTCAGATCGAAACCGGCCTCCTTGACGAGTGGCGTCAGTACCGTGCGATAGCCGTCTTCCCAGTTGCCCGGAAAGGTCGCGGCAATTGCGGTGCCACCGGCAGCACGGGCTGCAAAGGGGGCGGTGACGGCGACAGCCGCACCGGCGGCAAGCAATCCGAAATGACGTCGTGTGATGTTGAAGTCCTGCATCTGTTCACCTCTGTTGTTGTTGTTCATTCACTGGATGCTTCCGGTTCGCTCGGAAAGGCGTGACACCTTGCGGTGTCAATCTCGGCAAAGAGCTGTGCTCCCGGCTCGGGAATGAAGGTAGCAGGTCCGCGCACCTGCGAGGTGCGCAGGCCCGTACCATCCTCAAGAAGAAGATCATGGACGAGCGTCGGCCCCAGAGGAACGGACACCGTCAACCGCGCTGGCAGCGCAAATTCACTTGGGTTCGTCGAAAGACGGACGTCTTCGGGGCGGAAGGTGATGGCGACCTTGGAGCCAACAGTAAAGTTCAGGCGGCGCGGCAGAACGAGTGTCTTGCCATTTGCAAGCGCAATGGTCGTTGCCTCTGCCTCCAGTTGCTCCACCGTGCCATGCAGCAGATTGGCCTGACCGATGAAGGTGTTGACGAACAGCGTTTTTGGCCGGTCGTAGACGGCCATTGGCGTGTCGATCTGCTCGACATTGCCCTTGTTCATCAGCACCAGACGTCCGGCAAGGCTTTGCGCCTCTTCCTGATCATGGGTGACGATCAGAGTCGTGATGCCGAGTGTCTTCTGCAGATGCAAAAGCTCGACCTGTAGATCGAAACGAAGCGCGCGGTCGAGCGCGCCGAAGGGTTCGTCCAGCAGCAGAAGCGAGGGCCGACCGGCGATGGCGCGGGCAACGGCCACGCGCTGCTGCTGGCCGCCGGACAGTTCACGTGGCAACCTGTTTCCATAACCGTTCAACTGCACGAGCGAGAGCATTTCCTCCACCCGTTCCCTGCGCTGCGTCCGTGGCATTCGCTGGCAAGCAAGTGGATAGGCGATGTTCTCAGCCACCGTCAAATGCGGAAACAGCGCATAATTCTGGAACACCATGCCGATGCCGCGAGAGCGCGCGGACACGTTGGCGAGGTCCTGGCCACCAAGCTGGATCACGCCGCTCTTCGGCTGGATCAAACCGGCGATTGCCCGCAGCACCGTGGACTTGCCGCAGCCGCTCGGCCCCAGAAGTGCTACGATCTCGCCAGCCGCAACCTCGAACGAGATATCGCTGATCGCATTCTGTCCACCATAGCTGTGGGTCAGGCCGCGAACGCTGAGTTGCTTACCATCGCCTGCCTTCGAGCCCTCTGCCATTGATATCCCTTTAGGTTGCCTGCCGCCGTCAAAGTTTCCTGCGCCCGATGTTACGAGGCGAAGATGGGATCGATCAGCGATGTGGGTTTCTGTGTTGGTCATGCCAAGGAATTTGCAAGCTGCGTGCCAGTTTGCAATTTTCAACGGAAAGCCATCATCAACATACTGATTAAAAATACTTATTTCTGCTTTCTATTTTTGCGAATGTTAATAATAATATTCAATCGAATTTATTTTCGGATTTAAAAAATGTGCACTTCTGATCCATGCCGCTTATTCAATAAGCAGTATTTCAGTGCCAAAAGCGACAAACTTGCCGTTGATTGATCAAAAGCAGGCGGCAGATCATGGCCGTCGTAATTTGAAAAATTAGCGGAATACGCCGCGAAAGCAAAAGCTTAGGCTGTCGAGTGCCAAACTGCGGCATCAAGGTCGTTAGGAGGGATGATTTTTTAATCAATATGCTTACGAATTTTTATGCGAATATATGTGCGAAATATCTTGAGACTTAGGAACTCAAAAATAAGTCATAAAAAACAATGCGCTGAATATTCACCCATCGAGCTGGCATGCAGATTGCATCGTACTTCCCGTGAATTCAAACCGATAAAAATCAAAAAGGGGATCGCATGCGCAGCTTCAAGACAAATCTCAAGAATGGCCTGACGGGTATCGCTTTCGTATTGCTGGCCACCTCCGCACATGCAGCAGAGGGCAACGCCATCAAAATGGTGCCGGATGCCGTTGTCGCCAAACTGCCGGGCGTCGTGTTCGACAAGGCGTTGGCGGACCGCCTTCCACCTGCAATCAAGGACAAGAAGGTGCTCAAGGTGGCAACCGATTTGACGCCGCCCATCAGCTTTCAGGCTGAAGACGGCAAGCTGATCGGGATCGATGCCGATATTGCCGCAGCACTTGGCGTCATTCTCGGCGTCGATGTTCAGATGACTAATGTCGGTGCCGGTGCAGCAATCGTACCCGCCGTCCTCTCCAAGCGTTTCGATATGACCATTTCCGGCATCAATGACGATGTGGAGCTGGAAAAGCAGGTCGATGTCATCGACTACATGTTTGATGCCACGACAATCATGACCATCAAGGGCAATCCGCTCGGCATTAAGAGCATGGAAGACCTCTGCGGCAAGAAGGTTGCCGTGCCGGTCGGCACGTTCCAGGCACGCATGGTGGAAGCCGCATCGGCAAAATGCGCGACACCCATGAACATCATGTCGATCCCAAAAATGCCTGACGTCTTGCAGGCCGTGCGCACCGGCCGTGCCGATGCAACAGTCAATGGTTATGCAACGAGCGTCTATACAACCGAAAACCAGACCGGCAAGGGCGTCGGACTTCAAGCACTCCCAGATGTCCGTCTCGCCGTGGGCTATCTCGGCATGTTGGTATCGAAGGACAATTCGGACCTGCGCGATACGGTCATCGCCTCGCTTCAGCATATGGTCGATACCGGGGCCTACAAAGCAATCATGGAGAAATGGGGTCTTGGCCCACTGGCCGTGAAGACCGTGAAATTCAACGACGCCGCCAGCATGCCGGTGAATTAAACCATGGCCCTATTCGCTCAACCCGTCAGCATGGCCATCGCCCCACCGCTCGGCAAGCCGATACGGTGGGGGCAGATCACATCAGGTACCAGCGCGATCCTCGCGCTGGCTCTCTTCATCCTCACCATCGCACGTAACCAGACTGTCCAATGGAGCGAAATTCCGGGTTATATGGTCGACCCGGTTATTCTCGACGGCGTCGTTCTGACGTTGCAGCTGACGGCCGGTGCCATGGTGTTCGGCATCGCTTTCGGCTGCATCGTCGCCATCATGGCCACAAGCCAGAATATTGTTTTGAAAGCGATGGCTGTCGCCTTCGTCTGGTGTTTTCGCGGCGTGCCGCTGATCGTCCAGATTTTCTTCTGGTTCAACATCGCGCTGTTCATTCCGCAAGTGGGCATCGGCACCTATTCCATATCGATCAACGAACTCGTCACCCCTGCCCTTGCGGGCTTCCTGGCGCTTGGCCTGCACGAAGCCGCCAATATGAGCGAGATCATCCGCGGCGGATTGACCGCCGTGGACCGCGGCCAGCGCGAAGCGGCCTCGTCACTCGGCTTACGATCACTCCAAACCCTACGAACCGTGGTTCTGCCTCAGGCGATCCGTCTGATTGTGCCACCAACCGGCAATCAGGCCATCGGCATGCTGAAGGCCAGCGCCATCGTTTCCGTCATCGGCATGCAGGACCTGCTAACCCAGGCGCAAGCCATCTATGCGCGCAACTTCCTTGTTATCGAACTGCTGTGCGTTGCCTCGCTCTGGTACCTCCTCATCACGTCAATCGCATCTATCGGTCAGCATTTTCTGGAGAAGCGCCTCGCCCCGAAAGGACGGGACGCCGGTGCGCAGAAAGACACCCGACGGCGCGGCTGACGCGACGCCAGTACCCCTCAACCAAAACGGAAATGCCATTGCAGCAAATCCGATCAGGAAACATCAAGGAGCAGATCATGAGACTAGGCATTGACGGACAGAAACTGCCCGAAGCGAAAAAACGCGGGCCACTCAAGAGCCTCGAACACGTCAAGGAACTCGGTCTCGGTGGCATCTTTTTCAGCACAATCCTCGACATGAGCGAAACGCTGGACAAGAGCGAACTGGCGGATATCAGGGCAAAGGCTGATGAGCTGGATCTTTATCTTGAAGCCGGCGTGGGCAAGATCAACCCGTATTGCAGTGCCGAGGCTCCGGAGTTCCGTGCAATCGGCGGCGGCGACGTTATCCTTGGCTTTACCCGTATGATCGAAGCGAGTGCGGCTATCGGCTGCCGTGAACTCTGGGTGTCGCCGGGCAACTTCAAATCGGAGTATCGCGGGCGGCTGGCCAATGATCGGTTCCGCACCGATGTGACCTGGGACGAGCAGTTGCTGGGCATCGAAAAGGTGCTGCTGAAGCTCGCACCTGTGGCGCGCGCCCACAGCGTTCATCTCAACATGGAAACCCATGACGAGATCACATCTTTCGAAATCCTGCGGCTGATCGAAAAGGTTGGTGAGGACTGCATGGGCGTCGTCTTCGACACGGCCAATGGCCTGCAACGTGCCGAACATCCCGTTTTTGCGGCAAAACGTGTGGCGCCCTATGTTCGCCAGACCCACATCAAGGATGCCTATGTCGGTCATGCCACGGGCGGTCTCGATTTCCAAACCCGCCCGGTCGGTCGCGGCATTGTCGATTTCGGTGAGATCATCCCAATTCTCGCCAAAGCCAACCCAGACCTGAACCTCTCCCTAGAAGTTGCGGCCTCCGTCGCGGACAGGCCGCGCAAGGCCAATCCACGCCAATGCATTGAGATCAACGACCCCGTTTGGCGCTCAGGCCATCCCGACCTGACGGCTGAGGAGTTGGAAGCCTATCTCGGACTGGTTGATACCTTCGAAAAACATGTGGCCGCTGGGGAAATTCCTGATTGGGAGACATATGAGGCCAGCCAATACGGCTACCCGACCTACGAGCATCAGTCCTATGGCTTCAACGAAGCCGTGACCTTTATCAAGGATTCTGCACGCCATATTGAAGAGATTTGCCAGGAGAATGGAATTTCACTTTCGACGCCTTCAAGAAAGCAGGAGGCGGCCTGAGATCAGCGTATTCTATCGACGACGTGTGTCATCAACCTTAAAAACCATGGGACGAACTGGGTTTTTAGGATCAAGCGCATATACGCAGGAATATTCCCATGAAAATAATCATATCGCTTGATCCGATCTGGAGACGACAATGAAGACCACAAGGCGACGTCTAAGCGCCAAGACCGCACCCAAGGCCAGCAGCCCGGTGGATACGGCAGAAACCGCCAATGACGACGTGACCGAGCGCATCCGCAACACACTGGCCGCAGCCATTGGTGAGGGCGCGCTCAAGCCCGGCGTCAAAATTCTGGAAGATGCGATTGCCGATCATTTCGGTGTCAGCCGCACCGTGGTGCGCGGCGCGCTGGGCGTTCTGGAGAGTGACCACCTTTTGGAGCGCAAAAAGAACCGCGGCACTTTCGTGGCAGAGCCCGGCATCGAAGAAGCAAAAGCTCTGTTCGAGGCACGGCGCAAGCTCGAACACGTCATCCTCGAACTCGTCATGGACCGCGCGACCATTGATCAACTGGATGCGCTGGAGAGGCTGACGGACGAGGAAGAGCACATCCACCACCACGGCGACGAAAAGTCGAAAACGGTGCTCTCCGGCAAGTTCCATGTCGTTCTGGCAGAGCTTGGCGGCAACGCTGTCATGACGGAAATGTTGTCCAAGATCGTCGCCCGCCTTTCGCTTGTCATGTCCCTCTATGAAGAAGAGCGCAAGGACGATTGCGGTGCCGATCACCACCGCTTGATCGTCAAAGCCCTGAAAGCGAAGGATTTGCCAAAGGCGCAACAACTGATGGATCACCACCTTGCCGACATCGAGGGCCGCGTTCGGTTGACCGAGGGACAGGGCGATCGACATACGTTTCTGGCGGTGCTGGAGAACTTTTCCTGACTAACCGTCTTGATCAGGATTGAACCCGCAAACAACAATCATCAGTGTCGTAGCGCAACTGATGGAGTGTCGCTCGCTCTAAAAAAAATGCTTCCTCAATTATGTTTGCGACTGCGGATTTGTCTCCACATCGGCGCGATTACAGCGCCCATGGCAGCCACGGCAACCGCACCGATGATGATGGCGAGCACGGCCTGCTGGGCAGATGTCGCGAGCCAGCCGACCAGCGA
This sequence comes from Agrobacterium vaccinii, assembly GCF_021310995.1. Classification (NCBI taxonomy): domain Bacteria; kingdom Pseudomonadati; phylum Pseudomonadota; class Alphaproteobacteria; order Hyphomicrobiales; family Rhizobiaceae; genus Agrobacterium; species Agrobacterium vaccinii. The sequence continues at coordinate 1,062,845 of NZ_CP054151.1, read as the reverse complement.
TGGAGCAAAGGAAACGGCGGAAACGATGACCGCAGAAACATCGTGGATGAGGTGTTCTGGACCAGCGTAACCCAATTGGGCAAACCCGTGAACCAGAATGCTGCCTCCGACCCACAGCATCGCCGCGGTTCCGACGGCTGCCAGCACCTTGAGGAAGATCGGCATGCCGTAGACGAGACCGCGACCAATGATCTGGAGGACTGACGACGAGGTTTTTGCCATTGCGATGCCGACGTCATCTGCCTTCACGATCAGCGCGACGAAACCATACACAGCGAGCGTGATCAGAATACCGACAGCCGCGAGCACGAAGCCCTGCATGTAGACACTGGACTGCGAAACATCGGCCAGCGTCAGCGCCATGATTTCCGCTGAAAGGATGAAGTCGGTGCGAACGGCGCCGCTGACCTTCTGGTTTTCAAGAGCGACCGGATCAAGCTCTTCACCCAGAACCTGCTTTTCGTGGCCATGCGCAGCATGCGGAAAGAAAACCGCATAGAGCTTTTCGGCCCCTTCGTAGCAGAGGTAGACACCACCGACCATGAGCAGCGGCGTAATGACCCACGGCGCAAAATAGCCGAGAAGGAGCGCGGCAGGTAGAAGAAACACAAGTTTGTTCTTCAACGAACCCAGTGCAATGCGGGCGATGATTGGTAATTCACGGGCCGGGCTGAGGCCCACCACATATCGCGGCGTGACGGCAGCGTCATCAATGACGACGCCTGCTGCTTTACCAGTGGCCTTGACCGTTTGCGCCGCAACGTCATCGAGTGAAGCAGCAGCCAGCTTTGCGATTGCTGCAACATCATCGAGAAGCGCTATGAGACCTGTTGCCATGAAAAATGCAGCCTTTTTATTTTGAAATGAATGAATATGACTTCGCGTCTGTCACGGAACGAAGACGGAGATCGCCTTTTCTCTGATATGAAACGTCACCGGTGTGCTCGTCTTCAACTCACCATCGAGATTGACCGCGCGTGGCTTGCTGGTGCGAATGGTCAGATGCTTGGTCGAGAACGACCTGACATCGTTCCAGTTGCCATGGGTACCCTTGCGCAAGCTCGGCAGAAGCGCCAACAACCGCCACCAATGGTCGACCTCGAGACTGTAGAAATCCAGCATGCCATCGGTCGCCGTGGCATCTGAATGAACGGTCATGCCACCACCATAAAAGCGCCCATTGCCGACAGCGACCTGCAAGGTTCGCAGTTCTTCGGTCTGGCCGTCATGCTCAAGCGTTGCGGTGAACAATCGTGAACTGGCGAGCAAACGGGCCGCGACGATGCCGTAGCCCAGCTTGCCCCAACGCTTCTTGGCCTTTTCGGTCAGCGACATCGCAAGATCGGCGCTAAAGCCGACACTCGCCACATTGAAGAATGGATGTCCATTCGCTTCACCGAGGTCGATCTGGGTCGACTTGCCTTTGGCGATGACATCCACCGCCTGGGTAAGATCAAGGGGCAGACCGATAGTTCGGGCGAAATCGTTCGCCGTTCCAAGCGGTAAAACACCCAAGGGAAGCCCTGCTTTTAAAAGCCCGCGCGCCGCCCCATTCAGGCTGCCATCACCGCCACCGACGATAATACGATCAACCAAGCCTATATGCTCTTCAATCGCCTGGGACGTCGTACCCGCATAATTGGCAGGAAGCTCGGTGAAACGGATTCCAGCTCGCTCCAGCAACCGGCGCACTTCAGGCAGACTATCTTTTCCTCTGCGGGAGTTTGGGTTGACCAGCAGCAGGGCGGAGTTTGATGTCATGCTCTCAGTTTCTGCACATGGCGCGCATTTGCGAACTCTAGGATAGTCGCTGGTTATTCAATTGGAAAAACTGTCGCTTTTATATGTGCACTGCAGCATGCGTCTTCAATGGCGTGCTTGTGCAGCACACCGGGCATAACCATCTGAAGAAAAAATGGTATCCGATTGACGGGTTTCATGTCTCGAATTTTCGCGATTCCGGTTCTCAATCTGCCTTGGTTTGACGTAAAGAGAACGAGAATGAACCTCGCTCTGCTATCCAGCAACATAGGCAACGGAAGCCTTATCGGCCTGACATTATCCGGCTTCAGGCCGTAAACCTGTTCTTGAAGGGAACGCGATGACAGTTGTCGCCTCATATATCTACCGTGCGGGCAAACGAGCAGAGGACATTCCTTTAGACGATCAGCCCTTTGAGACCGACGGCAAGGCATTCGCCTGGATCGGACTGACGGAACCTACCGCACAGGAGATGGCTAGCTTAAAGGCTATGTTCGGACTGCATCCACTGGCCGTCGAGGATGCCTTGAAGGGCGGTCAGGTCCCGAAAGTCGAGGTTTATGGTGACCGGCTTTTTGTTGTCGCAAAGACTGCACATCTCGAAGGTGACAAGATCGCCTATGGCGAGACCTATGTTTTCGTGGGTCCAAACCATGTGGTTACTGTCAGACACGGGTCTGCCCGTGGGCACAAGGAATTGCGGGAGCAACTCGAACAGTCACCGCGGCTTTTAGAGCATGGCCCAGACTATGTTCTTCACGGTATTCTCGATTTCGTGGTCGATGGCTATCTGCCGATGGTCGAGAAACTGGAAGACCGGGTTCTTGAAATGGAGAAGCATATGTTGATCTCTTTCCTAGAACGCGACCAGATCAGACGGCTTTTCCGGATGCGCCGGTAGGTTATCCTGTTTCAGCGCGTTCTGGGGCCGATGTCAGAAATGATTGGCAGGATGACCCATCTAGAGCTACCTTGCATCGACGACGATGCACGGCCTTATTTTCGCGATGTCCACGACCACGTCAGACGGGTCGAGGGAATGGTCTCAGGCCTGCGCGATGTGGTGACATCCGTTTTCGAGGCCAGCAATCTTCTTGAAATGCAGCGTCAGGGTACGATCACCAGACAGTTGGCAGCATGGGCCGCGATCCTCGCCGTCCCCACCGCCATCGCCGGGATCTATGGGATGAACTTCCAGCATATGCCGGAACTGGACACGCAGTATGGCTACTATGTCGTCCTGGCAGTCATCTTTTCCCTCTGCGGCATCTTGTATTACCAGTTCAGAAAATCTGGATGGCTGTGACGCTCTAATTTTCCAGACCCGGCGGCTTCACTGGAGAGACAACGTAAATGCAACCATGATCGTCGTCCGTCCAAATCAGATCGACCGACATGCAAAGACCCATCGCGAGGAAACCAAAATGCGGTTGGACAAAACATTCACTGTGCGCCAATGCTCCGTCCAACTTCGATTGCGGCTCCATAGAACTCTTCAAATTTGAGGCGCCTCGCGAGTTGGATTTCGCACTGCCCTCCGTCCCGCTCGAGGGCATAGATGTTCGCAATTCTATGCGCTGAAGAACCGGGAAGTGCGAGTGGCGCTCTCAGTCGAAGTGAGCGTACGGTGACGCCGAACCGCCGGGTTAGCGCATCGTCTATATCACGCTTGATGCCACGATGAATTGCTCGGAACCACTGACGATAGAGCAACCGTTTCAAGGGCAAGCTCGCTTCTGTAGGAGAGGCTTATATCGCCTTTGACCGTGTATCTATCGACTGATGCTTGGCGAGGGCTTCCAAATGGCTTCGAAGAAAAGCGGTGATGGCCGTAGTCTGCGCCGTCGTGTCTATGAGCGGCTCTCGGTAGGCGGCAGCGTGGTCATATTGCGATCGAAGTAAACCAGAGGGAGGCTGCCTTTGTTGCCAGTTGCGAAGTGAACGTTGCACACAAAAATAGTGTGCGTTCCCGATTGAAGCGTTTCATGAACTGAACAGCTGAAATGCGCACATGCCCCCTCAAGCAGGGGCTGCCCCAGTTCGTCAGACGTCCACTTTCCTAGTTCGAAGCGCTTCTCGGGTGGCAGTTTTCCGCCAAATGCCGCAGCGATGTCACCATGCTCAGTCGAAAGAATGTTCAGGCTAAGCCGACCGTTTTCAATAACGGCAGGGTGGGCAGAGGCATTGGTGTTCACACAAACCAGCAGCCTTGGCGGCTCCTGGCAGACTGAGCACGCCGCCGTGACGGTCAGGCCGGCACGCCCTGCGCTACCGTCCGTCGTTACGACCTGAACCGCAGCTGCCATCATAGACATCGCATCTTTGAAATCCCGCGTATCCGCGCCCGGTTGAGTGTTCTCAAGCATTTTTGCCATCCATTAATCGGAAAGAATAGGGACCCGGACAAAGCCGGGTCCTTGCGAATTACTCGGCTGCTTCGAGTGCTGGTCCGCTGAAAGCTCCCCGAAATGAGGCTCCGGGGTGGCTTTCTGGGAGAAGGGATCCACGACCGAACAACTTGTCGCGAAGCGTGCCTTCGGCATATTCGCTTTGTGCAAGCCCGCGCTGCTGGAGAACCGGCGTGACATGGTCGATGAAGTCGACAAACGTCTCCGGGTGAAGTTGGCAAATCATGTTGATGCCATCGACGCCGGCATCCTGCCAACGCTCCAGTTCGTCCGCGATGGAATCGGGCGTTCCCACGATCCGGCAATTGTAAGACAGGGCATTTGCCAGATCCTTGACTGTCGCCTTCTCGCCCTCCGGCTTGCCCATCTCGATCATTCGGGCGTAACCCTGCAGGCCGTCCAGCCCGGATTCGTCGATGGGTTTGTCGGGGTCAAGGTTCGAGAGGTCAACGCCCATGTCCCGGCTGACGTGCGCGGCGAGGCCTTCATAACTGACCCATTCGTCGATTTCCTTAGCCTTGCGTTCGGCTTCCTCCATCGTGCTACCGACCACGAAGGACAGACCTTGAATGAATTTGATATCTTCGGGCCCGCGACCCGCCAGAGCCGCCACCTGCTTGGTGCCGGAGATACCGATCCGAGCACCGTTTACATTTGGATAAAGCACAAATGTGCCCTCGGCATGCTGTGCTGCAAACTGGCTGCCACGTTTTGAGGCACCTGCCTGATACAACATCGGCGTGCGCTGCGGCGACGGACTGACCAAATGCGGCCCCTGGACCTTGTAACGCTCGCCTTCATGGCTGATCCGATGAACTTTCGTGTGGTCGCTGAAAACGCCGCTTTCCCGATCGGCAATCAGTGCGCCCTCGTCCCAGGATCCCTCCCAAAGCTTGTAGAGCACGTCCATATATTCGTCAGCCCAGTCATAACGCTGATCGTGCGGAACGATCTTGTCATGGCCGAAATTGCGCGCCGCGTTGTCGGTGACGCTTGTAACAATGTTCCAGCCGATACGCCCGCCACTGATATGATCCAGTGTTGACGCCTTCTTGGCAAACGCGAACGGATGTTCGGACAGAAGTGAACTGGTGAAAACAAGCCCCAGATCCTTCGTCACGCCCGCCAGGGCTGCGCACAGCGTGAACGTATCGTTGCAAGGCATATGAAGCCCCTGCTGGAAATAGGCGTCCCACTTGCCGTCATAAGCCGGATCGATACCAAGGATGTCGGCGAAGAAGATCGCGTCGAATTTACCTTGTTCAAGTTTCTTGACCAGATTGGCCCATGTCGCGAAATCATTGAAATTGGCGAGTTCGTTTCTCGGATGCCGCCACGTTCCGTGGTAGATGTGCGATGGCACATCCATGGTAAAGCAATTGAAAATCAGACGCTTTCGCATAGCTGCTCCTGTTTGTTGTTTGTTCCCGGAAACAAGCGTATGCCGCAGCGCAATATGCGTCTTGGCTCACAGTGAACAGTTTTTGTGCTCACCGTGACAGTGCCCACAAAGTCATCCTTCTCATGATAACCGCCTCGCGCAGAACGCCCGAGGCCATATGAGGTGTGGAAGCAGATAATCAAAGCCTGGCATGTTTATTGCTTCGCCGCCTCGACAATGTCGCTGACGGAGGCACTGGAAATGACGGTTTGGAACGCAACCGAATTGCCGCAGAAGGACCGTTTTCCGTTCTGGAAAGAAGTGCTCTGTCAGGAATACGTTGCTTTGAACTCGACTACCGAAGGCGATGCGCCGTTTTTCGGGCATGTTCGTGCCAACCTGCTAAACTCTATCAACGTCACGACAATTTCGTCGAGCAGACAAAAAATTCATCGCCGCCGACAGGAAATCAGCCGGATGCCCGAGCAGGTGTACTTCCTCAATCTACAGGTGGAAGGCCACTGCCTGATGATGCAGAACGGCCGAGAAGCACTCTTGCAGCGAGGCGATTTTTCGATTGTCGATTCAACCGAACCTTATCTCAACGATTACTGCAGCGACATTTGGACACAACATTCGTTCCGCATTCCCAAATCAATTCTGGAGCCTCTTCTGAAGCAACCCAACAGACAGATGGCCACAAAAATAAGCAGCAGTGATCCGATTGCGTCCCTTGCCGCGGACTACCTTTCATCAATTGCGCTGAATGCAGAGCATCTCCACGCTACAACGTCGTCATCCATCACCAACCATCTTGTAGAGCTGGTCGCGATTGCTGTCGGCCTATCCAATCGCGAGGTAGACCGCGCCCGCACAACATTACGCAATCAACTTGCCTTTTCCCTGATGAATTACATCAGTTCACATGCGGCAGACCCAGCGCTGACACCGGCCAAAGCAGCCGACCACTTTCGCATTTCGGTCCGCTATGTTCACCGCCTATTAGAAGACAGCGGTGAGACATTCAGCAAACTCCTGCTTCGGCAACGTTTGCAAAAATGCGCGGATGATCTGCGCGCCAAAGGCAATACTCCTGTCGGAGAGATCGCTTTTCGATGGGGTTTCAATGACCTTTCGCATTTCAGCCGGTCATTCCGAAACCAGTTTGGCGTCACGCCACGCGAATATCGAGTACAGTAGTACGGAGAAACAGAGCGTTTGCGTGCGTGGAATTTCGCGACTGGGTGGACAGCGACGGGTGTACCAAGGCAGCCAGACCTAACTATCGCCTTGATAGGAATCGAACTTTCGACGCAAAAAACCCGTTCCCCGATTTATCGAGTTTCGGTATTAAGGTTTTTGATTTCCGGCCATAATTCGGCAGCCGCAGTCAATAGTTTAGGCGTTCCGGCTGCCATCCAGGGGACGCCAGATCCGGCTCGGACGCCAATCCGAACGTCGAGGCCGGCTTCGCGCGCAAGAACAGCTCCACCTGCGATATCCCACATGGTGGTCAACTTCTGAAGGTGCCCATCGAAAATACCGCGTGCTGCGAAGGCGAGCCCGATGGATGTAGAGCGGATCGATTCCACCACCCAGCCCGCATGGCGAAGACCGACATTCAGCGCCGCCACCTCCTCAGCGTCGGCCGCCGCACTGTCGCCCAGCGACATGACTTGGACATCCTCGAACGGGACATCTCGCGGACGTGGCTTGCCATTCACGCGCAGGCCAGTGCCATCGGCAGCGGAGTAAATCTCCCCTAAAACAGGGACAGCGACGATACCGATTTCCGGGCGACCATTGCGCACAAAACCGAGCGAAATGCCCCAGAGCGGCGAGCCACGCAGGAAGTTCGCCGTGCCGTCGATGGGATCGATGATCCAGTAGGCATCGTCAGCGACGCCACCCATTTCCTCACCCAGAACGGTTTCTCCCGGAAATGCAGTGGCCAGCCTGTCCCGCACGAGCCTTTCGACGCTGGTATCGGCTTCAGACACGAAATCCTGAAAGCCTTTCGTCCTCGTCGCAATGGTGCTGCGCGCTTCAAAAAATTGCAAAGCGAGTTCCACAGCCTCCTCCATGACGAGGACGGCGTGCTCGAGACGTTTGTTCATCGCATTCATCACTTACCACCATGATGGCCGCTAATGTGCAGCCAGTTTTTGAAAGCATCCACTTCGTCAGTCTGTATGGCACCCACGGCTGCCTGCACAAGTGGGGCCCACACATCATCTGGATCGGCGAGCGCGCGGGTATCGTTGAAATCGAGGCAATAGGAAACGTCGAGCGTGTTGATCCAGAGACGGATATTCTGACGCTCCAGTTCTTCGCGGCCTGCGGCGAGATCGGCGATGTCGGAGAACTTCACTTCGATCATCGGCGCACGCAGCGCCTCGATCTTGCGCAGATCGTCAACAAAGTGGCCGGGTCGCACGTCGAACATCGGCATATGCGGTATCTTGCCGAACCAGTCTGCATCGAGAATATCGAAATGTGCAGCTTGCGGATCGATGTCGGTTTTGACCAGCACCTGATCCTGAATACCGAGCTTCAGCACCGTCTCCATCACCTGCGGCAGATCGCGCGTGAATTTGGTGTCGATGTTGACGGTGATCTTGCCGCGGATTTCTTCCAGCAACTCCTCCAGTGTCGGCACGCACTCGTCGGTAATGGCTGCATCCTTGCCGCCAGCCCCTGCCCGCAGCTTCGCCGCCCTAACGATATCGAACGACAACGCGCTGACCGTTCCCGTTCCCGTCGTCGTGCGGTCGAGCGTCTCGTCGTGAATGACGACAAGTCTACCATCCGCCGTGGACTGCGTATCGATCTCGATCATCTCGACACCCGCCGCAACAGCCGCGCGCACCGACGCCAAAGAGTTCTCCGCCGTGGTTTTCCAGCACCCGCGATGGGCGATCGTCAGGATGGCCGGGTTGCTTCGCGAGGATAGAGCCCGGACGTCGCAGACGTTGCTGGCTGGAAAGGAGGCGGGACGTGTTTGAGACATGGTTTTGACTTTCGGATGTTTCGTTTGGGAGTTGGACGCAAGGATTGTTCAGAGTTTCCCCATGCCTGCCGCCATCAGGTCGTCGCGCAGAATGCGACCAGCGATGATGAAGACGACAAGGGCGGGGAGAAGCAGGATGAAGGAGACGATGGAGGCCAGCGGCAGCTGCATCGAATAGGGGTCGAGAAACATGTAGAGCTTGATCGGCAAGGTTTCAACGACCGGTGCGCCGACGATGAAGGACTTGTCGAATTCCTCGAAGCTGCCGATGAACGACATCAGGCCACCCGCCAGCAGCACCGGCACGGCAAGCGGCAGAATGATGTGGAAGACGATGCCGAACGTGCCCGCACCCAGCGAACGCGCAGCATGGATGAGGTCGTCGGGAATGGTTTCCAGCGCCGCTGTCATCAGCCGGATCATCAACGGCAAGGTGCCGACGATCTGAACGAGGATGACGCCGGGAACCGAATAGGCAAGACCCATGACCATGAAAACCTGCCCGATGCCCACGGCAACCACAATGCCCGGAATGATGATCGGCGCGAGGATGAAGATTTCCACCACCCGCTTCAGCCGGAATGGAAACCGAGCCATGGCCCAGGCTGTGGGCAGGGCAATCGCAGCCGTTGCAAAGGTGACCACAAAGGCGATGACAATGCTGTTGAAGGCAGCGCGGATCAGGCCGCTATCGCCCAGAATGCTGGCCCAACGCGCTGTCGTATAGTCCTTTGGCACGACCAGCGGCGGAGCCCAGCCATCGGCCACGCTCCACAGGAACATCAGGGCAAGCGGCACCAGAATGGCAAGGCCCAGCGCCGTGTAGAGCCCGATCGAAACAAAAATGCGGTCTTGCGGGAGGAAGGTGCGGCGACGGGGAAGACCCTGGGTTTCGGTGATGACGGCGGCCATTTACGTGTCTCCCCGGTTCTGGCCAACACCGATGCGGGATGTCAGCGTGTAATAGGCAATGAGGACCAGAATGGCGAAAGCGCTCAACACCATGCCAATCGCGTAGACCTGATTGAACCGGCCCTGTTTGAACTCCTGCACCATGAGAACGGACAGCGGACGGGCCGTCGGCGGGCCGACAATATCCGGGATGGCATAAGAGCCCATGGAACCGATGAAGGTGAGAAGAATGGCGGCGGTGATACCGGGCATGGCCAGCGGCACCTCCACGAACAGAAAGGTCTTCAGCCGCGATGCACCAAGCGTGCGGGACGCATAGCGGATATCTTCGGGAATGGCGGCAAAGGCGCTGGTGATGATCAGCGTCATGAACGGGATCTGCTTCCAGACGCTGGCGATGATGACGCCGATGCCCCAGTCATCACGCACGAGCTTCGGTAATGCAATTCCCAGCGGCGCAAACAGCCGGTCCATAAATCCACCGCGTTCGAAAACGACGATGACCATCAGGCCGACGATGATGCCCGGCACCGCCATGGGCAGCTTGTAAAGTCCGCTGAACAGCTTTCGACCAAAGAAGCTTTTGCGGATCAGAAGCGCCAGAGGCACCGAAACCGCAAGCGAAACGATGACCGGCATGACCCCGTAGTAGATCGAGGTCGTCAGGCCGCGGATCATCGAAGGACGGGTGAAAATCCGCTCGTAAAGAGACAGGGTGAAACTGCCATCCTCAAGGCGGAAGCTGCCGATCAGCGCCGATAGAAGCGGGCTGCCGAAAAAAACGAGGAGATAGCCGACGCCGGGTGCCAGCAAGACAAGCAGCTGAACGCGCCGGTCGCGAAGAAGACTGCGCATCATGCAGCCTCCTTCACCGGTTGGTCATCGAGAAGATGGACCAGACCCGGAAATTGCACCGATACGCGGCTTCCGACATCAATCAGGCATACGGCACCAGACTGGTTGATGCGTATCTGTTCATTGCCGATTTCGACAGTGTAGAGCGCATTCGGCCCCATGAACGAAACGGCAGACACCGTGCCCGCACCGTTGGTATCGGCAGCGATGACGATGTTTTCCGGTCGCACGGAGATTTGCGCCGGACCTGCTGCCCGTCCGTCCAGAGTGACAAGCTGACCCCAGGGCAAACGCGCCTCCTCGGTGCCATCAGTCGTGACGGGGAGCAGGTTGGTCTGTCCCAGAAAACCCGCCGTGAAGGCGTGTTTGGGCGCACGGTAAAGCTCGGGCGGGGTGCCAATCTCCACCACATGACCTGCATTCATCACGACGATCCGATCCGACATAGCCATGGCTTCGGCTTGATCATGCGTCACGTAAATGCTGGTGGCGCCTATTCTTTTGTGCAGTTCGGTCAGCTCGTGGCGCAATGTATCGCGCAGCTTGGCGTCGAGGTTCGACAGAGGCTCGTCGAACAGCAGCAGGCTGGGCTGCATGACGATGGCGCGCGCCAGCGCCACGCGCTGCTGCTGACCGCCTGACAGTTGCCGCGGCATGCGGTCCACGAGAGCCGTCAGATTGCAGATGTCCAGCGCATGGGCGATGCGGCGGGTACGTTCGTCCCTGGGCACTTTCTTCATGCGCAGACCAAATCCGAGATTTTTGGCGACCGACATGTGCGGAAAAAGCGCATAGGACTGGAAGACCATGGCGATATCGCGCGCTTCGGGCGGCGCCTGATCGATGCGTTTGCCACCCAGCCAGATTTCACCGCCAGATGGTTCGCTGATCCCCATGAGGATACGCAGAAGCGTTGATTTTCCGCAGCCGGAGGGGCCGAGGATCGTGACGAATTCGCCGCGCTCCACGCTGATCGACACGGGGTGGAGCGCACGGCTTGCGCCATAGTCCTTGGTGATGTTGTTGATGTCGAGTTCACTCATGACGATCTTCCTTGGCGGGTGCGACAAGCCGGGACCAGGCCCGGCCCATGCGGGATTGAGCGCTACTGGTTGAGCACCTTTTCATCCAGCGCTTCGCCCAGCGCCTTGGCCATGTCCCAGAAGGCGGGAACCGAGAGGCGCGGATAAACCTCCTTGGGCAGGACGTGCACCTGCGCATCCTTCGGCATCATGTCATTGGTGACGTCGAGACGCGGTGATCGCGAGGCCTTGTGTTCCAGCTTCCATGTCTGGAACTCCTTGCTCATCGCCATGTCGATCAGAAGCAGGGCAGCGGCCACGTGTTTGGCGTTGGCAGGCACGAACATGGCATCGCCGGAGCCGATCTGACCCTTTTCCAACAGCGTCAGACGAAAGCTTTCGGGCAGTTGCTTGTTACCAAGAAATGTCATGACCTGATCTTCCCAGACCGTGCCGATATAGAGCTGCTGGTTGTTGATGAGGTTCAACGTGTCGGCATTGCCGTTGGTCAATTCGGCAACGGGCAGCAAGCGCTTATAGTAGTCCCAAACCGGGTTCAGGCATTCGGACGTCATCGCCCAGTCTTCGGCCTCCTGCAGCGTCTTGCTGTAATCCGTCAGCTGCGTGCGGCAGTCGCCGGTCAGATAGTTGAGCGCGACCGAGTAGATGAAACCGCTGCCGGAACCGCCTTTGGCCGGAAGAGTGACGCCGAGGCGCTTGGGGTTCTTTTCCGCCCAAGTGAGCAACTCTTCAAAGCTTTTCGGCAGGTCTTCGGGTTTCACGAAAGCCGAGTCATAACCGATCGCCGTCTGGTTCATGTGCACCAGCGGATAGGTGCCGCCATGGTCCTTGCCAAACAGGTTTTTTGCCAGAACCGGATCGTAATTGGCCATGTTGGGCAGGATGTCCGTCAATGCAATCTTGCCCACGACACCTTTGGAAGACAGAAGCGGGTACTCACCGCCACCGGCGAAATACGCATCCACCGGCGAATCCTGGCCCGCTGCATGGACGGCAATCAGCTGCTGGTTCGCCTGATCGCCGTTTACGTCGCTATAGGAGACCTTGATGCCGTATTTGGCTTCGAAGCTGGTAATCAATTCCTTCCAGGTATCGGCAAAACTACCGGCGAAATTATACATCGTCACAGAGCCCTCGGCTTTGGCAGCGGGAACGACGATGTCATAGAAATTTTCGCGCGTGACCTTCGACAGATCGAAGTCAAGATTCTTCATATTGGTGTCAGCCGCCAGACAAGGCGCTGCCGTCGTCGCCAGCGCAAGCACGGCGATCGCAAGATATTTCATAGGCATTGATGGCTCCTCCTGGAGGTCCGTGGTCACTGGCTGCTTATTAATACACTTTAGGTGTAATATTTGTGACAGTCCTGTGAAGAATGCTCATGGGCGCACCTCGCCTTATTGCAGCAGCGTTATCCAGCCGCTATCCAAGGCCATGACCCTCGACCCCAAAACGCGCCCGAAGCTCGATCGCCGTCCGCTTGCCAGCGGCAACGAGCGCATGATTCTGGATATCGTCAGGCGTTATGGACCGATCTCCCGGGCGTCGATCACCGGTCACACCAACCTGACGCAACAATCCGTGCACCGGCTGATCGACGGTCTGCTGGATCGCGGGCTGCTGCGCACCGGCACGCCGCTCAAAGGCACACGGGGCCAGCCAAGCCCGACCATAGAGCTGGTCCCGGAGGCCAGCTATTCGCTCGGCATTTCCATCAACACCGATTCTGTTGTGATCTGCATTGCTGATTTCCGCTGCGATATCGTAGTCGAGGAAAAGCTGGAAATGCTACCCAGTGATCGGAAGTTGACATTGGCTGCACTGTCTCTCGCCTTGGAACGCTTGCTTGGGCAGTACAACATCCCACGCGAAAAGCTGATTGGCCTTGGCTTTTCGATGTCGGGATTTTTTGTATCGCAAGACCGCGCCTTCAACGCGCCGGAGCCCTTAAGAGACTGGTCGCTGATGGATCTGAAGCCAATCCTCGAAGACAGGTTCCGCCTGCCGGTCTGGCTTGAAAACAATGCCACGACTGGGGCGATCGGCGAAAGCCTGCGCGGCGTAGGCTCATGGTGCCAGACCTTTGCCTATCTTTCCTTCAATTACGGTTTTGGCGGAGGTCTTGTTCTGGGCGGCCAACCGTTTTACGGCTTTTACGGCAACGCCGGCGAATTCAGCGGGATTTATAATCCGGACGAATCTCATAAGCGGCCTGCATTACAATATTTGATCGAGACACTCCAAAAAAACGCCGTCGAAATACATTCCATTGAAGCGCTACATCGGCAGTTTGATCCAACATGGCCCGGTGTCGAAGAATGGCTCGTTCGAACCATGCCTCAGGTGGACCGGCTCGTTGCCAGCTTGATCGCAGTTATAGACCCTCAGGCCATCGTCTTCGGAGGACAGTTGCCGAGAAAGCTCGGCCAGATGATGATCGCCCGCGTCCACATGCCCTCAGAGCGAGAGCATCGCTACGGCGTCGGTCCACAGGAGGCTAAACTGGTGCTCAGCGAAACCGAAGGCGATCCTGCCGCCATTGGCGCGGCCTTGCTGCCGTTGAGGATGCGATCCTTTTATTAGTTGTATGATCGACCATATTGTTGGCGCGTGTGCGGTCGTGAAATCGCATTTCGATTCCCTCTGCTTGATGGATATCGGAACCGTTGAAACGCCTTTGCATTTTCGGTTGTCCGGGTCACCTCTTAGAAGCTTTGCGGGTGTGGACACCGGGTTTCGACATCTGATCGAGCGTCAGCCAGCGCTTGTTCCAGCCACAGGGGTTGCATCGGTTGTCAGCCGGTATTTCGACATTTCTGCGGGCGTGAGATAATAGAGCTTGTTAGGCGGTGTCTCCAGCGCGTGGATCCATAAACCGGCGCCGATACCCATTTCGTCGAGGTGTCGCGCGACGCGCGCGGTGGTTGTCTGAACACTGGACATCGCCTGGTCCGGTGAAGGGCGCTCGACGCTGCCATTGAACACCTGATGTACGCCCACAACGGCATCTTTTTCGGCCGATCGTGTCACGCCACCGGCAAAAACGATTGGGCAGGAAGAGGCGCAGAGCGCCTTTTGCGCAACCTTCGTGGCGATATTCTTCTCCCGGATCAGCTTGGACATCGCAACGGCGTCATCGACCGAACCTCCCGGTGAGTTCAAAGAGACCAATTTGATATACTCACCACGGGCCTCGACCTCGCTGGCAAAACGGCCGGCTGCGCCGGGGTCGATTGTGCCTTCAGCAACGAGCACGCCACCCGAGACAAGATTGAATGTCATCGGCTTGCGCAAGACTTCCTCCGTGCTCGAGGGTTGGACTGGCGGCGCTCCAGGCGCTCCAGGCGCGGTCGTCGGAGGGAGAAAGGTCGGCACGTCCCGTAATGTTTCAAGACCCGGTCGAGCCGCTTCAGCCGTGCTGATCTCCCGGATGTCGATCACCAGAAAGGCGGCCGCTGCCGTCAGCAGCACGTAGAAGGCGCCGCGCATCAGCACGCCATCGTCCATGCTGATCACGGCCTTGAGCGCGGATGCCGGTTTCATGTCGCCGGACCTTTGCGGGGTGTTTTGTTGAGACCGAGACTAGTGATGTTGTGTGTCTCCGTGTCATCCTTGTTGTCTTCGGCTTCTGCAATGGCATTTTCTGTGGCCTGTACTTCGGTGGCCGACATGGTTTCAGCGGCGATGGCCTTCTGCATCGCCAGCGTCTGCATCAGTTCTGCCACGGTGATCCGTTCGGCGAACGGCATGGTCTCTTCCTGCCTGCGGATTGCACCATTCACCACGGCCAGAATAAACACCATGACACCTGGCAACAGGTCGATGGAAATAGCCCCTGCCCATGCGGGAATGAAGTCGGAAGCATAACGCAGAACGGCTTCCGCCGACGAAAGAGGCACGAAACGCCGCTCGGCCACGGGAGCACGCGAGAGAATTTCGTCGGCAGCGTCGGATAGCACCTTGGATTGCGCCGCGACCGAGGTGCGGATGGTTTCCATCACGCGGTCCTGACGGGTAATCAGATCCTGTTCGCCGCCGTCGGGGATCGGAGCGATGAAGCCAAGCGAAAGATCGTCAGCCGCACGGCGGATGGAGGGAGCGATCGAGGTTTGCCCCAACGAGGTAATAACGCCGGTCAGGGCCACGACTTCCGACGAGAACTTGTCGGCGCGTGGTTCTACGACGCCGGGTGCCGAGACGAGACCACGCATGGTCTCGAGGCGCTTCTGGCCTTCGTTGAACAGGCTGGTAACCTGCTCACGCGAGGCATTGATGCCGTTTTCCAGTTCGTTCAGTTGCGACGACATCTGCGACAGCAGCGAGACGACGCTGCCGGAGCCAGTGGTGCCGGTCAGCGCGCCTGACTGTCGTTCGGATGCCGCAAGCTGGGTGAAACGCTCCTTGGCGCGTTGAATGTCCGGCAACAGGCTCTGTGCTGCCAGCGCATTCTGGTGCGCCTGGTCCAGATCTTCCGTGTAATCCTCGACTGTTTCCGCAAGATGCTGTTCAAGAGCCGCCGATCCTGCGAGCGCGGCAGCATTCAACCAGCTCGACATGGCCAGGATCATCACGCAGCCAACAGCCATCACCGCCAGCATGGCGGTGCGGCTGGAACGGCTGGTGACGTGCGGATAAAACCGCGCCATGTACGACCAGAAGGCATAAATGCCGACGGATACCGAGGCGGAGTAGATGATGGCGGCAAAAAACACCGCCGTCGGCGAACCGTCCAGAATGCTGCGCACACCCAGATAGGTGTAGACGCCAGAAGCGAGTGCGAGAACGGCAAGGGCGAAACGTGTCATCGTTTCGACCGCCGCCAGGCTTTCCTGCAAGCGATGCGATGCGCCAAGCGCCATGGCCGATCTCCGGAAAAGGAATGTATTCCTTAACACTGAATTAAAATTCGGCGAATTCAAGGCTGCTGAAATATGAGGCTTCCGCAGTGCACTATGGCCGGTCAACTTTCGGTTATTTCGGCCTGAAAACAGCCGCGGCAAGGGTTTTCTGGTTCGAAGGGAAAAGCGAGTGGCCCGGAATTGAGCCGCCGACTTCAGTTGAGTGGCTGCTGGCCATGGAAAGGCGGTTCTTCTTGGCACCGTCGAAAACGAGGTTCGGGCAACGGTTCGGAAGACGGATGAAGCCGATGGCCTTGCCTTGCGAATTCTGCACCTTGACACCGTAGGGGCCGCCATTGTCCTCCAGCCGTCACTACAGCCGTCTTATTGGACAGCTTGATACCGTCGGCAGGCACGTCGTAGCTCAAGATCACGCGGTGCGGTGCTGCGCGGCCTGCATCGGTGTGGAACTTCTTTTCGTCCGGGGAGAAAGCTAGACCTTTAGGATCTTGAGTTCTGCCGTGAGCCTGTTTGAATTATGTCTCGCGCAGAAGCATTCTTTAGGTAAAGCCAGTGAGCATCTGCATTGAAGATTGACGAACGGCAATTGCAAAAAGACTTCCGGAGTTGCCCAACTGGTCGTCGGCGTCCATATAGCTCAAATGACGCATGATTCGAAAATATTCGTAGGTCTTCGGTCCGCTCGCAAACGCTCGCCTTCGGTCAGCGAATCCACAGGCCCAAAATGCCAATGGGACGGGTGTGAAAAGAGCGGTTCTCACCGCGCGCCCGTGGGAGCGGGTGCTGAAGGTCTTTACATGCTGTTCTGTCTTGAGCATGTGACTGCCTATAACAAGGGATACAGTTTCACGGCACTACCATCTAATCCCAACGTAGCCCGTTACCAGAAAGAAGCGACAACGGGTGCGCGCCCGACCTGGGGAACAAAGGTTAGCGCGGCAACTGAAGCTCCTCTACCGTCTTCAGTTCGTTCAGGCTCGGCAAAAGTGATAAATGCTCGGAAGGGCGACGGGAAAGGGCAAACGAAGATCGGAGCCCAGCAAAGAAAGCTCAAGGTACTGGAAGCCAAAGCTTTCGAAATACTCGGCCTTTCTCCCCAGGCTACATCCCAAGAAATCAAGAGCCGTTACAAAGAGCGACTCAAAATGCACCATCCCGACGCTAATGACGGAGACCGCAATTCGGAGGATGCACTTCGATCCTCGATTGAAGCGTATAGAATTCTTAAACTGAACGGTTTTTGCTAGGCCACGGACTCATTAGTTGAGGCGATCCATATCCTCGTCGCGGCAAGCTTGAGGGCGGCGAGGTAATTGTCCGCGCGCCGGTCGTATCGCGTTGCGAGGCCACGCATCTGCTTGATACGGTTGAAGAACCGCTCGACGAGATTGCGCTGACGGTAGACCCAACGACTGAAACTGAATGTCTGCTTTCGATTGGATTTTGCAGGAATATTCGCCCAGCATTTGCGTTGCATGGCAAAGTCCCTGATAGCGTCGGTGTCGTATGCTTTGTCAGCAAGGATCGTTGCGCCGGGCTGGAGGCCGCCCAGGAGCTTTTCGGCCATAGGAGCATCGGCAGCCTGACCAGCCGTGAGCTCCAGGCGAACCGGTCTGCCGTCTGCATCGACAAGAGCATGCATCTTCGTCGTCAGGCCGCCGCGGGAACGTCCCATGCAAGGATCGGCAGAGCCCCTTTTTAGCGTTGGCACCATGCTGGTGAACGCGAACACAAGAACTGTCGATCATCAGGATATCTCCATCGTAACGCTTTGAAACAGCGTCAAGAAGACGATCCCAGACGCCCGCCTTGCGCCAGCGGGAGAACCGATTGTAAAGCGTCGTGCGAGGACCATAGCGCTCCGGCACGTCTCGCCACGATGAACCAGTCCTGAAACGCCACAGGATGCCATTGATAACACGGCGGTCATCGACACGTTCAATTCCACGGCTGTTGTTCGGCAGCAGCGGTGCAATGACAGCCCATTCTTCGTCGCTCAATTCGTGACGGCGCATGGCAATATCCTTTCAACGAGATTGAATCACACACCGCCAATAAGATGAACCCCGTTTATGGGGACACTGCCTAGAACAATATGCAGCAACGAGACCGGCGCTAGCAGCAGCGTTGGAGCACTGGCCCGCAGCGTAGAATAATGCTGCACAATGCCCTTGCCGCATCAGGCGGACGTTTCTGCTGTCCCTCTCTCCCATTGTCTGGGAGCGTTTCTCCCTCTCCTCAAGGTCTTCGTGGAAAACTTGGAATCGACCAGGACGCGTAACGTCGTTTAGTACCTCGTTCGGCTATCCATGCGAGGCTTCTCCTACTTCCCACCGACCACGCCTTTACGTTGAAATAGCTCGCAAAATCCGATGCTATTTGAAACTCGATCTCAGCTTTCCCTTGCTTGATCATCCGGTTGGTCTGTAATTGCGCTATGACAATCTGGATGACAACGTGCGTATATCATGGACATTTGCCCAGCTTCGGGTCGTGGAGGCAGCGATCCGCAATAACAGCTTCGAGCGGGCTGCCGAAGAGTTCAACGTAACGCCAAGTGCCATCAGCCAGCAGGTGTCAAAATTCGAGAAGATGCTGGGTGCGCGCCTCTTCGACAGGCATGCGCGCGGCGTTGATGCGACACCAAAAGCTGCAGAACTGGCGCAACGCGTGGGCGTAGCGGTGGACATTGTCGAGCGTGCTCTCGAGGATTTTGCTGAAGAGAGTGCCAGTGGGCCCGTCCGTCTTCGCATTTACCAGACCTGGGCGACTCGCTGGTTTATCCCCAGACTGTCAGCCTTACATCAGGAGTGGCCGGACGTTCGCGTTCAATTCGAAACCGGCATGCAAAATGTCGACTTCAGCAAGTCGGACATCGATTTCTCCGTGCAGTTTATGCCGAATGCAGACGCCGGAGTGCTGGCAACACCGCTTTTCCCTCAAATCCTTGTTCCGGTGTGCACAGCCGGGGTGGCCGCGCGACTGAACACACTCGACGATCTTCGTGATCAGCCCCTCATTGCATCTGCGAACCGACCAGATGATTGGCCAGTGTGGTTGAGTGCTATGGGATTTAAGCAGGTAGCGCCGCAACCAAACCTTATTTTCAGCAACTCGACACTGGCTTATCAGGCGGCCCTTGCGGGAAGCGGAATTGTCATGGCCCAGGCTCATCTCATAGAAAGCGAGATCATAGTGGGCACACTGGTGGCGCCCTTCCCGACCGGCATTGACAGCGGGAAGGTTATTGCTCTGGTCGAACCAAAGGGCGTTCGGCTTCGCCCCGCAGCCCGTGCATTCAAGAAGTGGATACTTGCGGAGGCCCCGACAGCTGGTTCCATGCCGCTATTTCTCGATGCTATTCTTTAGGGCCGCGAACGCACCTTAGACAGAGTGGCGCTGGAGAAACTCGATAATTGTATTCGTGGTTGGAGGCTGTTGGAACTCGGGGGCACCGTGACCGATCCCTTCAAGCTGAATCAGTTGACTTTCCACGCCTGCCACCCGCAGATGAGCATCCAGAATGACACCTTGACTGAAGGGAACAACCCGGTCTGCATCGCCATGAAGCACCAGAAACGGCGGGGCCTCTGAACTGATCCAGGTTACCGGGCTTGCACGTCTGGCAAGAACTGGATTGTCGCGAACACTGTAGCCAAGGAGCTGATTGGCTGGACCGTCGGGCGCATCGTGATCCAGCCCACCCAGCATCGGTCCTGCCATTGCGATCAGGTCGCTTGGGCCGTAAATCGACACGACCCCGCGGACTGGCGTCACTGGTCCGAACTCCGGTTCGCTCGTGGCAAGTGCGGCCAAACTGGCGAGATAGGCCCCAGCAGAGGCGCCAGCAAAGAACACGCGTCCCGGATCGATCCCATACTTGTCAGCGTTCGCAACAAGATGGGCCGCTCCGCTTCGAAAATCCTGGACCTGTGCAGGAAAGGGTTCATCAGTGGCGAGACGATAGCCCGTACTCGCAAGAGCAAAACCGTGTTCCAGAACGTACATCATCCGTATGGCGAGCTTATTTCGCCTAACCCAAGCTCCACCGTGGGCGAAAAAGACGACGGGAAGACCCGGCTTCGCATTTGCCGGAAGATACAGGTCGTAACACTGCCTGGGGTGAGACCCAAATGCGATATCCCGCAGCACCGTGGTGCCCTCAGGGGGTTGTGGATCGGGAATCTCGGTTCCTTTATGGACATAGGCACCGCGGTCGGTTTGAGATGTCATGCGCACTCCTTTATGAGAGCAATTCCTGCAACAGTGGAAACCGGTTTTGTGTCCGGAAATGCTCTGGAAAGCGAGCGCATCCATATGCGCCCGCATCGAGAGGATCAGTTGAGTTTGACGCCGAGTTTGGTCTGATACCATTGTGCAAGCCAGGTAACGCCTCCGCGTCGAGCTTTGCAGCGTTGGAGAACTGCTTCATCGCGATGTCACCGGTGGACTGTGGATAGTCGCCAATTTCGGTTTTCGCTCTGGCGACGAATTCAGGGTCGGCAAAGATTTTCTCAAATGCCGCCACATAGGCGGTCCGAACCGACTCCGGCGTTTTGGCTGGCAGAACAAGCGCTTTTCCCGTGCTGACAGACGCATTGAACAAAGCAATCCAAGCGCGCTTTGCTGGCCCATCGAGATCTTTTCCTTTGGTCTGGCGGTAAAGCTCAAAGAATGTCTGCATCTGCGGGAATGCCGGGTCGCGGACGATCTCTCCATTGGCGTCGGCAAAGCCGAAGCTCATCAAAGGCACTGCCTGACTGGATGCGACAAGTGGCTTCACATTGCTGTTGAATGCCGCCGGCGACTGATGATCGACATTGAACTCTCCGCGTTCGAACGCAATACGTGCGGCCCCGCGCTGTGTTCCAAAGACAGGTTTGACTTCTAGCCCAAGCAAATCAAGCGCAAGAATTACCAGAACGTCAGCGGATGTCGGAGAAGCTGCCCCATAGACCAGCGGCGCAGAAACGCCTTCGATACCCTTGCCAGGCGTGGCACCGGTCTTTTCAGAAGCATAGATCACGCCTCCAAGCGGCGACAGATAGACGGGAATGAACGAGTCAATTTCAAACCGAACCTGTCTGTCACGCAGAAGGTTTGCCATGAACACCGATGAGGACATGGCGAGAAGCTCGCTTCCATCATGTTCGGCGCTGCGGAAAAACTGATTGGTTCCCGGCAGGCCGCCTCCCCCTGGCTGGTTCTGCACGATGATGGACGGCGTCCCTGGCAAGGTTTTACCCAGATAGGGTGCTATCATTCGAACCAATGTGTCACTACCGCCACCTTCTGCGAATGGTACGGTGATTGTCACCTGCGATGGCTCGAACGTCTCTTGCGCTTTCGCACCGACACTCTGGCAAGCAAATAGAGCGCCCAAGGCGAGTGCTTTAGCAAAAATCCTAAAATGTTTCATGCTCATTCCTCCTCAATGAGTTGCGAGTTCAACCAGAATGCCAGGCGGCATGTGGACAGATGTAACGTTGGCGAGGCCCCAGAATACCGCGATGGAAATCACCGCAGCGCTTAACGAGGCAATGATCGACGCTTTTGCCCGAATGCGCAGGAAGACAGTCAGCAGCAGCCCGCCTCCGATAAAGAAACCAAGGGCCCAGATCAGACCGAGGCCAAGCAATATCCAAAGCAGAGGCTGCAACTGTCCCGATTCCTTGAGCGATTTGCCGGACTCTTGATCGAGAAGCACATGAGGGCGACGGCGAACCAGTCCAACTGTGACAGCGGTGATGCAAAGGATGCCAATGCCTGCGACGGCCATGGGGAAGATCTGGCTGAGCGGCGAAAACCCGACCATTGCAATAATGCCAACACCAAAAACGCCGAACAACAAGATCGGGATGGTAAATTGCGCGGCCGTCAATCCGCTGACCTCCGAGACAGAACCGGCCGTGGTTTCGGTATCGAGACGGTGTGCGCCCAGCAGTGTTCTGCCAAGCGTGAAGAGAATGACAGCTGTCACAGCAAGCACGATAGGCCGCGAGAAGAACTCTCCGAAACTATAAATCTGGGCGCTCTGATAGAGGAGAACTTCAAGATTGTCCTGCAGAACGAAGCCGATGAGAAACGCCGGGCGGGCATAGCCGAACCGCCGTAGAAACACGCCAAGCACGCCAAACCCGGCGAGAACAACGATATCCAGAGGCGCCTTGCTGGATTGCAGTACCGCAAAACAAACGACCAGAAGCAGGATCGGCGCCAGCCATACAAAGGGAATCCGGGTCAGCCGCGCAAATGTACCGGACAGGAAATAGCAGGCCAACGTACCGATGACGTTTGCAAGCGCGAGAGCCCAGACAATGCTGAAGGTGAGGGACAGATTTCCCTGAACCATCGCCGGTCCCGGCTGTATACCCACAAGGATGAGGCCCGACAGGAACAGCGCTGTCGAGCCAGATCCGGGAACGCCAAAAAGCAGTGTCGGCAACAACGCGCCGCCGAGGACGGCATTGTTCGACCCTTCGACGGCGATGACACCGCGAATGTCTCCTTTGCCAAACTGGCTCTTATCTTTTGCGGACCGCACGGCGTGACCATAGGCGAGCCAATCAACAACGGCGCCGCCAATTCCGGGAAGAGCACCGATCAAGCAACCGAGACCTGAGGTTCTCAAAACCAGCCACTTATGCTCGATCACATCACGGATACCCTGGCGACTGCCACCCTTGAGCAATGGTCGATCGGAAATCGTCGCACCGTTGCGCAGCAAATCCACGATCTCAGGAATGACGAAGACGCCGAGAACACAGGCAATGAGAGAAAAACCGTCTCCGAAATGGTAGATCTCGAAATCAAGTCGATATTCACCGGTAGCGGGCGCTGCACCGACTGCGCCAATGAGCAGACCCAGGCAGCATGCCGCCAGTCCCTTCCCGAGGCTGGCGCCTGAAAGCGCCGCCACACTTGCAAGCCCAAAGACAACCAGCATCAGCATTTCCGGCATGCCGAAATACAGGATGATCTGGCGAGCCAGAAGCAATGTTCCCGTCAGTACAACCGCGCCGAAAAGACCGCCCAGCATTGAGGCGAAATAGGCCGCAGACAGCGCGCGCCCCGCCTCACCTCGCTTGGCCAGCGGAAAACCATCAAGAATTGTTGCTTGAGATGATGCGGAGCCTGGAACACCCAAAACGATGGATGTCACCGTGTCTCCGGTGGCCACCGTCGCCAGCATTCCGATCATCAGTGCCAGGGCAGACGCCTGATCAAGCCCGAAAATAAAGGGAAGCAAAAGTGACATGCCAGCTGTTCCACCAAGTGCTGGCAAAACCCCGACGACGAGACCGAGAGCGGCACCCGCGAGCAGGAAAAGCGGCGTATAACCGGAAAAGAGGAGCGCAAGCCCCCCGAAAATATTGTCGAACATGTTTCCTCCCTGCGCGATATTCACGCATCCTCGGGGGCCAACTTTTCGAATACGCCCTCAGAAAGCAACACAGCATCTCTAAGTCTAGGATTAGAGAACGTAATCCTAGACAGTTCACGCCCCAAGCAAGAGCCTATCGATTTGACTTACTTTTCGTGGTTCGTGTCGACAATGGATGCGCCATAGATCCGAGGTCTTATTGGGATGGAACAAAACAGGACAAGCTCCGTTATGACATTATGATCGAAGCGTCACGCGGTACGCTCTTTCCGGATTGACGTGCTTAACACCACGAGGTCAAAGCACTCTCCGCCGATCGGACCTCTTTTATGACCCTCTTTAGATCTGCGGCTATTGCCGTTGGACTCACATTCTCAACTGCGTTTTTTGCCACGCCCGTGCTGGCTGCCTGCAACATATCAGATGCAAAGCTTGAAGAGGCGATCTTACAAAAGCCGGAGTTACGGGACCCTGAGAATCGCTATCTTGTGTTAGATCTTAGAACTTTGCGTGATGCAGCTTTTCTGCTGTGGACCTACGGGCTGGAAGATGACTGCGAACGGCTCGTCGGCAACATAAAGGAGCTGATCGCATCCCCATCAATGGGCGGACGTGGCACGAGTGACGAAGATGCCGTCGATCAGCAGCAGGCCGCGGGCGAGCCGTTGCAACAACGGTTGGGCAAGGTCAAAGGCAGCCGTGGCACACTTAACGAAGGTCCCCTCGTGCCGATCAGTGCACTTGATCCGGGCCTCTTGGTCAACGAGATCGTGGGTGCAGAAGTCAGGACGTCCGACGACAAAATCGTCGGTGAAGTCCGCAATGTCGTTATTGGGACAAAAGACCAAAAAGATTACGTGATCGTGGCATCCGGTGGCTTTTTCGTCCCGGGAAAAGACAGTCTGGTGGTACCACTTCTTTCTATGGTAATCGATCGCGCACGGACCAGCTTCTTCCTACCTATCACCAGTGCCCAGGTGAAATCCGTGCCTTTGATGCCCGATCAGGATTATCTCTGGCTCGATGATAAGGAATGGCGGGCCAAGAACGACGCGATTTTCCAGAGCCTCCTTTCCAATATTGCCAGTATAGACAAAACCCTCACACCGAGGTTGGGCACGAAACGACCGTCAACGGCCCAATAGCCGTGGTTGTCGAGGACGAGCCACGTGTTGCTCTTCAAACGCAGTGCCAACGGTGATGCGGCGATTGCGCGCTACGCTCGGCAGTGGCGAAAAGTTTTCACACAGAGCCAGCACTCTCATTTCATTCTCATGAAGATCGGGACCAACATGACCCAATATGCTGCTGAAACATCGGTTCTAGCTGAAATAGTTACGTTGAGGCAGGCTCTGCCAGGATGGATCGTCAGCACGGTCGAATTGGTCGAGCTTGCAGAAAACGCCGAGCGTGCCGCCCGTGCCGTCAATCCTCAAACAGCGGACAGGTCGAGCCAGCTCATTGTTGAAGTCGCCGAATGGCAGCAGAAATTGACAGACTGGCAAAAAGAAGAGCTAAGCCCACGCCTTCTGGCGGAGCTTAGAATTCTTAAGGCTACGCTGGACGCCTCCATGGATGAGGCAAATGCAGCGGCAGCCGAGCTGAAGCTTTTCATCTGATCCGTGCTGTACGTCGGTTGATCCAGGTCGATACTCTAGCTTGCCAAACGCTCTGGATCGACAACCAGAGTCACGACGAGGCCTTCCTGCGCCCAGTTATAATCTATCGACCCGCGCAGGTGCCCTTTTACGCTGCGCTCCACAAGCTTACTGCCATAACCGGATTTGGACTGTGGGTGGACGACCTTCGGGCCTCCGTTTTCAGTCCATACAATCGTGACCGCCTCGTTTTGTGCCGAGCATGAAACGTCGAGAGTTCCGGTATCAACGGACAGAGCGCCGTATTTCAAGGAGTTGGTGGCAAGCTCATGGACGATGAGCGCAACGACGGTCGTGGCACCTTCCCCTACGCTCATCCGTGGTACCGAGACGCGGATACGCCCGCTGAAAGCGCCAAGATCATCATAAGGTGCGAGAAGCACTGTCAGAAGATCACCCAGCAGAGCAGATGGAGCTTCCGTTTGCCCAGGTACCGGTCGGACCAGATCATGCGCCCGTCCCAAAGCTGTCAGCCTGAGTGTCAGTTCGCGGGCCATATCCTCGACCGTTGTCGTTGACCGCGAGGTGATGGCGGTCAGGCCAGAGGCAATGGCAAGAAGGTTTTTGACACGATGGCTCATTTCACCTGCCAGCAGTTCGCGGCCTTCTTCGGCTTGCTTGCGCCCTGTGACATCAATGAAAATGCCGAACATGATCCCTTTGACCATACCGGCGTCGTCACCCTGACCGCGCGCTGAAATCCATTTGAGTTCATCCGCGATCGTGATCCGGAAATCAATCTCGTAGGCACCAATGATGGAGCGCGTCGCTGTAAAGGCTGCACGAACCCGGTCACGGTCGGCCGGATGAATGTGCGCGGAAAGATCTTCGAATGTGACGTCCCTGCCTTTAGGAACACCCCATCGCTCATAAGAATGATCATCCATAGCAAAAGCGTCAGTGTTGACGTTCCATGACCAAAGAGTAACCCCGGCTGCTTCGATGGCGCGCACCAGATTTTTCGGTTCCCACAGAAGTGGTTTAAGTGTGTCCGGCGTCGTCGTCATGGGAACTCCATATTGCCATACGTTTCGGACGAATAGACCTTCGTCGTCACGCTGTTGAATTCCAGCTCTATAGCGAAAATACGACCGAATGTCAGAATAGCTTTGCAGTGGAAAATTTGTTGCTTTCTTTCGCATACCCTAATTAAGTGACTGTCCTGATTAAGATTTTTAATGAAAATCAATGGGTGGGGATGAAGCTATTATACCTTCTGAGCGCGCAGATCGGGCGGGGGGTGCAGATAAAAAGTTGGACTGCTTCATAATTTAAGGCCGAGGGTCTTACGATATTCGACCGGGCTGAGCGATCCCAGTGATATCTTGATACGCTTCTCATTGTACCAGCGGATATAGGCATCCACCTCGGCGACGAACTATTCGATTGTCATAGCCCTTCAGTCTCGGGGATAGAGAGCTCTGTTTTCATCCGACCGAAGAAGCCTTCACAGGCGGCGTTGTCTTGCGAGCAACCCTTTCGGGACATTGAACGAACCAGTTTCGCTTCGCTAATCCGGGTTAGCCAGCCGGGCCAGCGATAATGAGCTCCGCGATCGGAATGGACAATTGGCCGTGCCTCTGCTTCGGTCACGGTCTCAATGGCTGCATCCCTCCCATGCGCCCGGCGGCATCCATCAATTGCTGGTCGATATGTAGATTGGGCGCATTAACCGCGTCGCTGCGGACGAAGACGCACACGACTTCATTGCGGGCAGTGTCCTTGAAGCGCATGTCCGAATAGTTCTTGACGCAGATGGCGACGATGGCCGGATCATGGGCAAGGGGTCACGCACACATTTTCTCCACTGGTTCAGGATGAACGGCTACGGGTGATGAATTGCTCAAGCCGAGCGTTCCAGCAGACGGAAGCATGGGGGACATTATGCGATATCCGCAGGCAGAAGACGGTTTCTCCCGGAAAACTGCCGTCTGGAAAATTCTACGAAATCCAGAACGGCCTTTGATTTTTCATTCGCCTGCCATCCCACAACGAGCTCCACCTCGTCCGGAATCTCAGTAAGTGGGCGGTAAACGAGATGTGGGCTGAGATTATGGGCGAGCCATGACGGCGCGATGGCAATGCCGACGCCCGCCGCAACAAGTGTGGCTATGGCAAGCGTGTGTGATACTTCCTGAACCACCATGGGGTAGATCCCTGCGAGCCGGAACGCATCCATGATGACATGGTGATAACTTGCACCAACCGTTGGCGCATAGGTGATGATGGGTTCACCGGCAAAATCCTTGACGCTGATGGCTTCCTGCTTGGCCAAGCGGTGATCCTTGTGGAGTACTGCCACAAATCCTTCTTTCAGCAGATGCTCGGTTTTCAGAAAGCCCGCAGGATTGGTGGGGCGGATGAAGGCCACTTGAACGGTTCCGTTCTGAAGCATCTCCAATTGGCTGGCGGTGCCGAGCAGTTGCACATCGACCTGGATATTCGGATATTGCTTGTGAAACTCGGCAATGACGCTAGGCAGCACATGCGACAGGGCAACGTGAACGCCGCTCACGTAAATCTTTCCACTATCGTCGCCGGAAATAGAACGGGTGTGCGTGACCGCCCTGTCGATACCACCTAGTATTTCCATCGCATGACGCAGGAAAATCTCTCCCGCCGGCGTCAGTTTCACGCTGCGTGTCGTGCGCGATAGAAGACGCGTTCCGATGCGTTCCTCAAGTTGACGAATCTGCTGGCTGAGAGGCGCTTGTGCCATGCCAAGCCGGTCTGCCGCGCGGCTGAAATGCAGCTCCTCCGCTACGCAGGCAAAATAGTGAAGGTGACGAAACTCTATGCCGTATTTCATATCCT
Organism: Agrobacterium vaccinii; assembly: GCF_021310995.1. NCBI lineage: Bacteria > Pseudomonadati > Pseudomonadota > Alphaproteobacteria > Hyphomicrobiales > Rhizobiaceae > Agrobacterium > Agrobacterium vaccinii. The sequence goes on along the minus strand of NZ_CP054151.1, from coordinate 1,034,760 downwards.
ACAGATATCAATACCCGGCTCATTTTGTAATAGATAATAATTTATTTCCGTGATTATCTGAAAAAAACTAATGAAATAACGGGAATAGCTGAAACATTAATTCCAGAAAACGGAGCACTATGACACGCTTCTGGTTGCTGAAAATACTGCGTACAGCTTTGACGCTGTGGTTCGTCGTGACCTTCACATTCGTTGTTCTGAGAACGTCCGGAGACCCGGTCGTCGCGCTTGTCGGGGCGGATGCTACACCTGACGAGATAGAACAGTTTCGAGCCTTATGGCGGCTCGATGACTCACTCTGGGTTCAATATTTTCGCTACATCGGACAGATGGCCACGGGCCAGTTCGGCATCTCCTACCGCGACGGTCGGGAAGTCATCGACATCATTGCGGAACGTGTGCCATGGACGATCATGCTGGGGCTGTTTGCCTATGCCGGTGCAATCCTCATCGGCATTCCGGCGGGCATCATCGCCGCCATCAAGCGTGGCTCGCCCTTCGACAATCTGATCATGGCCACAGCCGTATTCGGCTTCGCCATACCAAATTTCTTCCTCGGCATCCTTCTCATCCTGTTGTTTTCGCTTGGCCTGCAATGGCTTCCCAGTTCCGGTACGGGAACGATATGGCATGTCCTGATGCCGGCTCTGACGCTTGCAACATTTACGGCCGGAACACTTGCCCGCTTCACGCGCTCGGCCATGCTGGAGGTGCTGGACAAGCTCTATATCCGAGCAGCGGCCGCAAAAGGTGTCCGTTACTGGAAACGCATCGTGTTCCACGCGCTTCCCAATGCGGGTATCCCGATCATCACCATTATCGGCCTTAATCTGGGTGAACTCATTGCCGGTGCGATTGTGGTGGAAACGGTGTTTGCTTGGCCTGGTGTCGGCAGATTGCTCGTGACAGCCGTGTCGTCTCGCGACCTTGCAGTCGTGCAAGCGTTGGTTCTCATCATGGCGGTCACCATGGTCATGGCCAACCTCATCGTGGACCTGCTTTATGGTTTGCTTGACCCGCGTATTCGCGTCGCGAAATAGGACGATTACGATGAAGCGCCGCTCTCCCATTCTCATTTTCGCTGTGGTCGTGCTGGCACTGACTGTGTTCATCGCCATCGTCGGAAATATCTTTACATCGCATGGCGTTACGCAACAGAACCTGCTTGCGCGTCTGAAGCCCCCGGCATTTCTCGGCGGTAACCCGGATTTCCCGCTCGGAACGGATCGCATCGGTCGCGATATGGTCGCCCGTGTCATTGCCGGTTTGCAGATGTCCCTTACGGTCGCCATGGCAGGTACGATCATCGGCGCCGTTTTCGGCTCTCTCATCGGCTTCATTGCCGCCCATTTCCGCGGCTGGGTGGATGAGGTGCTGATGATGCTGGTGGATTTCCAGGCATCGCTGCCGTTCATCCTCATCACGCTGACGCTTCTGGCATTCTTCGGCAACAGTCTGACATTGTTCATCCTGCTGATGGGACTGTTTGGATGGGAAAAATATGCCCGTCTTGCCAGGGGTGTCGTGCTGTCGGCGGTCAACCAGCCCTACGCCAAGGCCATCGTCGCACTGGGCGCTGGCAATAGCAGGCTCTATGTGCGGCATGTGCTGCCCAATGTCGCAAGTGCTTTGATCGTTCAAGTGACGCTGACATTTCCGCAAATCATCCTGCTTGAGACGTCGCTGAGCTTTCTCGGTCTCGGCATCCAGGCACCGCAGACGAGCCTCGGTCAGATCCTTGGCGATGGTCGCGACTACCTCTCAACCGCCTGGTGGATTTCTGTTGTGCCCGGCACGGTGATTTTCCTCGTAACACTCTCGATGAGCATCGTCGGGGACTGGCTGCGCGACCGGCTTGACCCGATGCTTCAGGGACGAAACGCGTAAATAAATAAAACAAGATCAAGGAAGGTGGAACATGTTTACCAGGCGTGAAGTTGGAAGTCTCCTGCTCGCAGCAGGCGCAGTCACATTGGCAGGCCGGGTGCCGTTGGCGCAGGCCCAGCAACGGCCCACACTCAACGTCGCCGTCGATAATCTGTGGGCGACGATGGCACCGATCAACGGCATCTCCACCACATCCCGCCGCATCTTTCCGAATTTCTACGATACGCTGGTCGAGCGGGATTATATCAATGACGAGAATGGTTTGATCTTCGCGCCCAAGCTTGCAACCAAATGGGAGCAGAAGGGCAATATCTGGACATTCACCCTTCGCGAGGGCGTGAAATTCCACGATGGCAGTGAAATGACTGCCGAGGACGCGGTCTTCACTTTGTCGCCAGAGCGTCTCTGGGGCGAGAAACCTTTCGAACCGCGTGGCAAGACATTTACGGCGGGTTTCAAGCGGGTCGAAGCAACCGGAAAATATACGTTCGAGATCGAAACCGCCGCACCCGATCCCAACATTCCAGCCAAGTTGACCGGCTATATCGGCTTCGTGGTGCCGAAGAAATATTATGTGGAAGTGGGCGTCGATGCCTTTGGTCAAAAGCCGATCGGTACCGGGCCCTACAAGGTCACAACCTTCCGTTCTGGCGAGATCATGGTCCTCGATGCGTTCGATGAATATTGGGCGGGGCCTCCTCCGGCTCAGAAGGTCAACTGGAAGATCATTCCCGAATTCGCTGCACGCATGGCCGGTCTGGTCTCGAAAGAGTTCGACTTCATCGTCAATATTCCGACCGACCAGGAAGCGTCGCTGGAAAGCTATGATGGTGTTACGCTGAAGCGCGTTCTGGCGGATAATTACCCAGCGATTGCGTTCAATACGCGGCCGGACCCCGTGGACAATCCGCTGGTCGATCCGAACCTGCGTTATGCCATGGTTCAGGCCATCGATATGAATGCCATTGTTCAGGCGTTGTTCAACGGAACGACCGAACATCCAGCTGTGCCCTTCAACTTCAAGGAATATGGCAAGTTCTATGATCCGAATTTGCCGGTCAAGCTTCCCTACGATGTCGAAGCCGCCAAGGCGCTGGTTGCCAAGACGAAATACAAGGGTGAAACGCTGATCTGGCATATCACGCGCCAGTTCTACCCGAACTACGAGGCGGCTGCCGAAATCATGATCGAGCAGTGGCGCGAAATCGGCGTCAATGTGCAGGCGCAGGTGCTGGATAATTTCGAACTGGTCTATCGTCGGCCATACCACATGATGAACATGTCCATGAGTTCGGACTTCATTCCGGGAGACCCGTATCAGCCGCTCTGGCTGGATTGGGGTCCGACGGCATCGCGTTCAACGGCAAGCTGGAAGACCTGGGATCCGACGCCTGAATTCCTTGATCTTGGCAAGAAATTCGATTCTGCGATCGAATTCGAGGAGCGCAAGGCTGCGTATCTTGCCCTTTCCGATGAGTGGCAGCGCGTCACGCCGGGCTATTACATGTGGAAGAGCGTCTATAACTGCGCCCACCGTTCCGGCATCGAGTTCCGCCTCAAGCCGAACGGCGAAATGCGCATCTACGGCGACTACTTCAAGTTGGTGTGATGAGCAACATGCGCAAGAACGCCCTAAAAGACATGACGTTCGCGGAGTTTCGCGAACGTCTTCCAGAGAAACCCGTGATCCTTCTGCCATTCGGCAGCCAGGAAGAGCAAGGGCCCCATGCCCCCATGGGTGATTTCATGCTGACTGAGGCCATCGCGCTCAAGGTGGCCGAGATGTCCGGCGCTATCGTGGCACCGACCGTGCCTTTCGGCTATGCCGATTTCTTCAAGACCATTCCCGGCGGCATCCAGTTGCGGCCCGCAACCTTCATGGCTCTTGTCGAGGATATGGTTGCAGCCTTTCTGGATCACGGCATCGATCATATCCTCATCCTTAACGGTCATACGACCAACGCGTCACTGATTGATCAGGCGGTACGGCGTGCCCGTGCAGAACGCGGCGTGTCGGTGGCATCGATCAATCTGTGGCAGTCGATACCGGACGCCCTGTGGCAGGAATTGCATGGTCCGGCGGTTGCTGCGGCGCGCGGCCATGGCGGGGAACCGCTCACCTCTGTTTATATGCATCTCTTTCCCGAGTTGCTGCGCATGGACCTCGCAAGACCAGCCGGTCGCGCAAAGGCATTCGGGCTTGCCACGGGTGGGGTCAACAATGTCCAGTTCGAAGGCATGCCGGTGAATGTGCCGCTCAACTGCCATGAAGTGAATGTCGATGGCATGCTGGGCGGCGATCCGCTGCTGGCAACAGCCCAAAAAGGCGAGCGGATCGTTCAGCATCTCGTCGGCTTTTGCAGCCGCTTCGTCGATCACATGCGCGCCTTCGACATGCGCTCTCCGTCTGACCAGACACAAAAGGCGATTTGACCATGAGTGACGTAAGGCTGTCGATCGACCACTTGAGCGTTCCCTTGCCGCAGGGCGCAGAGCGCAGCTTTGCAGTCGAGGACCTGTCCCTGACTGTCGCCAAAGGTGAAATCCTCTGCATCGTGGGTGAATCCGGTTCCGGCAAATCCCTGACGGCGCTTGCCACCATGGGATTGCTGCCCAGCAATCTTGGCAAGCCAATCGGAAAGGTCATATTCGAGGACAAGAACCTCCTGACGATTGATGACGCGACAAGGCGCAGCATCACCGGACGCAGCATCGCGATGATTTTTCAGGAGCCGGCCGCCGCGCTCAACCCAATCTTCCGCATCGGTGAACAGGTGTCCGAGGCGTTTCGGGTGCACACGTCTCTGTCGAATGCAGAAATCAAGGAACGGGTCATCACGCTGTTCCAGGAAGTGCAACTGCCCAACCCTGAACAGATCTTTCATTCCTATCCGCATCAACTGTCCGGTGGCCAATGCCAACGCGTCATGATTGCCACGGCGCTCGCGCTCGAACCCTCCGTGCTGATTGCGGATGAACCGACGACGGCGCTCGATGTGACAACACAGGCGCAAATCCTCAAGCTGATGCTCGAACTGAGAGAGCGGCACGAAACAGGCATTATTTTCATCACCCATGACTTCGGCGTGGTGGCTGAAATTGCCGACCGCGTGGCAGTCATGCAAAAGGGCAAACTCATCGAAATCGGATCGCGGGACGACGTTCTCAATCATCCGCAACAGGATTACACGAAAAGATTGCTGGCGGCGGTGCCGACGCTCACACCTCGCAAGGAACGGGAGGGCCTCGGGACGCCCGTCCTCATCGCGAAAAACATCATCAAGACGTTTTCCCTGTCAGGCGTTTTCGGGTCCGGTCGTGTCGTCAAGGCTGTAGACGACGTCGATATCACCATCCGCCGCGGTGAAACACTGGGGCTCGTCGGCGAATCCGGTTCTGGAAAATCCACGCTGGCGCAATGCGTCATTCGCCTCGTCCAGCCTGAAAGCGGCGATATTGTCATTTCGGATGGCGATTTTTCGGGCCTGCGTGGCAAGGCACTGCGGGAAGCGCGACGCAAGGTCCAGATCGTCTTTCAAGATCCCTATACGGCGCTCGATCCGCGTCAGCGTATCGGGGATGCCATTGCCGAAGGACCTATCGTCCACGGTCTGGACAGGAAAGCCGCCATGCAGCGTGCGCTCGATCTGCTGGAGGCCTGCGGTCTGGATCGGGCTTCGGCGACGCGGTTTCCGCATGAATTTTCCGGCGGGCAGAGACAGCGTATCTGCATTGCCCGCGCGCTTGCCGTCGAGCCGGAACTGCTGATTGCCGACGAGTCCGTTTCCGCTCTCGATGTCTCGGTGCAGGCGCAGGTGCTGGAACTTTTGGCAAAAATGCAGGCGCGGCTTGGTTTCGGCATCCTGTTCATCACGCATGATCTGCGGGTTGCCAGTCAGATTTGCGACAACATCGCCGTCATGCGTCACGGTCGCATCGTTGAGCGGGGTGATCCGGCATCGCTGTTTGGCGCGCCGAAAGATGCCTACACGAGAGAATTGCTTGCCGCGGTTCCAGGCAAGGGTTGGCAACACAAGCCGGAAGCCGCCAAAATTGCAGAGGATCTGTCATGAAGAAGTACCATATCGGCGCCCAACCCAAGCAGATCGATCCCGAACTGATCGCCAAGTTCGAAAGTGTCGAGGTTGCCACCATCGGGCATTTTCGCCACCGTGGTTTCGTCCATCGCTCCATCACGCCTGTTGTCGATGCGGGCCGTACCTTGGTCGGCACTGCCGTCACCGTCGCCATTCCCGCAACGGATTCCACCTTACTCCACCATGCGGTCTCCGTCATCCGCCCTGGCGACTTTCTTTTTGTGGATCGCCTCGGCGATGACCGGCACGCCTGCATCGGCGGCGGGGTGGCATTCGCCATCAAAACCGCTGGAGCCATCGGCGTCGTCATAGACGGGCCATGTACGGATGTTGAGGAAATCATCGATCTGGGCATGCCCTTGTGGTCGCGCGGCGTGTCCGGCATCACCACACGGCTGAACGATCTGGGTGGCTCCCTCAACCTTCCTGTCTCCTGCGGCAATGTGCCTGTTATGCCGGGAGATGTGGTCATTGCAGATGCCAGCGGTATCCTCGTCATCCCTGTCGACGAGGCGGAAGAGGTCGTGGAAGAAGCCATGATCCGGCAGGCGCGGGCAGGGCGCAACAAGGGCAAGATCGAGGCTGGCGAGAAGCTTGGCGATCTCTCTGGCGCAAGCCGCATGGTGGCGGCAGCGCTGGAGGCGAAGTGATGGAAAATCCCCAATTCGATCATCTGCGCGTCGAGCGTAGCACAACGCGCAAGACGCCGGGTGTCAGCCCAAAAGGGGTGGTCACGTCTCAGCATTTCGTGGCGGCGGAAGCAGGTGCCGCCGTGCTGCGTGCCGGGGGAAATGCCGTCGATGCGGCTGTTACCGCGGCCTTCACCTTGCAGACGGTCGAACCGTGGATGACCAGCCTTGCCGCCTGCGGTTACATGCTGGTGGCGCAGCCCGATGGAACGGTCGAGACCATCGAATTTACCGGGCGTGTGCCATCCTCTTTCGATGCTGATTTTTACCGGCCTGACCCCACCATCAAGACATTCATCGGTCATCCCGCCTCCTTGGAAAACCGTAATGTGGACGGGTTTACCGCTGCGGTCGTGCCCGGCTGCGTGCGCGGCTTTGCAGAGGCGCTGAAGCGCTATGGAACGATCGGTTTCGACGCAGCACTCGCACCGGCTATCGACCGTGCCCGAAAGGGTCTCGTCGTTGACTGGCATACCACACTTGCCATCGCCATTGCAGCATCCGGTCTTGCCAAGGATGAAGGCACGCGCAGCGTGTTCATGCCGGATGGTTATCCGCCGGAACCCGGTACCGTTCTGCCGTTGACGGCACTGGCCGAAACACTGGAGTCACTGGCCAAGGATGGTCCGGACGCGCTTTATGGCGGTTCCATTGGCCAAAAGCTGATTGCAGATTTGCAAGCGGGCGGCAGCTTCATGACGCTTGACGATCTCGCGGTTTACGAAGCGCAGCTATACCCGGCACGAAGCATGACCTTGCAAGGCAAGACGCTTCATGTTGCAGGAGAAACGAGTGCCGGGCAACGCCTGTTCGATGCTCTGGACTTCTTTGACAAGACCCGTGGTATTGGCCCCGTAGATGCCCAGTTCTTTACCGCCATGTCTCAGGCCCTTTGGGAATCCTTTGGCGCTCACCGCCGCAGGCTCAACCCGGCGGAGACCACCAACAAGACCAGCACGACGCAGGTCAATGCCGTGGATAGCGAGGGGCGGATGGTGGCAATCACCTTCACCTTGCTGAATCGGTTCGGCGCACGGGCTTTGTCCTCCTCGACCGGCATTCTGCTGAACAACGGCATGTCCTGGTTCGATCCCACCCCTGGTCGTGCCAATTCCCTGACGCCGAACGCCTATGCGCCGAGCAATATGTGCCCCGTTGTCCTCACCGATGCCGATGGCACATTTGCCGCCTATGGCGCCGCCGGTGGTAACCAGATCGTGCCATCACTTGCGCAGTTGACCGGCATGATTGTGCATGCTGGCATGGATATCGAAGATGCGATGAACACCCCGCGCATGACGACGGGTCCCCATGCAGACATCATCGTCAATGTCGATATGCCTGCTGACCACATTGCCGCGTTATCGGAGATCGCCAAGGTCAAAGCCGCAGCACAGGTCGTTTTCCCACGGCCTTTCGCGGCGCCGGGCATGGTTGGCCGTCGTGGCGAAAGCTTTATCGGCATGGCGGACACCACCTATCCTGCGGCTTACGCTGCCCCTGCATGAATGGAATATGGCATGAAAGATTTTTCGATTTCGCCTCTAGATATCGAGGGCGTTCTGTCCATCCTGCCGCCAAGTGCGCAGTCCATCCCCATGGTGTTCGACTCGCCCCATAGCGGCCTGATTGTCCCAACTGATTTCGAGCGGGCCGTCTCCGACGAACTGGTGTTGATGGCGTCCGATACTTATGTCGACGACCTGTTCGGCTTTGCGCCTTCCATCGGCGCTCCCATGCTTCTGGCTCACTTCCCGCGAAGCTTTCTCGATCTCAACCGCTCACTGCAAGATGTTGATCTGGAGCTTATCGATGGCGCGTGGCCGCATGCAGTGCGAGACAGCGCCTCGGCGCGTCGCGGAATGGGCCTGACCTGGCGTTTTGCCTGGGGAGACCAGCCTATGTATTGCCGGAAACTGACCGTCAACGACCTTGAAAAGCGCATCGATACCTACTGGCGCCCCTATCATCAGCAATTGGTCCGGTTGCTGGATAAGACTTACGCCGCTTTCGGTCGCGTCTACCACGTAAACTGCCACTCCATGCCCGCCATAGGCCACGCCCTATCGCCTGACCCGGCAGGAACTGTGCGAAAAGACATTGTTGTCGGGGATTATGACGGGACGAGCAGTGAGCCGGAATTCGTGCAATTGGTCATCAGAACGCTCGAAAGTTTCGGCTATTCCGTTTCTCTCAACGTGCCATTTCGTGGCGCGGAGCTCGTGTCCGCCTATAACGCACCAGAGAAAAACCGCCACAGCATCCAGATCGAGCTTAACCGCAAGCTTTATATGGATGAGGTTACACGCGAGAAAACCCTCGGGTATGACAATCTCAAAGCAAATCTCGCTAGATTGGGTACGGTTCTACAACGGTATGTTGAGTCATGACGGAAATAGCCCGATTTTTATAGACGCTCTCGGGGATGTTTTTTGCCCAGCCCATTCTGGCGAATTTCATCCCCCTAATGTAACACAATATTTTACTGGGATATGTGAATCCGTTTATTAATAATTAATTCCAAATATAAATTGATACGTGAAAAGTCCTTCAGAGAATTAGAAGATCGTGCTTCTTACGCACTATAACATTTGGATGTTATGAAATCTCAGCCCCCAGTTCGAAACCCAGAGCCGATTTTTCATCGCTTTGACATCGCTCCTCCTGATCCAGATGCCTGTCTCGATCAGCTATATGCGGCCTTCATACGTCATCGACCCTCGTGGAATTGGTGCCGGCAGTGCTTCACGCCGGAGACGGAAGAGGAGACACGACGGCAGCCTAATCCCCGCCGCGCGCCAGCTACAAGCTTCGCACACATTTATCACGAGCATCCGAATTGTTCCGGCGGGCGTGAGACGTTCTTGTACTGGTTGCCGCGTGGACTTACGCTATTTCTCCTCGACCTTGACTTTGACTCGTACGCCTCGTTTCTGGAGGTCATAATACGCCTGACACCGTGGCGGTGGTCGTTCGATGAACAGGATGCAGTAAGGACGTTGTTGTGCCGTGCTGCTCTCGGCTGGTTCGAGTGTGGCGACCCAGCGCCGCTACGGCTTGAAAGGGAGGCACAGGATCAGTCGTATGACGGCGGAATTTCCGAGGCGCTGGTACGGGCGCTGCTGGCACTGCGCGTGGACCCGTTTGACCTGTTCGCCTGGCTGGCAAGGAAAGGCGGGCAGCGCGCTTACGAAGTCCTGCTGGACCTCGCCATCGCGCCACGGCTGACGGAAGATCCGACCTATTTCGTCTTGGATGAGGAATCGGAGGCGACAATCCAGCACGCGGCGCTTGATGCATTAGACAGGCTGGCGCGCGACGCACTCACGCGCATTGTCATCGGACACGATCGCGCGACGCGATTATGGGTCTGGGCTGAACGTTCCGATCCAATGATGGCACGCTCGATCGCAGAGACGGAGGTCATGTGGCGTGATCGCCTGCGCCATTCGTCATCTATGGCTCGCGCAGCCGACCGGGTTCTGGTGGCAGCCGCAATCGGGTGAAGCTTGCCGGTTAATGACCGCCATATTGGTTTCGAGAACCGGTTAATCTAGGGATGTGATCCGTTTTCCAAGCAAGTTAACGTTCTTGGGCCTTGGCAGCGACGTTGCTCGCGGCGCAAACGAAGTCTGTTAGCCGATTAACAGATTTCATTTTGAAGCATGTGGGCAGAGCATAATCGCCGCCAGCTTTGCCTACCAAATCGGGTGCTTTGATCATGGAAACGACTGTCATGGACGACATGGTACGACTGGAAGGATACATCGCCTCCAAAGGGATACACGCGCTGCGCCGACGCCGGTAATTGAAAGTTTGCCGAGCGTCCTATGCTTCCTCGAAAATCATCGAGCGGAGAGACCAATGGATGTCCAAATTGCCGACGTGACTGACTGGGACCCCAACGAACTTGGAAATCTCAATCTGGCCGTTCCGCTTTTTTCAGAAGAGACCCTGTCGTTTCTGGGTTTTGGCGTGCCAACCAGCCAGCCATCACTCGGAACACTGATCAAGATCGGTTATGGCTATCTCTTCTCTGTTGAATGGTAGGGCGTGTTGTTCCAAGCGGCTTGCTTTTCGTATTGCTCATTTTCGATCAATGTCGTCGGTGATTGGGTGGGTGATTACTTCGATCTAAATGTCGGGATCGTTGGCCGTCAATATGAGAGTGAAATCGTGGTAATGTTCGATGCTATGGCATGGCATTGTAGTAGCCGATAGCTTCTTCCAGTTGATTTTGTTCGTAACCGAAATGCGACCGAACAACCTGGTCGAGCACGAGCAGGGTGGCCTTGGCTTCTGAAAAGTTTTCAGGGCCTGGCCTAGCCCGAATGGCCGCGACATGCCCGGCCAATTTCACAAGCAACTCGTGAATGACGACATGCTCTTCAGCAAGGCGCACGATCACGCGCCTCATGCCGTCGCTGCCTTTGGCGTGGATGACAGGAAAAATTGTGGTGTCCTCTGCGGTGTGATGAAAATCCAAAAATTTGCATTCCCGACCACATAGATTTCCAAATTTCGCATAATTTCTCGTCATCTCCAGTGTGTCGAGATGTTCTGCAAATTCCTCGACACGCGTTTCGCCAACCTCGACTTGACGCATCATGTCCATGGTTTCATCAAGAGCTTCCAAATGCATGTCGTGGATTAGCGCAAGCCGTCTTCCTGCGGTGCGATCTGCCATTGTGGCGCCTGGGATAAGTGGAGCTTTGGGTCTTGCTTCGTCGTTGAGAAGGTCAAATACATTCATGGAAACGGCCCATCGGTTGCGAGCCGTCGCGGCCCGCTCATTTGAAGGTTCTGCAAGACAGCTTTGCTGGGACTATCCCAATATCGCGTTGTATCCGCAGGCAACTGGACTACCATCTAAGATGTTTAACAGACGACACAAGACGGCACTTTAAAGCTACAGAGGTTTCCTTGATGATACCGCATATCCTTGTAGAGCATCCTGCTTGCCTACCGGTACGCGAATTGCTCTCGGTTATAGGGAGCAAGTGGGCGATCCTTCTCATTGGCGTGCTTGAAGAAAAACCAAAGCGGTTTTCCGAGCTGAAGCGAGATATCGGCGACATCACGCATAAGTCTTTGACAAGCGTTCTTCGTGAACTAGAAAAAGACGGGCTTGTGGACAGGATTGTTACGCCTGTTATCCCGCCGCGCGTTGACTACCGCCTGACTCCGCTCGGCCATTCGCTTTGGCAAGCACTCGATGTCTTGAGCAAATGGGCGATTGAAAACCACGACGCTGTCGCCAATGCACGCGAGCGGTATCTGAAGATTACCCATGCACTAGAGAGCGATCGAAGCGACGCTCGCGCCCACGAAATCTAAAGTTCTATCGCCCAATGACGCCTGAGAGAGGCCGGTAGCAGAGATCGCGGAAACTGCATGATCCGGCGGCATTCGACGAGGACTTCGACACCGTCCAGATCCGCCCTGTAGACATTCTAAACCGTGCTACTGATTGCATTTGTTACTTAAGCCGTGCCCGTTTGCCAAGTCTCTGTTGGCCTTCTATCTCCCTCAACAAAGAGATCAGTTGATGACGGAGAGCGAAGCGAGCGCGCCGGGCGAACAGTGGCGTGGGTCGGGTTGGAAGCTGGTCTGTGACGTGATGTGCGACGAGATTCTGGGTCTGGTTCTGCCGCCGGTGATGCTGTCGACAAGGCGCAATTGGCCAAATAGTTTGGCATGCCGCGCACGCCCAACCGCTGAATGCATCCATCTTCACGGCAAAAGGCTATCACTCGAATGGAAACAGCTGAATGAAGGTTGCTTTGGCTCTTTGCCGGCATTTTGACACATGATAGGCAAGACTATGGCCTTTACAGACCCACGACAGGATCACGGATTTTGAAAAAAGCTCTTGTTATCGTTGATATGCAAATGTACGTGCAGGACCGCCTAGATGGCGGGCGGGATCATGTCCATGGCAATGCCATCGTCAAGATCGCTGAACTGGCTGCGAAATTTCGTAAGGACGGTGGGACGGTAATCCACGTTCATCATGGCGACCCCGATCCGACATCGCCGATGCACCCAGGTGCACCAGCACAACGGGTGATGCCAGGCGTCGCACCCCTTTGCGGGGACCCCGTTTTTGTCAAAAGCACATCATCGCCCTTCGCATCGACCGACATGGAAAACTATCTCCAGGACAGTCGTATAGAGACTGTCGTCGTCACGGGTGCCGTTGCAGGTTATTGCGTTAACACGACCGTTCGAGCTGGGTCGGATCTTGGTTTCAAGATGGTGGTGGTCCGCGATGCAGTCGTGGGCTTCGACCTTCCCGATGAGAATCTCTCCGCTCGTGCGATTTTTGATGTCACCATGGCCCATCTCAAATCCGATTTCGCTAATATTGTCGACAGCTCCGCAATTATGGCTCCTCTTAGCGAATGACCGCAGTTGGTGCGAAGTGATTGTAGCGACTGAGGAAGTTAAAGCCGAACAGGTTTCCATCCCGCCCCTTTCTACACTTGAAACCCGGTCCAGCCGCTATGGTCGGGGGCTAATCCTTGGTAACAATGTCGCATTTCTAACGGGCCAGCGGCGGCGTATCTCTAATCAGCTTTGACACCATTTGTAGCCGCAAAGTTAAAGTGTTCTGTTTCTGCAAAATTGGAATGTCACACTCTCCATGTCTGGTTGACGCCTGGAAGATCGCAGATGGGACTGATTTCGATGAGCAAGTGCGATCTGCATCGGCCGACCGTCCAACAAGCGGAACAATGATGGTATTCGTAACTACTCGGCAGCCATGGTTCAGAAGCATTATCCGAATTTTTGAAGCGACTCTGGTGACCGAGAAAGTGGCAGAGCGTGATGTTGCTTGCGAGTTCCGAGCGAGACGGTCCGCAGCTGGATGGTCGACGACTGCCGTTGGCACTTTCGTCAGCCACACGCCCAATCAAACTTCATGTCACGGAAATCGAGTTGGGCGTTGCCGCCGCCAAAATTGTACCCGCCGAAATACTCATCAAACTCAACGTAGTATGGGCTGAACGCCGGGATGTTCTGCACCGGCTGCATCGTGCCACCTATATGCGCGTCCTTATGGTCCTTCGCCCAATCGTGTATCCGAAACGCATCCTGAATGCGCTGACGTCCTTCCTCGGTGTCAGTTGAGATCGCCGTCGGATCTTCGGCCTAATAGAATTAAGACTGGTACCCTTCGCTGTCGCCCGCCCAATCCAGAATAGGTAAATTTGCAATAGCCGCAATGGCTGATCATCGGTCAATGAGATGCCGAACGATTTCATGCTAATTGTTTTGAAACTCCCTTCTTTCTTGAGTGTGTCGAGCGCATCATTTATATCGTTGACGAGTTTTTCATCCAGTTTGCGCAAGCCAATCCCGACACCCGGACCGAAGATGTCGCCAGAAATGCGGGCCCCGAACTCGCAGAGGCGTGCCGACATCCGGTATGCGCAAGAAATTCGCCGTTGACTACGATAGAATGTCAGCCATGATCTTTGCAAACCCACCTGGTTTCGAAGCTGTTAAGAAGCGCTTGAGGAGGCTGTCAACGCGGCCAAATAGTCGATCAGCAGTCCGCAAAAAAATTCGATGCAACTATCTTGGTGTTGGAGGTTGCCGGTTAGGCAAACGAGCGATAAAAAGCCTACTGCGGGTCAAGTGGCTGCAGGACATTAAAAGGAATTCTCATGGCTACCGGTACAGTTAAATTTTTCAATGACGACAAGGGATTTGGCTTCATTACGCCTGAGAATGGTGGAACGGACGTGTTCGTTCACGTATCTGCCTTGCAGCAGGGTGGGTCCCTGAGAGAAGGTGACAAGGTCACTTTCGAAGTTGGCCAGGACCGCAAGACCGGAAAATCGAAGGCTGAGAACGTTAGCGTGCTCTGACCTGCGGGCCGCGAGGCCAGCCTGACCGCTGAACAGCACCAAGCTGGCCTCGCTCTCTAGAGCGTTTCCACGTCTTTCTGAATCGGGTTTGATTCCCAAATCAGTTCTGATGTGATTCACTGATGTTGGCTGGATGGAGGCCAGCATCTGATGACCGCACCGATATCAAATGATCTTCGTGAACGTGTTGTCGCAGCCGTGTCGAGCGGCGAAAGCGTCCGTGCCGTTGCAGCGCGCTTTGATGTGGCCGCGTCTTCGGTGGTGAAATGGTCTCAGCGCCATCGTGCGACCGGATCGGTTCGTCCAGGCAAGATGGGTGGTTACCGCAAGCGCATCCTGGAGCCACATCGCAGCTTCATTGCCGAACGGCTCGCTCAGAATCCACACCTGACACTGCATGGACTGAAGGCCGAACTTGCCTTGCGAGGCATCGCCGTCTCCCACAATACAATTTGGAAATTCATCCGCAGCGAGGGGCTGCGCTTTAAAAAAAACGCTGTTCGCCCTTGAACAGGCGCGTGCCGATGTCGCCCGTAGAAGAGAGCGATGGAAGACCTTACAGCATCACCTCGATCCTGAACGGCTGGTCTTCATTGATGAGACCTGGATCAAGACCAACATGACACCCATCAGGGGCTGGGGACCCAAAGGCAAGCGACTGCGTGCGTTTGCGCCGCATGGGCACTGGCGTACGCTGACATTCCTCGGTGCATTGAGAAAGGATCGGTTGGCAGCACCTTGTGTCTTCGACGGACCGATCAACGGTCAGTGCTTTCGTGCCTATGTCGAACAGCAGTTGGTTCCGGTTCTCAAGCCAGGCGACATCGTCGTCATGGACAATCTTGGCAGCCACAAATCCGCGGCAGTCCGTCAGGCGATCACGGCTGCCGGTGCTCGGCTATGGTTCCTGCCACCCTACTCGCCGGACCTCAATCCAATCGAACAGGCCTTCTCGAAGATAAAGCACTGGATGCGCAACGCACAGAAGCGCAGCATCGAAGATACCTGGCGGCATATTGGCGGGCTGGTCGAAACGATCCGACCCGACGAATGCGCAAACTACATCAGAAATGCAGGATATGGTTCCGTCAAAAGGTGAAACGCTCTAGCCGCCGCCGCCCGAATGTCGTCCCTAGGTGGCAGCGACGGCAGCCGAATAGTCACGCTTGGGCTCCGCGAGATGAAGGTTGGCGGTATTGTAGGTGTTCTAGCGGCTGAAGGATGCGTTCTTGAAATACTCTCTATCGCGGCCAGGCACTGGAGGAATTTGGCGACGACACCGCTTGGGTTGTCGGCATCGCACCAGATGAAAGCGTTCTCGACTGGCTAATAGACAATGGTTTTGGAAAGCGATGGTCAATTTTCTTGCGGTCGCCACTTCAACTGGCCGATGTTGTGCGCCACTTGCGCAAGTTCACCGTTATTGAGGATGAGGGGGGTACCGTACACTTCTTCCGTTTTTACGATCCTCGTACGCTAAGGCAATATCTTCCGATCTTTACGCCTGAACAGAACGGGGCCTTTTTCAAAGGTGTTGACGCTTGGTTTTGCGAGCATGATCTCAGGCCCGATGAGCTTCTGAAATTCACGGCGAATGCGGGTACGCTTCATCGTGAGGTAATTTCGCTCGCATCTATACACGATGCGAAAGGCACAGACGATGAGTTCTAAAGGATAGCACAATGATCATCAAGTTCGACCCGAAGCAGATGAATGCGATGCTCCAAGATGACGACGATTTCGTCGATTATTTTACGAAAGAAATAATTCCCAAACATCTGCCTAGCTTTGCTGGCATGGCGCCATCACCACAGGCCGCCGAAATGACACGCTGGGGCCGTCGCTACTCCGAGCATTTTGGTTTTTCGGATCCGATCTACCAAATCCAGTTCGTCGTGCTGATGTGGCGTATTGGCCCGGATTTCTTTTTGTTCGAACCGTATCGCAGCATTTTGCAAGACCGTAACCAATCCGAGGAGCAACGTATGGAGCGCTGCAATCTCGAACCGACGATGAAACAGGAAGGCGACGCGATTGCGCGTAGCAAAAACGACTACTGGTTTCCGCAGTATATGAAAAACAACATGCTTGGCGTCCCTTACGATGATGTCGAAGAGCAGTACCTCGAGGAGCTTCAGACCAAAGGCGCGCCTCAATGACCCAGCACCTTGATGATCTCGTTAATGTTCCCGACTCGCGCGAGCTGGAACTTGCTCGCGCCGATGTGGATATGCTCAACCAGCGCTACACGGAGATCGCAAAGGAAGCCGGTTGGTTGGCGGCCTCGTCTGTGCCGGTCGTAGGCGGCGTTGTCGATGTAGCCAGCGCGATCGGCAATGCTTGGTCTGGCAATTGGGCTGATGCCGGCCTTGATATTTTCGGCCTGGTACCAGGGTGGGGTGATGCTGCGAAAGCGGGCGTAAAAGGCACCAAGATTGCTCGTTATGCCGAGAAGTTGGTTAGCCAGGTGGCTGCCGCGCAACGCAAGGTCAAGGCTCTAGAGGAGCACGTGAGAAAGAGTGCAGCGGCTTCGAAGTACTGGGCGTCTAAGCGTGGCCAGGCTTACAAAAAGCTCCAGGAAGACCTTAAAAAATGCAAGACAAAAGAATGCCGCCGTAAAAAGGTCGACGAGTACAAGGATGGCGGTAAGTACAAAAATATTCCCCGCGGAGGCACATGGTCAGGCGAAACAGGCAATAGCAAGTGGACGCCCGAGCCAGGAACAAATGCGGAAAAGTCATTAAAAGACTATGGTCAAGACGGCATAAGTTACAAAAACGGAAAGCCGGATTTCTCACCTTTCATGAAGAATGGTCCTGATGGTCAGCCCATTCAGACCCGCATATCCAACATGAAAGGAAATCTTGCACGAGGACCGGACGGCGACGTGGGGCAAGCCGTTGCCCCATTGAAGGAAAAGTACGGTAACTAGAGCAAGACTACGGACGAAAAAGGGTTCACGTGGCACCATAACGAAGACACATCGACGATGCAGTTGGTCGATTCAAATATCCATAATACCGCTCAAGGAGGAGGTGCCCATAGTGGTGGTGCCTCTGCAGTAAACGACCCCGCATACTAGGATTAGACTCGATGATGCCTGACCTCAACCAAGCGATTAAGTTTTTACAGGATAACTGTGACTTCCAGGTTGTGCCGAACACCACCTGGGATACCGGAAATTTCAATCGATTTTCCGAGCTTACCGGGCTTACCATACCAAGCGACTTGGCTGATGTGTTGAGGAAATATGGTCACTGCGGAACCGAATGTAATGATTCATTCTTAGTGCAGTATGACGACGGTAGCCGCTCAGTTCATGATGTACAGGTGCTGGTTTCAGATTTCGATAATATTGTTTCTCTCCATGAAACCTTTATATCTGGATCGGCATGGCCTGACCAGTTTACATTGCCAATGGTGTTTTTCGGTTCCGCCGATGCCGGCCACTCCTATCTACTGATGGATGGCAAGGATCCGGATAACGGTGCGGTATATTTTTGGGAAAGAGGTACAGATCCCTTCGGCACGGGCAATAACGCCAAGGGCGTTGTAAAAGTCGCTGATAGCCTCCCCGAATTTTTCAAGAATCTTACAGCTGCAGAAAATCTCTGAAGGTGCGCAGGATTTGACATGCTAGGTCTACACGAGAAGTGGCGATCAACTTTCATGGAACATTGGCCGGACGAGGTAATCGCGCTCGGATTGCCGGTGGAGCATATCATCTTGTCCGATCAGGATCGATTGGCAATCGGTGCGCGGACCGCGGCCTTCCGCGATATCTTCGAGATTGATGAGATTCCGCCCTTTACTGATGGTTTTTACACCGCCATCGATGAAAAGGTCGCGATTTTTCCCTCAGGGGGCCATGCCCGTCTTGGTGGCTGCAGCTTTAAAAAGCCTGGTTTCTTTCAGAAAGCCCCAATATCTAACAGTCGAGATCTCGCGCCTCATTTGCTGCAAGACAATCCGCGGGTAGCTGGCCTCCTTGCGAGCTCGCTGCAGCACAAGTTCGATGTCGGTCTGTTCATAAGACCGTGGCAAGATATCCCGCAATGGACAGAGTTCAGGTTGTTCTTGAACAACCGTGCCTTTATTGGCGCATCTCAGTATTTTCACACCATGGTTTTTCCAGAGATCGAGCAAAGTGCGAGGTTTATTGCTTCTGCCCTGATCGATTTTGCCGATGAGTTTCTGTCCGTTTCTCATCTGGACGACGCGATCGTTGACGTCTTTGTTAATCAGAATTCCGAATCCGGCTGGCGTGCATTACTCATAGATATTAACCCGCTGATCCGGCGTGCGGATGCCTGCTTGTTTCACTGGCAGAATGATGGGGATTTTGATCGCGGTCTACGCTTTCGCGGGCGCGACGGGCGCGTGCTTTCCATGGCACCTTTACCTTTCGCCCGGGCGTCGTGATAACAAGAGAGGTTAATCCAATGACTGGACGATTTGTTACTTTGAAAGGTCATATGCATGTCTGCCCGATGATAGATCCCGGTCCAAAACCGCACATCGGTGGGCCTGTGATATCGACGCAGCAAACATTCGTCACTGTCGAAGGCGTGCCTGTTGCAACAGTCGGAGACAGCCTGCTCTGCACGGGCGTGCCAACAACTTCTGACAAAATCACGAGCGGGTCATCTGTCGCAAGCATTCAGGGCAAGAAAATTGCCCGCATCGGCGATTCATGCGCCCATGGCGGCCGCTTGGTTGAAGGTGTTTCGTGGATTACGTTCGAGTGAAGAGTGTTTGGTCCACAGGACCAACGGATGTGATTCAAGGAAACCTCTCGAAAGGTAATCTATAGGATGGGTAGTGGCCATTTGACGAAAAACTTTCAATTTTTCGAGGCTGCTCCACAGTTTCACGAAGACGACATGTACGCCATCAATCGGGTTGATGCCGATCGCCACGGTCAGAATGCATGGCTAGTCAACTTTTCGCGTGGCGGCAAGACGTTTCAGATGACCTTTAGTGACGGCACCTATGGTGGAAATGAGCAGGCGCTGATCGTCGCCAAGGCCTATCGCGATGCGGTTTTGAGTGTCGTACCGCCTTTGACGAACAGCGATATGCGCATGCAGGTGCGCAAGAACCGTTCCGAAGGAAGCAATCTGCCTGGCGTCTATTACGTACAGCCTGGTAAACATTATAAAGACGGCGCATGGATCGCCCGGATTGAGGTGAAGGTTGAGGATCAGGGGAATGCCTCTGCAACAAAAAGACGCCGCAAAGCTATCTCTCGAACGTTCAACATTGGCAAATACGGTCACGATGAAGCCAGACGGCTCGCGGAAGAAGAGCGGATCTGCATGGTGCTTGCTGTTGACAACGGCGACGAACCCGCTCTTCGCAGTCCAGGTGCCATCGCACTCCATCGAAAACTGACCGACACTGAAGATTGAGGATCTAGAGCGTTTCCACGTCTTTCTGAATCGGGTTTGATTCCCAAAGCAGTTCTGATGTGATTCACTGATGTTGGCTGGATGGAGGCCAGCATCTGATGACCGCACCGATATCAAATGATCTTCGTGAACGTGTTGTCGCAGCCGTGTCGAGCGGCGAAAGCGTCCGTGCCGTTGCAGCGCGCTTTGATGTGGCCGCGTCTTCGGTGGTGAAATGGTCTCAGCGCCATCGTGCGACCGGATCGGTTCGTCCAGGCAAGATGGGTGGTTACCGCAAGCGCATCCTGGAGCCACATCGCAGCTTCATTGCCGAACGGCTCGCTCAGAATCCACACCTGACACTGCATGGACTGAAGGCCGAACTTGCCTTGCGAGGCATCGCCGTCTCCCACAATACAATTTGGAAATTCATCCGCAGCGAGGGGCTGCGCTTTAAAAAAAACGCTGTTCGCCCTTGAACAGGCGCGTGCCGATGTCGCCCGTAGAAGAGAGCGATGGAAGACCTTACAGCATCACCTCGATCCTGAACGGCTGGTCTTCATTGATGAGACCTGGATCAAGACCAACATGACACCCATCAGGGGCTGGGGACCCAAAGGCAAGCGACTGCGTGCGTTTGCGCCGCATGGGCACTGGCGTACGCTGACATTCCTCGGTGCATTGAGAAAGGATCGGTTGGCAGCACCTTGTGTCTTCGACGGACCGATCAACGGTCAGTGCTTTCGTGCCTATGTCGAACAGCAGTTGGTTCCGGTTCTCAAGCCAGGCGACATCGTCGTCATGGACAATCTTGGCAGCCACAAATCCGCGGCAGTCCGTCAGGCGATCACGGCTGCCGGTGCTCGGCTATGGTTCCTGCCACCCTACTCGCCGGACCTCAATCCAATCGAACAGGCCTTCTCGAAGATAAAGCACTGGATGCGCAACGCACAGAAGCGCAGCATCGAAGATACCTGGCGGCATATTGGCGGGCTGGTCGAAACGATCCGACCCGACGAATGCGCAAACTACATCAGAAATGCAGGATATGGTTCCGTCAAAAGGTGAAGCGCTCTAGGCGAGAGCCGTAGAGACCCTATGGGGCGATAATCTCCACCGATTCGGACGCGTCCGCAATCTCGGCAGCGTTAACTATCTAGGTCTCATGGCCAACGCCAACTAGGCTTTCTTGCGCCGAGAGATTTGAGGAATGAGCTCTCGATCCAATGCTGCCGCGAGCTTGCGCCGATCGCTACCACCCATGCCGGCAAGAAGCAGGATGTCAGCGTTCGATACCTGAGCTAGGTCCTTCAACATTTCAAAACCATGTTGGTTGAGTAAGAAAACTGTGGTGGGCCTCATCTTGATATCGGAGAGTGATTCTTGATCGTTTGTCATTCCAACTCGATCCGAGAATCACTCCGCTTGTGATGTGCAAATCTGAACCTTCGTTTCCCAGTCTTGCCGAAATCCCCGACGTATTGGGCAACATGATCAAATCCTTGTTCGCTGCAAACCATTGAAATTAAAGTTAATGTATTCTTAAATGAAAGCTATTTTAGGTATTAAGATTCAATACTCTGTATAACACTGGGTCCGCGCGATAGCCATCGATCAGTCTTCATTATCGATGGCAGTTGATCTGAGGCAGAAAATCAGACAAAATCGCACTAAAGCAGGGCCATAACGGCCGCAACAAACCGTCATTCCGGAGCCAACGTGGCCAAACCGACAAAATCACAGACCTCCGTCGAGCGCCGTGCCGAGGGGCTCGACACGATCGCATCCGTGCTTCCGCTCGAACGGCGCGACGAACTTGCCGAGCTTCTGACCGACTAGGCCATCGAAACGCTGCGCCACCTCGTCAATGCCGGCATGGGTGCCAGCACGCTTCGAGCGCTGACCTCCGATCTGGCCTATCTCGAAGCCTGGGGACTGGCAGCGACCGGCCATTCTCTTGCCTGACCGGCGCCCGAAGCCTTGCTGCTCAAATTTGTCGCACATCATCTCTGGGACCCCGAGAAAAAACCATCGAGGCAGATCATGGATGCCAGCCCACGTGGATGACAACCTCCGAAAGCAGGGGTTTCTCAAATCCATTGGCCCGCATGCGCCAGCCACCGTGCGTCGGCGTCTGGCGAACTGGTCGACACTGACCAAATGGCGCGGTCTCGATGGTGCCTTCGCCTCCCTGCCCTCAAATCGGCCATTCGCCATCGTGCGGGCCGTTCCTCGGACGCGTGGACGTAAAAGCGCGAAAGCGGTGACCGGTGATGTGCTGGCAAAATTGCTGGCCACGTGCGCCGGCGACGGCCTACGCGATCGTAGAACTCCGTAATGACGGCTTCGACTTTTGCTTTTGCTTCGGTCAAAACGTCCAGCTTTTCCAGCCTTCGTGTGTTGATGTGCACAAGCTTGCGTTTGGCAGGCCTGCCTGCATCGGAAACGAACACCGAGAGCCTGCTACCGTGATAATATTTAACCCGGACCCGTAACCGCTTCGGACGTGCCCTGTCG
The DNA here is from genome assembly GCF_021310995.1 of Agrobacterium vaccinii. Taxonomy (NCBI): domain Bacteria; kingdom Pseudomonadati; phylum Pseudomonadota; class Alphaproteobacteria; order Hyphomicrobiales; family Rhizobiaceae; genus Agrobacterium; species Agrobacterium vaccinii. The sequence continues at coordinate 1,012,303 of NZ_CP054151.1, read as the reverse complement.
AAATCATCGTTGATCGACTGGATGCGTTCTTCGATCTCGTCAGCAGTGAGATGGGTTTCCGGCATGACGTCGCTGACGGGTATGAGATCGTCGGCAAAATGCTCTTGCGCCATCTCCGCTGCGTGATGGGCATAAGCAAGATGCGTAACGGGGAGTGCGGCAAGCCATTTGCGCCGCTGGGCAATAGCCATTGATTTTGCGGCCTGCTCTCCGAACTTCGACACGGAGAAGTTTTCTCGCTTAAGGCACTTATTGGTCGTCAGCATTACCTGCCAGACATCGCCGTCGCGGGTCTCAACCCGGCGCACCCCGGAGATGCCACTCTTAATGTTCTTGCGCAGAAGAACGGCCTGTTCGTGATTGGTCGCGGGTGGTATGGCTTCGATGATCGCATCGCGATAGGCACGCGCCGCCTTGTAGGCAGCTTTATCGGTGCTGTAGACACTGTCCTTAAACAGGCGCACGATCTTGTGTCCGCGCCGTCTCAGGCTGACCCACCAACCCGCTCCGCGACGTTCGTTGGCCTCCTCGCGCGCGAGTCCATAACCTTCTGCATCGTGCTTAGTCCCGGGGCTGTGAGCCTTTCTACGTTTCTTTGGTACCCCATTGTCCATATTCAATAGCGCCATGCATGTGACCTCACCTGCCTTTCCCTCAGATTAGTCGGCATATTACGGCGAGTTTGCGATTCAACGCGAACATTATAGGCCAACGGTTGCAAATAAGATCGCCTCTCCTTGCTTTTGACACAATGATTGATTGCATTCCTTAAAGATTTTGACAGCTGATTGATATTTTTTCCAATCCGATCACCGGGGTTTCCCATGACCGAGCAGCCATCGTCCGCCGACTTTATCCAAGCCAGCCGTGTTTTGAAGGTGAGGTCGCCGCTCGGCGAAGACCAGTTGTTGCCGGAGCGGATGGAGATTAGCGAGGGAGTCTCACAACTCTTCGAGATACAGCTCAGCGTCCGCGCCAAAAAGGAAGCGGTGAAGCCGGAAGAGCTGATCGGTCGTCTGGTCGATGTCTCCCTCGAAGTCAGCCAAGGCGACGGCGAAGAGGGAAGCGGCATCCGCCGCTCCTTCAATGGTCTTGTGACGGACCTGCACGAGGGGCCACCGATCACCCGCGGCCTGCGTTCGTACGCTATGACCATTCGCCCACAGATGTGGTTGCTATCCCGCCGTTCAGACTGCCGCATCTGGATGGACAAGACATCCATCGAGATCGCCGAAACGCTGTTTTCCGAGCATGGCATTCCAGCACCGGATACGTCGGGTATTATCAAACCACCGCCTGCGCAACACTATAGCACCCAGTTCAACGAGACCGACCTCGACTATCTCTTGCGGCGCTTCGAAGAGGATGGTCTTTTTTACTGGTTTTCGCACGAAGACGGCTCTCACAAGCTGCATGTGGCCGATACTGCCAATGGATGGCTGGGACCATCCCCGTCTGCGCAGGGCGAAGGCAAGGTACGATTGGCACAGGGATCGTCGGATCGCAACCATATCAATGACTGGGCTCGCCGCTTTTCCTACGTGCCCGGCCAGCGGGCGGGTGCCGACTGGAATTTCGAGACACCCGGCATGGTGCCGAGCAATATGACACCATCACTGGTGCAGATGCCGGATGCGACCAAGCGCGAGCTTTACGAATACCCGGCCCGTATCAAGACGGTCGAAGAGGCAGAGCGGGCGCAAAAGCTGCGGGCACAATCGATAGAAGCCGATCATGACCGTGTCTTCGGCGGATCGACATCACGTATTCTCGAAGCTGGTCGTCGGTTTACGCCTTACGAGGAAGCCCACCCCGAACATGAATATGAAGAGCATGTGATCATCCGGGCGAGCCACACCATTGTGGATCGCTCCTATGAAACCAACAGCAACGAGCCGGAATACCGCAACGCCTTCGAAGCCATTCCTGCCCGCGTACCCCTCACCCCGCATCGCACGACCAAGCGCCCGAAGATCGAGGGCACGCAGGTGGCAATCGTCGCGGGTCCCGAGGGCGAGGAAATCCATCCGGATCAATATGGCCGCATAAAGCTGTGGTTTCCATGGGATCGTAAGGCCAAGAAGGATGGGACGGATACGTGCTGGGTTCGTGTGAGCCAGGCATGGGGTGGAGGCACATGGGGTGCGCAGGTGATCCCACGCATCGGCATGGAAGTGATGGTCGCGTTCGTGGATGGCGATCCGGACAAGCCGCTCGTCATCGGCGTTGTACCGAACCCTGCCAACTCGGTCCCTTACGACCTGCCTGCCAACAAGACTCGGATGGCGATACGCTCCAACACCCACAAGGGCCAAGGTCATAACGAACTCACCTTTGAGGATGAGAAGGGACAGGAAAATCTTTTCCTGCACGCTCAAAAGGATCAGACTGTAAAAGTTCTGAATAATCAAACAAGTCGTGTCGATGCGAATGCCGTCCACTCCGTCGGCACAAACCAATCCTTGGAAGTGGGCTCCAATATGAGCCAACAGGTGGGCGGTGGCTTGAACATGGTCGTCGGTGGTGTGGGCGGTGCGGTCAGCGGTATCGCAGGTGGATTGCTCGCGAGCCTGGCAGGAAAAAGTGCAGGACTTCTGCAGCAGGCGATGTCGCTGGTATCATCCGTCATGGCGGACAGCCCCTCCTCGGCCAACAAGAACTCGGAAGCTGCAACTGCCGCGCTCGGCCAAGCTGAAAGCTCAGGCGGCAGTGACGCTGGCGCTCAAGACATTTTGTCGTCTGCCGCGGGTTACGCTGGACTGATGGCAACGGGTGGTCTCGGCGCGATGGCGTCGTCGGTGGATACAATCCGAAATGGCGTGAATGCCGCGTCAAGCGGTGAACTGCGCTCTGATGCCGGCGATGCGATGCGATCATCGGGCAGTAAAATGGGTGACCAAGTCGCATCCCTTCTGGGCAAAGGCATCTTCAACACGCTTGTCAGCCGTATGCAGAACACGAGCGTAGGTATTGCCCAGACTGAACAGGTCGGCGTGGCGAAAGTCGTTACAGTGGGCCAGGTTTACAACCAGACCGTTGGGCATACCAAGAACATCATGATCGGTAAGGAGCTGTTTATCGGCGTGGGCGGCGGCAAGGACGCCGATGGCAATGAGGTCCCGCCGAAGTCTATCCTCATCATGAAAGACGACGGCACGATCCTGTTGAGGGGCGTCAAGGTCTACATCGAGGGTGAAAGTCATGTGCAGGTTACCTCTGCCATGATCGACCACAATTGAGGTCGAGATGCCAGAACTCAAAAACCTGACCCCATTTCCCAATTTCCGCTATTACAGCCGCGACAACGAAAATCGCGAATTCGGCATCGTGATCGTGAAAGCTACTTACGAGATTGGCGATGACGGAAAACTGGTTGCTGCCGAAGAGCAGGCCCCCATGGTCTTTACCGATAAATGCCACGGCGAGGTCAACGTATCTTCGCTTTGGCATCCATCTGACCTCGTTCCAAACAAGCCAGCAACCGATCTTATTGTTGATGCCATTGCCCATTCACCGAGTGGCAAGCCGATGTCAGACTGGCTCTGTGGCATCAAAATCAACAACGGTGCTGCTGGCCTATTCTCAAAAAAGCTCAGAGTAACTGGTCCACGCCAGTGGGCGCCGGTGTGGAAGCGCAAGCTAAATGAGAAAGAGACCAGTGAGTGGCAGCGGCATCGCGGGCTATTTGATCACTGGGAGCTTTCCAAACCCACACCAACCATGGCAGTACCCTTGCGTTACGAGTATGCCTTCGGCGGTGAAATTCAAAAAGGCGTAAATGACGATGGTACGCCTATCTTTGACACAGACCATCAAAATCCACTCGGGTGCGGTAGGCTGAACTCTGAATGGTCAGATCATACCAAATCCGTTACAGCGCCTCAGATCGAGTCTCCTGACGATCCTATCAGAGAGCCATATAAGACCTATCCTCCACAAAATTTTGGTCCAATTCCACCGGCCTGGCTACCTCGTCGCACTTTGGGCGGAACGTACAATCAGCACTGGCATGACAATGTCTGGCCGGCTTGGCCCTCAGATTATTCGTTTGCTTATCACAACTCCGCTCATCCGGAGTTGGTGATTGAACATTACCTTTCGGGAAATGAGCAGATCACTCTTACGGGCCTTTCTGAGGGCACGGAAGAATGTGGTTTTTTTCTCCCGGCCGAGCAGGTTATGGTGGATTTCGTGCGAGCAGATAACAGATTTGAGCAGAAAAATATGGTTCTGGATACCGTTTTGCTCGACATTGGCTCGGTGAAGCGACGAGATTGGCGCGTCTATTTGTCTTGGCGAGTGAGTTTTGAGCCTGATCAGTTCGAGCAAGCGATCATACATCGCAAAAAGCTCTCACGAGCTCAAGTTGATCTGCCGTCGCCAGCGAGTAAGGAGAGAGCGCTGTGAGCATCGCAAAAATCTCCGCCCGAAAATGTGCATCGAACGTGATCGTCTCCACGACACCCGATGTCTGCTGGACACCAATCGGATCTGATATCGTAAAAGTGGGCTATTCTTCGATTGCTTTCCTAGATACGGCGATACGGCACTCGACGACAGTTCGAAATAACGGCAAGTTCGATTTTCAGCTAAATTCTCGCTGCGCTAAATCAACCGGCCATGAAGCGGGTACGAAAAGGGGCGTCGTCGTTCCTGGATATCTTGGCCCTGCCCACGTAGAAGTGGCTTCGCCTTTTATGTTTTCCGAAGGATGGGCTACCTGCAGCCACAGGGACCCGGCTTGGATCAATCGGCCAGATCCCGGTCCGGTGGAGCCGCACAAGTTGCAGGTGCAGGCACCAATCATATTAGCGGCAAATGACGGAACGCCTGGGAATAACCGAGCTCAGAACGCGCAGGTTGATGCAGTTTGCAGAATACTGAAGCTCACAAGAGACCAAAGGCAAATCCTTCATAGAGAAATTGGCGGCCAAAACTATGGGTTCCAAGAAATAATGGAATGCGCGAAGGACACGTTTGGAAAATGAGAGCACTCCGTGAAGCCTGGAATGGATATTTGCCTGGTCATGTTTTCATTAAGCGGGGGTATGGCAGTTGTCTCCTCGTCGACTATGAGCACGAGGGCAACAGGCCATCCATTATGATCGATAGGTCTAGGTGGATCGTAACGCAGGGTGATCGTCTAGCATTTTACGACTACGATATTTCCACAAGCGAGGATCTCGCGCTACTCGCGCCGTACCAGCTACAGTCCGTTGCGAACCAACCTGACCACCTGACGCTACATTTTGGTGAAGCCAACTTGGTGCTGTTCTGGACCCTACAGTCTCAGGAATTTCACTATGCTGGCATTCAGCGCGACAGCCAAGAATGGCACCAACTACCGAAAGACGATCGGGAAAACGTTACGATCTTTCCGACCAGTGGCGAAGCTGTTGGTATCGAATTCGAGATGATGCTCAATCCGGAGGATTATCCTTGGGGTAGAGACTTTCTACGTCGGGAAGCTGAACTCTCTAAAAATGCGCTTTAGGTCTGAAATGCAGAACGCATGCGGTATTTGAGGATTGGAGTGTGCCGTGGCTGATGCCGGTGAAACTAACTATGTTCCGAACACCCGCGATTATGTTGATAAGAACGGCGTGCATACCAATGAACGCGCCATTCCGCATACGAACGAGAGCATAGATCGAGACAACGCGGGTGCACAGCTCGTTGCTGGCGCTACTGCAAAGCCGGAGCTCGATCAGGCTTACGATGATTATGCAAGACTGACTACGTTAGCAAAACAAAGACAGCAGCAGGCATATGATCAAGCTCTTGCTGAGAGCACTGAGTATTACAGAAATAACAAACTGGCCTACATTGCGAAAAGCCTTTTAACAGGCGATGAGGATATGCTCCAGAAAGAGGCTGAAGCAAAATCCTTCAATCGCGATCAGCAAGACTTTCTATCTCCTTCGGAAGCGTCGAACTATAACAAAGCGCAGGAAATTATCGCGGGCAATGCAGGAGGTGCGGCGCACGCACTGGGAACGGGCTTAATCAACGGCACAGGCATCGCATCTGAGGAACATGAGAAAGGAAGTAGAGCAGATCTACATCAACAAGCCTCAACGAATGAACATCCATTTCTAAGATTTCTCGGCGAGATCGGTCCGGGGATATTTTTCTCCCGATTGATGGGCAAGGGCGAGAAGCCCGGCGAGACTGCACCTAAACCTGATCCTAGGCCAGAACCACGACCCGAAGCCAAACCTCCAGCGAAGCCTTTGCCTGTGGGTGAACCTATCTCCGTTACCAACGGTGAGTATCTGGAAACATGGCGTGACTTCTTTATTCCAGGAACTCTGCCGTTCGATGGCGCCCGCTACATGGGCCTAAAGCTTGTTCTTCCGCAGAACTATGCAAATCCGCTCGGACCGTGCCAGATCTCCATGTTCGATGAGGTGTTTTCGAACCCAGAACGCGGAAAGCTTTTACTTCATAATGCCGACGGCAAGGCTATCGGCTTCGACCGCCCGTTCAATTTCCTGCCCTCACACAATGGCGGCTACCCTCATCTCGAGCTGAATGCACCCTGGCTCAAACAGCTTCGCCTCAAGGATCGAGGGATCGTCAAAGGCTTTCGCCAGTATGATGACGACGTCTACCGACTAGAGCAGATTGAGGACCTCAATGGCCATAAGCTAATTTTCCATCGAAACGATGAAGGATTGCTTGAAACGATTGACGGCCCAGATGGGTTGATGTTGCGTTTCGAAAATAACGAGAAGGGGCAACGCACCCGGATCGCTTTGCTCGGTAGTGAAGGCGAGGAGCTGGAGCTCTCACGGTACACCTACGACGCCCACGGTCGAATGACCGACGCTCAGTGCTCTTTCGGCATGTCGGTGCGTTATGTATGGCTTCGAGACTCCAATCTGCTGGCATCCTGGAACAATCTGGCGCGCCAGTCGGAAACCCATTTTACCTATGACGACGAGGGGCGGGTCGTTCGCACGAAGACAAATGGTATATGGAACGACGATCGGTTTGATTATCGCTATGGTGAAACGGGGTATGTGCCAGGCGGCAACGAACACGCCGCCCAAATATTCCGCTATGATGACCACGAGAACGTCACCGAAGAGATCGACCCGCTCGGCGGGATCATCTCCCACAGCTACAACAGTCACGGATTACGTACGTCAACGACTGACCAGAACGGCAATGCCAATCGCACCTCCTACGACACTCATGGCAATGTAAAGGAAATTGTCGATGCGGAAGGCCGCTCTACCATCTATGGCTGGGGCGACAATGGCGAGTTGATGATCGTCATTGACGGAGCCGGAAACCGCAAGACTTTCAAGCATGATGATAAGTCAAATGTCGTCTCTGAGACAGACGCGGAAGGCAACGTCACCCATCTTATCCGCGACCATCTGGGCCACGTCGTCGAAACCCATTTTGCCAGCGGCGCAGTCGAGCGCCGCACTTGGGACAAACATAATCGACTCGAGTCCATCACCGATGCCAAGGGCAACAACACCCGTTGTGAATACGACGCATTCAACCGCCTGATCGCAACGACGAGCTCCAGCGGGTCGCGAACCCTTCGTGAATATGCGGCTGGCGCAGGCGGTTTCGATACCATCAGCAGGGTCACGAGACCCGATGGCATAGCCGTCAGTCGCAGTTTCGATGGAGGAGGTCAGCTTGCATCGGTCACCGATGGCGAAGGACGATTGTGGAGCTATCGCTACGGCGCCTTCGGCATCCTGGAAGCGATTGGCGATCCGAAAGGCGGTGAACTCAGTCTAGAGACAGACATAGAAGGGCGTCTGATCTCGGTCACCAACGCGCAAGGATTGACCTACAGCTATGAGCGCGATGCTGCGGGACGGGTCATCCTGGAGGAGGACTTTGACGGAAGGGCCTGGCGGTATGCGCGGGATCCAGCCGGACAGATCACGCAGACGATCAAGCCTGATGGCGCAAGGCTGCGCTACGCCTACGACAAATCCGGTCTGATCAAGCGCGTCGAGACCTTCACCGCCAAAGACGAGCCCGAAGACGTTACACGTTTCTGGTATGACGGACGCGGTCTTCTCATTCGTGCGGAGAACAAGGCTGCGCTGGTAGAGTTCGGCCGTGACCGCAACGGTCGTATTGTCAGTGAGGCAATCAACGGCAAGCGTATACGCTCTAGCATTGATGCCATGGGTCGCCGCATCCGTCGAGAAATCCTTGGCCTTGGCGCATCATTAACGGACTACGTCCGTGATCCGTTGGGAGCGGTCGAAAAGCTCATTGCAGACGACACGGAGATCAGCTTCGAACGTGACGGTTTCGGCCAGGAGAAAGCTCGGCGTATGGGCGGCTTCAATCTGCTCCAACGGTTTGACAAAGCAGGTCAACTGGTTGTGCAGGTCGCCGGTCCGGCTACGGCACATGGTCTCGACGCGTCACGTCTCGGCTGGCAGTCTGATCGTGGTAATGCGCCAAAACCGGCAGGAGCTATACCCGAACATGCCCACCGTGTCTATGAGTATGACCGGGCCTTTGCTCCAGTCGGCATCGATGATGGTCTTTGGGGCAAACGCCAGTTTACCTACGATGACAACGGGCAATTGACGAGCGCTGAAGCCTCGACAGGCTCGGAACGCTTTTCCTATGACAGCGCGCGCAACATTGCAGGCGCCTCTTCATCCATTGAAATATCCGGTGAGCCCTTCCCTTACGGAAAAGCGTTCGACCAGACATTCGGCTCCGTCATTCCGGCAGCCGCTCCCGGCAACTGGCAGCGTTCACCCAGTGGCGTCGTGCAGATGGCGCGGGGTCCAAAGGGCGAGCGCACTCAACTGACACATGACGACTGCGGCCGCGTGATCGAGCGACGGGTCGAACGCGACGGTTTCAGGCCGCAGCGCTGGCGCTATGGCTGGGACATTCATGACCGGCTTGTAAGCGCAAGTAAGCTGGATGGAGAGGAATGGTATTTCCGCTACGATCCCTTCGGACGCAGGATTTCCAAGGTACGGCGCCTTGGCGGTGAAGAAAAGGATCGTGTTCTCAGGCTCTGGCCGACACTTGTCGACGCGGATGGACGTCCGGCAGAGATACGGGCTGGCGAAGGATCGTTCCAGGCTGATGTCGACAACCCTCCAGCAGTGGGCACAGCCTATCTGTGGGACGGCGACCGCATGGTGGCAGAAGCACCGCTGCGGCTCGACGGTCACATCGCATGGAATGAGGCAAAGCATTGGCATTTCGAGGATGAAACTCATAGGCTGCTCGCCAAGCGACAGTCAGACGGGGAGATGCTGGCAGTCGTCTGCGATCATCTCGGCACGCCAAAGGAGATGTTCGACCATAACGGGAAACTTGTCTGGGCTGCCGATCATCACGTTTGGGGCTCTGTGCGTACAACGCGGACATTTGGTGCGTTGGCAGTTGCACGTACTCACGACCCAGACACAAGCGAGCTTCAATGCCCTTGGCGCTTTCCCGGACAGTACGCGGATGCCGAAACGGGCCTCTGCTACAACCGCTACCGCCACTACGATCCGTTCACAGGGCAGTACACAAGTCCCGACCCGATTGGACTGGCCGGCGGGGAAAGACCGCAGGGATATGTTGAAAATCCTAGAGTAGCATTTGATCCCCATGGATTAAGCGCTTGGATGACGGCAACTCACAGAAATTCTTTAAGTTCTGGAAAACCACTGTTCCGAGGGGACGCTCGCGCGCCGTCCGAAATATTCGCGGAGGGTTTTAAACCTTGGGGTGACAGTAAAGACATTATTGCACATGCGATTGGTGCAAGAGACCCAGCAAGCTACTTTGTTTCAACTTCGGCTGACATCGCGGTCGCATCTAAACCCCATTTTTCCCAAGGTAGATACGTCTACCATATCGACAAAAGGGTAGAAGGAATAGATGTGAACAAATATCACAATCTTTCTGGTAAAACAAACTTCCATGAACGCGAGTTTGAAATTGCTGTGCCAGGTGCGGTAAGGCCTAGTGATATTATCGGTGTTCAACCTGTGCTACCAGGCAATCGATTAGGAACAATGGTACCTAATCCAAATTATGTTCCGTGAGGGTGATAATGGATCAGTACACTATAGAAACGATCACGAACGGATTGCAACGAAAGGCAATCGCAGTTGTTGAATGGCGTAACAACCGAGACCTGTTTCTAGAGCTTTCGTTAGACAATTCAACACATTCGGCGGTTGATTTAGATTGTTTTTCTGCCTTCCAACATCTTAGGCGCACTTTTTTTCGTGACGTGACATTTTGTTGCAACGGAGCGCGCCGAAATTTCGTGCAGTCTGGCATGATGCAGCAAGGCGGAGGGTTCTACGGTTACTTAGTGACACTAGGGGAGAGATCTAACCAAGACGACACAGGTTTCATTTTCGATTACTGCACCCCTGAATTAGTCGTTTCCGTTGAGGAACAAGACGCTTTTAGGAATGAATGGTTTCGTTCGCTCAGTTAAGGGTCACTTTGCGCTACATTTAACAATGACATCACGATATTTTCAGCGTGTACTGGCCAGTATTTTTCTGGCCTAGGTCTATAAACGTCGTTTCTAGTATGGGAAGGCATGCACCTATCTAAGGATTCGCGCCATCGCACTGGAATTGCTGACGATCCATGCACCGCACCCAAAAGAGCCCCTGCAATTGCACCATTCGTATCGGTATCTCCGCCGAAAGAGATCGTGTCGATCACGCCTTGTTCTAATGAGTCTGCATTAAGCAGTTGGTACAGAGCATTTTGAAAAGCTATTAAAACCCAACCCTGATTCGTTTCGAAGTCTAGCGGTGGTTGCGATCGGGCTTTCTCTATTGCATCAGTCAGCTTTTGTTCGGCATTTATGTCTTCCGACCAAGCCAGTATCGCTTGGTATATCTCTGACGGGGTTGGATTATCAACGATTGAGTAGGCCAACGTTTTAGCAAACAGGATATTCGTTTGACGGCAAACAATAGACGGATGTGTAATCATTGCGTCAAGTTCTGCTAATTTTCCAATTTGTTCGAGTGGAAAGTTTGACCCCAGAATGCCAATAGGCGATACGCGCATCAGTGCGCCGTTGGCTTCGCTCGCGGTGTTATGCATACCGACTAGCCCCGACGAAACTGTTGCACCGATGTCGAAAGGGTCAGATTCGCTCCACTCTTGGTAAGCACGTAAAACCTTCTTCTCATCGAAGCCAGCTGACTCGATTATTGATCTCGCCAGAGCGATGGCCATTTCCGAGTCGTCGGTTGGTTGGCCTGCAAGAGTATTCCAAGTCCCACCATCGTGCATGTCCCGGACGCCGCCTGGGTACTTGGCTTTAATTTGGGCCTTCGTTTGGAACTCTACAAGCGAACCAAGCGCGTCACCGGCGAGTTGGCCTAGGAAGCATCCCTTTGCTCTATCTACGACACCTTGACGCATTCTTCACTCCATATGATAGTTTTGGGCATCCCTGTCATCCGGCTTCCAAGGTTGACCTATTTCGGCGCGGAAGGATAGCCCATATCCTACGTACACACACAGCTTCAAAAAAGCTGGGATCCGCACCTATACAGTTCAGCGATCGCACGACGACGTATTATTGATCGAAGTTGTTTAACTGTCTAAAATAATTGCTTAATTTCGTATTTGTGACGGCCGTCAAACAATAGCTTCTAAGCCCTTTCCGATGTGTCATTTAGCATTTAACGGTGAGATTCCGCTCCCAATATTTTCAATGAGATAGCTTGGCACCTAATTTGAGGCTGGGCACTTAATGTGAGATTCAATCGAAGGTATTTCGGCATGATTGACCCATTCCCTGACGAGGTTGACGAAGCGCTTTGGGATGAGGCGTGTCGATGAGCCGAGGCCATCCGAGGATTTCTGATGCGCCGGTCTAGCAAGGTAGCGGCCGGGGATATGGCGCTGCTGGCTGCCGAACTAGACGTCAGTCGGGCAACTGCATTCCGCCTTATCAAGCTATTTCGAGCTGGAGGAACGGTGATGTCGCTGGTGGAGCGCAAACCCGGTCGACCTAACGGCCGCAGGATGCTCGACGATAGGCGAGAGGAAATCATCCCCACCAGCATCAACCGATACTACTTGAATAAGAACCGTCCGGGTGTTTCTCAATTAATTCGTGATGTACAGACGACCTGCGTTTCGGTCGGGATTAAACCGCCACATCGCCAGACGATCGAATCACGGATCGAGGACATCGACCTTCAGAAGCGTGCCAAACGACGGGGCGAAGCCGAAATCGTGAAGCGGACGACCGCTGTTCCTGGAGTGCTCACTGCGTCACGTCCACTCCAGATTGTCCAAATCGATCATACCAAAGCAGATGTCTTCATCGTCGACGAGGAAACCCATCTGCCGATCGGGAGGCCTTGGCTAACTCTTGCCATGGACGTCTGCACTCGGATGGTAACAGGATTTTACCTCACGATGGACGCCCCCTCCCAGCTCTCGACCAATTTATGCTTGCTACACTCCGTCTTTGACAAATTGCCTTGGCTGCGGGAGCGCGAGATCATCGAACCGTGGCCCGTAGCTGGACTCCCAGAGACATTGCTTGTCGATAACGGCAGCGACTTCAGCAGTCGTGCTTTCAAGAGGGGTGTGAGGATGCGGGCATGGCGATCAATTGGCGTCCACCCGGCGAACCGCGGTTCGGTGGCCATATAGAACGGTTGATCGGCACCCAGATGGGAAAACTCCACTTACCACCCGGTACGACGTTCAGCAATGCACAGGAGCTTGGCGAATACGATTCGAAGCGGCATTCGGCGCTCACTTTGCGCGAGCTCGAGCGACACATCGCCCTCGACATTGTTGGTAACTACCATCAGTCGATCCACGGCAGTCTACGCCGCCCGCCAATCGGCGTCTGACGCGAGCACGAGGGTGAAATTCTGCTCCGATTGCCGCAGGATCGCATGCGTTTTTGGCTGACATTCCTGCCCGAGCAGGAGCGCACGCTGCAACCAACCGGTATCCACCTGTTTGGACTGCGCTATTGGACGGCAGCCCTCAATGCCGACGTTGGAAGTGCAAATCGCAGGTTGCTCGTCAAATACGATCCTCGGGACATGTCTCGTGTCTTCGTGCGGCGACAATCGGGCAACTTCGTGGAAGCTCGCTACGCCGATCTTACCTTGCCTTCGATAACACTGCACGAAGCCTTGGCGGCGCGCCGAGCGCTTCGGGCGAAGGGGCGACGAGAGATGAATACCCGCACCATCGTTGGCACAGCGATCGAGCATTGAGAACTTCTTGGAGAAATTTAAGGAGGATATATAACGCAAAATGCGGTTTTAGATTTCTTATACGCGATGTGCCATAAGATGGTTGCTGTGGCGATCGACGCAGGTTTGGCGAAGCCCACACCTTTTGCGTTTATGGACCTCGTCCACTTTCTTTGAAATCAATGGCTTGCCAGAACCCCAAAAAACGAAGGTGTGGCGCGATTGGCGTTTCCGCTTCGTTGTATCAAACCATCTGTCCGCCCTCAGTGGGCTGACCACCAAGATCCACATGCTGGCCGATGCGCTGGGCCGCCCCTTGCGGTTCATCGTAACGGCAGGTCAGGTTGGCGACATCACCCAAGCACCGGCTCTGCTGGAGGGGCAGACCGGTAAGGCGGTTCTTGCCGACAAGGCCTATGACAGCAATGCGCTGCGGGCGGTCATTTCTACCATGGGCGACAAAGCCGTCATCCCGTCAAACCGCTCACGCAAGGTGATCATCCCCCATGATGAAGTAGCCTAAAGGACCGAAACCGCATCGAGAGGTGCTTCAACCGAATGAAGCACTTCCGACGCTTCGCAACACGATACGAACGCAGGATCGCTCATTTCGAAGGCTTTGTTTATCTCATCGCCGTAATGATATGGATGCGATGAATGTAGATTGGTCCTAGAGCGTTTCCACGTCTTTCTGAATCGGGTTTGATTCCCAAATCAGTTCTGATGTGATTCACTGATGTTGGCTGGATGGAGGCCAGCATCTGATGACCGCACCGATATCAAATGATCTTCGTGAACGTGTTGTCGCAGCCGTGTCGAGCGGCGAAAGCGTCCGTGCCGTTGCAGCGCGCTTTGATGTGGCCGCGTCTTCGGTGGTGAAGTCTCAGCGTCATCGGACCGGAAACAATCGCCCGGCCAGCCACATCGCCTCAACATTGCGCCCGGCTTCACGTTCAAGCCGTCGGCTTGAGGGGATACGGTTCAGGTAACCGTAGATGAAAAGCTTCAGCAACATCGAAGGGTGATAACAGGGCCGTCCGGTTTGCGCAGGTGACGTCCGGCAGAAGCCCGCGCCGACCAGGTCCATGGCATCGACGGATGCGTCGGTCACTCGAACGGGGTGATCTTCGTCGATCCAATCCTCAAGGCGATCTGGAAAAAGCGTAGCCTGATCACGATTGATGCCTTCGATATAGCCTACATCGCCACCTCCGATCGACGAAGATGATTCTACCTCAAAACCGGATTTTTACACAGCCTCGGCCTATAACATCAGACGGATGAGCAATATGATTGGTGCAGGAGCGCTCATTAGAGCCATGACCGCTTGAGGCCGCAACTGAACGCCATTTTGGGCCGCAAAAACCGGCACACCAACCTCCAGGCCTGTCTCCGACGCCTTCCAGCACCCAACAAACACAAAATCCAGTCGATCTCACCAGACCAAGCGCGATCAGAGCGCTTCACCTTTTGACGGAACCATATCCTGCATTTCTGATGTAGTTTGCGCATTCGTCGGGTCGGATCGTTTCGACCAGCCCGCCAATATGCCGCCAGGTATCTTCGATGCTGCGCTTCTGTGCGTTGCGCATCCAGTGCTTTATCTTCGAGAAGGCCTGTTCGATTGGATTGAGGTCCGACGAGTAGGGTGGCAGGAACCATAGCCGAGCACCGGCAGCCGTGATCGCCTGACGGACTGCCGCGGATTTGTGGCTGCCAAGATTGTCCATGACGACGATGTCGCCTGGCTTGAGAACCGGAACCAACTGCTGTTCGACATAGGCACGAAAGCACTGACCGTTGATCGGTCCGTCGAAGACACAAGGTGCTGCCAACCGATCCTTTCTCAATGCACCGAGGAATGTCAGCGTACGCCAGTGCCCATGCGGCGCAAACGCACGCAGTCGCTTGCCTTTGGGTCCCCAGCCCCTGATGGGTGTCATGTTGGTCTTGATCCAGGTCTCATCAATGAAGACCAGCCGTTCAGGATCGAGGTGATGCTGTAAGGTCTTCCATCGCTCTCTTCTACGGGCGACATCGGCACGCGCCTGTTCAAGGGCGAACAGCGTTTTTTTTAAAGCGCAGCCCCTCGCTGCGGATGAATTTCCAAATCGTATTGTGGGAGACGGCGATGCCTCGCAAGGCAAGTTCGGCCTTCAGTCCATGCAGTGTCAGGTGTGGATTCTGAGCGAGCCGTTCGGCAATGAAGCTGCGATGTGGCTCCAGGATGCGCTTGCGGTAACCACCCATCTTGCCTGGACGAACCGATCCGGTCGCACGATGGCGCTGAGACCATTTCACCACCGAAGACGCGGCCACATCAAAGCGCGCTGCAACGGCACGGACGCTTTCGCCGCTCGACACGGCTGCGACAACACGTTCACGAAGATCATTTGATATCGGTGCGGTCATCAGATGCTGGCCTCCATCCAGCCAACATCAGTGAATCACATCAGAACTGATTTGGGAATCAAACCCGATTCAGAAAGACGTGGGTTGCGCTGGTGTCTTCACACAGCCTCGGCCAATTGCAGTCGCAGGCACTCAGCGTATCTCGTCTCTCCCCGATGTACCGGCAATTTCGGAGACGCTCAAAGGCGTCGATCTCCAAGGCTGGTTTATGGTCATCGCGCCAGCCGGAACGCCTGCCGAGATCGTGAATACAATGAGCAAGGCAATCGCCAAGGCGCTCGCAGAACCGGATGTTGTGGAACGCGCACCCACACTCGGCTTTGAGGTTGAGCAGGGCGCCAACATCCCTCCTGATGGTGCCAAGGACTTCCTTGATGTGGGTTTAAGACGTTGAAGACAGCTTATGCGACGATCAAGGGTTTCGAGGTCATGCGGGCGTTACGCAAGGGGCAGGCTGCAAGTTTCAATCTAACAGGCGGCATTCGTAGAGTGGCTCGCATCGTTGAACGGGCCTTCGGGGTTGGTCCAAACGCGCTAACCGAGGTGGTTGCAATGCTCGAACATAGCTGCGACGCCGGCATTGCTGTCATGGAATTCCAGTGTGTTCGAAGTCATATAGGCTGTCGACTAGGTAAGAATGCAGAAAAGCGGGAAAGCGAAATTACTCAGTATAGTTGCCGTAATAATCGCCGTATTTATTACTGTGTGGGTTTCACTTTCGGAGAGTTTTCCTTTCTGTTTTGGATATTTGTAGCGATCTGGCTTGTCAGCGGCGAGACCATGCTTCGTTGGACGAAAAAGTTGTGGATGCTTTTAACTTTACCTGTCATCCTCTTTCCCGTTGCGACGGCGGAGAAGCCGAAGACAAATCACCTGATCTCCAACAAACCACTGAAATGGCTCACAGTTACTCGTTCGATCTGTGGAAAGAAAAACGAGCTAAGTTCGCTGCGTTCAGTACTCCCTGTGTTGAATTAGAGTCACTGATAGCGGACCGGCAGGCCGCATATGAGAAGTGGTGCGAACGACGGCGTTCGGGTGACGATGGCGGCGGGCCGAAATCCAAAGCGGCGGAAGCCCTTTTGGAATTCCAATGCCGCACCTCTGCGGAAGTGCAGCGCAAGGTATCGCTGTTCGCCGGAAACGATCATCTGGCATCGCTTGGCAGTAACCACAGCGATCTGTTTCTTCCCAGCCTGATTATTCAAGAAAGCGGTGCGGCATGACGGAAGCGGAGCGCCAAGCCGCGTGGGATGCCGTATTCACTATCAATTCTGTTGTCTCGCTTGCAATCGTCGTGATGGATGATCTTGAACTTGAGGCACCGCGAAACGTGGACCTGTTTTGCGCACTGCGCGCCGTGCTGCGTGACGCCAACCCTAAGCTGGAAACAGTGATGTTGGCCCTCGACCGCAATGTGCCTCACTCCGCCGAACACTGAGCAACTCAGTGGCGCCAATCCGGGCGACTCTTCTCCACTATTTTTCGAGGATTTCATCATGAAAGAAATTCCAAGCCCGATCAGCATTGGGGAGATCGCCGCTGAACTTGGTTGCTCGGTGCGGACTGTAAGGCGTTACTATGCACGAGGCAGACTGCCGACATTCAAAGTCGGCTCCAATACCAGCCCAATCAAAATGAGCCGCGTCGATCTTCGCGCCTTCCAAAAAAAGAAGGGAAAGCGTTGATGGCAACGCTGGTGGCCTCATGGCGCAAAGTTGACGTGACGCGCGCGATTACGGCGGCAAGCGCTGGCGGCATGACCGTTGGGCGCGTCGAAATCGAAAATGTCCGGATTGTTTTGGTTGCTGCGCAAGCTGGGCAGTCGGCGGAAAGCGAACTGAATAGATCGGAGCGGGACCGTGCGCGTAAAGCTTAAGGTGCTAAACAAGGTCAAAAAGAAGCTCTCAGACGGTACATTGCCTACGTATTACTACGCGTGGAAGGGCGGGGCTCGGTTACCTGGCATTCCGGGCGATCAGGAATTCATGGCGGCTTACCATGCAGCCATCGGGAAAAAGGTCGAGCCGAAAGCAGGGACCTTGCAATCAGTCCTTACCGGCTTCCAGCAAAGCTTCAAGTGGGACGAGCTTGCACCGCGAACGCAGTCTGACTATGTAGAGCTTATCAAAATCATCGAGAAAGAGTTCGGCACCTTTCCGCTTTCTGCCTTGTCGGATCGGCGTTCGCGTTCGATCTTTATAGAATGGCGGGATGTTCGCGCCAAGAAGTCGCAGCGACAGGCAGATTATGGATGGCAGGTTCTGGCCCGTATTCTTTCTTGGGCTTATGAGCGCGGCCTAACCCTATCCAGTCATTGCGAAATGGGTGGGCGGCTTTATCGCGGTTCTCGGGCTTAAATCGTGTGGTCTGCGGATGATGAGGCAAATTTCCTCGCTTCCGCGCCACAGCACCTTCACGTCGCACTCAAGCTGGCGCTCTGGACCGGACAGAGGCAGGGCGATTTTTTGGCTCTGACTTGGCCTCAATATGATGGTGAGCGCATTCGCCTCAAGCACGGCAAAACCGGTGCGCGTGTGTGGTTATTCCAGTTGGCGCGCCTCTCAAAGCGATGCTTGATCCAAGGAGGCAGAAGGTCGGCCATGTTCTACTAACGCTGGATGGCACGCCGTGGACTGGCGATGGTTTCTCGTCTTCGTGGCGTAAGGCATGCGCTGCTGCTGGTGTCGTGGGGGCGACATTCAACGACCTTCGCGGAACCGCTATAACGCGACTGGCTTTGACGGAATGTACAGAGGCAGAGATTGCGACGATCACTCGCCACAGTCTTCGCGACGTTTGCTCAATCCCTGATTCGATCTACCTAAATCGCGACCCCGAGCTGGCTGAAAATGCGATCCGAAAGCTCGAAGCGAGAACGAAGTTTCCCAACTGAGCGTCCAACAAACTCAATTTGTTCTGACAAAAATCGCGGAAATACGTAGCAAAAACATATGGCTGGGGAACCTGGATTCTCACATGATTTCAATGGCTTATCGGAATCGCCTTGAAATTCCCTCCGTTTTCCCATCGCGAGCGACCGTGGATGCCACCTTTGTGCCCTGGCTTTGGGCATCAGTCAATACGGGTCCGAAACGGAAATAATTTCCGCTTTCGGATCTCAGGTTGAGGCCGCTTTTCAGGGTGTATCAGCCCGACCTGCGATACGCCGGACTTCGTCAGCCGCTGACTTCAAGACGCCCTGAGACAGGGTCTCATCTTGGGTAAGACGTGACAGCGTGACCGCACCCACCATGAGGGAAAGGATCGCCATAGCCTTTTCGCTGGCTTCCGGGTCACCGGCTCCGCCCACCAGGTTTTCCAGCACATCGAAATGGGCGCGAATTCCGTCCTCGAATGGTTGCTTGACCTCTTCGTTCTGGCGAGCAACGTCCGATCCCAGAGCCACCAGAGGACAACCTTCTGCCTTCTCTCCCCGGTGGTCCGTCGAGAGGTAGAAGTCCATGACAGCTTCGAGCGGATCATAGCTGTTTGCTGCGGCTTCGGACCATCTTTTTGTAGCGCTCTCCATAGCTCTCGCCGATGCGAGTGCCGCGAGGTCATCCTTGGACGTGAACTGTTTGTAGAAAGCACCCTGGGTGAGACCAGCACCTTTCATCAGGTCCTTCAGTCCTATGCCATCGAAGCCATGCTCTCGAAATAGACGGCTTGCGACATCAATTACCCTGTCCCGGTTCTCCTCTGCCTGCGCTCGGCTCACTCTCATGATGACCTCCAATTAGATTTCGATTGACATCTATAATGTAAATAGAGTTAGGTCGCAATCTAATTCGTTTGAATCGCTCGTCAAGAAGAGAACTGAAAATGAAACGCAAACATGTCCTGATCCTATTGGGCTTCGCAATTGCAGCAGGTGGTGGTGCCTTTGTAGTGATGTCGCAAACGTCTGCGCAGACGGCGGTAGCCGCAGATCCAAGAACCGCGTCACCACTGGTACGCGCCGCGCAGGCAACGAAAACGCATGCGGTCGAGCGTTCATTTACTGGAACAGTCGCTTCAAGGGTGCAAAGCAACCTCGGCTTTCGAGTTCCAGGCAAGATAGTCGAGCGCATGGTTGATGTTGGCGAGCGGGTAAATATTGGACAGCCGTTGATGAGGGTTGACGAAGCTGACCTGCAACTGGCGCTCACAGCCAGACTAAATGCGGTCACCGCAGCACGTGCTGTCCTGATCCAGGCGCAGGCGGACGAAAAACGCTATGCGACGCTGGTGAAGAACGGACTTGCCGCCACGCCCCAGCGATACGAGCAGGCAAAGGCCGCACTTGATACAGCCACAGCACAGCTCGCCGCCGCGCAAGCGGAGGCGGAGGTTGCTGAAAACGCAACACGCTACACCACTCTTCTGGCTGACTCGGACGGAACGGTCGTCGAAACCCTTGGTGATCCGGGACAGGTCGTTGCGGCGGGCCAGACGGTGGTGCGATTGGCAAAGGCAGGCCCACGTGAGGCGGTGGTCTGGTTACCTGAGACACTACGCCCCGAGGTTGGGTCTGAAGCCCAGGCCAGTGTCTATGGCAGCAACGGGCTCAGTGGAAACGCTCGACTGAGACAGATCTCCGATTCCGCAGACCCGCAAACCCGAACCTACGAAGCACGCTATGTCCTTGATGGTAATGCGGGCTCTGCGCCGCTTGGTTCAACCGTCACAATCAGAATTCAAGACGTCGACCGGCAGTCGGAAGTCTCTGTCCCGGTCGGTTCTATCCTTGATGACGGCAGCCGCACAGGCGTGTGGGTTATCGACCGGACGTCATCGTCCGTGAAATTCACACCTATTGACGTGAAAAGAATCGGCGAGGAGAACGCCTTTGTCACTGGCATCGAAGTTGGCCAGCAGGTCGTCGCACTGGGCGCTCACCTTCTTGAGAATGGTACCACCGTCAGGGTCGCCGCGCAGCAGGAAGGGGCTGAGTAATGAGCTTCAATCTTTCCGCCATCGCCGTTCGCGAACGCGCCGTCACCCTTTTCTTCATCGTGTTGCTGGCCGCCGCAGGCGTCTATGCCTTCGTCAAGTTGGGGCGCGCCGAGGATCCGTCCTTCACTATCAAGACGCTAACCGTTACATCCGTTTGGCCCGGCGCGACAGCGCGGGAAATGCAGGATCTTGTCGCCGAACCTCTCGAAAAGCGTCTCCAGGAACTGACATGGTACGACCGCGTCGAGACGACAACTCGACCGGGTTATGCATTCCTCACGGTGACGCTGAAAGACAATACGCCAGCGTCTGCTGTTGGAGAGGAGTTCTATCAGGCGCGCAAGAAGCTTGGCGATGAAGCCAGAAACCTGCCTCCGGGCGTGATGGGCCCGTTTGTGAATGATGAGTATTCCGACGTCAGCTTTGGTCTCTATGCCCTGAAAGCCAAGGGCATGCCGATGCGAGATCTGGTGCGGCAGGCGGAGGTCATCCGTCAGGATCTGCTTCACGTTCCCGGCATCAAGAAAATCAACATCGTCGGCGAACGTCCCGAACAGATTTTCGTAGAGTTCTCCTTTGCCAAGCTGGCTACGCTCGGCATATCCACTCAGGATATTGCCTCAGCTTTGCAGAGACAAAACACCGTCACGCCTGCAGGGTCGATCGACACGAAAGGACCGCAAGTCTTCATCCGGTTTGACGGTGCTTATAACAGTAAGCAGGCAATAGCCGACACGCCGATTGCTGTCGCTGGAAGGACACTCAAGCTGTCCAATCTTGCCGATGTACGACGCGGCTATCAAGATCCAGCGACCTACATCATCCGCCACGAAGGCGAACCGACGATCATGCTGGGTGCCGTGATGCAGGCGGGATGGAACGGTCTCGATCTCGGCAAGGCGCTTGAAGCCCGATCGGCGGCGATCGCGCAGACGCTGCCTTTGGGTATGACTTTGACCAAAGTCAGCGATCAGGCCGTCAATATCGATGAGGCCGTTGGCGAGTTCATGCTGAAGTTCGCAATGGCACTTGGCGTGGTGCTCTTTGTAAGCTTGGTCGCGCTTGGCTGGCGTGTTGGCATCGTCGTGGCGCTAGCCGTGCCGCTCACTCTTGCCGTTGTCTTTCTCATCATGCTGGAAACCGGGCGGTTTTTCGACCGCATTACACTCGGAGCTCTGATCCTGGCGCTCGGACTTCTGGTTGATGATGCCATCATCGCTATCGAAGTCATGGTCGTGAAAATGGAAGAAGGCATGGATCGCATCAAGGCGGCCGCTTACGCCTGGAGCCATACGGCAGCCCCCATGCTGTCCGGAACGCTCGTCACCATTATCGGCCTGATGCCCGTCGGCTTTGCAAAATCCACTGCTGGAGAATATGCCGGAAACATCTTCTGGGTCGTGGGTTTTGCCCTGATCGTTTCATGGCTCGTGGCTGTCACCTTCACACCTTATCTCGGCGTCAAGATGCTGCCGGACATCAAGCCTGCCGAGGGTGGCCATGAAGCCATCTACAATACACCGAACTACCGTCGCCTGCGGTCAACCATCGCCTTTGCTGTTCGCCACAAGTTCATGACCTGCGCAATCGTTGGCATCACCATGGCTGTCTCTGTCGTTGGAATGGGTGGCGTGAAGCAACAGTTCTTCCCGACATCGGATCGGCCTGAGGTCTTGGTCGAAGTGCGCATGCCGGAAGGCACGAGCATTGAGGCCACGACATCGGCGGTCAAAAAAGTCGAGGATTGGCTGCAGACCCAGCCCGAGACCAATATCGTTACAAGTTATGTCGGTCAGGGTGCACCTCGGTTCTTCTTTGCAATGGCACCAGAATTGCCGGATCCCGCTTTCGCGAAGGTCGTCGTGCTTACGCCTGATGCGCATGCACGAGAGGAATTGAAGCACCGTCTTCGTGCCGCCATATCGGAAGGTCTTGTACCCGAGGCGTCCGTTCGCGTGACCCAGCTTGTCTTTGGTCCTTACACACCGTTCCCGGTCGAGTTTCGCATTATGGGGCCTGATCAGGATGAGCTCTATCGGATATCCGAACAGGCTCTGGCCATCATGAAAACCGTTCCGGATGTCCGTCAGGCAAACCGTGACTGGGGCAACCGCACCCCTGTCCTAAGGTTCGTGCCTGATCAGGAACGACTCAATCTGATCGGTCTGTCGCCTTCGGAGGCAGCACAGCAGATGCAGTTGCTGCTGAGCGGCATTCCGGTCACGCAGGTGCGCGATAATATTCGCAACGTGCCTGTCGTAGCCCGCAGCGCAGGCGAAAATCGCCTCGACCCATCACGCTTGGCGGACTTCTCACTGATGAGCAGGGATGGACGTCAGGTTCCATTGGATCAGCTCGGGCACTCCGAGATCCGGTTCGAGGAGCCGATCCTGAAGCGTCGCGACCGGACACCGGTCATCACGATCAGGTCCGATATCAACGAGGCGACCCAGCCGCCGGAAGTGTCTCAACAGGTGATGAAGGCGCTACAGCCGCTGATCGCATCGCTTCCGGTCGGATACCGGATCGAGATGGGCGGCAACATCGAGGAGTCGCTGAAGGCCAACGCGGCGCTGGTTCAGGTCTTCCCGCTCATGATCGCAGCCACATTGATTGTCATCATCTTGCAGGTTCGCAGCTTGTCGACGATGACGATGGTGATGCTAACTGCACCGCTTGGCCTTGCCGGAGTGGTTCCGACGTTACTGCTGTTCAATCAACCGTTCGGTTTCAATGCCATCCTCGGCTTGATCGGACTGGCGGGTATCCTCATGCGCAACACGCTGATCCTGACGGAGCAGATAAAGGAAAATCAGGCGGCTGGTCTCCATGATTACCATGCCGTTATCGAAGCGACGGTGCAGCGGACAAGACCCGTAATCCTGACTGCGCTTGCGGCGATCCTGGCTTTCATACCGCTGACTCATTCGGTGTTCTGGGGATCGATGGCTTATACGCTGATCGGTGGAACGGCGGCCGGGACAGCGATGATCCTGCTTTTCCTGCCAGCGCTCTACGCCGTTTGGTTCCGCATTAAGCCCCCGAAAGCTGAAGCTTCTCAGCAGACTGATATTCAGCGGGAGCCGGGCCATGGACATGCTATGGCGGCGGAGTAGGCCAACCGATCCAGCTAAAGTAATCCGCCATCGGAATGGATGCTGCCAGAAGTTTGCAGCATCCGGAAGCGGCCGTCGCTCGATCATGGTCAGAGGCTCGTGGTGTGGTAACCATCAAACCGAGAAACGACGCGCGCTGCAACTAAGTCTTTCTAATCCAGTATTTTCCATGTCTGGGTGCCGCGATCGAATGGTAACATTGAGCCGCGGCACGTCAGATGTTTCCGGGGAGATCGGTCCTCGTGGTGGTGAGCATTGGCCTCTACCGGATCGACTGCGCAGATTGTGCGCTTTCGGATGCCCTAGCCGACACGGGTGTCGATCCAAGCGCGCGTCTGCTCAAGAACCTCGTCAGACAATTCAGGATCATCGACCGCTCTGGCAAGGATAACGGCTCCCACCATTGCGGCCCAGCTTCCGATCGCTGCACGGCGCTTTTCGGCTGCACCTTGCTCCGGAAGCGCCTGCTCGATACGCGCGATTTGGGTGCGCAATCCTTCTGTCATGACGGCTTTTGCGGCTGGCTTCTGGTGACGAATAGCGGCGGCGAGGCCTGCCGTCGGGCATCCATTGCCGGGATTATCCCGATGACGAGGTGCGAGGTAAGAGCGGACGAAACTGTTGAACTTGCCGTCTCCGACACTGTCAGATGCCAGCGCCTGTGCAAGCGTCTGGGCCACAAGATCATCTTTTGATGTGAAGTGTCCGTAAAAGCCGCCATGCGTCAGTCCGGCTGCCTTCATGACTTCGGCCACACTGACCGCATCGAACCCCTTGTCCTTAAACAACCGGCTCGCGACATCCAGAATCCGGCGACGGTTTTCTGCCATCTGTTCTCGGCTGACCTTCATTTTCTAAATTCTCCGCAACACCTGTTGACATATACATGATGTCCATCATATTTAAATCCAATCATGATGATGATCATGAATATAGGTTCAATTAGAGAAAAGAGCAATCCAATGAGCCAAATTTCCGCGGTCCTGATTACTGGTGCGTCCACTGGCATTGGCGCCACCTATGCCGAACGGTTCGCGCGCCGCGGCCATGACCTCGTGCTGGTCGCCCGAGACGTGGCACGCATGGAGATGCTTGCAAGCCGTCTGCGCCAGGAAACCGGCGTGACGATCGAAATTCTCCCGGCCGATCTCACCCAGACGACGGATCTTGCAAAGGTTGAGACCCGGCTGCGTGACGATGCGCGCATCGGCATTCTCGTCAACAATGCCGGAACGGCGATCGGTGGAAGCTTCGTTGACCAGAGCGTCGATGACATGACCAAGCTCGTTACGCTCAACGCGACCGCGCTCGTCAGGCTTTCCAGCGCTATTGCTCCCCGACTTGCCAAGGCAGGGGAAGGCGCAATCGTCAATATCGGTTCGGTCGTCGGCCTCGCCCCGGAATTCGGCATGACCGTCTACGGTGCGACAAAGGCTTTCGTCCTTTTCCTGTCACAGGGACTTGCGCAAGAGCTCGGACCGAAGGGTGTTTACATTCAGGCGGTGCTTCCCGCCACGACCCGGACCGAAATCTGGGATCACGTCGGCGCAGACGTCAATGCCATGAACAATGTCATGGAAGTGGGTGATCTGGTCGATGCGGCCCTGGTCGGGTTCGACCGTCGCGAACTGGTGACCATCCCGCCCTTGCACGATATCGGCCAGTGGGACGCCTTCGATGGCGCGCGAAAAGCCATGCTCGGCAATCTCGCCAACGCGCTCTCTGCCGAACGCTATCGCACATCGGTGTGAGCTTTCCTCACTCGATGAACCAACGAGATTCAGAAAGCATGAAAGTGATATCATGACAAAGACCACCCTCTTCGAACCCACCAGTCTAGGCGCAATCACGCTTGCAAACCGCATCGTCATGGCGCCGCTCACCCGCAACCGCGCTGGCGCGGGCTTCGTGCCCGGCGACCTGACAGCCGAATATTATGCCCAGCGCGCTTCTGCAGGGCTGATTATATCCGAGGCTACCCAGATTTCCCAGCAGGGCCAGGGCTATCAGGACACGCCCGGCATCTACACGAAGGACCAGATCGACGGCTGGCGCAAGGTGACGGCTGCTGTGCACGCAAAGGGTGGGCGCATCGTCATGCAGCTCTGGCATGTTGGTCGCATCAGCCATGTCGACCTGCAGCCCAATGGCGGCCTGCCAGTGGCGCCATCGGCCATTCGTGCGGCGACCAAGACCTTTGTCAACAATGGCTTTGTCGATGTGTCCGAGCCCCGCGCCCTGGAGATTGATGAGCTCGCCGGTATCGTAGACGACTTCCGCAAGGCGGCAGCCAATGCCGTCGAAGCCGGTTTCGATGGGGTCGAGGTGCACGGGGCCAACGGCTATCTGCTCGAGCAGTTCACTAAAGACGGCGCCAATGTTCGAACGGATGCCTATGGCGGCTCCGTGGAAAACCGCGCGCGTCTCATGCTCGAAGTCACCGCCGCGGTGGCGCAGGAAATCGGTGCCGAGCGCGTAGGCACTCGGATTTCGCCGGTCTCGCCCGCCAACGGCATTTCCTGCAGCGATCCCCAGACGCAGTACGATTACATCGTCGATAAACTCGATGCTCTCGGCATCGCCTACATTCACGTCGTCGAAGGTGCGACCGGCGGCCCGCGCGACGTCGCGCCCTTCGATTATGGCTCGCTGCGCCGCCGCTTCAGCAAAAGCTACATCGCCAACAATGGCTTTGATTTTGAGCTTGCGACGTCGTATCTGGCCGATGGCAGTGCGGATCTCATTGCCTTCGGACGCCCCTTCATCGCCAATCCCGATCTCGTGGAGCGACTGCAAAGCGGTGCACCTCTGGCCGAAATCAATCCGGCCACGCTCTATGGCGGCGGCGCTGCGGGCTACACCGACTATCCGCGCCTTACCGAGACCTCCGGTCGTTGAGCCATCAGGGGCCGTACCTCGGCGCGGCCCCTCTCATGTCGATCACTATTAATTCCTGACAATTCCCAAGGCTGCGCGGACAGATGTCGCGCACCAGATCGAGAACAAAGTAATGGCAACCTTTGCATCTAAAAGACAGAAGACTGCATTTGTGACCGGTGCCTCAAGCGGCATCGGCAAAGCGGCTGCATTGACGCTCAGCCGGGCGGGTTACCGGGTGATTGGCACCAGCCGCAAGGCGTCACCCGACGAGGTTCGCGACGGCATACGCATGATCGCGTGCGATGTGACCTCGGACGCTTCCGTTGCTGCCGCGGCGTCGCTGGCACTTGCAGAACTCGGCCAAATCGACCTTCTCGTCAACAATGCCGGATACGCCATATCAGGCGCTGCGGAAGAAAGTTCGATCGAGCAGGTTCATGCGCTGTTCGATACAAATTTTCTGGGCGTGGTGCGGGTGACGAATGCAGTTCTTCCGATCATGCGTCAAAAGGGTTTTGGGCGGATCCTGAATATTGGCTCGGTCGTGGGGCTTATTCCTGGTCCCTTCGGCGCTTATTATACGGCGAGCAAGCATGCGATCGAGGGTTATTCCGAATCCCTCGATCACGAGGTGCGGCCGTTCGGCATCCGGGTCGCCGTCATTGAGCCATGGGCGACGAAGACGTCCATCGAAGCCAACTCGCCGCGTGGCGACCGTCCCGTTGCGGCCTATGGTCAGACATTTGCCCGATACCAAGCGGCGTTCAATGCCGCCATGGCAGCCGGCGACACGGCAGACGATGTCGCCGCGACTATTCTTGCCGCAGCGCAAGCAAGGACGCCGCGCTTGCGGTACCCCTCGGGAAAGGCTGCCCGACAGACTTCCTTCGCCCGGCGCTTTCTTCCGCGTGCGCTGTTTGATCGTATCCTGCGCAAGCAATTCAACATAGCCTGAGATTTGATTATCTTTGACGATGCCCGCGACGGTGCGATCTTGCATTACCATGCCGAGTTCGTGCTGAAAGCTCTGGCTTTCCCGGCGGTCTGACCTGATAATCATCTTACACCGGAGAGAACCCGTGAAAGCCTTCGTTGTCGACAAATACAAGAAGCATAGGCCCCTGCGTCTAGCGGACATGCCAAATCCTGAGATCGGTGCCAACGACGTGCTGGTTCGCATCGAGGCCACCGCAATCAACCTTCTTGATTCCAAGGTGCGTGACGGCGAATTCAAGCTGTTCCTGCCCTATCGCCCGCCCTTCATCCTCGGTCATGATCTGGCTGGCACTGTCCTCCGCGTCGGCGCCAATGTCCGACAGTTCAAGGCAGGCGACGAAGTCTACGGACGTCCGCGGGATCACAGAGCTGGCACCTTCGCAGAAATGATAGCGGTTGATGCCGCAGACCTGGCGCTGAAGCCGAAAAACCTCTCCATGGTGCAGGCTGCCTCGATCCCGCTGGTCGGACTGACCGCGTGGCAGGCGCTTGTCGAGGTGGGCAAGGTCAAGCCGGGTCAAAAGGTATTCATCCAGGCAGGGTCCGGCGGTGTCGGCACATTCGCTATCCAACTCGCCAAACATCTCGGTGCCAGCGTGGCGACCACCACTAGTGCCGCGAATATCGAGCTTGTCAAAAGCCTCGGCGCGGATGTGGTCATCGACTACAAGACGCAGGACTTCGAACAGGTGCTCTCGGGATACGATCTCGTGCTGAACAGCCAGGATGCCAGGGCGTTAGCAAAGTCGGTGAATGTGCTGAGGCCCGGCGGTAAACTGATCTCGATCTCCGGACCGCCGGACGTCCCCTTCGCCAAATCCCTGCGGCTGAACCTCATCCTGCGCCTTGTCATGTGGATGCTGAGCAGAGGGATTCTGAAAAAGGCAAAGAGCCGGGGCGTCGACTATTCGTTCCTATTCATGCGGGCGGAAGGCCAGCAACTGCAGGAGATCGCCAAGCTGGTCGACGCTAGCGCCATCCGTCCTGTCGTCGACAAGGTGTTTCCCTTTTCGCAGACGGCGGAAGCCTTGCCTTATGTCGAAACCGGGCGCGCCAAGGGGAAGGTTGTCGTTGCCGTTTCGCAGTGACGGTTTCACCTGCATAAAGCTCTCTTTTTCAAAGCGGCATGTCCGCTTCCATGACTGTTGCAAAAAGGAACGGACGTTCTCCTTGCGGGCCCAAACCGTCATTCGTCACAGACTGTTTGAAGCATTCAACCAGCGAGTTCTCGGAAATAATTTCCGCTTTCCCGAAGAAAGTTATAATGCCGGGGATGGCTGCACTGCGCCATTAGCGGTTATCGCATAAATTCAAGGAATACCTATTCTGGGGTAATGCCTTACGTCCTCGGAGCAGAAATGCTTAATATCAGGAATGACAGAACCTACGCCCGAACAAATCGAAAAACTCGCTACCGCCTTTGAGCGCTTTACCCGTCGTTTCAAGGTCGCGGAGGCAGCGGCCGTTATGCAAAACTCGCTCAACCCCCTCGATATTCAGGCGCTTCTTTTTATCGATGAGCATCCCGAGTGTAACCTCGGGGATGTTGCCCGGCACCTTCAGGTCGCTCTGACGACAATGTCGTCTTCGGCTGACCGGCTGGTCCGTCGGGACATGATTGAACGGCAGCGGCCAGAGGCGAACCGCAGGTCGGTGGCTCTGACGATCACGAACGAGGGGCAGCAAGCCGTTGCAGGCTATATCGATGGATATCGAGCATCCTGCAAAGCGATGCTGCAGGCCCTCGATTCCGTCGACCAAACCGAATTTCTGAGGCTTACCCAACAAATTGCAAAATACGAAGGTTGAATATTACGAATTTCGTAGTATGTCTCTGACATCGAAATGATCAGGGACGTCATCATGACCCACACATCGCCCATTGCGCTCGTTACGGGAGCAAACAAGGGTATTGGCCTCGCCATTGCGCGGCAGCTTGGCGCAGCCGGACACACAGTCTGGCTGGGATGCCGAGACGTGTCACGGGGCGAGATGGCAGCTTGCGAACTGCGAGGAAACGGCGTTGACGCCCGTGCAGTGCAACTCGATGTCACGGAAGATGAGAGCGTTTCCAACGCCGCCAAAATCGTCAAGAGTGCAGTGGGGCATCTCGACGTATTGGTCAACAACGCCGGGCTCATGTTTGGTCCGCCTCCCTCGCTTGCCGAGGAGTCAATTGACGAGATGCAGCGGATGTTCAACACCAACGTATTCGGGGTGATGCGCGTCACTCAAGCCTTTTTGCCGTTGTTGCGCAAATCGAAGGCGGCACGGATCGTAATGATGAGCAGCGGCCTAAGTTCGTTGACGGATGCCTTGGACATGCGGAGCGAAACATGGACGGTCGGTTTCGGCGGATACTGCGCCTCCAAGACTGCGCTGAACATGTTGACCGTCAAGCTCGCGAAGGAGCTGGATCGGGAAGGGATCAAAGTGAACGCGGTGGACCCCGGCCTCACATCGAGCGATATGACAGGCAACGGAGCTGGTCATTCGCCTGAAGAAGGCGCTCGCCCTGGAGTCGCTCTTGCAACGACCCACGCATATGGACCGACAGCAGGGTTCTACGCTTGCGCTCCATCAGGCGAACTTGTGCAAAAGAGTTGGTGATACGCATTCAGCAATTATGGGATGCGTGCCCACCGGTTCCGCATCTTAATGTCTCCTCCGGATCGCACGCTGGCTTCCGCATGCGCCAACACCGAACCTTCCTCGAAGGGTGTCTGGTCGCCTCACGATCCCAAAGGTGGCGGTTCAAGAGGCATTCGATCTTGCGGCAGCCGTCACGCGCATTCGAAGATATCGCACACATATTTCCAGACAGGGGGACGCCAGCGGCGGCTCAAACGACAGCAGCTTGGACGATCAAGCGATCCTTCTGGCGTTCCGTCGCCAACAGGCGCAGGGCACGTTGCGTTCGCAACGGTTCCGTATTCTCGATAGTGCGGGCCAACATCCGGTCTTCTCGGTGAGCCCAATCCCATAGGCATATCAGCCGCTCGTCGGTGGCGATCCGCTGAAGAGCGTCCAAAGCGAGGCGATCTAAGGCTCGAGTTCCCTCGTGCAGCAATGGTTCGTCGGTGGTATCGTCCAGAACATAGTAGTCACCTTCGTCGACGAGATGCCCATGGGTCGTGAGTCCGACCAGGACGCTCCGCGCTCGGGTTGATTTCGCTCGTGCCAGCCAAGCAAACAGCTCAAAGGGGTTGATCCTAAGCAGTAGGAGCGCTTTGACGATGCGTACGGACACAAGGCTATCCATGTCTTTGTTCGACTTGCGCATCACACGCTCGAATGGCACGGGCTCGCCGCCGTTGAACCAATTCATCGCGACGCTGCAGAACAAGCCGCGCAGTGCATCCTGTTCCTCTCTCGGCCAGCGCCAGAGCCCAAGTCGCATAGCGCCTTCCATGGGAAAGTAGTCATGGTCAAAGTTAAGGAATGTTAGTTCCAGCCCACGGGGCAGCCAATGCAGGAATGTGTCGCGGCCGCCGGAGCAGTTCGGATGTTCGAAGTAGATTTGCCCGAAGCTTTCCAGGGTGGCGCGACGCGGATCGCCCGCACTTCGTGTTCGTGCCTCGTCATCTACCGAGAAGCACTGGCGGCACCAATCCCATCGCGGACGATAATGGGAGAAAGCCGTGTGGAGCTGAGAGAGACAGCTATCGACATCGGGAGGGTTGAGGTCGAAGCGATGTAGGGTTTGCTCGGCCTGATGGTCTGATTGGCGACGAGTATTCTTCAACGAGAGGCGTCCCTATGGCAAAACGGTTCAAGCCATGAAGCGATGAAACATAGATTTGTCCTCTGGCAGCCCACATTGTCCATACTCTGCAGATGATCGGTCAAAAGCAGGGTGATCGCAAGCCGCGTCACGCACGCGAGCTAAACGTTTCCCACAATGTCGCTCTGGGCCACATGCGGTTTTCCGCGCTGCGCCATTTGCGAAGGAAGTCAATAGCCATCAGGTTTTCGCTTGTTCATAGGCGACGAACAAATCGGTAACGAGAACGCCGTTGATCCGCATGCCCGTTAAATCGGCGTCTTTGATGTCCGAATCTGCCAACGTCACGCCGCTTATTGTTAAGCGCGATAGGTTCGCATTCGTGATGGCGGCTCCAGAGAGATTGACGTCGTTAAAGCGCGCATCTGCAAGGTTGATATCGTCAAAAACGGCTTCGCTTAAATTAGTGTCGGTGAACCTCGCCTTGGTCAAACAAGCGTAAAACTGTGCGTCGGCGAGGTTTACGCCATCGAAATTAGACCCTGCCATATCGGCGCGCTTATAATGCGTTCCCTGCATCTGAGGGCCATCAAACTCAATGTTTTTTTGTGGCTCGGCCATCTTCGTATCCTCCTTCGAGCATGACTGCTGCTCGAAGAATGCCAGAATGTCCGGTTATTTGCGACCGGCGAATCCAAAATAGAAACAAGTCCAAGCTGATCTCGAAGAAGCTCCCTGACTTTCCTCGTCGCCAAGTCTGTCGCGAAAGTTAGGCTTCACGGCTATTGCTCCAACGGGCGAATGACCGCTTTGCGCCAACACGGTCATTCCTGTGCTCAGGCGCTAAGGACGATAATCGCCTGATGCCTGCTTCCCAAGATCAGCCTCACAGTCGAATAGGTCGTCTAGGATGTGATTGCCAGTTGAGCTCAGTCCGAGTTAGGCTAGCCGAATGGATCAACTTATAGAAGAAAAGTTGCGTGAATTGAGAGACGCTCTGGAGGGACGGCTGCGGCCGAAGCAGCACCTCGTTTTCGATCCCGCGAATAGCGCGGTTTATGGCGGCGTCGCTGGTGGATCCTTGGCAGTGGAACAGTTTGAGGTGGCAGAGGGCCTCACGATTCGACAGACTTTTGCTCATGTGATGTCTCCATACTTGATAGCTTTTGCCAAGCCAGATGCTGCATCAAAGCCGCATCCGGGTCCGTGGCGTCCAGCGTCGGGTGGCATCGGGTTTGATGTGTGTATCGAGGTCGCTCTCGCGGAGCGCGCATCTCCAATTAATTTCGACCGTATGAACTCGGTTTGGTGGACACTTTCCTTGCTGCGATTGATAACAGGAATGCCGTTGGTGCTTCCAGTGCTTTCGGATACGGCATTTGCCGACGCACGAGACTGTGAGCACGACCCGCAGTTTTGGCCGATTGAGATATCGCGTCCGCGCATGGGGCCACGAGTGACCAATGAGGTTATTGGTATCGACCATCTGGAGGCGGTTAGAGAACTCTTCGCTCCGGGCGCTGCGCTAATGAACATTGAGCACTTCAACCGTGCGTATCAGACAATGGACTCTGCGCCGTTCGCTCACTCAAGCGGAGCAGCGATGGTAATGATATGGGCCGCTCTTGAGACCCTCTTTCGTCCAGGGCAAAATCAACTGACAAAGCGGTTGTCCAAGGCCATTGCGACGTACCTTGAAGATCCCGGCGGCAAACGCGAAGCGCTGCAGCAGCGCATCACGCAGCTTTACGAACTAAGAGGTAGCAGCGTTCACAACTCCCAAGAGGCAACTGGTGCTGCTCTTGCAGAGAGCGCTCGCTTGGCTCGACTTGCCTTCATTACTTGCATTTCGCAGGGCGCGGTGCCCGACTGTGACACGCTCCTGCATCATTGGCTTTCCGAGCACATTAAGAACCAGACATCGACGTGATGATGGGGAAAGTGCTCGTGGCTGGACTCAACCAACTCAGCGGGTGCCAATTGCAGTCCGGCAACGACCGCTTCGGGCCGAAAGCGGACAACAGCAAAAAATGCTTAAATCTCAGCGTCACCTTTCTCTCGCACATTATCCAACAGCCAGATTCCGGCCCCGGTGCGGTCGTTGCTTGCGGGTCCCCAGCCAATTTTCCTAGTCGCTCTCGAAAGCGACGTAGGGCCCAATGGACTGCGGCCGACATGCGCAACTTATTGAGAAGACGCCACTTTTCCGTGCTGGAGATCGTCGCTAATTTTGATCAAAAAATGGTCAAAATTGACTTGCCTGGGGACCTTGGATTCTCACATGATTTCAATGACTTAAAAGAACGTCCTTGAAATTCCCTCTGTTTTCCAATCGCGAGCGACCGTGGATGCCACCTTTGTGCCCTGGCTTTGGGCATCAGTCAACTGGACGGTCTAACGGCAATAATTTCCGCTTTCGGGCCTCAAGTTCGCGGTGAGGCAGCCACAGAGCGCCTGGCAGCTTTGCGGCTTCAGACCGGCCGTTCCGGCTGACTCCGAACTTGCCAAAAACGGACGTTTGAACTAGGGTTGCAATTCGTCCAGCTACAATCCTCCCGATGTGTTGGAGCAGCAGGGTCCAAGTCGGCATGTATGCTCGGCGCTATCATTGATTAGACACACTCACGTAATGGAAGGTTTCCGTGCCAGCTCGGACCCGTTCGCAAAAAATTGGCGACAAAGGCCAGAATCAGGTTCGTGAACAGGTGGATGCGCATCCCCATTGGATGTGTAGATTTCAGGACCTTGACTACGGTGTTGACCTTGAGGCCGAGTATGCGCCAGCCGAAGGCGACGGACAGCGCCCCGCAGGCAAGCTGTTAAAACTACAGGTCAAGGCGACCGAGTCGGCGGACGTGCACGGACAGGTGGTCCACGTTGTACTTGAACGATCATTCCTAAGTTACGCGCTGCAGTTCCGGTTGCCCGTCATACTTGTGCATGTGGACGTGACGACGCGTTCGGCTTGGTGGCTTTGGCTCCAGTCCTGGGCGCTGGAACACGAAGAGCGCCTTACGTCATCGCCCGACAATGCAACCATCACAGTGCATATACCGCTTCATAGAACGCTTGAAACTGGCCTCGACCACGAACTTATCGATGTCGTATCAGGAAAACACGCGTCAGCCGTGGTGCTCGCGCTAAGGGAGCTGGCGGACGTTGCCGCTAGCGACGGCCAGCAGATCAAATTATTCAGGGGTGTGCTTGCACTACTGGATGATATCGAAGCTCCGAATCGGCTCCGCACGGCGGAGAAGATCATAGAGCTTCTGGTCGGCTTGGGGTCAAACCCTGGCTTGTGGCAAACGTCGCAGCTAATCCCGCAGATCGTTGCGACCGTCGAACGCCTTGGTGACATGTTTAGTCAGGACCAAGTCCTACGCCTGGTCCTGCGGTATGATTCCTACTCGCGGGCCGGCCTCGAGGGTCTAGCAACATTTTACGATTGCTGGCCAGAGCAAGCAAGGGCAATGGATTTGCCATCAGCTTTTCGGGATGCCGACGTAGAGGAAGTGGCATGGTATTGCTCTGCGCGTGAACATTACGCCGACCTCAGTGGCTATCAGCTCGTCATGCGTTTTAGCAACGGCGCCTTACCACAAACTCGTTTCGGCGAACTCCAGCTACGAGACGATGATGACTTGTCGTACCGGCTTTTCACAAAATATCCCACACGAGGGAGCTCAATTCTTCTCGACAATCTGATCTGGGTGGAAACCCAGGCGCCGGAAGCCTCTTGCTCGTAGTGTACCGGCTTTACGGTCGTGCCGGCTCATTATGATAGGTGTTATGTGGGCAAATGCGGCCCCGCTGCCGAGGATGACCAATTTACGGACTACGACCTTTGCGACCCCGAATATCACGGAGCGGATTCCTGCGCTCTCGGTTACGGGCTCCGGGACTGAGATAGCCGCCGTTCAGGTGGCGGCCGTGCCCAGACGGCAACGCGCCTTCATGTCGGACATGGAGACCTAATTATCGGATCCTTGAAAGCAGACGTTTCCGCCCACCACTATGGAGGTCATGGTTGCGCCGATACTGTTGAAAATCTCCATTGAACATCAGCAATGGCACTCCTCGGCCGAATCGTCAGGTATAGTTTTCTGACGGTTGGGGAGAGGTGAAACCACTTTGCTTGTGCCATGTAGGGCGAGCTTGGCACACGCAATATTATTTCAGCGATCCTGAAGCGAAAGCCGCCTGCTGGGGTTTTTCAACAGTATCCGCCAGTAGCAGACAATGCGGTAGGGCCACAGAGCGGACCCTCGAGGATAGTCTCCCGCTGCTACGCCCTTGCGGCCAGCGCGCTAGAGCGTATGCCCGATATCGAGAATGGGATGCTGTCCAAACCAGTCTGTGAGCGTCGCCATCGCCGAAGGCTCTAGCTTCTGCGTAAACAAGAGCGCCAGACGACGCTTCGGACGAGACACCGCAACATAGAACAGGTTGCGATAGCGCTCATAGGCGGCAGCCTTGGCCGCTATCTGAGCAGGATTCTTGGCCATTCCGAGATAAGCGTTGAAGTCATACTCATTCCAACCGCGGCCAAATACGACGAGCACGTTCTCGAACTGATCTCCCTTCACCCCGTGCTTGGTTTGAAACGGCGAATGGCCGTCGAGGTAAGTACAAAGGGCAATGACGTCCGCGTAGGCGACGTTGTGCAGCTTGCTTAGTTCCTTTTGGCGGCTCGACAGCTCCCCTCCAGCGGCGATGGCATGGGCAAGATCCTTCTCCTGACGCTCGACCGCGTCCGACAAGATCGGCAGACCTGTCGCCTGCAGGTGAGCAATGACTTCGCCGATCGTGACCTGGGTTGAGGACCCTGACTTTCAGTCAGGCGTAGTCAAGGCACCCCCGGCACTTGCTACAGAAATGGCCGACCTTGTGCGCTTTAAGACGTCAGCTCTGACATCGGTCGGATTTCAGCGTAACGGAGTCTGGGGCGAGGAGACAGCTTCTCAGAAGATCGAGCATCTGGGTCTGATGTTCGGTGCTCTGGCTGCGGCCAAAGATGGAGAGGTGAAGGGTTACGGGGTGCCGCTGCGGCAGTTGACATTTGGGCTGCTTGTATTTCCGGGTGTGTGGGATTGGTATCTGCAGTGGCGCGAGAAGCGCAGAGGCTTCTTTACCGCGTGGGAGGTCGACATGCTGCGGATCGCTCTAGCTATCACCAAAGAGGAGACGGGGTGGCTTCGACAGCATCCGGAGCTTCTGGCCCGCGTTCAACCGATCGAGGGCCTCGTCTCGCAAGATCAGATCGATTACGCGAACGCCGACTGGCACGCTGCCTGTGATGACTTCCACAAGCATGCGGCTCATCGCGCCAAAGAAATACAGCGGATTGCTCGAGTCCATCGCGATCCGTTCGAGCCAATCATGCCGGTTCTAGAGGCAGAAAGCCCTGTTGGTGAGTATAGAAAGATCACCGAGGAGATCATCCGCTTGATGCCAGATGAAGAGCGCTACCCTCGGCCGGCTGCCGAAGCGGTACGATCATTTCTGATGCTGAGACTTGGTTTGCATCTGGGGCTCCGCCAAAAAAACCTCCGGCAACTGATGCTCAACCCAAAGGGATCGATGCCGCGTTCGGAACGCGCGTTGGAAAAGATGAAGCGCGGCGAAATCCGTTGGAGTGACCGAGAAGGCGGTTGGGAAGTCTTCATCCCTGCCATTGCCTTCAAGAACGCGCACTCGTCCTTTTTTGGCGACAAACCTTTTCGGCTTGTGCTTCCAGACCTCTTGGATCTCTATAAGTACATCGACGCCTATGTCGATTACCATCGCTCGGTGCTGCTAAAGTCGGCCGCTGATCCCGGTACCTTCTTCGTCAAGACCGTCAAGACGACCAGCACCAATGCGGCGTATGACACGACCAGCTTTTACGAGGCATGGCGTCTCACCATCCAGCGCTACGGGATCTACAACCCCTACACCGGGCGAGGTGCAATCAAGGGGCTTTTGCCTCACGGTCCCCACAACGTCCGCGACGTGCTCGCGACTCACATCCTGAAGCAGACCGGTTCTTACGAGCAGGCCAGCTACGCA
Organism: Agrobacterium vaccinii; assembly: GCF_021310995.1. Lineage (NCBI taxonomy): Bacteria > Pseudomonadati > Pseudomonadota > Alphaproteobacteria > Hyphomicrobiales > Rhizobiaceae > Agrobacterium > Agrobacterium vaccinii. The sequence goes on along the minus strand of NZ_CP054151.1, from coordinate 974,975 downwards.
ATCCAGGACACGGCCGACATGGTCGCAAAGCACTATGGACGCTTCTTGCCCCAAGATAAGGCAGCACTTGCCGCACGCATTCTCAATCAGGTCTGGGAGGCTGCTTAACGCAAAAGGAGACGTCGGAAATTATTTCCGGCGTCTCGCATCATTCTTTGCCTCACGCGCCCAAGGCGGCGGTAGTCGCTTCTCGATCCATGGCAATAGTTTGATCGGCTTCGGTTCAATGCCGGACGTGATGATCGGATATTTGCTCAGAGCATCGCGCATCAACGGTACGCCGGCAGGATTTGTGTAGCGAAGGCTGGTCTCACTGCCCTGACTGAGCCTTCCCGAGATATCGTCGATGACCAAGGGTGGCACACCTGCCTGGAGGAGAGTGTCTGCCATGCCGTGACGCAGCGCGTGGAAAGCGCGATCCCACATTTTCTCTCCTAGCGACTGTTTCATGATCGGAAGGAAGACGTCGTAGAAGCGGTCCCCCGGATCGTTCGTGGTCTTATCTGAGAATAGGTCAGGAAATACGGCCTCATATCCCAAGTCCTGGAGAGCGGCGCAATACTCCAAGAAGCCCAGGCGAACCAGTTCATCGGGAAGCGGTAGCAGCCTCTCCGATTGCTCGGTCTTTAATCCTCTAAACTTATTGGTACGCAGGATGAGCACCAGGCCATCATCGTCTTCGGCGATGTCGTTCAATGCAAGACCGGCGAACTCGCTTCGACGCGCACCGAGATAGGAAAACATAATGGGGAGGAAATAGGCTGCATCATGGAAGACATGCGGTCCTGGTTTCTTGCGTCCGCGATCATTATTCAAGGACCCAGTATAGATCGGGCTGGAAAAGATTGGTTTGATTTCGTCCGGCTTCGGCTTGTGCTGCTGTTTGCGAATGGAGCCAAGCTTCGGTTTCTTTGGCCTCAAGCCTTCAAACGTCCAATCGTCGAGTTCAAACCCGTGCCCACGTACATGCTTCAAAAAGTGATTCAGGTTTCCAAAATGCTTGCGGATCGTTGCGGCGCTCAAACCCACCGCCGCGACCGCGCCTTCAGTCTCGGCTTGCTTGCGTAGCTTTTGCCCTTCGGCTCGTAATTCGGGGGCGGACATCGCCCTCATTCTGGCGCTCTGCCCCCAACGCGTCGGAATATCATTGAAGTGCTGACGAAGCTTGCCGATGTGGTACTGGCTAATCCGCCCGGTATGTTCCACACCGTGTTCTTCGAGCACGCCCTTGAAGATGCGAACCAGCGCACGAGCATCACGTGCGGTGGTCTCATCCCAAGAGTCCTTCATGTTCTGCACGAGCTTTTCGCACTCGGTCTCGAAGTCTGCAATTTGGATCACAGGACGTGCCTTGCCCTCGACCGGCTGATCGATGGCTGCGGACTGCTGTGATGGAGTAAGATCAAGCATCTTGATCGGCGGATCTTCTAGCTCGGGCGGCGTGACAACGTCATCGGCGGGAGCTGCAGTCACCGAAGATGATGACGTCGTTTCAAGGAATGTACCTTCGATGTAATTGGGCTGTGGTCTGGATGCCGCACCGCCTGTAAGTTCGCTGAGATCGCGGTCGGCGAGCGGGTGCCTTTCGGCGACGTCAAACAGAGCTTCTGCCCGCCCGCTGAAATAGGCCTTCATGGCCTTTTCCTCGTTGAGCGCGCTTGGATTGATGTCGAACAAGTACATCAATCTGTGGAGACCCTCCTGAAAACCGCGTGAGGTCGCCTCCTGACAAAGTTCGAGATAGTTCGAGCGGATTGAAAAGTAATGGGAAGCGGAGACCCCTTGTTTTCGAAGATAGGTGTGGCCGGGGCAATCGGCCTCCAGTGTCAGGCGATGGCGAATCCCGAACATCTCAAGAAGACGATAGGCCCAGCCATTTTCGAGATCCATTTCCAGCTCTGCGATATCGGCCGGACGGCCATAGCGCCGTGCGACCATCGAGACGTCGTCCAGATGCTCGAGCATCTTGTCACGTTCGTGTTCGCAAAGCTTTTGGAGCTGCGCCTTTGACATGGGGTCCTTCTGTTTCAACTTAAGTTCGGCCATCAGCACGTTGAGCTTGCGACCAATGACTTGAGCTTTCTTATGATCAGAACAATGAAGGCTTAATGAAAGTCGGCTGCCTGGTAGGCATTGCCGAAACGCGTTTGGAACACGCGCACGCCAATAAAAGATATTGCCGCGGCGGATGAGATTCTCGACGTCGTGGCGGACCGCCATGAAGTTCTACCCTTGCCTGCCACCTGAAATGCCGGCGCGCATATTGCGCGTGGGCATCACCTGTGGGCTACAGTTGTGGGCACCAGGTCGCCAATGATGCCAAAACGATATCCGACACGACTGGAAGATCAAGGGATTAAGGGTATTTAGAGAGAATTGGCTGGGGAACCTGGATTCGAACCAAGATTAACGGAGTCAGAGTCCGTCGTTCTACCGTTGAACTATTCCCCAACGCAACCGAAGTGGCTGCGCCGCTTCGTTAAGGGGGTCGTATAAATGATTTGTCTCGCTATGCAAGCTGAAAAATGCGTTTCAGTCAGGAAAATGCTGCTGGAGGGATTTTTCTACTGCACGTAACTCGTCTGGCCAGCTCAGGCGAGTGGCTGAATTTTCGTTGGTCGGTAATGGCGGATATTGACGAAATGTGGTGAATGCCACGTGAAGTACAGCTTCTATGAAAAACATCCATTCAAAATCTGAGCCTTATCAAAAAAACGCAAAAAATCGACAAAAGCTTTTTCATTGGTCCCCGAAGCTGTGCCTACAATTGCCTCGCTTCCATCGGCAGGGTGTATCGCGAGACATCATGGCGGCTGTAAGAGGTGTTTGGGATTTGACCGAAACATGCGATCGAAACCGAGACATCGGTGCCACGAACCCAGCCACGGCCCCGGACCCATCGAGAGCTCCGCCAAGCCAAGATGTCTGGTTGCGTGGCGAGACGGATGGAGTGTTTGTATGGGAGCCATAATGCCTCAAACAAACCCTCCCCTCGGCTTTGGCTGAGGAAACACACGGACGGGACAGCCAGTGGCCACGCAAATGCGGACAAATAGACCACAAGTGACCGCATTTGCGTGTGCTCTCCGGGCCTGAACCACCGCAAACCACGGACGCTCCGCGCCGCGTGAACACTTCGGTTTTCCTACCTTAGTTCACCAATCCTTACACGCAAAGCCTCGTTTTCCGCCTCCAGTTGAGATAACCTTTCGCGGAGAGGGGTGACGGCCTGTTCTACCTCGTGTTCAGTGTAACGCGGTGTGATGTGTTGCGGGCAGTTCCAGTCGAAGGCTTCGAGCCTCAGCTTGAAAATTCGCTCGGCGCGCGCACGGTAATTCAGGTCGGAGACAGCGGCTGTGAGGGCGGGGTCCGCTTCGAGCGTCAGGTGCTCGACATGGGCATAGATTTTGAGACGGGCGTGGCGTGCATAATCCATCAGGAACAGGCAGGTACGGTCGTTGACGGCGAAATTGCCGGTACTGATATATTGCCGGTTGCCGCGATAATCCGCAAAGGCAAGCGTCTGGTCGTCGATGACCTTGAGAAAGCCCGGCTGCCCGCCCCGGTGCTGCACATAGGGCCAGTCTGTTTCTGATACGGATGCCATATAGAAGCTGTCGCGCGAGGCGATGAAGGCAATCTCGTTTTCGGTGAACCGATCGGACGGTCGGTCGTGGCCGCCGAGCCAGATTTGATCAGCACCCATTTCCGCTTGAGCGGCCCTGACGCTTGGGGTCACTGCGACCTCCAGAAAGTGATATGGCATGGCGTTTCCTGCGCTGAAGAAGAGGACGCCCGACCCTATCATAAGCGGCGATGCCTTCACATCGGCCTTGGGTCGCTGGTAGCTGATTATCGAGCACCACTCATTAACGGAGTGGGATCTTTGATGTCATCGAGAGGTCCCTCCAGGGCTGTCCGTGGCGGGATCAGTTTCGGCTCGATGATCGTGACCGTGGGGCGGGCAGGAGGTTGCTCTAGGAGATCAAATCCCCGCTCGAGCATCTTGGAGATGTCAGGCTTGATCATGTAGACCGGGAACGGAAGGAACGAGGCGAAGGGATCATAGTCGAAACAGCCGACGACGATGTCGCCGAAGGTTTCGCCATCGTGCCCTCCCATGAAGCGAAGCAGGCCTTCGAAATTGATGGAGGAGTTGACGAAGAAACAGCGCGGCAGGCGGCCTTTGCGGTCGAAAAAGCGCTCGAAGGCGAGTTCCGTCATGCGCGGCGAGTAACCCGTGATCTCGATATCGTCGCTGCTTTTAATCCCGAAATAGCTGTTTTTCACCGCGTGGAAACCGGCGATGCGGTCGCGGCTGGCATGGTCGTCATGGCCGCCGAATAGAATGACGTCTTCCGGGCTGAGGGCCCCGTTGCGGGCGGCATGGGCGAGGATTGCCGATGTCAGAACCTCCGCACCATGCCTGTTGTCTGAAATGACCGAAGATGCCAGCTTGCCGGGCAGGTCGATGTTGACATGGGGTAAGGCGGCGCGGGCACAGACCTGGTGAACGCCATCCGGGTCTGTCACGCCAGCGATAAACAGGGCGTCGATGGAATAGGCGATCAGCGTCTCGACGGTCCGGCGTTCCTCTTCGGGATCGCGCCGACCGGACACGACCATAGGAGAGAGACCGCGCAGACGCGCCTGCGCCTCAAAGGTCTGGGCCATGGACGAAAAGAACCTGTTGTCATAGACCGGCACCAGCAACCCAACGAGGCCGGATTTAGAGCTTCTCAAGCCACGGGCTTGAAGGTTAGTGGTGTAGCGCTGCGCTTTAGCCAGCGACAGGATTTTGCCCGCCGTTTCTTCCGAAATCCGCCGTTTGCGCCATGAACCGTTCAAGACAGCACTCACGGTAGATGCCGATGCGCCTGACAGAACGGACAGGTCATAGATGGTGGCTTTCTTGCCGTTCGGCTCCGTCATTTTGGTCCCCCTACTGATTCCCATTATAGAAGCAGTTGTCCTCTTGACGAAAGAGTGCGTCGTGTTATGTTCATTGCACCATCGATTGTGCAGATACGCAATATCGATTGTGCGGAGATGGTTGCTATGGGAGTGGCACGGGAACGTCTCGAATGGGCGAGATGAAAGATTTTGCGCGCGGGGTATCAAGAAACCGCTGCGAAAAGCCGATTGCCGAGTGTTTGGAGGAGGAACATCCATGAATAAAATAATCGCAGCCCTTGGTCTGTCGCTCGCACTGCTGTCATCCACGGCGTTTGCCGAGGGGCCGAAAGTGGGCGTCGTCGTCAAGATCGGCGGCATTCCATGGTTCAACGCTATGGAAGCTGGAATCAAGGAGCAGAGCACCAAGCTCGGCGTCAACGGCTTCATGGTCGGTCCGACCAGCGCCGATCCAGCCTTGCAGGTGCGCGCTATCGAAGATTTGATCGCGCAGAAAGTCGATTTTATCGGTGTCGTACCGAACGACGCGAAAGTGCTGGAGCCGGTTCTGAAAAAGGCGCAGGCAGCTGGCATCAAGGTCATCACGCATGAATCACCCAAGCAGCTTGGCGCAGATTGGGATTTCGAGCTGGCCTCTGCGAAGGGTTTCGGTGAGGCCCACGGCAAGCTTCTGGGCGAAAAGATGGGCGGCAAAGGCTCTTACGCCGTATTCGTCGGCTCCCTGACCGTTCCGCTTCACAATGCCTGGGCCGATGCGGCCATTGCCTATATCAAGGCGAATTACCCCGATATGAAACTCGTCGGCGACCGCTACGGCGTTGCCGAAGACCTCGACAAGAGCCGCTCAACGGCACTCGATCTCATGTCGGCAAACCCTGATCTGCATGGCTTCCTGGCCTTTGGTTCGCAGGGACCGATCGGTGCTGGACGCGCCGTCGAAGAGCGCCGCAAGGACGGCAAGGTCTTCGTCATCGGGCCTTTCTCACCCGGACAGGGCGCCAAGCTGATCAAATCCGGCGCGCTGACAGGCGGCTTCATGTGGAACCCGAAGCTGGCGGGTGAGGTCTTCATCACGCTTGCAGACCATATCGCAAAGGGTCAGGTTCCCAAAGCCGGTGATAATATCGAAGGTCTCGGCACAATCACGCCCGAAGGCAACACGATCATCGTCGATCAGCTCCTGAAGATCGACAAGGACAGCATCGACAACCTCGTCTCCATGGGCCTCTGATCCTCCCCAAGGCCACGGCGTCGCGTGAACGCAAATGTCACGCGACGCCGGTTCACAGTTGAAATGCTAGTTTTATGGCGTCCGCAACAAACGCGCGGCGACCGGAGAGATACGCGATTATGAGCGAAAAACCGCTCCTGTCCCTCAAGAACATCAAAGTCACTTTCGGCGGCGTGCGCGCCCTGAAAGGTGTGTCCTTCGAGGTCAATCCCGGAGAAGTGCATTGCCTTGCCGGAGAAAACGGCTGTGGCAAGAGCACGCTGATCAAAGTGATCACCGGTGTCTACAAGCCTGAATCTGGTGCCGAACTCTCCTTTGCCGGCGAACCGATTGCCGCGATGACACCGGCTCTCGCGCAATCGCTTGGCATTCAGGTGATCTGGCAGGATTTGGCGCTTTTTGATGAAATGTCGGTTGCCGAGAACATCGGCTTTCAGCACGCTGTAAAGGGCAAGTACGGGCTGGTCGACAAGCGCGCTATCGAGAAATCCGCCGAGGCCGCATTGGCGCGGCTCGGTGTCGAGATTGACATTCACAGGCCGCTCAAGGAATTGCCCATCGCGCAACGTCAGATCGTCGCCATTGCCCGCGCTCTGGTTGGCGATGCACGCGTCGTTTTCATGGACGAGCCAACCGCTTCTTTGACGCAGTCGGAAGCGGATTATCTGATCGACATCGTTCGCAACCTTGCGGCCTCCGGCATCGCCGTTGTCTTCGTGTCGCATCGACTGGCGGAAGTGCTGGAAATTTCGCACAGGATTACCGTGCTGCGCGATGGCGCGCTGGTCGGCGTTTTTCCCGTTGAAGGCATGACCCAGTCACGCGTGACCGAACTGATGACGGGCCGCAATTTCGATAGTGCCGTGATTGCGGGAGATCATGATGATCAGCCTGTCGTGCTATCCGTGCGCGGACTGACCCGCGAAGGTGAGTTTCAGGATGTCTCGTTCGATCTGCGTCGCGGCGAGACGCTTGGCATAACCGGGCTTCTGGGCGCTGGCCGCACGGAGCTTGCCCTGACGCTGTTCGGCATGCTGCAGCCGCAGTCCGGTGAAATACACATCGAAGGCGAAAAGATGCATTTCCGGTCGAACCGGGATGCGATCCGTGCAGGTGTTGCCTACCTTTCCGAAGACCGCCTGTCGCTCGGTTTGAACCAGCCACAATCTATTTCCGATAATTTGGTCATGGCGTCGCTCGACCGGTTGCTAAGCCACGGGCTGATCTCGCCATCGAAAAAGCAGAGCGTCGTTTCGAACTGGATTTCTGCCCTCGGCGTCAAGATCGGCCTGCCGGACGATCCGATCCGAACGCTATCCGGCGGAAATCAGCAGCGCATCGCCATCGCCAAATGGCTCGCGATTGGGCCGAAGATCCTCATCCTCGATGCTCCGACAGTGGGGGTCGATGTCGGTGCCCGCGCCGGTATCTTCGAGATCGTTCGAAAACTTGCAGCAGATGGCCTTTCCATCATCGTGATCTCCGATGAGCCGCCGGAAGTCTATTTCAACACCGACCGGGTCATCCACATGGTGGAAGGCCGGTTCCACGCGACCTACGATCCGCGTGAGGTGTCGCTGACCAAACTGGAGTCTGCCATCTATGCGTAGGCTAATTCTTGGAAATACGACCGAGTTCACGCTTTTCTTGGTGATGATCCTCCTGTGCGCCGGGCTTTCGTTTGGCACGGACCGGTTCTTGACCGTCTCGAACGCGTTCGACGTGCTGAACGTGTCGGCCGTCAACATCATCTTTGCCGTCGGGCTACTGGTCGTGCTGATATCTGGTGGCATCGACATCTCCTTTGCAGTCGCAGCCTCCGTTGTGCAGTATGTCACGGTTCTGGCGCTCACTGCGCTGGGTGGCGGCAACTGGGCGGAGGGGTTCATCATCGCCGGTGCCGTTGGCATCGGGCTGGGGCTTATCAACGCGCTGCTGGTTTGGCGTTTCCGCATCATCTCGATCGTGGCCACCATATCGACCTTCAACATCTTCTTCGGCCTGTTGATGTTTTTCACCAAGGGCGTGTCGATCTACAATCTGCCGGACTGGCTTTCCAACCGTGTCGTCTTCTACGAACGCGAAATGCCGGATGGCTCCTGGTTGGAACTAACCTTGCCGGTCGTGGTGATGATCCTCTGCTGCGTGGCCACGTGGTTCATGATTTCGCGCACGACCATCGGGCGGCAACTCTACGCCTTCGGCGACAACCCGGAGGGTGCGCGCCGCTTCGGCATCAACATCGGCGCCATGCACTACATTTCCTTCGGTTGGCTGGGGCTGATGGCTGGAATTGCCGGGCTAATGCAGGCGCATTATGCGCAGGAAGTGGTGCCCAACGCTCTTTACGGACGCGAACTCGATGTGCTCGCCGCAACCGTTCTCGGCGGCGCGCGCCTCGGTGGGGGCAAAGGCTCTGTTCTGGGCTGTGTTCTCGGTGTTCTGATGGTCTCGATCACCCAAAACGGCCTCAACCTGATGGGCGTCTCGCCCTTCGCCTTCAAGATGATCGTCGGCGCGATCATCCTCGTTGCAATCACGCTCTCTTCCACGCGGTTGGACAAGCTTTTGCCAGCCAGCCTGAAGGGTTCTTCCAGAAAAGGGAGCAAGCGTTGATGAAGTCCTTCGTACAAAAATTCAACGCCACCTTCGGGGCCGATATGGCGGGCCCCTGCATCGCCTTCGTCGCAGTCATGCTCATCTTCGGGTTGATGGCAGATAACTTCCTGTCGCTGGGCACGTTCGGTTCGGTTGCCTTCCAGTTGCCGGAGCTTGGCCTTTTGACACTGGCCATGCTGTTGCCGCTTCTGACCGGCGGCATCAATCTGTCCGTCACCTTTGCCGCCAATCTTTCCGGGCTTGCCGCCGCATGGGTGCTACAGGCGTATGGCGGCGTCGATGCTCCGCCAGCCACATTCTTTCTGGCGTGTGTGGCAGCCCTTGCCACCGGCGGTGCTGCGGGTGCGTTGACGGGTGCTGCCATTGCCTACACACGCGCCCATCCCATTCTGATCACGCTGTCGATGATGATCTTTCTGCGCGGTCTCGGCGAGTTTCTCACGCGCGGCGGCGATGTCTCGGGCTTTCCCGACTATGTCGCGCCGATCGGCCATGGCTCCGTTTTCGGTCTGCCGATACCGCTTCTGATTTTCATCGTCTGCGTTGCTCTGTGGCACGTGTTGCTGACGCGCACCAAGCTTGGTTTCGGCCTGCTGATGATCGGTTCTAACATGGAATCGGCCCGATATTCCGGCCTCAACACCCGCAATATCGTCGTGCTGGTCTACACGCTCTCAGGTCTCATGTGCGCTGTGGCCGGTATCATCATGCTGGCACGCTTCAACTCGGTACGTGTCGGCCATGGCGAATCCTATCTGTTGATCACGGTGCTGGCGGCCTTTCTGGGCGGCATCAACCCGTTCGGTGGTTTTGGCCGGGTTCTGCCCGTGTTCCTCGCGCTGGTCGTGCTCCAGCTTCTGTCTTCCGGGCTGAACCTGATGGGTGCCAACCAGCACCTCGCAACGGCGCTCTGGGGTGTGCTGATGATCGTCGTCATGGCGGCACGCACACTGGCTTCCAACTATTTCGCATCACGCAGAAAGAAGGCATGACGTGCAAGGTTTTGGTGTTCACGCAATGATGTGGTCCACGGTGTGGGACCACGCGGGTGCAGAGCGGGCAATTGCTGGCGCTGCACGCTACGGCCAGGATTTCATCGAAATACCACTGATCGACATTGCCTCGGTCGATACGAAGCACAGCCGTGCATTGCTGGAAAAGCACGACCTGCGTGCCACTTGCTCGCTGGTGCTGCCGGAACCGGCTTGGGCATCCGTCCGTCCCGATGCGGCGATTGAGCATCTCAAATCGGCGCTCGACAAGGCGTCGGAAATGGGTGCAGAGGCGCTGACCGGCGTGACCTTCGGCGGCACGAACGAAAGGACTGGCGTGCTACCGACGCAAGCCGAATACGACAACCTCACCCGCGCGCTGGGTGCTGCTGCAAAACACGCCAAAACGCTGGGCCTGCAATTCGGTATCGAAGCGGTGAACCGCTATGAAAGCCATCTGATCAATTCCGCAGAACAGGCCGTCATGCTGATCGAGCGCATTGGAATGGACAACGTCTTCGTTCATCTCGACACGTTTCACATGAACATGGAAGAAAAGGGGATGGGCAACGGCATCATCGCTGCCCGCGATCACCTGAAATATATGCACATGTCTGAAAGCGACCGGGGCACCCCGGGCTTTGGCAATGTGGCCTGGAATGAAGTCTTTGCAGCGCTGTCAGCCATCGGTTTCAAGGGTTTGTTGGTGCTTGAAAGCTTTGCAGGCATGCCGGTCGAAATGGCGGGCGCTATCTCGACATGGCGCCCTGTTGCCCGCAGCGCCGAGGAAGTGCTGGAAAAGGGACTGCCATTCCTGCGCGATAAGGCAGACCAGTACCGGCTTTTCTGACCCTTCCTTCCCTTTTGTCCAGATGTTCACGTCTTCATTCATGCAGCGAGATGCACCTTGAATACAATCGATGACAATGCGCACGAGATCGCAGCACTGAGCCTCCAGCGTTTTCAGCAGGAAAACGGGCGGCGGCTGATGATCGCGATTGCCGGTGCGCCCGGTTCCGGCAAATCAACCATCGCCGAGCGTGTGGTTGAAGTTCTGAACGGCGAAGCCGGTGTGTGCGCGGCGCTTTTTCCCATGGACGGCTATCACTATGACGATGCCGTTTTGGAAGAGATGCGCCGCCGTGAGTTCAAAGGCGCCATCGATACGTTCGACGTGCATGGCCTGCGACACATGCTGGAGCGGCTGAAACGCAACGAAGACGATGTCGTTGCCGTGCCGGTCTTCGACCGTGCCATCGAAATTGCCCGCGCAGGCGGGCGGCTTGTCCCGCAATCCGTCAACATCATCGTATGCGAAGGAAATTATCTCCTCGCAAGCCAGTCGCCCTGGCACCGTCTGAAGCCGATCTTCGATGTCTCCGTTTTCGTCGATGTGGACGAGGATGATCTGCGCCAGCGGCTTCGGGAGCGCTGGCAGAATTTCGACATGGATGACGCCGAAATTACCCGCAAGGTCGAGGAAAACGATCTTCCGAACGGGCTTCTGGTCGCTTCAACCAGCCTGGAGCCCGATCTTCGGGTGAAAAATCCGGGCAGACCCGCAACCATCACCAAGACACACGTCGATTGAGAGAGGCACAGATGAAACACGGTATCTATTATTCCTACTGGGAACATGAGTGGAGCGCCAAATTCGGCCCTTACATCGAGAAGGTCGCCAAGCTTGGGTTTGATGTCATCGAGGTCGCTGCCCATCACATCAACGACTACAGCGATGCGGACCTCGCCGCGATCAAGCAGAGCGCTAGGGATAATGGCATCATCCTGACGGCCGGCATTGGTCCGTCCAAGGCAAAGAATCTGTCATCACCCGATGTCGCCGTGCGTGAAGCGGGCAAGGCATTCTTCGAGAAGACGCTGACGAATGTCGCCAAGCTCGACATCAAGACCATCGGAGGCGCGCTTCATTCCTACTGGCCGGTCGATTACTCCCAGCCCGTGGACAAGGAAGGAGATCGCGCGCGTGGCGTAGAGGGCATTCACGGCATCGCCGATTTTGCCAATGATCTCGGTATCAATCTGTGTATCGAAGTTCTCAACCGCTTCGAAAACCACGTCCTCAACACCGCAGCCGAAGGTGTTGCCTTCGTGACCGAGGTTGGCAAGCCGAATGTGAAGGTGATGCTCGACACGTTCCACATGAACATCGAGGAAGACAGTTTTGGCGACGCGATCCGCACCGCAGGCCCGCTGCTCGGCCACTTCCACACCGGCGAAAGCAATCGCCGCGTACCGGGAAAAGGTAGAATGCCGTGGCACGAGATCGGCGCAGCCTTGCGCGAAATCAACTATAACGGTGTCGTCGTCATGGAGCCTTTCGTCAAAACAGGCGGAACCATCGGCTCTGATATCAGGGTTTGGAGAGACCTGAGCGAAGGCGCAGATGTGGCGAAAATGGATGAGGATGCGCGAAATTCCCTCACATTCTCCCGTTTCGTTCTGGGTGGTTGAAAGCCCACTATCTATGGTGCTCGCAGCGCCTAAGGTTGCGGGCACGATCATGGCCAAAAAGTTTGCTCGCTCGCTTTCGACATGTTTTGCGGCGAAACAATGTGTGGTATCGCTCCGGTTCAGAGAGTGAAGGATGAAGACCGTGAGCGAACAGACCGTGGCCGAGGTGACTGGCAAGATTTACGAATCGCTCGATGCCGATAATGCCGGGATCGATGAGCATATTGCAGCTCTTAAGCTCGCATTGGCGCGCGAGGGCGTCAAAGAAGCCGTGTTCGATCCGGCCAGATTGCCGCATGGCAATCGGTCGGGACGCAAGTTGATGCAGGCCTATTTTCGCCAGCGCGGTGTCAGCGTCAAGTTTTCGGCCTGACGCGAGCTGACCAGGCGACACAGTCGTCGCCTTATCATGATGAAACATCAGACGTGTACCCCGCAGTTTCGAGCTGCGGGGTTTTTCATTGTATTCAGATATTTCGCAGACTGGCAAAAAGCGTTTCGTTCGTGCAGCCAGCACGGTAGAACACGGCGGGTTTGCCTGTTGGCGCTGCCACCTCTACCTCTTGGCCGCCTTCGAAAACCTCTTCCGTCCAGACGTGGACCCAGAGCTCACCCTTTGGAAGATAGACGGAACGTGTTTCCTGCGCGGCTTGCCACACCGGCGCTACGAGCATGTCGGCACCGTAGAGGTAGCTGTCCTGAATGGTGTAAGTCTGGCGGTCCTCCTGATGGTGCAAGAAGAGCGGGCGTTGCACCGGCAAGCCCCGTTCCACCGCCTCTGCGGAGAGAGACTTAAGGTAGGGTGCGAGATGTCGGTAAATCCGCGTCATGCGCGCAAAATGCGTAAGGACTTCCGGGTCCTGATCGATCTGTACATTTTCACGCGGGCGATTTCCCTCGTGGCTGCGCATGACGGGCGTAAACGCCGCCATTTCCGCCCAGCGCATCAAAAGCTCCGGCGTGCGGACATTGCCGAAAAGGCTGGTGTAACCGCCGATATCCGAATGGTGGTAGGCGTTGCCCAGAAGACCCGAGGACAGCGCTCCGCACATGACAGTGACGAGCCCGTCATGGCGTGAGAAATCGACCGATTGGTCACCGCCCCATAAAAGCGGACAATGTTTCTGAACGCCCGTGAAGCCTGCCCGCATGAAGAACAAGGCGTCACCGGTCTTGTCGCGCGAGTCAACGGCCTTGGCGTTGACCTCAGCCCAGAGGGTCGGCCAGGCATTGTGCATCAGTTTGGCATCGATACCATTCGACAGGTGGACGTCGATGGGCAGATACTCACCGAAATCCGCCATCCAGCCGGAAAGCCCGAAGTCGAGCATGTTCTTACCGATGATCTTTTCTGCGAACCAATCGGCTGCAGCCTCATTCGTGAAATCCACGACACCGCAATCGAATTCGCCGAAATCCACCAGCGCCGTTTTTCCCGCACCGTCTGTGGCGAAATAGCCAGCCTTGTCTGCGATCTCGAATAGCGGACCATCGACGCACAGATAAGGGTTTACATAGCCCAGAAAGCGAATGCCGCTGTCATGCAGTTCGCCGATTTTCTGGCGCAGTCCAGGATAGCGTGTCTCGTTTGCCTGCCAGTCCCAGAACAATCTGGAACCGAAGGATGTTTGTCTCAACCCGACCCAGTCTTCACACCAGAGCGCGGAGACTTGCACACCGGCGGCGCGCATCGTCTCAAGGCGAGTGAAGGAATTTGCGCCGTCTTTCAGACCAATGATCGCACCATTATAGACCCAATCGGGCAGCGGCGGTTGGCGACCGAAGCGCGAGGACAGCGTCTCGACCAAGTCCACGAAGGTGTTTGCGGCAAAGAGTTCGATACGGTCGGGGATCGCCCATATCTCGATTTCGTGGAAGGCCTTCTGTCGGAAATCGAAGACGGAATAGGCCGTTGTGTCCACGTGCAGGGCGTAGAGCGCCGACGAGACATAGGTCGGCTGGGGATAGTTGGTGTTGAAGTAATCGCCCCCGGCCTTGTCCTTGACGTTGGCTTTGAAGGTGATTTCGCTTGTCGGGTCACGACCGACACCGGGCTCGGATGTCCAGAGCGGAAAACGGCGGCCCCGCATGTCGAAATAGGACATCTGCTCGCCGCCGCCCCAGACATGCTCGTCCTCATCGGCTTTGATGCGCACCCAGAGGCGGTTGAGTTTGGGGTCTGTCGCTTCGAACGTGATGGCATTATCAACGACGGTCAGGATGAGACGGGGCGGTTGTCCTGCCGCGTCGAAGAGCAGTATGCGGTTGCCTTCGACCTGGGCGTGGGCCAGAGCACGGCGTTCGATAACGTAGTCTTCGATCTCGAAGTTGCCACGATACATGTCCATGCGCTCCTGGCCGATGCCGACAAAGATCGCTGGCGATGCATCGCTGTGGTCGAGGATAGCACGGTCGTTCAGGGACAGCGTGAAGCCGGTCTCAGTCTGCTCGAGTTTCATGACACTGTCTTTCAAAGTCTTCGATTTCAGTTGGTTCGCATCGCGAACTTACTCATCCCTTGATGCCGCCTGCCGTCAGGCCGGAGACGACACGCTCCTGGAAGATGACAATGAGAATGGCGACTGGTACGATGCCGACGACGAGGGCCGCGGAGATCACGGGCCATGGGAACGCGAACTCGCCCTGATAAAGCTGGATGCCAACTGGTAGCGTGCGCAAGGACGGGTTGGAGTTGAAGGACAGCGCCAACAGGAATTCATCCCAGGCATTGACGAAGGCGAGGATACCGGCGGTGAAGACACCGGGCGCGCAAAGCGGCACGACCACCTTGAACAGGGCTCCCATTCGCGTGCAGCCATCGATCATGGCGGCGTTTTCCAGATCGCGCGGAATGCCCTCGAAGAACGAGACCAGCATCAACGTGCAGACCGGCAGGCTGAGCACCGTGTAGGGCAGCACCAGCGCAATCCAGCTGTTGAGAAGATTGAGGGCGCGCATGATTTCAAACAGCGGTACCAGAAGCGTAACCAGCGGAAAGGTGGAGACAGCGATGATCAACGACAGGATCAGCCCGCGATAGGCGAGATTGAGCCGCGCCAGCGCATAGGCTGCAAGGACCGAGACCAGCAGTGTCAGCGCCGTCGAGAGCAGTGCCACCATAAAGCTGTTGAACAGGAAGATGTGCAGCGGCTGGTCCGAAAACGCCTGCATGTAGTTTTGCAACGTCGGCGCATGCGGTATCCAGGTAATAGGCTTTGCGGTGAGTTCCGCTTCTGTTTTCAGCGATGTGAAGAGAATCCACAGTGCTGGAAACAGGCCGTTGATCAGCAGAATGCCGGCAGCGATGAAACGCAGCGGTTTGCCGGAGAGAAAGGACATGGAGCCGGAAGCGGTTTGCGTGGTCATGGCGATTATTCCTTCGTCCTGATCATGCGCAGATAGACGGCCGTGACGCACATGGACATCACGAACATCACGACGGCGAGTGCGGAGCCGTAGCCGAGATCGAGGAACGACACGGTGTTCTGGTGGATATACATAGCAAGCGTTGCAGTCGATGTTCCCGGCCCGCCGCCTGTCATCATGTAGGGAATGTCGAAGGTCTGGAGCGCGGTAATCGTGCGGAAAATCAGGGCCACGACAATTGAGGGTTTCAGCAATGGCAAGGTGATCTCGAAGAACTGCCGCAGCCGCCCGGCACCGTCTACATCCGCAGCTTCGTACAGCGAACGGGGAATGGTTTGCAGACCGGCCAGAATGATCAGCGCCATGAAGGAGGATGTCTTCCAGATGATGGTGAGGCAGATGGCGGCGAAGGCCCAGTTGGGCGAATTGAACCAGATGATGCCTTCAAAGCCGAAGCGGTTCAGCACGTCGTTGACCACGCCGTATTCGGAATGGAAGAACCATGCAAAGATCAATCCCGCAAAGGATAGAGGCAGCGCCCACGGGATCAGCAGCGACAGCCGAACGGGCCATTGCATGCCAAAAGGAAGGTTCGCCATCAGCGCGAGGCCAAGGCCGACAAACAGCGCACCGGGCACCGTGATCAACGTGATCAGAACCGTATTCCACGTCGTTTCCCAGAAAACCGGGTCTTCGATCATCAGCTGGTAGTTTTCAAAGCCCACGAAGGCGGCAGGCAGACCCGATGTCAGCGACAGGCTGAAAAAGCTCGTATAGATTAACCGGCACACCGGATAAACGATGATCAATGCCAGAAGCAGTGCTGCCGGTGCCAGAAGCAGGACCGCCAGCGAACGGTCGCTCAGGTCGAGCCACCGCGTCCAGCTTGGCGATGGTGCCGACTGATCATCACCAGTTTTGAGTTGGGTCGTCATTGCCATGGCTTCGTTCCGAGACATTGAAAGTTCTGGCGGCGATGCAGCGTCGCCTCCAGAGGGCAGGCCATTTTGAGAAAAGGTCTCCCCTCCCCGAAAGCAGGAAGGAGAGACATGTCGCAGCTTAGCGCAGAATACGCTTCAAGCGGGCTTCGATCTGGTCGGCACCCTGCTCCGGCGTGGACACGCCTGCCAGAACCGAGTTGACCGTGGTGCGGATGACTTCGCTAACTTCGTTATAACGCGGGGTCACAGGACGAGGCTTGGCAGTTTCGACGACCTGAAGTGCGTCGGCAAACCATGGTGCGCTTTTGAGAACATCCGCGTCCTTATAGAGACCGGCATAGGTCGGCAGAAGCGAACCGTTGATGGCCATAAACTTGGAAACGTCCTGGGAGGACAGGTATTCCACAAGCTTCTTGGCTTCATCCTGATGCTGGGAATAGGCAGAAACGCCCCACTCCCAACCGCCAAGGCACGTCGCCTGCTCGCCACCCGTCACAGCGGGAAGTCGCGCAACGCCGACCTTGTCGGCAACGGCGGATTCCTTGCCTTGGGCCTGTGCCCAGGCGTAGGACCAGTTGACTGCGAAGATGGCGTTACCGGCCTGGAATTCTTTGCGGGTATCATCCGTGCCGACTTCGGCGATGTTCTTCTTCGAAACGCCGTCATCAACGAAGCTTTTCCAGAGGCTCAGCGATTTGATCGCGGCATCGCGGTCGAAGGTCAGTTTACCGTTTTCGGTCAGGTTCTTGCCCTGGCTCCAGTAAGGCAGCAGGAAGGTACAAACCGCGCCTTCGATCGCCTTGCCCTGGAAGGAGAGGCCCTGAAGGTTGGCGTTGCCCTCACCGTCGGAAATCTTCTTGGCAGCGGCCTTCAACTCGTCCCAGGTCTTCGGCGGCTGAATGCCGTATTTTTCAAGCAGGTCCTTACGGTAATAGAGGAATTGCGAGTCCGCGAAGGCTGGCAGCGCGATGACTTTACCATCGACGGTATTGGCACCGGCATAGGCTGGCAGGTAAGCCGACATGTCCTTATCTGCGAAATCGCTGGTCCAGCCAGCGGCGGCAAATTGTGCCGGGCGGATGACGTCGAGGATGAGCACGTCCAGAGACGTATCCTTCGCCGACATAACCGTATTGAGATACTGCGCCTGAGCTTCCGATGTATTGCCACCGGTTTCGATCTTGACCTTCACGTCAGGATTGGCGGCTTCGTATTTGTCGAGCGCTTGACGCCAGACCTGTGGCTGATGCTGACTGGAAATGTAGATGCTGAGTGTCGTCTCGGCAGCGGCTGGCATGGCGAAGGCCAGCATCGTGCCGCAGAAGAGTGCGCCGGTGAATTTCGTAAACGTCATTATTTCCTCCCGTTTGATGTTTGTTTCGCGCGGTCCTGTTCCCCCGCACGTATTGCCGCTTAAATTGCGCGTTCTGTTTCTGCGTCGAAGAGATGGATCTTTGCGGGATCTACGCCGATTTTCAATGTCTCGCCCGCCTTGATCCGCGTTTCCGGTGGCATGCGCGCCGTCAACGTCTCGCCACCAATGGCAAAATGAACGAGGGTATCGGAGCCAAGCGGTTCGACAACCTGAACCTGGCAGGTCAATAACACCTGAGACGCATCTGCACTGAAATGTTCCGGGCGAATGCCAACAGTGACATTTCGTCCGTTAATGGCACCAACCTGACCGGACGAGCGAATTGCCGAAACCGGCAGGCTATCGCCGTTGGAAAAGACCAGATTGCCGCCATCGACCCGCGCCTTCGCAAAGTTCATGGCCGGCGAACCAACGAAACCGCCAACGAAGACGCTGGCTGGCTGATTATAGACCTCGTCCGGCGTTCCGACCTGCTCGATCTCGCCGCCCTTCAGGATGACGATGCGATCCGCAAGTGTCATGGCCTCGACCTGGTCGTGGGTCACATAGATGATCGTCGTCCCCAAAGCTTGATGCAGCTTCTTGATTTCGGTGCGAACCTGCCCGCGCAATTTTGCATCGAGGTTGGACAGTGGCTCATCGAACAGAAACACCTGCGGGCGGCGCACGATGGCGCGGCCCATGGCTACGCGCTGGCGCTGGCCACCCGACAATTGTCCGGGCCGTCGATCCAGCAGATGGGAAATGCCGAGCATGTTGGCAGCGTCATCGACACGGGCCGCCGCTTCGCCTGCCGCGATACCGCGAACTTTGAGGCTGAAACCCATGTTTTCCCGCACGGTCTTGTGCGGATAAAGCGCGTAATCCTGAAAGACCATGGCGATATCACGCTCGCGCGGGGCCAGCCGGTTGACGACGCGATCCCCGATCCTCACCTCACCGCCGGTGATGGTTTCCAGACCGGCGACCATGCGCAAGGTCGTGGATTTTCCGCAGCCGGAAGGACCGACGAAAACAACGAACTCCCCGTCGTTGATCTCTAGATCGATACCCTTGACGATGCGCAATGCGCCATAGCTCTTTTCGAGCTTGGTAAGCTTAACTGATGCCATTTCTTAATCACCCAACCCTCGGCGACAATGCTCCGGGCTCCTCTGGAATTGAGCATACGCAAGGATTTAAGGAAATCAATGGTGTATCAATTTAATTTATTCCGTTTAAAATTGAAATCTACGTTTTGATTTATCAAGAGAATTTTGATTTCGTTTAAAATCCAGGATGGGGCAAATGATCCTGACCACTTCCAAGCCTCGCGCAAAATCTATTTGAGGCGATTGACGTAACGGGCAACATTCGGATCGTACCAGGTGTGTGAGACCTCGGCCATCGCGCCCTCATGTGAATAACTGACGCGCAATATATGGGGAACGGGCTGCCCGGTTTTCGGCCCGAACGCCTCCGGTGCCCAATCCGGCACATGGCCGAGGCCAATATGGTCTTCCGCTTTGGCGATCCATAATCCCAGACGTGTGCGATAATAGAGATAGAGCGATTCCGACAAATCCTCGGCTGCGACCTTTTCGATGTAGGAACCGTCGAGCCATATTTCCTCAATCGCCGCAACCTGTCCGGCAATGCGCCTGATCCGACGAATGCGGTGGCCTTCCTGTGACGCGCCGAAGGCTGGTAATGCCGCAGGCTTGACCTCACGGCTGACGCTCAGAATTTCCGCCGTCGGGAAGCCGCCCCCCGCCACCAGCTCCAGGCGAAACATGGCATAAACGCTTTTCGGATCGGTAACCGCGCGGATGTAATTGCCTGATCCCTGAATGCGCTCCAGCAGTCCGCGTGTATGGAGTTCGGCCAGCGTCTTTCGAAGCGTTCCGACCGCAATTCCAAGCGTTGTCGCCATCTCGCGCTCCGGCGGAAGCTTCTCTCCGTCGATCAACCGACCGGCAGTAATGTCCCGCACCAGTGTCTCCGCAATCTGGAGATACACCGGCAAACTTCCTTTGGAACTCCGCATTTTCAACACCTTCCTCTGCGCGGGAGAAATAATTGATACATTATTGATTTACTCAATACCTGATGTTAGTTAATTGAGCAACGTCCTGTGAGGAGGATTTCATGACGATTGTTCCCGTAACATCTGCTGATCTGGATGCCGCCGAGGTGTCCTGGTTTTCGGCGCTGTGCTCCGATGACTACGCCTATCTTGGCGTTCCCGATGGCTCTTTGCGCTCCAGTTGGGACCATTGCTCCGCAATCGTCAAAAAGGCCGAAGAGCTTGGATTTCGCAATATCCTCTGCCCATCCTCCTATCAGGTCGGACAGGATACGCTGAGCTTCGTTGCAGGTTGCGCGCCGATTACCGACAAGATCAATATGCTGGCTGCAATCCGCTGCGGCGAGATGCAACCCATCATGCTGGCCCGCACCGTGGCCACGCTTGACCATATGCTCAAGGGTCGTCTGACACTGAACGTCATCAGCTCGGATTTTCCGGGCGAAGTTGCAGATAGCGCCTATCGTTACAAGCGCAGCCACGAAGTGGTGGAAATCCTGCGTCAGGCTTGGACACGCGAAACCATCGACCACGATGGGGAAATCTACCAGTTCAAGGGCGTTTCGACCGAACCAGCCCGCCCCTATCAGCAGAACGGCGGCCCCCTGCTCTATTTCGGCGGCTATTCTCCCGATGCTCTGGAGCTGTGCGGTGCGCAGTGCGATGTTTATCTCATGTGGCCCGAGACGAAGGACCAGCTTGCCGAGCGCATGCGTGCCGTCCACGCCCGCGCCGAAGCGCATGGCAGAACGCTCGATTACGGCCTGCGCGTTCATATGATCGTCCGCGATACGGAAAAAGAAGCGCAAGAATATGCCGAGCATCTCGTTTCCAAGCTGGATGATGAATATGGCCAGCTGATCCGTAATCGTGCCCATGACAGCATCTCGCTGGGCGTTGCGCATCAAGCCAAGGCACGGGAACTTGCAGATAAGTTCGGCTATATCGAGCCGAACCTCTGGACGGGTATCGGACGCGCCCGCTCAGGCTGCGGCGCAGCACTTGTTGGCTCGACCGACCAGGTTTTGAGCAAGTTGGAAGACTATCAGAAGATGGGCATTCGCGCCTTCATCTTATCCGGCTACCCACATCTGGATGAGGCCGAACATTTCGGCAGCAAAGTCCTGCCGCAATTGAAGACCTGTTCTCTGCCGCATGTCCACGGGCGTGTGCCCGAAGCGACACCCGCAACACCTCTTGGAAACGGAGACCGTCACTGATGGACCGCATCGAACTTACACCCGAACTGTCACTGAGCCGCATCGTCTACGGAATGTGGCGCGTTGGCGATGACGCTGATACGTCTGCGAAGCACGTTCAAGCCAAGATCGAAGCCTGCCTTGCGCAGGGCATCACCACGCTCGATCAGGCCGATATCTACGGCGGCTACACGGCAGAAGCGATCCTGGGTGCAGCCTTCAAGGCATCGCCGTCGCTACGTGACAAGGTCGAAATCGTCACGAAATGCGGCATCGTCGCTCCAGCTGGTCGGCATTCTGCAGTTCGCGTCAAGCACTACGATACGTCCGCAGAGCATATCAATGCTTCCGTCGAAGCATCGTTGCGCGACATGGCGACCGATCACATCGACCTGTTGCTGATCCATCGCCCTGATCCGATGATGGACCCTGACGAAACGGGTGCTGCGCTCGACGCTTTGGTCGCCTCTGGCAAAGTTCGCAGCGTCGGTGTTTCCAACTTCCGCCCGTGGGACTTTTCCCTGCTGCAGACGCATATGGAAAACGAACTGGTGACCAACCAGATCGAGCTTAGCCTTGCCGAAACCTCGGCCTTTACGAATGGCGATCTCCCCTATCTTCAGGAACGCAACCTTGCCATCATGGCATGGTCGCCACTAGGGGGCGGCGCGCTGATGACCGCAGGCGGTGCTGTGGCCGATGCCATGGCAAAAATCGCGGGAGATCAGGGTGTCGACACTGCCGCAGTCGCCATCGCGTGGTTGCTTCGCCATCCGGCAAAAATCCTGCCCGTGCTCGGCACCAACAATCTTCAGCGCATCGCCGCCATTTCGCAGGCAAGCCAGGTCACTATGGACAGGCAGATGTGGTTTGAACTCTACACGCTCGCAAAAGGCCACGAGGTGCCCTGATGACATCGCTTAGCAGCATGCAGTCCCATAACGAACACATGTTCGTTCCAGACGCGACAAACACCCGCAGTTTCCGAACCGCGCTTGGCAACTTCCCGACCGGCATCACGGTCGTAACAGCGCAGACGCCTGATGGGCCGATCGGCATGACCGTCAACAGCTTCTCGTCTGTATCACTCGATCCGCCGTTGATCCTGTGGTCCCCTGCCAAGACATCGTCGCGGCACGACCTCTTCGCTGGTGCCACGCATTTCGCGATCCACGTGCTGGGTGCCGATCAGGGCGAGTTGAGCAGCCGGTTTACACGCGGTGGCCTTGGTTTCGAAGAGTTCGCCTGGGACATGAACCCGGAGGGCGTTCCGATCATACCGGGCACATTGAGCCGTTTCGAATGCGAGCGCGCGTCTGTTTATGATGGTGGAGATCATTCGATCCTTCTGGGCCGCGTCCTTCGCGCTGCCCACCGCGACGGAGAACCGCTGTGCTTCGCACGCGGGGCAATGGGACGGTTCGCAGTCGCATCCTGAGATGCGACTGGCCATTCTCGGCCTTTCAGTTGCTTACGTTTGCAGCGCCGCGATGACCACGAAGTAGCTCAGCGCTATGAGGAGCAGCAGCGAAATCGAAGACGCAAGGATAACGCGCCCTCCGGCACTTGCCACTGTGCGAATATCGACCGACAGCCCAAGCCCTGCCATCGCGATAACCGTCAGTCCACTGGAGATCGTCAGCAAAATTGTTACCAGATCAAGCGGAATAAGACCAAGCGACCGCACGACAACGACAAGCATGAAGCCGATGATGAACCATGGCACGAGTTTACCGGAACTGGTCTTGCGACCTTCACGTCGGGCGGCCTTTCCCTGAAGAATGCCCAGCGTAAAAATCACCGGTCCGAGCATGAGGACACGCAGAAGTTTGATGACCGTACCCGTCTGAACCGCAACCAGACCCGCCGGTGCGGCAGCGGCCAGAACCTGCGGAACGGCATAGACCGTCATACCAGCGAGCGCGCCATATTGTGCAGCACCAAGGCCCGCATAAACATAGAGCAGGGGGAGAAGGAGGACGGAGGCGACGCCGAGAACGGCCGTGAAAGCCAGCGCCGAAGCGACCTCATCGGAATGGGCCTCGATGACAGGTGCAACCGCGACGATGGCCGAATTGCCGCAGATCGAGTTTCCGCAGGCGATGAGCATGGCCAGCCGGGGCGACAGGCCCAGCAGTCTGGCGACCGCGAAGCTGACATAGATCGACAGGGTGACGATAGCCGCGACCGAAATGATCAACGTCAGGCCCGCATCCCGGATCGTCGCGAAACTGATCGACGCGCCAAGGAGGACAATGGCGATTTCTAATAGTGTCTTGGAGCTGAAACCGATGCCGGGCTTCCACGATGAGCGTTCAGAAAAAAGGGTGCGGATGACGATGCCGATGATGATCGCAAACACCAGGGGTTCCAGCAGGCCCGCTCCAAAAAAGGAATGCTGTATGCGCGTAACAAGGTAAGCCACACCTGCGACAGCGGTGCAGATGGCAAGGCCCGGCAAGACCCGGCAGGATTGGAGAAAACTCATGATGGACTGTCTCTGCTAATATGTCATGACAGTTTTTTCATCTAATTTAATTTACTTCCATCGAATATAATTCTACGTTTCATTCGGAAAAACAGAACGATTTCCCATGACATTCGAACAACTCTCAGTTTTCGTCGCGGTCGCTGAACGTGAGCACCTCACGAAAGCCGCCGCTGCAATCCACTTGACGCCGTCCGCCGTCAGCGCGTCCATTCGCAACCTCGAACAGCACTACGGTGTCGAGCTGTTTCACAGGATCGGGCGACGCATCGAGCTGACTGCGGCAGGGCGTATCTTCCTCGATGAGGCCCGCAAGCTTCTGGCACGGTCGCGCTCGGTGGATCTTATTCTCAGCGAGCTTGGCGGCATGCAGCGCGGATCGCTCAATGTCTTCGCCAGCCAGACCATAGCCAGCTATTGGTTGCCGCCGCGCCTGATGGAATTTCACAACAGGTTTCCCGGCATAGAGTTGGGACTGACCATCGGCAACACGCGCACGGTGGCAGACGCAGTCATCAGCGGCGAAGCCGACATCGGCCTCGTGGAGGGCGAACTCGATGAGCCCGCGCTCGCGTCCTCCATCGTCGCCCGCGACGAACTCGTCGTTATCGTCGGCCCTTCGCACCCCTGGGCAGGCAAAAAGGCACTTGCAGTCGATGACATAAGGGAAGGTCACTGGGTCATGCGCGAGGTGGGATCCGGCACCCGCTCTGCCTTTGAGGACGCCTTGAACGATATGGGTATCAAGGTCGGCACGCTCAACACCGTGCTGGTCCTGCCATCGAATGAATCGATCCTCTGCGCGCTGCTGGCGGGCAGCGGCGCAGCTGCGGTTTCCCGCCTGGCCGCACAGCAATTCATCGAAAGTGGCCGCCTGTGCGAGGTCGATTTTCCCGCACCAGCCCGCGAATTTCGCCTTTTGAGGCACAAGGAACGTCACACCAGCAAGGCGGCCCTGACGCTGCTCGACATTTGCAACCAGAGCGGATGATCGAGAGTTGAAGTCGTCGCTTCAATGTACCGCGACGTCGTCTTCATCCGTGAGGAAACTGCGAATGCCGTCCTTTTCGCAGGTGGCAAGGAACTCTTCCCAGGCATCCTTGTCGGTTGCGAAAGGCTCTTCCCAAGTGGTAACGTCTTCCTCTTCGCTGACGACTTCCATGGTCCAGTCATTGTTGGTGTCCGCAGGCCGGAAGATATCGACGAGGACGGTGATGCCGTCATCTTCGAATTCACCGGAGAATTCGGAATGTTCCAGCTTTTGTTTTTTCGACATTGTCTTCTCCAGGTCTGCCACAGGACTGTAAATTCGCCGCAGATGAATAGTTATATGCTGCACAGTCGCAAATCTTGATGCCAGATTCATAACGAATGGGCCGCCAGTTTGGAAGGGATGCGAAACTTCAAAAGCTTATGCAACGGTAAGGCCCTGCAAGTCATTATAGCTTTCGGTGCCAAGATACCGCATTGCATTGTCCCGGACCCTGATCGTCTGCGGAAAAACTGGAAGATGAACATTGGCGAATGATAACACGGCGGATACCCGGTTGAGTGACAGCACCCTGCCCGTCGGTTTGGCAGACCGCCCTCGGCTCGAGTCACTGTACCAGACGCAGCTGATGGATAGCGGCGCCGAGGAACGGTTCGACCGATTGACACGGCTCGTGGCGAAGACGCTAAACGTCCCGGTGTGTCTTGTCTCGCTCGTCGATACCAACAGGCAGTTTTTCAAAAGCATTCACGGATTGCCCGAGCCCTGGAGAAGCGCGCGGGAAACGCCCCTCACCCACTCCTTCTGCCAGCACGTGGTGGAGCGCGCGTCACCTCTCGTGATCAATGATTCCGTGGTCGAGCCCCTGGTTTGCGACAATCTGGCGATCCCCGACCTCAGCGTTCATGCCTATCTGGGCATGCCATTGCTGGGTGCGGACGGGCATGTGCTGGGCTCGCTCTGTGCCATCGACACAAAGCCGCGCGTCTGGACGGAGCATGAGCAGGATATTCTCAGCGACTTTGCAAAGCTGGTCGAAGAGCAAATTGGCCTTCGGGCGCAGGTGGAGCAACTGGCGCGCTATGACGAGCAGCGTAGCCTTGTGCAGGGAGAACTTGCGCACCGTATCAAGAACGTCTTCTCGGTCATCTCGAGCCTTTTGCTGATTTCCTCACGAACGGAGAGCGATCTCGATACATTCGTGCGCAATGTCACGGGCCGCATTCAGGCACTAAGCGCTGCCAATGACTTCATCATCGGTGATGAGGAAGCTGGGGTGGCAAGACCCGATGGCCTCGCGGATCTGCTGAACGCATTGTTGTCTCCCTTCAAGCGGCACGACAACCAGATACTGCTCACCTGCACACCGGTTGCCATCGGCAATCGATGCAGCTCGTCACTTGCACTCGTCATCCACGAACTGGCGACGAATGCAGCGAAATACGGCGCGCTATCGTTACCGGAAGGCTATATCGAAGTCAGTTGTGAGCAGGACGATGAACGGCTGCGCATCGTGTGGCGCGAAATCGGTGGGCCACCGATCACTGATATCCCAACGCGAAAGGGCTTTGGCTCGCGCATGGTTGCCAGAACCATCGAGTCGCAGCTGTTTGGTCGGATAGAACGGGAGTTCGCGACAGAGGGACTAGTCGTGACCATCGATCTTCCACTGGACAGTGTCGGCTCGTAAACGGACGAACGGGTAGGACGTGAAGACGCGAAAGCCACTCATCCTCACCGCAAAGCTTGCCGACGACGACCTCGAACCCTTGGACCGTATGAGAAGGGCCCATTTTCCGCCCGACGGTAACGTCTTGCGGGCTCACCTCACCATGTTTCACCGTCTGCCCGGAGAGTATGTCGAGCGGATCTGCGAGCATCTGGCCGAGGTGGCAACTGGACATCAGGAGTTTTTGGCGCAGGTCGCTGGCATCCGTCATCTGGGTGCGGGCGTTGCTTTTACGATCTCAAGTCAGGAACTCTGGGATATCCGCGCTAGACTCAGGCTGGCATTTGCACCGTGGCTTGGCGGGCAGGATATGCAGAAATGGCAGCCGCATATTACCATACAAAACAAGGTGCCCAAGACGAAAGCAGACGAGCTTTATCAACAGCTACAGGCCAATTTTACGCAAACGGATGTGCGAATCATCGGGCTCGATCTTTGGCGATATCTGGATGGTCCGTGGGAGCATGCGTCTTTCACAGCATTTAATGGCGCTGTGTGAGAGACATATCTTCGGCAATTCCGCATCGAAATGCTTCGATCTGGTCTAAAACGCTTCAAATTGGTGCGTTCTCAGTGGCAAAGCTCACGCTCTGATACATTTGGTCACTTAATATGACTTCCTATTTCGTCCCCATAAGGGCATGTGATTATCAAAGCTCTGCGGAGCATACATAACAACTGATGTAACAAAGAGCTGAGACCATGGAAAATCCGCTTGCATTGAAGCAGCGTTCCCAAAACAGCCTTTTTCGCGAAGGCGATGTTTTCGTCCTCTTTGGCGAATTGTTTGGCCGCGGTTATGCGACTGGCCTTCTGGACGAAGCGCGCGCTGCTGGCATGGATATCGTCGGCATCACCGTTGGTCGCCGTGACGAGAACAACAATCTGCGCCCTTTGACTGCCGAAGAACTTTCTGAAGCCGAAGCACGGCTTGGTGGCAAGATCATCAATGTGCCGCTGATGGCCGGTTTCGATCTCGATGCGCCCGAAGGCGGCCCGACACCGACCGATCTCGTGGCGAAGATGTCGCTCGAAAGCTGGCAGACCGACAAGCTGGACTGGGACTACATCAAGCAATGTCGCGACCTGGCAACGGCGCGCTTCACTGGCGCACTGACCGACGTCATGTCCATTCTGGACGGCATGATCCCCGAGGGTCGCAACGTGCTGTTCGCCCACACCATGGCTGGCGGCATTCCCAAGGCCAAGGTGTTTCTGGCCGTTGCAAACCGCATCTACAAGGGTCGCGGCGCGCGCCACATGTGCTCGCAAACGCTGCTCGACAGCGATATGGGCAAGCTCATTCTTCAGAACTTCGATGAAGTTTCTGCCATCACTTTCCGTCATTTGATCGACCACAGCGCTGCCATCCGCAGCCGTGTCGAGGCGGGCGGAAACCAGGTGCGTTACACCGCCTATGGCTACCATGGCACGGCGATCCTGATCGACGGCGAGTATCGTTGGCAGACATACACCAACTACACGCAGGGCTATGCCAAGATGCGGTTGGAGAAGATTGCAGGCGAAGCATGGGCGGAAGGCGTGAAGGCCACCGTCTACAATTGCCCTGAAATCCGCACGAACTCCTCCGATGTCTTCACCGGCATCGAGCTTCCGCTGATCCCTCTGCTGCTGGCTCTCAAGAAAGAGAATGGTGGCGCTTGGGTGGACGAGCAGTGGCAGACCTGCCAGAACCTTCTGGCAGACGGCTTCACCATGGAAGACGTCTTGCAGAAGATCAAGGGCATGCAGGCGAGCGACGTCATGCGCCCGTTCTACGATTTTACCGCATGGCCAATGCCCAACAGTCAGGCTCAGGCCGATCTGACCATTGGCACCTCTAATGAAATTACCCAGATGCATCGTGACAACAAGGCGATGATCAGCGACGTGCTGAGCAGCCTCGTGGTCGAGGCAACCGGCCAGCTGATTTTCGGCAACTCGTCGAACCCAGCCGGTCCAGTGCAGTGGCTGAACCACGACATCGTCGCGCGTCAGTTGAACGCCAAGCGCGGACAGGCGACATCATCCGCAGCCGTGGCATCACCAACCGAGATGGCATAACGGCCAACAAATATCCTGAATTGAGTGGCGGTTTCGAAAGAGGCCGCCATTTTGCTTTTCTGAACCGTTCTCTCAATCGGGTCGCCGTGACCCGGCGGAACTTCGATGCACAGCTCCGCGTTTGCACTGCAACTGAACGCAGGGAGTGCCGAAATGAGCAAAGACGATAAAGCCAGAGATTCCGTCGAAGGCAAAGACAACAAGACGGCACCTGTGGTGGACAATCCACCCGCAGGACCCCATGCCAAGAGCCATCTGACAGATAAGAGCAAGACACCCGGTGCCGGATCGCTGCCGGAGGATGACGCCGATGATGTGAACCCCGGCTCTGGCTGATCTACAAAAACGACTTCAAAATAAAAGAAAGCCTGCCGAGGATCAACAACGGCAGGCTTTTTATCGTTTGACTGCTGCGAAGAGTTTCTTACCAGCAGCAAAAACCGCCATCCACCAAGAGATCGACGCCCGTCACGAAACTTGCCGCATCCGACAGCAAGAAGATGGCAGGGCCAACCATCTCATCGACATTGGCCATGCGCTGCATCGGCGTCTGCTCTTCGAAAAGCTTGGTCTGATGCACCATTTCCGGGCGTGTGTTCATCGGCGTTGCCGTGTAGCCGGGAGAGATGGTGTTGACGCGCAAGCCTTTGCCGACCCATTCCATGGCCATGGATTTGGACATGTGGATGACGCCCGCCTTCGACGCGTTGTAATGGCACTGCATCAGCCCGCGATTGACGATGACACCGGACATGGAGGCAATGTTGACGATGGCGCCGCGACCATGTTTCAACATGGCTTGCGCCTCGGCCTGGCAGGAGAGGAACACGCCCTTCAGGTTGATGTCCATCATCGTCTGGAACTGGCTTTCCTCCAGCTCCTCTGCCGGATTGGCATTGGCGATACCGGCAGCATTGACGGCGAGCGACAGAGCACCAAGCTCGGCTTCGGTCCGGGCGACGGCATCGGTGAGCGCCTGTTTGCTGGTCACGTCTGCTGCGATCTGGATGGACTTGCGGCCAGCCTTGGCAATGAAATCGGCCGTCTGCGCCAAACCATCATCCGTGCGGCGATCAAGCAGTGCGACGTCTGCGCCAGCCTGCGCAAGACCCATGGCGATGCGCTGACCGATACCCGACCCGGCACCGGTAACGAGAGCGATCTGGCCCGAGAGATCGAAGAGTTTCGGCGCGTTGAGCGTGATGTTGGACATGGATAGTTCCTTCTTCAGATAGTCGCCAGTTCCATGACCGAAACATCATTGGCTTCGTCACGGTTGAGAATACCGGCCTGATTTCCTTGGGCGAGAACGAGAATGCGGCTGGAAACGCCCAGCACTTCCTCGAGATCGGAGCTGACGACGATGACCGCTACGCCCTGCTTTGCCAGCCCGACGATGATATCGTAAATGCCCGCGCGCGCGCCGACATCGATGCCGCGTGTCGGCTCATCCAGCACCACGACGCGCGGGTTGCGCGCCAGCCACTTGGCGATCACCACCTTCTGCTGGTTGCCACCGGACAGGTCTGATGCGGGCTGATCGCTCTTGCCTTTGACGCCGAATTTGGCGATGGCCGCATTGGCAAAGCGGCGCTTGACGCCGGGCGTTATCCAGCCCGTACCGAGCAGATCCAGATTGGCGTAGATGATGTTCTCGCCAATTTCATGCTCGACAACGATCCCCTGCATTTTGCGATCTTCCGGCACCATGGCGATGCCCTGATCGATTGCGTCAGATGGTGACTTGAGGTTGAGCGGCTTGCCATCGAGCAATATCTGTCCTGCCGATATCGCATCTGCTCCGGCAATCGTTCGCACCAGTTCCGTGCGACCAGCACCGATAAGGCCTGCAATGCCGAGAATTTCGCCGGCGCGGACATTGAAGCTGACATTGCGGAACGCGTTGTTCGCCCCCGTCAGTCCCTTCACCTCCAGCACGACCTTGTCCTGTGCTTCCGGCAAAGTCGGGAACAGACGCTCCAGCGAGCGACCCACCATGCTTTCCACGATGGTCCGAACCGGTGTGGCACTGTCGGCAAATTCATTGACGCGTTCGCCATCGCGCAGAACAACGATACGATCGGTGATCTGTCTGATCTCTTCCATGCGGTGGGAAATGTAGATAATGCCGACGCCTTCAGCGCGTAGCTTGCGCACCTGCTCGAACAGGGCCTGCGTTTCCGCCCCGCCAAGGGCTGCCGTCGGTTCATCCAGAATGAGCAGTTTTGCGTTGAGTGCCAGCGCTTTGGCGATTTCGATTAGCTGCTGGTTCGCAGTCGAGAGACCGGCGACTTTGCGGGTGGCGGGGATGTGGAGATTGAGCCGCGCAAGCTGCTCCTGCGCCCGTCGCACCATTTCAGCGCGGTCGACCCTGCCGTTTTTCATCGGCCAGCGACCGATAAAGACGTTTTCGGCAATGGATAGTTCGGGAAGAAGTTTCAGTTCCTGATGGATCAGCACCACGCCCTTGTCGATGGCTTCGCGTGGCGATGCCGGAGCATAGGGCTGGCCGAGCCACGTCATCGTGCCCTGCGACGGTTCGCGCGATCCGGCGATGATACCGGAGAGCGTCGATTTACCCGCCCCGTTTTCACCGAGCAGCGCGACGACCTCACCCGCATAGACATCGAGATCGACGTTCTTCAAAACCTCGAGCGGACCATAGCGTTTGCTGATGCCACGGAGCGAAAGAACCGGCTCACGCATGACGAAGAACCTCCCAGAGCGTCAAGAGACGAGCCACATGGCCCGAAGAAATCGGGTGCCGCCACTGTGGCGGCACCCGAGGAGTGATCAGGGATGGTTAGAGATGAAGCCTGCAACATTTTCCTTGGTGGTCAGGGTCGCATCCAGCAACTGAACCGGCGGAACCTTCTCGCCACCAACGATCTTCACAGCCATTTCAACAGCAGTGCGGCCCATCTTCTGGGTCTGCTGTGTCGCGGTGACGTCAAACACGCCGTTCTTCAACGCTTCGAGTGCTGCCGTATCGCCATCGAAACCGCCAACGACGATCTTCTGCGATGGGTTGCCGACCTTGATCGCCTGTGCCGCGCCGAGTGCAAGGCCGTCAGCCTGCGCAAAGACGATGGAAACGTCAGGGTTGGCCTGAAGCAGGTTCTGCATGATCTGGAAGCCTTCGTCCTGGCTCCACATGTTGGACCACTGCTCCGCAACCACCTTCACGTCGGGGTTTGCCTTCACGGATTCCATACAACCCTTTGTGCGGTCCACTTCCGGTGTGGTGCCCTTCTGGCCATGGATCATGACCATCTTGCCCTTACCGCCAGCCTGCTTGATGATGTAGTCACAAACGGATTTGGCGGATGCAACGGAATCGGTCGCAAGGAACGTGTCACCCGGCGCGCCATCGGCATTGCGGTCGATGTTGATGACGGGAACGCCAGCGGCCTTGGCCAGCTTGACCGGAACGGTCGCGGCAGCGGCACCGGCTGGAATGTAGATCAGGGCATCGATATTCTGGGTCAGAAGATCCTGGATCTGGTTGACCTGCGTGGGGCCGTCACCCTTGGCATCCACGGTCACGACAGAAATGCCGCGCGTCTTGGCTTCCGCCTCGACGGACTGCTTGATCTGGTTGAAGAAGTTTGCCTGAAGATTGGCGACAGCAAGGCCGATCTTCTTCACTTCAGCGGCGTTGGCCGTGCCGAGAGAAAGGGCGAGTGCTGCGGATGCCATCAGAATGCGCGAAAATTTCATGTCTTTTCCTCCGGGTTTTGATTTTGGCCTTCGGGAGACAGTGCCTCCTCCCCTCCAGCCTGTTTTACCCTCCCTCTTCAAGGGAGATGGTTCTGTCTAGGCGCAGCGCGCTGCCCCTGAATTGAAAATCATGCCTTCTTGCGGCGCAGGGTTTCCGCACCGACCGCCAGTACGATGACGATGCCGATGATGACCTGCTGCAAGAAAGGCGAAACGTTGAGAAGGTTGAGGCCATTGCGAAGCACGCCGATGATGAGGACGCCGATCAGCGTGCCGCCAATGCCGCCAGCGCCACCCGAAAGGGATGTTCCGCCGATGACGACAGCCGCGATCGTATCGAGCTCATAGCCAAAGCCGCTCGATGGCTGCACAGAATCCAGACGCGCCGCCAGAACGATACCGGCAAGACCTGCCAGAACCGCGCAGATGACATAGACGCAGATGGTGACGAGCTGCACGTTGATACCGGCCAGACGTGCCACTTCCGCATTGCCGCCCACGGCATAAACCGTGCGGCCTTCGGAACGATAGCGCAGGAAGGCCCAGGAAATGGCAACGACGACCAGCATCAGAAGGACGGTCGCGGTGAGCACACCGAAGTGGCGGTCGATTGCCAGCATCATAAACCAGTCGGGAAAGCCGACGATCTGCTGGCCATCGGTGATCATATTGGCAACGCCGCGCGCAACCGACATCATGGCAAGCGTGGCGATGAAGGCGGGCACCCGGAACATCGTCACCAGAATGCCAACGACGAGACCGCAAACGCCGGACGCCAGCAGCGCCAGAACGATTGCAGCACCCATGGGCATTCCGGCAACATTGGCCGTCCAGCCCATGATCATCATGGACAGCGCCAGCACGGAACCGACCGAAAGATCGATACCACCGAGCAGAATGACGAAGGTCATGCCGATGGCCATAATGCCGAGAACAGTGATCTGATCGAGAATATTTAGACCGTTGCGCAGCGACAGGAAGTTTTCACTGGCGAAAGACAGAAACACGCATAGCAGCAACAGCCCTACAAGTGGCCCCGTCGCGCCGCTTAGCCATGCGAGCGGATTTCTGGTCTGGACGTTTGCGTCCTTGCGCTCCAACACAGTCATGGCTCCTCCCGAAACGTCTACACGCTAGAACTTTTAAACCGATTAGAATATTTATTCACTACCGGTGTAAAATGCATAAAGCAGATTTAATGTGCTTGTCAATAGAGCCAGTAAGCCACCAATCTGTATTATGAATGGAAACAGAAAACACTTTTGCGGCTTGACAGACCCCCTCCATCTGCAATTATATAGCGATATGTATAAATATTCACTCGTGCATCTTGATGAGGATTTCATGGAGCCCAAAGAATTAGAGCGCGTTGCCCGCCAGATCCGTCTGCGCGATGTGCAAGCCGTTTTTGAAGCTGGCGCTGGTCATGTGGGCGGTGAGATGTCTGCCATCGATGTTATGACGGCACTCTATTTTCGCGTTTTGCGGATCTGGCCGGATGATCCGAAGAACCCGGCCCGCGACCGCTTCGTGCTGTCGAAGGGCCATACGGCCTGCGCGCTTTACGTGACGCTTGCCAAGCGCGGTTTCATTCCTGAAGACGAGATTTCCACCTTCCTTCAGCCCAATTCGCGCCTCAACGGTCACCCGAACTGCAACAAGGTACCGGGTGTCGAAACCAATACCGGCCCGCTCGGCCACGGCCTCCCGGTGGCGGTGGGCATGGCCAAGGCTGCGAAGCTTTCCGGTGCCGATTACCATACCTATGTCATGACCGGAGACGGCGAAATGCAGGAAGGCTCCAACTGGGAGGCCATCATGGCCGCCGCCCAGTTCGGCCTCAACAATCTGACGCTGATCATCGATCACAATCGGTTCCAGCAGGGTGCGGCCCTCTCCGATACCAACGACATCGCGCCGCTTCGCCCGAAGCTGGAGGCATTTGGCTGGGACGTGAGCGAGATCAATGGCAACGACATGGCCGAGGTCGTTCCTGCGCTCGAACATCGCAGCGACCGTCCGCACTGCATCGTGGCACATACCAACAAGGGTCACGGCATTTCCTTCATGCAGGACCGGGTGGATTGGCATCACAAGGTTCCGAGCAAGGAACAGTATGAACTCGCAGTCAAAGAACTCTCGGAGGCCCTATAATGAACGCGCCCGTATCCGCCCCCAAACTCTACGACTGCCGTGACGCCTTTGCCGAAACCATCGAAGCACTGGCCGCTGCCGATCCTCGGGTCGTTGCCGTCTGCAACGATTCCGTTGGCTCCTCCAAGCTCGGTGGCTTCAAGACGAAATTCCCGGAACGTCTGATCAATGTCGGCATCGCCGAACAAAACATGGTCGGCGTTGGCGCCGGTCTTGCCAATGGCGGGCAATTGCCGTTCGTGTGCGGCGCATCCTGCTTTCTGACCGGTCGTGCGCTGGAACAGATCAAGGCCGACCTTGCCTATTCCAACGCCAATGTGAAGCTAATCGGCATATCCTCCGGTATGGCCTATGGCGAACTTGGCCCAACGCACCATTCCATCGAGGATTTTGCCTGGACCCGCGTGCTGCCCAATCTGCCGGTCATCGCACCCTGCGACCGCATAGAAACCGCAGCGGCCATCAAGTGGGCGGCAGACTATGCCGGGCCTTGCTTCCTGCGCCTCTCGCGCGTTGGCGTGCCGGATTTGCTGCCGGAAGGTCACGTCTTTGAAGTCGGCAAAGCCAATCTCCTGCGCGAAGGCACGGATCTTACGCTGATCGCCAACGGCACGCTGACCCACCGTATCGTCAAGGCCGCCGATATTCTGGCGTCGCGCGGCATCAAGGCGCGCGTTCTGAACATGGCGACGGTTCGCCCCATCGATGAGGCGGCAATCATTGCCGCCGCTAATGAAACGGGCGCGATCCTGACGGCTGAAGAACATTCCATCTTCGGCGGGCTGGGTTCAGCCGTTGCCGAAGTCGTCGTCGATCACGCACCTGTGCCGATGAAGCGTCTCGGCGTTCCCGGCGTCTTTGCCCATACCGGCTCGGCTGAATGGCTGCTGGATGAATTCGGCATGGCACCAGAAGCGATTGCGGATGCGGCGCAGGCCCTGGTCAAGAGAAAATAAGCCTTCCTCTCAGCCGCTCATGTCTCCCTCGGGGGGCGTGGGCGGTACCCTTTTCTATCCTTATCGTTTGCGCGGCTCTTGGATTCGCCAGAATAACCCGGCAAGGGTCACGCAGAGATCATTATCCGGGAAGAGAACACAGCGATGCGCGCCATCCTCTCCGTCGATCAGGGAACGACAAATTCCAAGGCCATTCTTGTTTCCGAAACAGGCTCCATTCTGGCCAGAGGATCATCCCCCGTCGGCATCGCCTATCCGCGACCCGGCTGGGTGGAACAGGAACCGACGCGCATCTGGGCTTCGGTCTGCGAAGCCATCGACGCCTGCCTGAAAGCTGTAACAGGTGACATCTCGGTTGAAGCCATTGCCATTTCCAACCAGCGCGAATCCGTTACCATCTGGGATGCCGAAACCGGGGAACCGCTCGGGCCTGTCCTGAGTTGGCAATGCCGCCGCACCGCCAGCGAATGTGCAGACCTCATCGAAAAAGGCCATTCGGAACGCGTAATGGCGCTGACCGGACTGCCCATCGACCCGATGTTCCCCGGTGCGAAAATGCGCTGGCTGCTGGATCGCTCACCAAAGGGGCGCAAGGTCCGACTTGGCACGATCGATAGCTGGCTGATCCATTGTTTCACCGGTGGGAAGGTTCACGCCTGTGACGCATCCAACGCAGCGCGCAGTCAGGCGCTCGATCTCAACAAACAGGTCTGGAGCGAGGAGCTTTGCGCGCTGTTCGGCATCGACATGGATGCCTTGCCGCAGGTGCGGGACAGCAGCGGCGATTTCGGTGTCACGAAGAATGTACCCGGCATCAAGGACGGCACGCCGATCCTTGCAGCCATCGGCGACAGTCATGCCGCCCTGTTCGGTCACGGAGCCTTTAATCCCGGCGATGGCAAAGTGACGTTCGGCACCGGTTCGTCGGTGATGACGACGCTGCCGCATTTCATTGCACCGAAACAGGGTATCACCACCACCGTCGCATGGCAGCTAGGTGGGCAGCCGACCTTTGCCTTCGAAGGCAATATCCTCGTCTCTGCTGCCTCGCTTCCCTGGATGGTCGAAATACTCGGCCTGCCGGATGTTGCGGCATTGGTGGAACTGGCCTCGACGGCGGCACCTGGCGGGCCGGGCTTCGTTCCCGCCTTTGTCGGCCTCGGTGCGCCCTATTGGAATTCCGACAGCCGCGCGCTGTTTTCCCAGATCAACTTCTCTACTACCCGCGCCCAGATGGCGCGCGCCGTTACCGATTCCATTGCATTCCAGGTGCACGATGTCTTTGCCGCCATGGGCGCGCAATCACCGACGGGCTTTGGACGCCTGTTCGTGGATGGCGGCCCGAGCCAGAACCGTTTTCTGATGCAATGCGTGGCAGACCTGCTGGAGCATCCGATCATTCAGCGGGATGCACCCGAGGCATCTGCATTGGGTGCCGCTTACCTTGCCGGTCTGGCGCTTGGCATGTGGCCCGATATGGAGGCCGTGGCAAAGCTCAATTCCAGCGGAAACGAGATTACGCCAGCGACATCGAACCGAAATGAGAAGCTCGCAACATGGAAGGATGCAATTGCCCGCTCGACCTTGAGAATCCGGTCCGCTAATAGTGAATAAAAATTCACGCTGGAGGGACCATGGGTAGGATCAACGAGCTTCGCCTGATATCGCGTGTCGCGCAGATGTATTACAGCGAGCACAAGCGGCAGGCTGAAATTGCCGAGCACCTTCATTTGTCGCAGGCAACCGTTTCGCGCATGCTGAAACGCGCCGAGGCCGAAGGCATTATCCGCACCACCATCATTCCTCCCGTGGGCACATTCAATGATCTGGAGACCAGACTACGTGAACGCTTCGACCTACCGGAAGCCATCGTAGTGGATTGCAGCGAAGACCGTGACGGCGCGATCATGGCGCGCATAGGCGAGGCTGCCGCCCACTTTCTGGAAGTG
The DNA here is from genome assembly GCF_021310995.1 of Agrobacterium vaccinii. NCBI lineage: Bacteria > Pseudomonadati > Pseudomonadota > Alphaproteobacteria > Hyphomicrobiales > Rhizobiaceae > Agrobacterium > Agrobacterium vaccinii. Next base: position 937,750 of record NZ_CP054151.1, on the reverse strand, counting down.
ACGCTCTCGCAGAACGAAATCATCGGCGTTTCCAGCTGGAGCCAGACGATCTTCAAGATGGTGGAGAACATCCATCCTCTGAAAGGTGCCAAGGCGAAATATATCGTTCAGACGCTGGGCGGCATGGGCGACCCTTCCGTTCAGACCCATGCAACTCAGATCACCACGCGGCTGGCGCGTCTGACCGAGGGTGAACCCAAGCTGCTACCTGTTCCGGGCGTGTCGACCTCGCGTGAGGCCAAGCTTCTGATGCTCGCAGATCCCTTCGTGCGCGAGACGATCGACCTGTTCGGCTCCATCACGCTTGCCATCGTCGGCGTTGGCGCCGTCGAGCCATCGGAACTGCTGGCACGCTCGGGCAACATTTTCTCGACCAAGGAACTGGCCGATCTGGCGCAGGCCGGTGCCGTCGGCGATATTTCTCTGCGCTTTTTCGACAAGGAAGGCAGACCGGTCAAGACGCCGCTCGACGACCGGGTCATCGGCCTTCCGCTTGAAAATCTATCCAATGTCGACCGCGTGATTGCGCTGGCGGGCGGTGCCAAGAAAACCGAAGCCATTGCGGGCGCGCTGAGAACCGGCGTGATCGACGTGCTGGTGACCGATAAATTCACGGCCGAACGTTTGGTCGGCCCATAGCAAGACACAGTTTCCTGGAGGAGGAGAAATGAAACGCTTCGAAGGTCAGTCCGTATTCGTCAGCGGTGGTAACAAGGGCATCGGTTACGGCATCGCCCGTCGCTTTGCAGAGGAAGGCGCCAAGGTTGCAATCGCTGCGGTCGAGAAGGACACAGCCGAGATCGCAGCACGGCTTGCCGAAGAAACCGGTGCCCAGACATTCGGTGTGACACTGGATGTGCGTGATGCTGCCGCCGTTCGCGAGGCGTACGGTGCGGCGGAAGCCGCCATCGGGGCGCTGTCGGTCTCTGTCCAGAATGCGGGTGTCATTACGATTTCCAAGGTCGAGGAACTCAGCGAAGACCAGTGGGACCTTAACATGGAGGTCAACACGAAGGGCGCTTTCCTTTGCTGCCAGGAGGCTATCCGCCGTTTCCGCGCCAGCGGCATCAAGGGACGTCTGATCAACACCGCCTCCGGTCAGGCCCGCCAGGGCTTTATCTACACACCACATTATGCCGCCTCGAAATTTGGCGTCATCGGCCTCACGCAAAGCCTTGCCAAGGAACTCGCGCCCGAGGGCATCACCGCCAATGCCATCTGCCCCGGCATCATCCACACCGAAATGTGGGATTATAACGACCGCGTCTGGGGCAAGATGCTGGGCGATTACCAGCCCGGTGAACTGATGGCCGAATGGGTGCGAAATATCCCCATGCGCCGCGCCGGTACGCCTGCGGAAGTCGCGGCATTGGTCGCCTTCCTCGCCTCCGAAGACGCCGCCTACATCACCGGCCAGACCATCAACATCGATGGCGGGCTAATCATGTCCTGATGGTGGTGTTTTCGCGCTCGAATGTAAAAGTCCTGGTCCGACAAGACCTTCTCGTAGCCGGTGACAAATCATGAGCGCCCGGATCAAGGCCTCCACCACTTAACCGTGTATGAGGCCGACTTTCGCTGGTTAAACATCTTTACGCTTTGTCGGAATTTCTTTCGAAAGCGGCGTCGCTCAACCGGATTATTCCTGATAAGCTTGCTGAAATCACGCATCAGCGAGCTCAATTGTTAAATAAATCAATAGCCGGTCCTCATTACAGGACCCAGAGACAGCATTTCCAACATCTTCAGTTCGTCTGTCGGGTGGCACTCCCGGTGGGCGTTTTTGTCAGCGGCATCTGGGTGCTGATCTTTGCGGCCATGCAGAACTGGCCACTGGTGCTCCTCGAGTTCGCGCTTTTTGCCACGATTTCCGCTGGGTGGATGGCGGCGTTGCGGGGATATATTTCGCAAGGAATGCTCGTTTCCCAGCTCGCCTGCGTCCTGTTCATCGTCATCTATTCCTTGATGTTCGACGTGCCGAGCGACGCAGCACCTCGTGTCGCGCATATCTACCTGCTGATCATCGCGCTTGCCGGTTTCGTCAACCACCAGCTGGATCCCAGCCGGTTTCAGCTCGGCATAATCCTGACATCCATCGCCTGCTTCGTTCTCTTTTCCGCCTGCGCGATGCACTATGATTTTGCGACGCCGCTGCCGGACTCCATCAGGTCCGTGACCGCATGGGTGCATGCAGGCGTTTCGGCTTCTCTACTCTGTGGCGGTATTTTGCTGATCCAACGCAAGCTGGGTCCCGATAGCCGCTATGCGAGAGAGTTGCGCATGGCATTGCTCAAGGACCAGTTCGAGCTCTTCTTCCAGCCACAGGTGGATGGCGCGGGGCAGTTGGTGGGAGCGGAAGCCCTGCTGCGCTGGCGCCACCCCCGCCTCGGTTACGTACCGCCGGACGAATTCATTCCCGTTGCCGAACGCGCAGGCCTGATGCCGCAACTGGGCGGCTGGGTTCTGGATCGTGGCATCGAAACCTTGGCGGCCTGGCGCAACCAGCCTGAAACGAGAGACCTCGTCCTTTCCGTCAATGTCAGTCCCGACCAGCTTTTTCGGGAAAATTTCGTTTCCCATGTCATTTCCTCACTGGCCGCGTCTTCGGTACCGCCGCGCGCGCTGAAGCTGGAATTGACCGAAACGATGTTCGTTGCCGAGGTCGATGAACTCATCAGCAAGATCAAGGCACTGGAAAAGCACGGCATCGGCATTGCGCTCGATGACTTCGGAACCGGCTATTCTTCATTGAGCTACCTGCAAAGGCTACCGCTGAAACAACTGAAGATCGATCGCAGCTTCGTGCGTGCCATCAGCACCCAGCGTGGTGCGAGACTGGCACGCAACATCTGCCAGATGGGCCACGATCTCGGCCTCGACATCCTGGCAGAAGGAATCGAGACCGAGGAGCAGTACCGGTTCATGCTGGGTTGCGGTTGCAGCGCGTTTCAGGGCTTTTATTTTGGCAGACCGGTGGCACTCGACGTCTTCAAGGAACGCTTCTTCGGCTGAAACAAACTTTAGAGCGTTTCCACGTCTTTCTGAATCGGGTTTGATTCCCAAATCAGTTCTGATGTGATTCACTGATGTTGGCTGGATGGAGGCCAGCATCTGATGACCGCACCGATATCAAATGATCTTCGTGAACGTGTTGTCGCAGCCGTGTCGAGCGGCGAAAGCGTCCGTGCCGTTGCAGCGCGCTTTGATGTGGCCGCGTCTTCGGTGGTGAAATGGTCTCAGCGCCATCGTGCGACCGGATCGGTTCGTCCAGGCAAGATGGGTGGTTACCGCAAGCGCATCCTGGAGCCACATCGCAGCTTCATTGCCGAACGGCTCGCTCAGAATCCACACCTGACACTGCATGGACTGAAGGCCGAACTTGCCTTGCGAGGCATCGCCGTCTCCCACAATACGATTTGGAAATTCATCCGCAGCGAGGGGCTGCGCTTTAAAAAAAACGCTGTTCGCCCTTGAACAGGCGCGTGCCGATGTCGCCCGTAGAAGAGAGCGATGGAAGACCTTACAGCATCACCTCGATCCTGAACGGCTGGTCTTCATTGATGAGACCTGGATCAAGACCAACATGACACCCATCAAGGGCTGGGGACCCAAAGGCAAGCGACTGCGTGCGTTTGCGCCGCATGGGCACTGGCGTACGCTGACATTCCTCGGTGCATTGAGAAAGGATCGGTTGGCAGCACCTTGTGTCTTCGACGGACCGATCAACGGTCAGTGCTTTCGTGCCTATGTCGAACAGCAGTTGGTTCCGGTTCTCAAGCCAGGCGACATCGTCGTCATGGACAATCTTGGCAGCCACAAATCCGCGGCAGTCCGTCAGGCGATCACGGCTGCCGGTGCTCGGCTATGGTTCCTGCCACCCTACTCGCCGGACCTCAATCCAATCGAACAGGCCTTCTCGAAGATAAAGCACTGGATGCGCAACGCACAGAAGCGCAGCATCGAAGATACCTGGCGGCATATTGGCGGGCTGGTCGAAACGATCCGACCCGACGAATGCGCAAACTACATCAGAAATGCAGGATATGGTTCCGTCAAAAGGTGAAGCGCTCTAGAGGTGACGGTAGGCGCGCTTGAAATAGACCAGCGCTTCCTCGCCTTCACCAATGACCGTGTCCATGACATCGCAGATCAGAATATCGTGGGTGCCGCCATCATGGATGGTGCGGATGCGGCAATCGAACGAGCAGAGCGCGCCCTCGAGAAGGGGCGCTCCGGTTTCAAGCGTGCTCCACTCCCCGGCTGCAAAACGCTGATCGATCGGCGTCTTGCCGCCAAAAAGGCTGCTCAACTGCTCCTGATCGGCTGCCAGCGTGTTGATGCAGACGACACCGTTTCCAGCGACATATCTGTGAGCAGACGAGTTGCGGTTCAGACAAACCAGCAGAGTCGGTGGATTATCTGAGACGCTGCACACGGCAGTCGCGGCAAAACCGGCCCTGCCTTCTGGGCCATCGGTCGTGACGATGTTGACCGCGCCAGCCAATTGGGCCATGGCGTTACGATAGTCCAGGCTGCGCTGTTCGGCAGTCTTCGTCTCCATTTCGGTATCCTTATCGAGAGACAGCCTCTGCATCTAAACGACCTTTCCTAACAACTCATCAAACCAACTGGCAGGCATCTTCAAAGGGAAGACGGGGAAGGCGACCAAACAGTTTCGATGCATCGCCATATCCCAGATTGATCAGGAAATTGGACTTCCATGTCGTGCCAGCGAAAAACGCCTCATCCACCTTCGTCTTGTCGAAACCCGACATGGCCCCGGTATCGAGCCCCAGCGCTCGTGCTGCCAGAATGAGATATCCCGCCTGAAGCGTGGCGTTGCGAAACGCCGTCTCCTCGGCCATGGCGGGGCTGGATGTGAACCACGATTTTGCATCGGCGTGCGGGAACAGCGTCGGAAGCTTCTCGTAAAACTCCGCGTCGATGGCGGCAATCACCGTCACCGGGGCCGTCATGGTCTTTTCGAGATTGCCTGATGACAGCGCTGGTCTCAGCTTTTCCTTCGCATCGGCAGAGCGAATGAAAACGAACCGCCCCGGCGAGCAATTGGCCGATGTCGGTCCCATCTTGGTCAGGTCGTAGAGGTCGCGCAAAAGCGCATCCGCGACCGGCTTGTCAGTCCAGCCATTATGGGTGCGGGCTTCTGTGAAAAGTGTTGAAAGTGCCTGTTCATCAAGGGGCATGGAGTATCGTCCTATTCAGTTCGGCTTTGAGGCGAGCAAAAATGTCTCGAGCCGGGTGTTAAAAAGAGTGGCATCGGTCACGTTGACCGCATGGGCGCCCCCATCGAAAAGGACGAGTTGCGCGTTCGGCAAACCCTCCGCAAGCCGGAGTGAACGGGAGTATGGTACAAGAAGATCGTCCTTGGCGGCGATGACCAGTGTTGCGTTCTCGATGTCTGCAAGTCTGTCATCCACATCGAACGCTCTCAGTGCCGCAATCCGACGCAAAACATTGTCCTTGCCCTGAAAATGACTGACGCCGTGGGCGTCATCCCTGGCAAGCCGTTCGGCATTGTCGGACATCCACTGAGCCGGGTAAAGAAACAGCGGTTGAGCCTTCACGAATGCTTCGACACCTGAGTTTTCCAGGAGGGAGATCCGGGTATCGAAACACCTGCCGGAATGGGCGTCCGCCTTGCTCCAAGCATTGACGAGGACCAGTCTATCGATGAGGCCGGGTTTGCGAAGGGCGATATCCAGCCCGATCAACCCACCCAGCGCATGGCCCATAAAGTGGAATGCTTCGAGGTTCAGCACCTTCGCAATCTCGATGACATCATCCGCCATGGCGGTTATGCCGCCGGACTGCGGGACTTCTCCACCTGTTCTGCCGGTGCCATGATGATCATAGACCACCACGCGAAAATGCCGTTGCAGCATGTCCATCTGGGGTGCCCAATAGGAGCCGGAACCGCCCAGCCCCGATGACAGCAGGATGGTTTGCGCATCGGCTTCATCACGACCCTGAACTTCGAAATAGATCATTGCGCCATCCAGCCGTTATGTGCCGATATGGGCGACGGTTGCGATCTCCACCAGCGCGTCCGGCTTGACCAGACCGCACAGGATGCAATAGCGCGCCGGCTTGTCACCGGGAAAATACTCGGAATAGACGGTATTGACCGCCTGATAATTTGCCCAGTCGGTGATGAAGATGTGGTTCATGGTCACGTCATCCATGGTGCCGCCAGCGGTTTCGATGACGGATTTGATGGTTTCCAGCACATGCCGGGTCTGGGCGGCAGCGTCTCCCACATGCACGACGTCGTTGTTCTTGTCGAACGGCAGAGTGCCAGACACGTATACGACGCCATCGGCCAGTGTTCCCGGTGAAAATGGCGCGATTGGTTTGGATGTGCCTTCAGGAACGATAATTTTCTTCGGCATTGTCGTGTTCTCCTCTTTGATCGGGTCGGGTTATTCGTGCAACGGTGCGGCTTGGGAAATCACGGCGCAGAAGTCATTGACCGTAGCGACCCAACCGAAGAATTTCTCGACGTTATAGACGGTTGCCTGCTGAATGAAGTCAGGGCCAAGATGGTGCGTCGCGTCTTCCAGCATCACGCCGAAATATTCGAGATGGAAGGCATCCCGCAGTGAGCTTTCCACGCAGACATTCGTCGCAATGCCGACGAAAACAAGGTTGCGAATACCCCTCGCCCGCAAAACGCTGTCCATATTGGTGTTGAAGAAACCGCTATAGCGGGTTTTCGGCACCAGAATGTCGCCGGGCTGGGGTTGCAGCTCATCGACGATGGCATAATCCCATGTGCCCTTGGCCAGCAGTTTCCCCTGCAATTCCGGTCGTGCCCGCATGGTCTTCAAGGCATTGGACTTGTGCCAGTTGGGAGAACCAGGTCCCCCTGCCTCGACATAATCCTTATCCCAGCCATTCTGAAAATAGATGACCTGCACACCGGCCGCACGGGCAGCCGACAGCGTCTTGCCGATATTGGCGATAGTCGATTTCGCACCCGAGATATCGAACCCGGCCAGATCGACATAGCCGCCTTCGGTCGAATAGGCGTTTTGCATATCCACCACGACAACGGCGGTCTCGCTCGGTTTTAGAGAAATCGGCTCTGGCCGGGCGGGCAGAGTGACGCTTTCGGTGCGGCTCTTCGGCGGTGTGTAACCGGCAACCAAGGTATCGCTCATTCGGCTGCCTCCAGCGCCGCGGTGACATGGGCGCGGCTCTTCATCAAGGGCTGTACGAATTTGCCGAATTTTTCGATACCTTCGACAAAGTCATCGAAAGTCAGCATAACGCCACCGGTACCCGGCACTTCGCTCATTTCGTCCAGCATCGCGGCCACTTCCTCGTAGGAGCCGATCAGCGTTCCCATGTTGATGTTGACGGCGGAAACCGGGTTGGACATGTGCCTGACATTGGTATCCGATCCAGATTTCGTATCGACGGAGCTCTGAAGGCCCAGCCATTTGATGGCCTCCTGGTCGGCACCGGCCTTGTAGTGTTCCCACTTTGCCCAGGCGTCCTCGGACTTTTCTTCGGCCAGCACCATCGTCAACACACAGGACCGCACATCGCGACCGGTCTTTTCGGTGGCGGCGAGAAGACGTTCGTTTGTGGGTGCAAAGGCTTTCGGCGTGTTCACACCCACACCAAAGCAAAAGCCATAATCTGCAAATTTCGCCGAGAACGCAAGACCCTTATCCGACGAACCAGCACAGATCAGCTTGACATTGCCCTCGGGCACCGGCTTCATCCGGCAGTCGTCCATGGTGAAATACTTGCCCTTCAAGTCCGATTGCCCTGTCGTCAAAAGCTCTTGAAGCACGGTGGTATATTCACTCAGATATTCGTATCGATCGCCGAAATAATCATCGCCCGGCCACAGGCCCATCTGGCTGTATTCCGGTCTCTGCCAGCCGGTAATGAGGTTGATCCCGAAACGACCGCCCGAAATGGAATCGATGGTGGTTGCCATGCGCGCGACGATGGCCGGTGGCATGACGAGCGTGGCAGTGGTGCCGAAAAGCTTGATTTTCGATGTGACCGCCGCGAGCCCGGCCATCAGCGTGAAGGATTCGAGATTGTAATCCCAGAACTCCGTCTTGCCACCAAAGCCGCGAAGCTTGATCATGGACAGGGCAAAATCGAACCCGTATTTCTCGGCTGCAAGCGTGATCTGCTTGTTAAGCTCGAAGGTGGGCTTGTATTGCGGCGCATTTTCAGAGAGCAGCCAACCGTTGTTCCCGATCGGTATGAAAACACCTACTTCCATTGCATTCTCCAGTTCTTGTTCCCGTGTGAACTTTTGAGAGATCAAATGCAGTTTCTGTGCCAGTTCGTGATGCCTATTGAAATCAATAGGTTAGTCTTTCTCTGTATGTTTATTTTTATCAAATGATAAATTTTTTATCGGATGATAAATCTTTTGCCTGTTTTCTTAGCAGGTGGTCGTGGTCGATGTTAATTTTGAGGCAGAGTGTCGAGTCTGGACTGCGACGCAGACCAGACTACTTCATGTTTTGCCAGATGTCACATAGAGCACTGCCGGTATCTTCAGGCAGAGGTGACAGACGCGTCCTGATGCGTAGGTGGAAATTGCATTGCGATAGCTCTGACTTCATCGGCCCAAGCATGGCGGGCTTCCGCTGTGGTCAGATTGTGATCGGCGTTTTCGATGAAGGCGATACGCGGATTGCCATATCGGCACGTCAACAGGCGACCGCGCGGTCCGAAATTGGTTTCGAGCATCGCTGCACCAATGTCGCCTTCCGTAAAGACGATGGACATGCGCGTATCATTGGCGGCTATCGCATTGAAATCCTGCGAAAGGGCATGAAACCGTGGTGACAGAAAAGGAAAACGCACCATAATGGGCGTTGTGAAGGAAATGGCCTTGCCCATCACCATGGCCCAGAGATTGACGATACCGTTCCTGACCCTGACTTCGCCGCGCAGCACCTTGCGCCAGAAGCTGCCGCGCAACAATTTGGCACCGTAGCTTGCCAAGGGCTGGCGCGATGAGATCAGCAGCGCTTCCACATCTGCATCAGGTGGAATGTAAAAGTCGAAAACATTGACCGGGACGACACCGCTGAAGCGCATGTCCCGCACGCCACTTTTAAAAGCGGCCCATCCGCCGCTGCACCGCCCGGTCACCACCACGGGAAACAGCTTCTTTTCCGTCAGAAACTCCATCGCGGCATCAACATCCGCAAGCTGCCCGTCGCCATAGATGATCTGCTCCGGGCGACCGGGAACGGCAGGGCTGTCAGCAATATTGGCCATGTCGAAGCGCAGGCTTGCAACACCCGTGCGCGCCAGATCCCGGCACAAGCGAACGGATATGCGCCCCCAGCCGGACGCACGCTCATAACCGGTCGGCAAAACCAGCACTGTTGCACCCTTGCGCGGTCCACGCGGCTCGCACAACACACCGTAGAGACGGTTGCCCTCACCAAACCGAACAGGGGTTTCCGTAAAACACTCGGCTTCGAGGGCTGTGGAGCCATGCTCTTGTAAATGGGTAGGAACGGCGGCCGGAATGCGCTGCGTCAGACCGGCAGCCCACTTTGCGATGACATCGATAGAGGCCGTCGGCGGTACGGAAAAGAGAACATCCCGGATGAACCGTTCGTAGCCCTCAAAGGTCTGGGCCTGAACATTGACGCCAAGTGTGTGCAAATGCTCGGCAAACGTCGCATCCGCCGGGCGGTTCTCCTGCTGCAGCATCAGAATGTTGGCGGCGGGCGCCTTCTGCGCATCGGTGATCTTCAGCAGTTTTAGCCCTGACGTCACCGCCTTTGGTATGACCTGCTCGCCCATGGTTGGCCCGGAGGCCGAATTTCCCGTCAGTATGGCGCCCTGATTGGCAATGCGGCTCAACGCCACGAATTCTCGCAGCCAGTGACGCCCGGAAAGAGCCGGTGCCGCAAGCGCCACACCCGCGACATCTTCCATGGTTTCCGCCACGCGCCACGCCATCGCACCACCGATCCCGTGGCCAATCAACAGCAATCTCTTGACACCAGCCAGTTCTCGCAGTGTCCGCGCCGCGGCCCTGACAGTATCAAGCCAGACTTCCAAACCATCAGCATAATCGGGATGGTCGAGCGCATCGCCAGTACCGGGATAGTCGAAACGCAAGCTGGCCATGCCGCGCTTGGAGAGTTCGACAGCCAGCTGCTGCCAGAATTTTCGGGCGCAAAGTTCCTCGAACCCCCAGGAGCCCACGAACAGAACAGCCGTATCTGCAGCCCACGCCGTGCCTTCATTCCGGGAAAGATCAGGAAGCGTCAATGCATCGGCAGGCCGGAAAAGACCGATCGTATCTGCAAAAACGACCGGATAGTCGGCGGCGATCTGCGCGCTTTTATCATTCGCTTTTGGCAGGTTGAAACCGGCATTCATGTCCCACCCTCCAATGGATGTCTCAAGCAACTGTCATGCACCATGCCGTATTCACGTTAATCAATGCTTGATATGTACTTCGAAATCCAAGCTAACGCTGCTTCTCCATAGGTCACATTCAGTGAGACGTTGTCTCGCCCGCAGCCTTTGCTGCCATCAGGATATCATTGAGCTTGCGATAATATCCCGATGCTTCCGACGTTCCCTTGAAACCTTCAATACCCGGGAAATGCCTATCCCGCTCTCGCCACCAATTTTCATGGCCGATCGCCAGCGCCCTTTCCAGAGTTTCCAGCAGGCCCGTCTCCCGGTCTGGATCGTAACACCAGCCCGTTCCAAGGTCGCGCAGAATTTCCGGTGTCCCACCCCGCTCCGTTCCTATGACGGGCACGCCATAGGTCGCGGCTTCCATCAAGATTAGGCTTTGCGGCTCATGCCAGCGTGAGGGAACGACGACGACATCGGCGACCTTATAGACTTCTTCCGGCCGCACGAAGCCAAGAAAGCGGATTGCGGCGTCGCCAGCGAGCGCCTTCAGATGCCGCTCGTAATCGTCCCTGCCACGACCTGCGATTAGAAGCGTGGCGGCCTTGGTCTGCGGCAATTTGAGGAAGGCCTGAATCAAATCCTCGACACCTTTTTCTTCAGCAAGAGCACCGAGATACCCGAAGGTGAAGACTTCGCTGGTACCACTCTTGCGACCCACGAGGGGCGCATGAAACAGCGCTCCACTGCGATTGGCGTTCAAAAGAACGTGCCAGTCGGCTTTCTTCAGAACGCCGTTGCGCAGGAACCGTTGGCGCAGCGCATCGCTGACAGAAATCGCGGTCACGCCATCACCCTTGCTGGATTTGATGCGCGCGGTCAGCACCCGGCATTCGAGGCAGGGCTTTTCACAATTACCGGAGCTGCGAAACATGCTCGATTTTGGGCATAGCAGCGCATAATCATGCAAATGCAGACAGAGCGGTATGTTGAGCGCACTGGTCGCTTCGAAAATGGCGGGCTGCATTTTTGCGGAATTATGGGCGTAGACGAGATCGACCTTTTCCCGCAGCAAAAGTTCCTTGACCTCATCGGCAGAAGTCGCGCCCAGCGCGTTGCGAATGTGCCAGGCCAGTTTGGTCAGCTTGCCCACTGCTGGTTTGCGCGGCCCCGGCAGATAACTGTTGTGCCAGTTGACGCGCAGAACCCGAATGCCGTCGCTGTTGATGCTTTCGCCGGGTGGCGCAACGCTGTCACCCTCCAGACCGAGGGAGAGAATGATGACGTCATGGTAACGCGAAAGCTCAGCCGCGCACATGCGTGCGACGATCTCTGCACCACCCTCCTCCTGGGGCGCGAATGTCTGTGCGACGATACAGATTTTCATCGGTTTCGCATTGTCTCCGTTACGCACGCCGCCCCTGAGAAGCATCTGGCGATCCATAGTATTTCAGCAGGAGTAAAGATAGCATCAAAGACCTGCTGCGGCATCGACAAGAGCAAGCGCACTCCGGTCCCAGGAAAACGCCGCCGCGCGTGCATGGCCGCGCGCAATCATCTCGGCTCGCAGGTCCGGGTTCCCGGTCAAATGAGTGATCGATCGCACAATGTCATGGGCATCATTCGGATCGAAATAAAGCGCCGCATCGCCGCAAACCTCCAGCGCAGGCTCGATGTTCGATGACAGAACCGGGCAACCCAGCAGCATGGCCTCCAGCGGCGGAATGCCGAAACCTTCATAAAGGCTTGGAAACAACAGCGCTGCGGCATGGCTGTAAAGTGCCGCGATTTCTTCGTCGGACAGGCGACCCGTGAATTTCACATGGTCCCGCTGGGTATTTTTGCTATCAGGCACATTTGCCTTGAAGACACTGGATGCAGCGGCACCGACCACGGCAAAGTCAGGGGCGGTATCGCCCATGATTCCGATGGCTTCGATGGCACGCTGAATGTTCTTGTTGGGTGTCGGCGATCCGACGAAAAGCAGATAACGACCCGGTATCAACGCCAACCGCTGGAGCACCGTTTCATCCGTCACGATGGATGCCAGATGCTCGCAGCTATTGGGAATGACGGAGACGTTTTTTGCGCCGATCATCTGCGTCAACTCGCGCTTGGAAAACTCCGAAACGGTAGCGATGCGCCCACGGCGGGAGAGAAGGTGTCCCAGCGTTCCGTGCACGGCGCGATAGGAGCGCGAGAAGTTCTCGGGCGTGCGAAAAATCATTGCGTCGTGAATGACGGTGAGACTTTTGCCATGCAAAACCGGGCCGCTATTGCACAGATTGATCAGCTTGCCGCCTCGCGCAGCCGCAAAAAGCTGTGTCTGCTCCCACAGATGGCCGGAAAGGCTTCCCGTGTGGCGCTGTGCGATCGCGGAAAGCGGCATATCCAGCGACGCGCTTTCGGGCGCAAGCAGCACCCACTCATCGTCGCTACCAGTCGATGCCAGATGCCGGTCCAGCGCCTTGACGATCTCCCTTGCAAATCGCTGCACGCCACTGGTTTTTTGGGTCAGGAACCGCCCGTTGATGAAATTCGTCATGCGATCTTGCGTCTCTCCGCAGGCATTTCATTCAATATGGTGCGGTAAAGCTGCATGAGCTCCTCATTGGTCCGCTCGCTTCTGTAGCGATCCATGAAGCGCTCATAGCCTGCCGCCCCCATCTGCGCCCACGCTTCGCCATCGCGTGAAGCAATAGCTGCGGCAAGGGCGCGGTCATCGCCTGCGGGGAAGAGAACGCCGGTTACGCCATCGGCGACGACCGATTGCAGCCCGCCGACTGCCGATGCGATGACCGGTTTTCGTGCGCGCATGGCTTCCAGTGCTACCAGCCCGAAACCTTCCCAGCGCGAAGGCATGGCGACGACATCGCAGACGGCCAGATGCCCGGCGATATCTTCCGGTGATTTCCAACCCAGCAGTTTAACATTGTCGGGTATCGTCTCCGTCCGCTCGTTCCGTGTCGTGACATGCGCACCGATAACCCGGAATGTGGCCACGTCGCGCAATCTATCTGCTGCGCGAAACAGAATATCGACACCCTTCTGCCGGTCCAGACGTCCAACGAACAGGACTTTGGTACGCGTATCGGTCCATTGCGCTGGCGTTGCCACGGGCATTTGCGATGATATGCCGTTTTCGATGACCACCATCCGCCGCGCAGAAATGCCCGCCTTCAGACCCTGATCGTACTCATAACCTGAGATAGCAACGATGCTGCGTGCCAAGGGCGACAAAAGGCGCTCTACCCAACGCGCCGGGTGGCGCAACACTCCGAGTGTCTCCATGTCGAAGACCCAACCATGCGGGCAATAGACGACAGGCGGAAACCGTCCTGGTAGCAGGCTGATCAACCGGCACACGCCACCTGCCAAAGTGGAATGCGCGTGAACGATATCCGGTCGGAAGGTTTTCACCTCCCGTATGACGGCCCGCGAAAGCGCCGGAAGCGCTGTCGAGCGTTTGCGCCTGACGAAGGTGGAAATGCAGGAAACGGGCGTGTTCTTGAGAAAGCTGACATGGGATTGCGGCACGATGACCCGGACGTTTTCCTCACCCAGCGCCCTGATCTGGCTCGGCACTATTTCGTTGAAATAGGTCGCAGGCCCACCGGGTATCGTCTCGAAAACGTGCAGAATCTTCATGATCCACCTTAGCCACGGCATTGGTTCGAAGACGACCTGCCCTTACAGACAAGACTTAAATCTTAAATTCCTTAATCAAGACAGAATATTGAAGGAGAAATAGCAAATGCCTGCTTTCGCCGTTTCATATTGCGCGCAATGCAAAGTGAAAAGGGCGTTTTGGCAGCTCCAGCCATCATTTTATGTTGATCATCTGCGGCAAAGACTACGGATTTTTGCACGGTAGCGTTCAATATATTTAAATGGTTGTAGCGTCATAAAGTAGCAACGGCCAGCAAGCATGGCGAACATCGCGGATTGAGGTAAGCGGATTTGAAAATCTGCATCGTATCGCAGACTTTTGCTCCACAGGAGGAGGGCGGCGCGGAAATTTCCGCGCGCCTCAGCGCAATCGAGCTTGGCATGCGACATGATGTGACCGTTCTTGCCCTGGGCAAGGAAGGTGACGCTATCGCACCTCCGGGAGAAGCGCGTTTGCCGGGCGGAATCCGCGTGGTGCGCCTTCCGTGGAACAACAGCTATCTGCCGCTGCCGCGCAAATCCTCTGCCGGGTTTCTGCGCCGGGCAGGCTGGCATCTGCGCACCGCCATGGGCGCGCTTTGCCCCGAGCAGCTGACCCAGTTTTTCCTGACAGAAAAATTCGACCTCATCTACGCGCAGAATTCGGCTTACATGCAGCCCGCTCTCTTCATCGCGGCGCGCACAGCCAATATCCCGCTCTGTCTGCACCTGAGAGATTATGCACTTCTCTGTCCCAAGACGAGCATGTTCCGCAATGGCGACAATTGCGAACGCCCCTGCCTTGACTGCTCGCTTTTGACCCGGCGCATGAAGGACATGACGGGTGACGGCATGACGGTGATTGCAGTTAGCGACGCTTTGCGGCACCGGTTCGTCAGCAACGGCGTGTTGCAGAGTGCCGATTGGCACGTGATGCACAACACCAATGCGACAAAAAGCACATACGACACATCGCTAATCGGCAGACAGGCACCAGCAGCGGCCAAATTCACCTTCGGCTATCTTGGCGCCATGGCGGAAGAAAAAGGTGTGGCGGATCTCATCCGCGCCTTTTTGTCCCTGCCGCAACGCGGCACGTCCAGACTGGTCATCGCCGGGCGAGGCCACGAACGCGATGTTGCGCGACTCAAAAAGCTTGCTGCGGATGCGCCCATAGAATTCAAAGGCTTCGTCAGGCCGGAAGAAATCTACCGCATCGCCGATGCCATGATCGTTCCTTCGCGCTGGCATGAACCGCAAAGCCGAATTCTCGTTGAGGCACCCGTCTACGGCATTCCCGTCATCGCGACCACGCGCGGCGGCACAACGGAAATGATTCGGGAACACCAGACGGGCTGGTCTTACGATCCCGACAAACCCGATCTCCTCTCCCAACTCATGTCGAAAGCCCTCTCCATCGGCCAGAGCCAATGGTGGGAAAAACGCGACGAGATTTTTCCTGGTCTGGCGGATTTCAAGGGTACAGCAGAATTATCAGGCTATTACGGACGCCTCGAATCCATACTGGTCTCGGCTGCGGCTCGCTGAACGCTCAAGCCCGTATGGCTAACAGCTTCTTAATGGATTTCTGCGACGGTCATCGAACCGTTTTCGTTGCCGCTTCCTGCACAATGCGAGGCAATAAGGTTCGACATGTCCAATCTCGCTTGGCTCATCCTCATCATTGGCTGGTTGGTCTTTGCCTTTTATTACGTCAGTTCGTTCTTCAAATGGGGCGTGCTGACCTTCTCGTCCTATTTCTGGATACGGTACAACGTGCTGCCCATTCTGGTGATGTCGCCGTTTGCGGAGTCCGACAAGAATATGGAAGCAGTCGGCGATTCCATCTACATCATCCGCGATTATATCAACGAGGCCTTCTATCTCTCCGTTCTCGGCGTGGTCTTCGTTCTCGTCGGCATGGGGCTGGCGACATTCAGCTCCGGCAAAAGTGCCATGTTCACCTTTGTCGAGAAGGGATATGCCTTCTGGCAGACGAAACCGGGTGCGTGGCTTTCCCTGATCGTCATTCTTTTTGCGACCATGGGCCTCATCGCACTGGGTGTCCGGCCTTTTCAAGGCAGGCAATTTTCGTTTGAAAACACCTCGCTGCGCCCTGCCATCAATCTTTATTCGGTCATCCTTCCGACGATCACGCTCAGCCTTCTCGTCTATGGTTTCGGCTATAGCCGGTTTTTCGTCTTCGCGGGCTTCATGTGCAGTGCGCTGGGCCTCATGATCGGCACACGCGGCGCCAGCATCGAGGTGCTGTTCATGTTCGTCGTCTGCCTCATCATCGCCTACCGTTACAAAAACCTCGCAACCTTCACCTTGTCCATCGTCGGCTTCGTGACGGTTGCCATCGTCATCGGTATCTTGCGCTCCACGGCAGATGGCAATGACAGCGTCGATATCCTGCAGGTCGTGTCCTACCAGATACTCTACGGCAACAATTTCTCCGATTTCCGCGACTACGCCTGGATTTTGAGTGGCTTCGATGGCCATTTCTATCGCGGCATGACGTATCTCGCGGGCTACATGGCGCTTGTGCCCTCATTCATCAGCGAGTTTCGAAACGACTTTCGCATGGGCATCATCACCAGCACGCTTGCGGGTCTCGATCCACAGTTCCACGCCGGTCTGCGCCCCACCCTGTTCGGCGAAGCCTACCTGAACTTCGGCGTTCCCGGCGTCATGGTCATCGCAACGCTTTTCGGCTTTTACTTCGGAAAGCTGCAAATGTGGGTGCACGACAACCTGCAACCCAACCGCTTCGGCCTACGCAGAGTCGCATGCGGCTATATCGCCTTCCTGTTTCTGTTCAACGCAGTCTTCACGCCAGGGTTTTATTACGTTTACGTCGTCGTCGCGTGGCTTACGGGCGGCATTATTCTGTCCTATCTGCTGGACAAGCCCACATCTGATGGCAAGACGACCCCGCCCGCCCGCAAAGCATAACGCTATTTGCCGGTTGGCCTGTCTTTCCAGAACGTCCCCAACCAAACATCGGTCGAGGGCGGCCGGAAGGCGCCAAAGCCGGAGGTTGGGCTGAAGGTCATCTCGCCGAACACAGGGCCTGATGGCTTGTCGTAGAAATCGATGCGGACGAACTCGAACCCTTTTGCCAGTGTCCGCGCCGCCGAGAGAATGGCATCCAGATGCGGTGGACGCGGGAGTTCGCCTGTTTCCAGCGGATAATAATGTCCGAAATCGAGCTTGGTCCAATGCTCGTCATAAAAGCAGCGGCGGTGATCGCTGAAACGCGCCGTATCGATCTGGATGCAAGGAATGTCATCTTCAAAGCAGAAGAGTTTGTAATCGACAGGTGCCTCGCCATTCTCGCCAATGAACGGCTCAATGAATATTTCCGGCTCGATATGATTGTACCACTCTTCCGCAAGCCGCCATGCCGTGCGACCAGCCAGCCAAAGGTCGCATTTTTCCTTGGCACCGACCAGATCGGCAGGGCCATAAACGAAAATATTCCGGTCCGACCCGTGGTTGACCTTGATGACATAGGGAAACGGCAGCGGCGGACAATCATCGAGATTTTTGCCGCGCCACAGGATCGGCGTGACCCACTGCGGACCCAAGGCCTCTGCGACATAGGCTTTGACGGCAATCTTGTCGCTGAGCGTGATGAGGCGCGGGTCCGACTGCGGCCCCGTCCAGGCAGTCTTGCGCGCGCACAGATGCTCGTTCAGCGTTTTGGGGTGGTCGAGATCGGCCCAGAGTTTGTGATAGCGATAATATTGCAGTTGCGTCGCCTGCTTGATCGGCAGGCTTTGAATGGCGGCATGATACAGTTTTTTAAGGAAACGACGTCCGGGTGAATGCTGCTTTTGGTCCAATCCCATGTCTTCAACCGCCTTCTTTAAATGAACCCGCTCAGTTAAATTTTCAAATCTATGATCGCGATGCCCGCCACAGCAACGTGCTGGAAATCGTTGCCGTCACAATTGCCGTGAAGAAGGCGGAGAGGCCAGCGCCGATAAAGCCGAAAGCGCTGATCAAGAGAAAACTCATGCCAATCGACAGCAGCACGCTGGACAGATTGACGAATGCGTAATGGCCGTCTTTTCGCAGGCTGTTGAGCCCAAGCCCCATCAGGTCCGTGCAGGAGCGGACGACGGCGGTCAAAAGCAGGAGGGCAAAGATACCCTGATGCTGGCCAAGCTCCGGCATATTCATGAAATGCACGAGAATATTGCCGCTGACGAAAATGGCGACCCCCAGGCCGAAGGCCACCGCCGCTGTCTTGGTGAACTGCCAGATCATGACCTTGCGCCACTCTTTCATGGAGCCGGTATTATAAGCCTTGAATAGCGCGGGAATGGCAACCTGAAGGACCGCCGTTGAAATCAGCGTTTGCAACGCATTGGCCAGCGACCAGTAGAACGTATAGACGCCCGTCAGCGACAGAGTGAGCAGAATGGAAACGATGTAGCGATCCGCATAGACCAGCCCGACATTGCTCATATCGCTGATATAGATCAACCACGCCTTGCGCATTCGCTTCTTGACCCAACGTGTGCGCATCGGTGCCTGAAAAATCCGCCGAAACGGCCATTGTCGCAAAAAGCAGGCGAGCCCGAAAAACATGACGATATAGCCAAGGCTCCAGGCGACCATGATCGTTTCGATATTACGGAAGCTCTCGAAGGCAAGCCCAAGACCCACGACGGGTAATATCCACGACGATGTTCTCAGGAAAAACAGCACATTGGCCTGACTGGACATTTCCTGCGCAATGAGCGGGACGTGGATGTCGCAGGAGATCGTCTCCAGCCAGACGACGAGAAGAACGAGAAAATAAAGTGGGATGACCGCATGGCCCATGAAATAGGCGACGATCAAGGCAATCGCCGTCATCGCAGCCAGCGATGACACTGTCACCATCAGTCGTGTTTTCATGTAGACCCCAGCAATACCCGAGGTCTTGCCGCTGACGTCACGCGCGATGAAATAATTCAGGCCCCAGCCCAGAGCCGCAGGGGCGGCATTGACCACACCCAGCGCCAGTCCGTAAACGCCCGCAGCCTCAAGACCCATGAACTTGACGATGTAAAACGACAGCGCAAACCGCAGCACCAACGTAGAGCCGCGAAGCCCCATGTTGAAGATGACGTTGAGACCGGTGACGGATCGACCTTTCAGGAAAGGAATACGCATGGCTGTCCTATTGTTGTTTTCAGCCAAGGTCGGTCCTCAAAATTGCAAGCCGGACCGCGTCATGCGCAGCACTTTGATATTTTCCAGGCCGCTCTCTTCCAACGATACGAGCGCGATCACGACACTGCCGGTGTCTTCCTCATGCTGCATCAGGAAAACCTCGTCCAGACCATGGCGCGCATCTGCATTCAGCCTCGATTTCGCCGCCACGCCGCCGTCGACGACGACGAGATCGAAGGCCTCGCCTTTGTCGTCTCTTGGATCAGCGAGGTTTTCGCCGCTACGGATGTTTACCGGTGCGAAGGTCAGAAGCGGAATAGTCTCGACTTGATAGCGACGTTCGGTGGCACCCTCTTCCGCCTGCTCCGGTAGCAGCATGGCGGTCATCAGCGGATCATGGTTTGCGGAATCGACCAGCAGAACGCGGCGTCCCAATTTCGACACCTCTGCCGCCAGATTGAAAGCGCTATAGGCCGCCCGATTTTTCGGGCCCGTAGAGACGACGAGGATTCGGTGATTGCCAGCAGGTTGAAGTGCGGAGGACACGAAGCGCGCCAGACCATCGAATCCTTCGTCTGCCGGGGCTGCGAGCAACTGCACTTCCCGCTGCCGGATGATACCGCTGCCAGTGGCAACCGGCGTCGCAGCAACGGCACTCCGCGTAACAGGTAAAAGTGCCGCGGGCGGCGGGCTTTCGGCAGGGCCTATCGGAAGCGAAGTCTGAGGCGCACGCACCATTTGCAAATCACTCGGCTGGCCACGGAACTGATCGCGCAGGATCAGCAGTCCTGACGCTAGGATAAGACCAAAAATTCCGCCACCGGCCAGCATCAGTGTACGCGGTGGTCCGGCCTTGCGCAGCGGCGGCTCTGCGGTGGAAATGATCTGCGGATTTTCGCTCGACGCGCCCTGCTGCTCAGAAAGCTGCTTGGTTCTCAAGAGGAACGCTTCGTAGACCGCGCGGTCACTATCCAGCTTCCGCTGCAATTCGCGCAGCCGCACCATGGTCTGTTCATCACTGTTGAGACTGGTTTTCAGCGTGTTGGCATTGGTGGTGGAAAGCTTCAGCTGATTTTTCAGCCGCGCCAGATTGCCCGATGTCGCCGTCGCGAAATTCCGCAGCTGCTCGTCCAGAATATTAGCCAGAGACTGGGTCCGTGCCCGCGCCGCCTGCAACGACGGGTGCTGTGCGCCAAGGGACGTTGCCTGAACGGATTCCTCTTCGCGGCTTTCCTGGTATCGCGCGCGCAGGGAAATAATGGCGGGCGTCAGCGATGTGTCGGGAATGAACCGCAAATACTGCCGGTCGTTTCTGGCGCGATTGAGCTCGGAAACCAGCGCTTCATTCTCGGCAACGGAAGCCTGCAATCGTGAAATCTCGGTGTTGGCGTCCGCAATGCGCTGTTCAACATCCGGTCGGCCCTGAATATCCGCCAGATTATGCTCGGCCCTGTAGGCCTGAACGGCGCGGTCACCATCTTCCACTGCTTTACGCAACTGGTCCAGCTGCGCTGCCAACCCACCACCGGTCCGGCGCAGGACATCGCTGTTCATTTCAATGCGCACCTGCGCGTAAGTCGTGGCAATCAGGTTGGCGAGTTCCGCGGCCCGCTGCGGGCTGTCGGACTTCACCGAAATGTTGACGACGAAGCTCTTGCCGACAGCGGCCACCGATGTGACCTTGCGCAGCGCATCCAGCGCCAGATTGCTGCGTCGTTCCTTGTCGGGATAGACAGGCTCGGCAGCGCCAAAATCGGGATCGTCGTAAAGCTTCTGACTTTCGACGATGCGCGACAGAACCTGCGCCGATGTAATAATGTATTGCTGGTTCAGGACATGCGAGTCCACCGCACGGGGTTGCCCCGGCAGGTCACTTTCCAGAACCCGCGATCCCTCCGGGTCCAGCAGGATTTGTGACGTCGCGACATAATAGTTGGGGATCAGCAGCGAGGCACCGAATGCCAGAGCCGCACACAATATACCGATCAGAAGAATGAAAAGCGCATTGCGCCATAACAACAGTGCCAGCCGCAGCAGATTGTTGGGCCCGCTCGCCTGTTCACGGTAGTGCGGCTCGTAAGACGTGGTCTCGTTCATCGCCATCTCGGTTTACGATCCCATGTTCTTATTGCGAAGTTTCGACATCGTCATACTCTCGAGCGCTCGCTCTTGTCTTTGGCAGTCCAGCCAGATCATACGCATTGCGCGCAATTGTGGCTGAGCCACAGATCTGCCGAACAATCGCCCCGCACTTGACCATCCGACATCCTAGACAAAACGAGTTAATATACCGTTTTGCGAAAACATGGACGCTCGAAGTCTATCGCGCTGGACGAAACCGTCGATCGCAGGTCTTCTTTCGATAGGGCATCTCTCAACTTCAAAAGCGAGGGAAAAGGACTACAGGAATAAACTTAGTCGGCTAATTATTATATGCGGCTGTTTCCGAGCCAATCGCCCAGTATCAGAAAGTTGGCGGCGTGCAGGCACTGATCACCTCGCAGGGCACCGGGCCCACACAGCGAAATGTGTGCGGTCGCCTGCTTTCAAAATAATAGGCGTCGCCGGGACCCAGGATGCGTCGCTCGTCATCAACGGTCACTTCCAGCCGACCTGACAGAACGATGCCCCCCTCCTCTCCCTCATGCACCAATGGAACCCGACCCGTACCAGCGCCCGGCTGATAGCACTCCTTTAATATCTGCAAGCTTCTGCCAAACAGATTGTCGCCGATCTGCCGGTAGGAAATTGGTCCCTTGCCGATCTCAACCAGTTCCTCGGCAGCATAAAACGCCTTGCGCGGCATTTCCGGCTCGAACGTGAAAAACTCGGCCAGCCCAATGGGAATGCCATCGAGGATTCGCTTCAGCGCCCCCACCGATGGATTGGTGGAATTGGATTCGATTAGCGAAATCGTGGAATTCGTAACCCCCGCCCGCTTGGCCAACTCACGTTGCGATAGCTTATGAATGGAGCGCAAATGCCGCAGCCTGTTGCCTATGTCGACGACCACCTTCGTCTCCCTGTTTTTAGATGTTCGATATTCAACAAACAGTCACATACGCAAACAGCGAAATCAATGGATTAGCCAATAGAAGAAAAGGACTGTTCGACACCGATGACATCTGGAATGGTACGTCATCACAACATGGGGAAACCAATGGATCACAACAGCAAATCCAACATGCCGAATTTGGAAAACTTCTGGATGCCGTTCACGGCTAACCGGCAGTTCAAGGCAGCGCCTCGCCTCCTGGCCAGCGCCGAGGGCATGTATTACACCGATATCGACGGCAAAAAAATTCTGGACGGAACCGCGGGTCTGTGGTGCGTCAACGCCGGACATGCGCGCAAACGCATCACTCAGGCCGTCGAGCGTCAGTTGTCCACTCTCGATTTCGCCCCGACGTTCCAGATGGGGCACCCAATCGCCTTCGAATTCGCCGAAAAACTCGCCGCTGTCGCACCTGGCGGGCCGGATGCAGAACTCGACCGCGTCTTCTTCACAGGCTCAGGCTCGGAATCCGTCGATACCGCGCTTAAAATCGCAATCGCGTACCAGCGCGCAATTGGGCAGGGAACCCGTAGTCGCATCATCGGGCGCGAAAAGGGGTATCACGGCGTCGGCTTCGGTGGCATTTCAGTAGGCGGCCTCGTCAACAACCGTCGCTTCTTCCCACAAATCCCCGCCGATCACATGCGCCACACGCTGGATCTGGATCGCAACGCCTTCTCGAAGGGTCTTCCGGCCCACGGTGTGGAACTGGCGGACGATCTTGAGCGACTCGTGGCTCTACACGGCGCCGAGACCATTGCAGCGGTCATCGTGGAACCCATGTCCGGCTCGGCTGGCGTCATCCTTCCACCTGAGGGATATTTGCAGCGCCTGCGAGCCATTGCAGACAAGCACGGCATTCTCCTGATTTTCGATGAAGTCATCACCGGCTTCGGCCGCCTCGGCAAACCCTTCGCCACGGATTATTTCGGCGTGGTGCCGGATCTGGTCACGACCGCCAAGGGCATTACCAACGGCGCGATTCCGATGGGCGCGGTTTTTGCCAAGCGCGCGGTTTACGATGCTCTGATGCACGGGCCTGAAAACCAGATCGAACTTTTCCACGGCTACACCTATTCCGGCCATCCCGTAGCGTGTGCCGCAGGTATCGCGACACTAGAAATCTATCAGGACGAAGGCCTGCTCACCCGCGCCGAAACATTGGCAACGGCATGGCAGGACGCTCTGCATTCGGTAAAGGGTTTGCCCCATGTTCTCGACGTCCGCAATCTCGGGCTCGTCGGCGCCATCGAACTCGCACCACGCGACGATGCTCCGGGCACCCGCGCCTATGATGTTTTCGTCGAGTGCCTGAAGAAGGGCCTTCTTACCCGTGTGACCGGCGACATCATCGCGCTGTCGCCACCACTGATCATCGAAGAAAGCCAGATTGGCGACATCATCTCGATTATTAGTGATGCACTGTCCCACACGGCCTGAGATTGCCAAACGTTTCAGAGCGGCCAACCAAGGCCGCTCTGATCAAAAACCAGCGGTACTTTCCAAAATTTCAGCTGATTCTACTTAATTGAATTAATTGAAAAAATTACATCATACGAAACCGAAAGAGAACTTTCATTTCAACACTCCGTATGGTGAATTATCTATGAATGTCCTGAGTTTCGGACCCACTCGGTTCCACTAAACCGGTGATGTGCTCAGCCACTTGGCGAGTCTGGTTTCGAATGTCAGGCACAGCAGTAATTTCCCAAAACTGCCCCGCTGTCAAGGCTCCCACGGCAAACAAGCCAGGCCGTGGGGAGCCATTGCACGACAGAACGCGCGACTTGTCATCCACTTTAACGCCAAGGCCAAGTGGATCGATCTCAAGCATGTCCTGTTCCCGCATATGCTGCAAGAGCGGCGAGTGGCCAATTCCCGCACGTTCCATGCCAGTGCAATTGACCAGCCAATCGAACACGAGAGAGACTTCATCGGAGGTGCCGCGTTTGCGATAAACGAGACTGTTCTCGTCACCCTGCCGTGTGATCTTTGATACAAAACCGGCATGCACGGTCACCGTACCGTCCTGCACCAAGGCATCAAAAACCTCATGCACCTGCGGCGCCACTCGGTGCCTGTGGATGTTCCACCATGCAAGCGCGTGGCGGAGGAAACGCGAGCGCTGCTCCTGGCTAAGGCTCTGCCACAATGGCTGCGTCTGATGCCTCAAGCCCTCCATAACCCCGCGCCACGCCGCACCTTCCCTCACCTGTCCCCGCAAGTCTGAGAGTATCTGGCTTATCTCACGCCGATCATCTTGAAGCGCTGGCTCAATCGCCTGCACAGGCGTGCGGCTGTGTGGATGCGGTGCAAGACCCCTGCGCGACAGGACGTGGATTTTTCCACGATGACCTTTGTTGCGAAGCGAAAGAACCTGATCAATCATCGTCAGGCCTGAGCCGAGAATGGCAATGGTGTCATCCGTGCCCACACGTGACAACCAGCCCAGCCGCCACGGGTTTCGCACGACGCGTCGGAAGAGAGCCATGTCGGCATCCGAAGTTAGCCGCGGCAAACTCGCAGTCCCGACGCCCAAACAAAGAGCGACGTTGGCAGCTTCCAACTCGCGACCGTCACTCAATCGAAAGATCGTTCTATCTTTCTCACAAGAAAGACAGGACATCGCTTTAGCTTTGACGAAATCAACCCGAGCACGCTGGCTTTGGCTCCTAAGCAGAGATGCGAGCGTGTCCCTGAGATAAAGACCATAATCATTGCGCGACGCAAACGTCGTGCCATCGACAGCATGGCCACGCTTCGCCAACCAACCCAAGAAGTCGTTTGGCTTATCCGCAAATGCGCTCATTCTTGCGGCAGGCACATTGAGCCGGTGCAAATGTAATTCAGTGCGATAGGCTGTCCCTCTACCAAACGCGGAGTCATCGCCAACGATGGCGATGGATGCTGTGGCTGGTAGACGCTCCAACAGATTGGTGACGAGACTGATCGCGGAAAACCCAGACCCGACAACGGCGACATCATAAACCACTTCAAATACTCCCATGCTTTTACAGGGCGAAGAAAACCCCAACTGCCATCGAAAGGCAAACGGGAATCAGCTAGACACGTACGAGACCTTATACAGCCGTCGCCAGATCGAGTTAGCCGCGGCTAACCGCATCACGTAGTGAACAGCACAACCGCAAAAAATCCGTCCACGGAATCCGATTTCACGTGAAAAATCGCGGTTAGCCGGCTGAAAAGATTCATGTTTGCTCTCGGCGAATGCCTATTGCACGAAAAAGAGAATCGGCGCTTATATCCCAGTTGCGGAAAAAACCGATTTCAGCGGAAAAAAACGCAACTGATCTAGCAAGTGGAAAAATCCGATATGACTCAAAGTGCCGATCTGAAATCTGCCGAGAAGGCGCCCGATCTGACGGGCCTCATTCTTCAGCATTCGGCCGCGCTGTCGGCGCAGCTGCAAGCGCACAACGCAAACACCTTCGCACCGCTTGCGGAAAAAAGCATGCGGAATTTCTCTCCGTCGGAAACGGCCAAGCTGATCGGTATCGGTGAAGCCTATCTGCGCCAGATCGCAGCGGAGCAGCCTGATCTCAGCGCGTCGCAAAGTGGCGGTCGTCGCAGCTATACCGTCGAAGACATTCATAATATCAGAAAGTTTCTGGATCAGGGCGCACGCGGTACGCGGCGTTATCTGCCGCACCGCCGCGAAGGTGAAGACCTACAAGTTATCGCGGTAATGAATTTTAAGGGTGGGTCCGGCAAGACGACAACGTCTGCGCACCTCGCACAATATCTCGCGTTGCGCGGCTACCGCGTGCTCGCAATCGATCTCGATCCGCAGGCCAGTCTTTCGGCTCTGTTCGGCCATCAGCCGGAACTTGACGTCGGTCCGAATGAAACATTGTACGGCGCGATCCGCTATGACAGCGAGCAGCGTCCGATCGCGGAGATCGTCAGAGGAACCTACATCCCCGACCTCCACATCATTCCTGGCAACCTGGAACTCATGGAGTTCGAACATGATACGCCGCGGGCTTTGATGCGCCGTGCGCCTGGCGACACCTTGTTCTTCGCGCGTATTGGCCAGGCGATAGCCCAGGCACAGAACTTCTACGACGTTGTCGTCATCGATTGCCCGCCGCAGCTCGGTTACCTCACGCTTTCGGCTTTGACGGCAGCAACATCGGTTCTGGTCACCGTTCACCCGCAAATGCTCGATGTGATGTCGATGAACCAGTTTCTGGCCATGACCGGCGATTTGCTGGCAGAAATCGGCAGAGCCGGCGCTCGTTCCGATTATCACTGGATGCGCTATCTCGTGACCCGCTTTGAGCCGAGTGACGGTCCGCAAAACCAGATGGTCGCGTTTCTCCGCTCGATCTTCGGTGAACACGTCTTGAACCATCCGATGTTGAAAACGACGGCCGTTTCCGACGCTGGATTGACCAACCAGACACTTTTCGAAGTCGAGCGTACCCAGTTCACACGGTCTACCTATGACCGCGCTCTGGAATCCATGACCAACGTTAATGCCGAAATAGAAGGCTTGATCAAAAAAGCCTGGGGTAGGACAGCATGAGCAGAAAAGAAATCTTCGCAAATCTTGGTGGCAAGACCACGGATAACAACGAGGCACCCGCAGAGCGTTCACGCCCGCGTATCCGCCCGATCCTTGGTTCGCCAGAACTGGTCACCGATGTCGTGAATTCGCCGGTCGGAATGATCGGACAATCGCTGAATGAAGTCTCCGAGCGTTCCAAGCGCGCGGAAGAGATAGAACGCAAGCTGGCCGAAGGGCTGACGATTGTCGCTCTCGACCCAGCAGATGTCGATCCATCCTTTATTCCCGACCGTATGCCATCGTCCATCGAAGCGGATGTCGGTCTTGTCGAAGCAATCCGTGAGCAGGGACAGCAGGTTCCTATTCTCGTTCGCCCTCACCCGGACCATCCGGGTCGCTATCAGGTGGCCTTCGGTCATCGCCGTCTTCGTGCCGTGGCACAGATTGGTATTCCGGTTCGTGCCGTTGTTCGTGACCTGACCGATGAGCAGCTCGTCGTTGCCCAGGGACAGGAAAACAACGAACGCCGCGACTTGAGTTATATCGAAAAGGCACGCTTTGCACAGAAGCTTCAAATGCGTTTCTCGCGTGAAACCATCATGGCTGCGATGTCGCTATACAAAGGCGATCTGTCGAACATGCTGTCCGTCGTCGGTCGTATCCCCGACGATATCGTCGATAGCATCGGTCCAGCACCGGGTGTGGGTCGCCGCAACTGGATGGATTTGGCAGAGCAGCTTTCCTCGTCGAAAGTCAATGAAGCCGCACGCGCTTATCTCAGCGATGAGAGCGTTGAAAAGCTTCCTTCCGAAGAGAAATTCAAATCGATCCTCGAGTTTCTAAAGCCTAAAGCCGAGCCAAAGAAGACGGGTGTTCTTTCGACGCAGAGCGGTCAGAAGCTCGCGAAGATCGTCGAGACTGATAACAGGGTCGATATCTCCATCGATCGCAGACAAGCGCCGGAGTTTGCCGCGTTCGTTCTGGATCATCTACAGGCGCTGTTCGAAGAGCATCGCGCCAAGCAGTAACACGCATATCAACTGATACGATTAACAGGAGCAGCAAGCCCAAAAGAAAAAAGCCCCCGAACGTTGCCGCACGGAAGCCTTTCTTTGA
The DNA here is from genome assembly GCF_021310995.1 of Agrobacterium vaccinii. Lineage (NCBI taxonomy): Bacteria > Pseudomonadati > Pseudomonadota > Alphaproteobacteria > Hyphomicrobiales > Rhizobiaceae > Agrobacterium > Agrobacterium vaccinii. The sequence continues at coordinate 909,839 of NZ_CP054151.1, read as the reverse complement.
TCTAAGCAACCAAAGAATCTCATTTCCGCGAATCATAGTCAAGAGTCTTGGCATCGATATTTCTTCGGTGAGCGATTTTCTTTTGCCTTTTTGAAGGTGAGAGACATGAATAGCGACATTGTAGCGACGCCTTTCGGGCGGCGGGGGTTATCCCTTGGCCGTTTGGCAAGTCAGTTCGCATCGAAAACGGTTGACCCCAACAGGTCTATCGACAAATGGAAGATGTTTCGCGCGACTTGCGAAGCACGACCTCTGCTGGGCGTAAGCGATAGATCGCTGGCGGTCCTGAACGCTCTGATCAGCTTTTATCCAAAGGCAGAGCTGTCGGAAGAAAATGGCTTAGTCGTCTTTCCGTCCAACCAGCAACTTTCCCTGCGCGCCCACGGCATGCCAGAGCAAACGTTGCGGCGTCATCTCGCGGCCCTGGTCGATGCAGGTCTTATTCTGCGCAAGGATAGCCCCAACGGAAAGCGTTATGCGCGCAAAGATCGAAGCGGCGGTATCAGCGATGCCTTCGGTTTTTCACTCGCGCCACTGATCACCCGTGCAGATGAAATCCAAGCAATTGCAAGACAAGTCGTTGACGACAGGCTTGAACTTCAGCGCCTGCGGGAAAAAATTAGCCTATGCCGACGTGACATCATCAAGTTCGCCGAAATCGCACTCGAAGAAAATGCAGACGGTGACTGGTCAAAGTTTCAAACGCGCTATTTCACGCTCAAATCATCCTTGGATCGCAAATCGAAAGCGCCGCATCTGACGCTCGTACTCGAAGATTTGACGATTTTGCGCAATGAGATGGCTAACCGACTGGAAAAACACATAGAAATTCAAAAAATAAGCGCCAATGCCTATCAAAATGAGCGGCTTATACAGAGTTCAGAATCCGAATCTATTTTTGAAACGGTGCATGTGGATAAGTCTGCGGGAAAAACTGAAAACACTCAGCCTGTGGAAAGGAAGCTGGCTTTTGAAAAACTGGATGAAGCTAACCGCACAGAGACCAAATCTGTCCAAAGACAGGAAGGCTTCGATCTGCAGACCGTGATCAATGCATGCCCGGAAATATCGCTCTATGGCCCGAATGGCGCTGTCAGAAGCTGGCAGGAGATGCAGCATGCCGGTAAAGTGGTCAGAAACATGCTGTCGATCAGCCAGTCGGCCTATGATGACGCGGAAAGAGCCATGGGCGTACATGCAGCAACAGCAATCATAGCGTGTATATTAGAAAAATCAGCAACCATTCAATCCCCGGGCGGTTATCTGCGAACGCTGACGGAAAAAGCGCTATCCCGCCAATTCTCAATCAAACCCATGCTCATGGCGTTGTTACGGACACAATTATCATCAAAGTTTGAACCAAGTTTGCAGTAGCGAAACTGGATGAGTGCCCCATTCCGTGAAGTCAGTAATAATGTTGACTCGCTACTGAAAGATTTTTATGTCGACTGAAATAGAGATGATAAGGAAGAACCAATGATCGCTGCCGGACTGGCCGTAGACCTGCACCAGATAGAACCAAGCCGCACCAAGCGCCTGAAGGCCGCGACACGGGCTGCTCACGAGGCTCTGGACGGTTTCATCATGGCTGCGAAACCCTTCGAAAGCCGTGAAAATTTCGGCAAGTTCGTCCAGACGCAGTACCTCTTTCACAGTGATCTTGATGCTTTGTTCTCGAACGAAACGCTGGATGGGCTTCTGCCGGACTTGAAAGGCCGCAGGCGTCTTGCTTTCATCGTGCAGGACTTGAACGACTTGAGCATTTCGACACCGGAAACACAGTCCACGCGGTTCAACATCAATGACGCGGATTTCGACCTGCCAGAGGCTTTAGGATGGCTCTATGTCATCGAAGGATCGAACCTCGGTGCTGCTTTTCTGTTGAAGGATGCTGCAAAGCTCGGGCTCGACGAAACCTTTGGCGCACGCCATCTGGCAGGGGCACCGGAAGGGCGTGGTCTGCACTGGCGCACCTTTGTTGCAGCGCTTGACGCAATTGAACTCACCGCAGAAGAAGAAGACCGTGCCATTGCCGGTGCCGAGGCCGCATTCCGCGCGGTTCACGAGCATGCCAAGCGGATGATGATCTGACGACCCCGGGATGGTTGAAAACCACGGGTAAGCTCATGCTTGCCCTCAGCACAGGTTGAGCTACTATGGCCCGGTGGCGGGGAGGCCACTCATAGGAGGTTCAATGACGTATCGACTTATTACACGGCGCACTGCCATGGCTCTTGCAGCGTCTGCAGTCTCACTTTTCTCGGTGGGCACTGTGGCTCACGCGCAGGGTTTTCCAGACCGGGCAATAACGCTCGTTGTTCCTTTCGCTGCGGGCGGTTCGACCGATGTGGTTGCCCGCGTCATCGCGCAGAAAATGGGGGATGATCTGGGCCAGCAGGTCATCGTTGAAAATATCGCCGGGGCAGGCGGCAATCTCGGTGCCGACAGAGTTGCCAGAGCCGAGCCTGACGGATACACGGTACTGATGGGCACTGTCGCAACGCATGCGCTCAACCCTCTCATCCTCAAAACCAAACCGTATGATCCCGAAAAAGACTTCGCGCCGATCTCGCTGCTGGTCGTCGTTCCCAATGTACTGGTGGTCAATCCGCAGCTTCCTGTGAACACGGTTGCCGAACTGGTCGCGCTGCTGAAGGCTGAGCCGGACAAATATGCTTATGCCTCCTCCGGTAACGGCACCCCGCTTCACCTGTCGGGTGAGCTGTTCAAGAGCATGACAGGCGTTTCCATGCAGCACGTTCCCTACAAAGGGTCCGGTCCCGCGCTGAACGATCTGCTTGGAAACCAGGTTTCCATCATGTTCGACAATCTCCCGTCGTCATCGGGACACATCAAATCCGGTACCTTGCGTGCGCTGGGCGTGACCACGGCGGAAAGAGCATCGTCCTTCCCTGACGTACCGACTATTGCCGAAACCGTGCCCGGCTATGAGACCTACACTTGGAACGCACTGTTTGCGCCTACCGGCACACCAACCGAAGCCATAGACCGGCTGAATGCGGCTGCGAAAAAAGCACTCGCAGATCCCGGCGTCGCGGCTCGCATGGCCGATTTCAGTGCTCAGATTGTCGCATCGACACCGGAAGAATTGAAGACGCATGTCTCGGAAGAAATCGCCAAGTGGGGACCGGTCGTCAAGGACGCAAACGTTCAGATGGACTGACGCTGCGTCGAAGATAGGCGTAGCGCCAAGGTCATGAAGATGATCGGCCCGGTTTTCCGGGCTGGTCTGCATGCTGTTCCATATGCGACAGTCTGCCCCAGTCCCCAGATGGCGGTTAATGCACAATCCGAGTAATGTCCCGAATAGCGTGCTCCCAGTCTGGATGGGCTGCAACGGCATGAGTGCTTGCCTTTTTACGGTTTCCCTGCCAGCTTGCAGGCCATAGTGGCGCTTTGGTGGGCATGGAAATGCGGCAAGACGATCTTGATATGGTGATCGGCCTTGTTGCCCTGTCTGATCGGAAAGCATTCGCTTCGCTCTACACGCGAACGAGCCCGAAACTTTTCTCCATATGCCTTCGTATACTTAAAGACCGCACGGACGCCGATGAAGCGTTGCAGGAGGTCTATGTGAAGATATGGCAGCGTGCACGACAGTTTTCCGCCGCGACGGGCACAGCCGAGGTATGGATGGCAGCAATTGCACGCAACACAGCCATCGACATGATCAGGGCGCGCAAACCCGTTGCCAGCGAACTGAGCGACGGGCCGGAACTGGTCGAAACTGCGCCCAACCCGGAGCAGACGCTGCTGCGCAAGGATACGGGCCGGGGAATTGACCTCTGTCTTGGCGAGTTGGAGGACAACAAAGCAAAGGCCGTTCGGCAGGCCTATCTGGAGGGCATGACCTATCAGGAGCTTGCCGAGAGTTATGACGTACCCTTGAATACGATGCGAACGTGGTTGAGGCGCAGCCTCATCAAGCTGAAAGAGTGCATGGAGCGATGACAGAACCTGACGACAGCAATGGAGACATTCACCGGGACGATATCATCGTTGCCGAGTATGTGCTTGGCGTGCTGTCCCTCAGCGACCGCCAGCAGGTGGAAAGACGCATGCGTTCCGATGAGGCATTCGCTCAGCAGGTCCACCAGTGGGAAGCACGGTTTTCAAGTCTGAATGACGACTATCAGCCTGTTTCGCCGAATGCTTCGACCTATACAGCCATTGAGGCCCGCCTGTTTGGACAGACCGGCGCGGCTGCAGGGGGTCTCATGCCATCCCTGTGGGGGTCGCTTCTATTCTGGCGCGGGCTCAGCGCGCTGACGACGGCCTGTGCAATCATCGTGGCTGTCTCCTTCGTAACATTACCCCAGCAATCGCGTATTTCCTATATGGCAGAGCTTTCATCCCCCGACGCTCCCATGGCGCTGATGGTGTCCTATGATGCGGGCTCCGGGCGGATGGCGCTGACGCCGATGGCGGCTGGCGAGACGTCGCAAAAGTCTCTGGAGCTGTGGATGGTCAAACCGGATGGCACGCCGCATTCATTGGGCGTTTTCGATCCGAAAAGCGATGCGGAGATGATCATTCCCGCGGATATGCGGGACCAGATGCGCGATGGTGTAACACTGGCCGTCAGCCTTGAGCCCTATGGTGGATCTCCCACGGGCAAGCCGACGGGACCCATCCTTGGCAGTGGAACGACGCGCCAGCTTTAAAAAAAACGTCAAGGCTGAAACTTTGGCTGAACATCATCCGTAGCTTCTCATGTACCGGATACGTCACTTGCAAAAACGCTCGTGACGATTGGCGGAACCAGAGGAGATAACGCCATGATGAAGTCCAGCCTGCGCATGATAGCGCTTGCCGCAGCCGTTTCAACCGTCGCATTTGCAGCACAAGCCAAGAACCCGATGGTCGGCGGCGCTGCCATGTATGAAAACAAGAACATCGTTGAAAACGCCGTCAACTCCAAGGATCACACGACGCTGGTCGCCGCCGTCAAGGCCGCCGGTCTGGTCGAGACACTGGAGGGCAAGGGCCCGTTCACGGTGTTTGCACCCACCAACGAAGCCTTCGCTGCCTTGCCAAAGGGCACCGTCGAGACATTGCTGAAGCCTGAAAACAAGGCCAAGCTGACCAAAATCCTCACCTGTCACGTTGTTGCTGCTGACGCCATGTCGAAGGCCATCGAAAAGATGATCAAGGATGATGGCGGCACCCACGACGTGAAAACCGTTGGTGGCTGCATTCTGAAGGCCAAGGAAAGCATGAACAAGATCACATTGACCGACGAAAACGGCACCGTGGCGCATGTCACCATCGCCGATGTGAAGCAATCGAATGGCGTCATCCACGTCATCGACAAGGTTCTGCTGCCTAAGATGTAGAACCGATGGCACACGGCACCCTGCGTTCCCCCAAACGCATGGTGCCGTGTTGCAACACTAAAATGCCAGCCAGTTTACTCGGCTGTTGCCTGAATATCAACCTTGTCCAGAAGAAGCAGCGGATCGTTGGACGCTGCGACGAGGTCAAGCAGACCCAGACCATTAGGGCCGTTGGATTTGACAGTGACCGTGAGCGTTCCCGGTGTGCTGATGAAGCGCAACAGTGCATCGACCGCACTGCGCAGCTTTGGTTGTTCGGCTGCGAGTTGTTGCAGCGTTACATTCACCACCAACGCCATCAAGCCCCGCACTTCATCTTCGGTGACCTCGTTTTGCAGGGCATAAAGCTTGATCGCCTTGGCCATCATGCCTTCGTCCTTGATCGTGAATGTCATTTCGCGACCGGCAAGGCCGAAGAGTGCGGCCTGAGCGCGGCCCGTGTCGAAGGCGAAGAATTCTTCCGTGAAGCCGCTGATCAGACCTGAGACATTGATGCTGCCGAAATCCTTGCCGCTCAGCGAGATCTGCCGGATCACCAGATTGTTGTTCGGCTGGTCCCAGCCACTAGAAAGCGCATAGGACATTGTGAAGGATTCAAGACCCAGCTTGCGCGCCTCGACGAAAGCTTCGTCCGTCGAATCCGCCGGGATGGGAACCGTGAGATCGTCCTGCTTGATCTCGATATCGGTGGGGATACCGTTGAAGGGCTTCGTCAGTCCCATCTCGAAATTCTTCAGCGCGAACTTGACCCGCTCAGGCGCGCCGGGGGGCTCTTCTCCAGCCGTTTCAGGCGCGATGAAATCGACGTTGATGCCGGCGACGCGGACCTTGCCCAGCTCCGGTATAAGTCGATTGAAGGGGAAGTTCTGGATTTGTGTTTCATCGAGCCCGACGATTTGGGTCAGACTCTCCAGTGTAGAACCCCAGTCGAAGCCCTTGAGACTGGCCTCGGCGACTTCGATCTTGTCGTCGCCACTACCAAAGGACATGCCGTGAAGGCCGAAGTCGAGCTTGCGGTTATCCATCTGCATCTCGAGACGATCAACGGACGCCTTGATCCGCTTTCCGGTGGACCCGGCGCTTGTATCCGGTCCTTCCGCCTTGAGGCCCAGCAACTGAATGTTGCTCTTGCCAATCATGTCAGCGAGAGAGACGGCCTTGGCAACCAGTGCCTGGCGCTCCTGCGGTGACAGTTCATCCGGCTTTTTGGTTGTCGTCAGTTCCTTCAATGTGTCCAGAAGCGGCTCTGCTGGCATGCGGGCGGTAAAACCATCGCTGCGGATCTCGTCGTAGCTGAATTGGCTGTCGCCTTCCTTGAAAGAAATGTTCTTGATGGACAGAGGGCCGTAGAGGGGCTTCGGTTCCTTGTCGTCAGGACCAGCTTTTTCCGTGTAGAGGCGAGCGAGATAAGCGAGATCGAAGTCCTGACCTGTAATGGCACCTGTAGAAACGACTACGTGCTTTTCCGCCATGGCACCGTTGGCATCCGGCAGGCTCATCTTGATGTCGTAGCTGCCGGTTTCGCTGGAATAGCGGGCGATGCGGCCATCTGCGATGTCGGAAAACGCAACATCTTTGTAGATGGTTTTCTGCTCGGTCGTCGCGATGGACTGCGTGAGGGTGACGTCAGGCGTCGAAATTCGGCTCGCGGAAAAGCCTTCGATGCGTCTGGGCAGGGAATGGGCGTTCGCCTCGCCGGATGCTGGTGCAATTTTCTCGAAGGCGGCGTTTTCGACGCGTGCATGGGGCATCGAGATTTTGCCGGTCGGCACATCGATATCGATGTTGCTCAACTCCAGTGCGCCATCCAGAAAGGGAAGCTTTGGACGACCGTCAACGGCGGCAATGCGGATGTTTTTGCCATCTTGAAGCGGGAGTGTCAGATCACGAATATGAACCTGGCCGAGAAAATCGACCTCTACGGAACCGGTCGTTGCGCCGCTGCGAGCGACCAGTTCGTTGACCTTCGACTGGTAGAAGGCTTTGGCCCCCACGATACCTCCGGCTGCAATCGCCAGAATCGCGACCGTTGCCCACAAAGCCTTGGATCGGCCCTTGCCGTTTTGGGTATTTGCCTGTTCCACGAAGTTGGTCCTATTCGACGCTGATTGAGACTTCGCCTCTTTTAGGCATGCTAAAGTTGCTGCGCAAGTGGCCGCTGCCGGAAGGGTTGGTAATTGTTCGAGGGGGTTATCCCACCTACGCCAGCCACCTAAATCACCAGCGTCAAGGAGAACAACCAGCCACGGCTTTGGCTGGTTGTTGTCTCTTTTACAGCGCTGGATCAGGCATCACGCCTCAAGCCAGCGAACCTGTTCGGGCGTCAGCTTGATGTCGAGCGCGGAAAGGCTGTCTTCCAGCTCGGCGATGGTGCGCGGACCGATCAGCGGCAGCACAGGGAAGGGCTGGGCAATGACGTAGGCAAGCGCGATATGGATCGGGTTTCGGCCAAGCTGTTTTGCGAGCTCGATTGCCCTGTCGCGACGCTCAAAATTGCGCTCCGAATACCAGACGCGCACGATCTCCTCATCGTCACGCTTGTCGCGGCCTGCCCGGTCGGTGAAGAAGCCGCGCCCCTGACTGGACCATGCGAAGTTTGGTATCTGCCGCTCCCTAGCCCACTCCTTCCAGGGTTCGTCGGAGGCTGCTACGCATCCCGCCCAGATCGGGTCCAGCATCTCGGCCAGCGAGAAATTGTTGGAAAGTGCGGCAGGCGCTGTCTTGCCTGCCTTCTGCGCATAGGCGATTGCCTCGTCCATGCGCTGCCGCGTCCAGTTGGAGCCGCCGAAAATGCCCCTGATCCGACCGCGTTTGACCTCGGCATCCATGGCATCCACGAACTCGCCAACCGGCACGTCCGTATTGTCGCGGTGCATGAAGTAGACATCGACGTAATCGGTCTTCAGCCTTTCGAGCGACTGATCCAGTTGTTTGGCAATGATATCAGGGTAGCAAAGCGGTGAGTGCGCGCCCTTGCCGATCAGCACGATATCCTCTCGCGGCACGTTGCGGCTCGTATGCCAGTCGCCAAAGATGGCTTCCGTCTTGCCACCGCCATAAACGAATGCCGTGTCAAAGAGATTGCCGCCCGCGTCGTAATATGTGTCGAGGGTAAGCGATGCGGCAGCGAAATTCGGGAAGAATTCGAAGCCGAGCGCAACGACGGAAGCCGGTTTTGACAGGCCTGGTATCTGCCGCTTCGGCACTGAATTTCCGGGAACGACCTTGCCACCGGCGATGTTGAGGACCCGCTTGGCCGAGGTTTCCACGCCATATTCCAGACCGACCGATGCACGCCACTGGTCCATGACCCTGAGATTGCCGAGACTGTCGGCCCAACTCATACCGGGATGGGCGAATTCCGAGGCGTTGTTGCGGATGGTCTCTCCGGCAGCATCCACCTCGAATGAATAGAGCCAACGATCTTCCTTGACTTCGATCGTCTGGTGCTCGCCCTTGCCTTTGAAGACTTCGATTTTGCCGACGCCGCCCTTGTGGCCGGATGCGAACCAGAAGTCCTGAACCTCGATCCGCCCTTCGGAGCCGATAATGCGCAGGACGTTGTCCTGATTGGCCATGATGGAGCAGGACACTTCCGCAATGATCTCATTTGGAAACTTCAGGACGGCGGAAGCCCACTCATCGACGCCGGATTGTCCGAGATGGGCAACGCCCGCCACTTTGATCGGCTCAAGGAAGGGCTGACCGGCAGCTGCACCGGCGATCAGCCGAGCCATGGAGACCGGATAACCGCCGACATCGAGAATGCCGCCGCCTGCGCTGTCATTGGCGAACAGGCGGTGGTCGGCCCGGAAACTTCCCATGTTGAAGCCGAAGCTGGAGCGAATGATCCTGACATCACCAATCGTGCCGCTTTTGACCAACTCCACAATTTTCGCGGTCTGCGGATGCAGCCGGTACATATAGGCTTCACCAGCAAAAACACCTGCCTTCTTCGCTTCGTGGAAGATCGCCTCGGCATCATAGGCCGTCAGCGCGATGGGCTTTTCCACCAGCACATGCTTGCCCGCCCGTATCGCCTTGATGGCCCATTCCGCGTGGCTGGTATGGGGCGTGGCGATATAGACGGCATCGATTTCGGGATCGGAAAGCAGGGCGTCATAGCCATTGATGATGCGCGCACCGGGAAAACCATCACCAAGGCCTGGACGATCCGGGTTTCGTGACGCAATCGCCACGAGTTTTCCTGTTTTGGAATGGGCAATCCCCTCGGCAAAGGTTTTCGCGATTGTGCCGGGTCCGATAATGCCCCAGCGGACGGTTTGAAAGTCGGGCATGATATTCCTCATTTACGTGGGTCTTGGGATGCGGTGTTTTCAGCGGAGGCGCTTGCCATCGCTGTCGAAGAGAAAGGTTTTTTCGGCAGATATTGACACGGTCAGCCGGTCGAGCTTGCCGACATGGCGGGACTCGGGCCGCTCGATGATCAGGGGAAGGTCATGAGCCAGATGCGCGTAGACGTAGCTGGTATTGCCCAGATGTTCTGCGACATCGACCTCGACGGTGAGATCGGCGGCACCATCGCCCGTATTCTTGAAATGCTCCGGGCGGATACCGAGGGTTACGGGCGCTCCTTCGCCGGGTCGTGCGGTGATCGGCAGCGTCAGCGATACGGATGGTGCATGGTCCAGATTGACCGTCACGCCCTGCGCGCTTTCTGTTACGATCCTGCCCGGCAGAAAATTCATCTTCGGCGAGCCGACGAAGCCTGCCACGAAGCTGTTTTCCGGGTCGTCGTAAAGATCGAGCGGCGCGCCGATCTGCTCGATATTGCCCTTTCGAAGGACCACGATCTTGTCGGCAAGCGTCATTGCTTCGGTCTGGTCATGGGTCACATAGATCATCGTCGTCCCCAACTGCTTGTGCAGCTTGGAAATTTCCACCCGCATCTGAACGCGCAATTCGGCATCGAGGTTGGACAACGGCTCATCGAACAGAAAGACCTGCGGCTGGCGCACGATGGCGCGACCGATGGCAACCCGCTGCCTTTGCCCGCCCGAAAGCTGCTTTGGCCTGCGCTTCATCAACTCGTTGATCTGCAATATCTCGGCGGCACGGCTGACCCGGCCATCGGTGTCCGCCTTCGGATTTCCGTTCATCCTGAGACCGAATGACAGATTTTCCTCGACGGTCATGTGCGGATAGAGCGCGTAGGACTGAAAGACCATGGCGATGCCGCGGTCAGCCGGTTCGGCATCGTTGACCACGGTGCCGCCTATGCTGATGTCTCCGCTGGATATGTCCTCGAGACCGGCAATCATTCTGAGCAAGGTGGACTTGCCGCAGCCCGAGGGGCCGACGAAGACGACGAATTCGCCGTCCTTGATATCGAGATTGGCGCCATGGATGATCTCGAGAGCACCGTAACGTTTGACGACATTTTTGAGTGAAAGTCCCGCCATGCGGCTCCTCCCGGATTACTTGACGGCGCCGGCGGAAATGCCGGCGATGAAGTGGCGCTGCAAGACCACGAAGATGATGAGAATGGGTGCTGTGAGCAACATAGCGCCCGCCATGATCCCGCCCCAGGAGACCTTGGTCAGCCCGATCAGCGTGCCAAGCGCTACCGGTGCCGTCATCATGCCCGGGCGAGAATTGATGAGCAGCGGCCAGAGGTAGTTGTTCCATGAGGCGAGAAACAGAATGATGGACAGCGCCGCCATGGTGGGTCGGGCAAGCGGTAGGGCGATGCGAAGGAAGATTTGCCACTCCTTGACACCTTCCACCCGTGCAGCATCGAAGAGCTCGCCCGGCATCATCGAGAAGGATTGCCGCATGAAGAGCACGCCAAGCGAATTGAACAGCGGCGGTACGATGAGCGCGACCCAGCTATTGGCCATCTTGAACTCGCGCGCGATCATGATGAACTGCGGAATGACGACGACCGCATAGGGCAAGGTGATCGTCCCTAAAATGATCGCGACGACGACCGAGCGCCCGGCGAAGCGATAGCGGGCGAGGGCCCATCCAGCCATCGACGTCAGCATGACCGAGAGAAAGGTGTAGATGACAGCGACCGTGATCGAGATGAACATGGCCCTCAGAAAATCGGTGTCAGCCTGGAGGTTGCGGAAGTTCTCCACGAAATGGGTTGATGGCATGAGTTCGATGTTGGGGCTGAAAATGCCGTTATCCGGCATGGTGGAGAAGACGAACATCATCCACAGCGGAAACAACCAGATCAGCGCAAGCGGCGTCAATGCCGCATGCAGGGCGATCTTTTGCCAGAGAAGCGATCTTGATTTCGATTTCATGTCCGTTCCCTCCCGAACCAGAGATTGAACAGCGATATGAAGATGGCCAGCGCCGCGATTGTATAGGCGATTGCAGAGGCATAGCCGAAGTTGAGTGAGGTGAAGCCCTGGCGATAAAGGAAGATGCCGAGTGTTTCTGTTCCACCGCCCGGACCGCCTCTGTTGGTGATGAGGAACGGCTCGGTGAAGAGCTGCATGGTGCCGATCACGGACAGCACAATGCAAAAGACGATGATGGGTTTGAGAAGCGGCAGTGTGATGTGGAAGAACTGCTGGCGCTTGCTGACCCGGTCCAGCCTCGCGGCCTCATAGACATCGCCGGGAATGGATTGCAGACCGGCGAGGATGATGATGGCGTTGTATCCTGCCCAGCGCCACGTGACCGCGATGATGATCAGCGCCATGGCAGCGGTGGCATTGTCGAACCATGCTATGGGCGAAAGGCCGACCGTCACGAGTATTTTGTTGATGATGCCGAAATCGGCGCTGAACATCAGCCGGAAGACGGCGGCATAGGCCACTTCTCCAACCACGACAGGCGCGAAGAAGGCGAAACGATAAAGCGGACGCGCCTTCAGCAGCGGCGAGTTGAGAAGAACGGCCATTACTGTCGCAAGTGCGATCATCACCGGCACCTGGATGACCAGAATGATCAGCGTGTTGTAGAGCGCGTTGTAAAATGCGGGATCACCGACCAGGCGACCCCAGTTCATGGTCGGCGCAAAGCGCCACGGATTGATGCGCGTGTTCTGGAAGGACAAGAGAAACGAATTGATGATCGGCCAGAGCCAGAACGTGGTGAAGATCAAAAGATAGGGCGCCAGAAACGCGTAGGCGACCTTGGTCCTTAGCGGCATCTCAACCTCCCTGAGCATGATGATGAAATTTTACCGAACCTTCCGGGCGCCCCATCGAAGGGCGCCCGGCTCTGGTTCAGGCTTGGGAGATTATTGCGCGGTCGTCAGGCCTGTGGCCGCTTCGATCTGCTTTGCAGCATCGTCGAGTGCGGTCTTTGCATCCGGGAAGCCACCCGCCAGATACTTGGTCTGCGTTGCGTGGTAGATGCCTTCGGCATCCGACTGGAAGGCCGTGCCACGGCTTGGAACGATCTTCGGCAGGGTCGCGAGAATATCGGCCCAGACAGCTTGTCCGCCCCAATAGGGTTGCGGTTCCTTGACGAAAGGATCGTTCACAGCAGACAGCAGAGATGGAACGAGGCCGAAGGATTTCAGCATTTTCACCTGCCCCTCGCCCGTCGTCAGGGCGTAATCGACGAATTTCCAGGCGGCTTCTTTGTTTTCCGAAACAGAGCTGATGGCCAGCGACGAACCGCCCAGGTTTGCGGCATGCGGTCCATCCGCCGTTAGGCTCGGCATAGGATAGACACCCCATTTGCCGGACAGGTCAGGCGAGTTCGACCGGATGGAGCCCTCATACCAGCCGCCATACATCTGGCTGGCAACCTTGCCTGCCGTGTTGGCCTGGATTTTCTCGTCCCAGATGGCCGCCGTTATGATACCGGCATCTTTCATCTGCTTCAGCTTTTCCAGCGTGGCAACGCAGGCGGGCTGGTTGATGGTGATATTCTGGCCGTCTGTCGAAAAGTAACCGCAGCCCTGCTCATTGGCCATCATGCGAAACCATTCGCTGTCGCCGTTGAAATCAGCCTGGGTCATTACCGTGCCGGGGTTGGCTTCCATGACCTTCTTGCCAGCAGCGATGAAGTCATCCCATGTCTTGATGGTTGCCGGGTCTACACCGGCTTTTTCGTAGAAATCCCGACGGTAGAACACGGCGACCGGACCGGAATCCCATGGCACGGCATAGGCCACACCATCGACTTCGAGTTCGGCGCGTTTGAATTCAGGGAAAAGCGCCTGCTTTTCAGGCGTGTAACCCAGCGCGGTCACATCCGTGAAGCAATCTGGAAAACGGCTCCAGAAGACTTCGGCCTCGAAATTTTCAACCGTCACGATATCGGGCAGGCCCTCCCCGCCAGCCGCGCATGCAGCGATTGCCTTGTCGTAGACCTGATTGTTTCCAAGATCCTGCACATCGATCTTGATGTCCGGGTTCGTCTTGTTGAAGTCTTCGGCCACAGCGCGCAACGATGACGCGGCGACATCCCAGCTCCAGATTCGAATTGTCGTCGATTGTGCGGCAGCCGGTGCAGCTGCGAGCAGGGCGAGCGATACCGCCGCGCCCGTGATTTTATAGCACATTGAAAACCTCCCTTTTTTCAATTGCCGTTCTTTAGCGAACATGTGCAGATTAGCGTCGTGACGAAATCTGTCTCGTAAAATGGGAACGTGAAATTGTCGAAAAGTAAGATCGAGGAAAGAGCTTTCTATCAGCCGGGCGCGAGCAGCATCGAAGGGTGGCCGACAACGCTGCAGTTTTTCTATGCGCATCCGCCTATTATGCTGATGCCGCACTGGCATGCGCAGGTGGAGATCAACTATGTCATGTCCGGCAGCGTGCACTACCGCATGGGCGATCACAGTTTCAGCATGGGTGCCGGGCAGATGTGTCTGTTCTGGGGTGGTCAACCCCATCAGATGGACGTGTCGTCGGAGGATTCCTTTTACGCCGGAGCCCATCTACCGCTCTTCCACTTCTTCCGCATGCGTCTTCCCGCCGCCGTATCTGCGATGCTGATGGGTGGAGCGACCATGCTGACGCACAACACCGGAAAGGCCGATGACGAGAATTTTGCGAGATGGCAGCGCTACGTCAAATCAGGCGATGCCGCAAAGGCGCAGAATGCTGTCGAGGAGTTGATGCTGCGGGTGGAGCGCATGTTTCTTGAGCCCTACAGCGTCATCTCGCCGACCACGGGCGATCATCAGGCGAATGGTCACGAAAGTTCTGCCTCTGGCGCCGTCGTTAGGATGTGCGACTACATCGCCGCCAATTTTCTCGAAGATATCGACGCAACCGATATTGCCCGGGCCGCCAATCTTCATCCCAAATATGCGATGAATGTCTTTCGAAAATCCACCGGCATGACGTTGATCAAGTACCTGACGTTGCTGCGCCTTTCGCGCGCGCAAGCCATGCTGGTCAGCGGCAAGGACAACATTCTCAGCATCGCCATGGAAAGCGGCTTCGGCTCCGTCAGCGCGTTCAACAAGGCGTTTCGCCAGATCGCAGGCATGCCGCCCTCCGGGTTCAGGCGCGGTTCGAGCGGATTTTTCCAGTGAGGGGGCATCGCTCGACGTCAGGCAGCTATCCCGTCTATAAGGCCGAACGGATTGCTGGTTCTGTCTGCATTCTGGGAGAGTCGCCTGTTTGGGACCCATCCAGCTCCACTGTCACATGGCTGGATAACGCGTGCTCTCGGGTGCACCAGTTCAATCTCCCGACAGGCCAGGTGAAAGCATTTCAACTTCCCCTCAAACCCGGTGCTCTCGCCCTGATATCAGGCGGTCGTTTCATTGCCTCGACCGATAAAGGCTTTGCAAGAATAACGATCGATCAGGATAACGCCGAGGTCGCATTCGGGATCGGCCCGCAACTGTCGTCGGGGTGGCGCATGAATGACGGCGCCTGCGACCGGCAGGGGCGGTTCTGGTCGGGCTCGATGGCGCCCGATACGTCTGCTCCAGATGGTTTAGGCACGCTGTTCAGCATCGATGAAGAGGGCAGGGTGGTCGAGCGGGGCGGACGCTACCGAACGCAAAACGGCCTCGCCTGGAGTTTGGATGGACGAATTATGTATGTTTCGGACTCCTATCCCAGCAACCCGCACGTCATGGCCTATGACTTTGATGGAGACAGCGGCGACCTGTCGAATGGCAGGCTGTTTGCTGACCAAAGCCTGCTGGGCGGAAGACCGGACGGAGCTGCCGTGGATGCAGACGGCTGCTACTGGATCGCAGCCTCGGATTCTGGAAAGGTCTTGCGCCTGACACCGGACGGCAAGGTCGATGCCGCCATCGAGGTGGACGCACCGAACCCGACGAACCTGTGCTTTATCGGACCCGATCTCGACACCGTGTTCATCACGACCCTCAAGCAGGGCGGCACGGGGCCGGGAGGGGAGACATATATGGCAAGAATACCGCATCGCGGCGCGCCGGAACCCATCTTTTCAGACGCTTCTCTGGCAGCATTTCCTCATACCAGCCCCAGCTTTCGCTTGGCTGACAGTGTCTGTGCCGATCCGAATTTAGCGGCGTCTTGATAAGGACCTCGGCGCAGCCTTTTTGTCCATCAGATGCCAAGATAGCGGTCCTGAACGTCGGCGGACAGATCAGAACTCGCGCCCTTCCAGACGGTGCGCCCGTTTTCGATGATGACGCAACGGTCGGCAACCGGCAGGAGCTCTGAGAGTGTCTTGTCCACCACGAGAATGGAAAGGCCTTCAGCTTTGAGCTTGCGGATGGCGCGCCAGATATCCTGACGAATGACGGGGGCGAGACCTTCCGTCGCTTCATCGAGAATGAGAAGACGTGGGTTGGTCATAAGCGCGCGGCCAATCGCTAGCATTTGCTGCTCGCCGCCTGACAATGACTTGGCCATCTGGTCGCTGCGTTCTTCCAGACGCGGAAAAAGTGCGTTGACCTTCTCCAGCGTCCAGGGTCCGGTTCTCGCGGCTGCCACGAGATTTTCGTGGACGGAGAGGTTTGGGAAACACCGCCGACCCTCGGGCACCAGCCCGACGCCCAGCCGTGCCACCTTGTAGGGTGCCAGCCGCTGCGTAGACTTGCCGCCGAAAACGATATGGCCTGTTTTGGGTGGCATGAGATTGCAGATCGACTTGATCGTCGTCGATTTCCCCATGCCGTTGCGGCCCATCAGGGCCACGACCTCGCCTTCGTCCATGGTCAATTCCACGCCAAACAATGCCTGGCTGGCACCGTAGTAGGTGGTGATATCCTTGATATCCAAGAGCATCAGGCGTGGTCTCCCAGATAGGCGGTGCGCACGGTCGGGTCGTTGCGGATTTCGTCTACGGTGCCGGTAGCGATGACCTTGCCATAGACGAGAACGGAAATCCGGTCGGCGAGTGCAAAGACAGCATCCATGTCATGTTCGACCAGCAGGATCGGCGCCTCATGCCGCAAGGTTTCGAGAAAGCCGGTCAGTTTTTTCGAGCCCTCCGGCCCCATCCCGGCCATCGGCTCGTCGAGCAGAAAGGCTTTCGATTGGAGCGCCAGCGCCATGGCGATTTCCAGCTGCCGCCGTTCCCCATGGGAAAGCTCGGCGGTTGGCAGACGCGCGCGGTCGGCAAGCCCCACACGCTCCAGAATGGCCATTGCGGGATCGACAAGCGTCTTGTCTTTCATCACCGGTTTGAAGAAGCGGAAACTGGTTCCCTGTTTGGCCTGCACCGCCAGCATGACGTTGCGGAGCGCAGAAAACTCAGGTGCCAGCGAGGACACCTGAAAGGTGCGTCCCAGACCGCGCCGCGCCCGCTCTGCCGTGTCGAGGTGACTTATGTCTTCACCGGCAAAATGGATGGTGCCGATGTCCTGTCGCAAGGTTCCGCAAATCTGATGGATGAGCGTGGATTTGCCAGCACCATTCGGGCCGATCAGAGCGTGGATTTCACCGGGCCGCAGGTCGAGCGTCACGCCATCGGTGGCGCGCAGGGCGCCGAAACTCTTGACGAGATTGTCTATCTGGAGAACAGCGTCAGCCATGTCTTGCCTTTCCAGCCAGCAGGCCCAGCAATCCACCGCGAGCAAACAGAACCACGCCGAGAAGAATGAGGCCGAGGAAAAACTGCCAGCGCTCTGTCAGGCCACCCAATGCGAATTCAAAGGCCACGAAAAGTGCCGCTCCTGCAACGGGACCGAACAGACGGCCCGTGCCACCCAGAATGATCAGCACGATCAGTTCGCCCGACATGTGCCATGACAGCATGGAGGGGCTGACGAAGCGGTTGAGATCGGCATAGAGCGCACCGGCCAGCGCCGTGATCATGGCGGAGATGACGAAGCCGACCAGACGGATGCGATAGGGATGAATGCCGACAGTTGCTACCCGCGTCTCGTTTTGTCTTGCTGCTTGCAAGGCCGCCCCGAAACGGGACGCGCGGATGAGTGCAAAGAAACCAATGCCCGCCATCAGCACGATATAGCTGACAAGAAAGAAGCTCAGCGGCTTCATGGAGTTGATGCCGGGAAACTGATTGCGCACAAGAATGGACAGACCATCCTCGCCACCATAGGCGGGCCAGGAAATCGCGAAATAATAGACCATCTGCGCAAAGGCGAGCGTGATCATGATGAAGTAGACACCTGACGTGCGCAGGCTGATCAACCCGATTAGCAATGCCACCAGACCCGCCGCGCAGACAGCGACGATCCAGATGACAGGCATCTGCACCGTGCCGGGCAAACCGAACAGCATCGGGTCGCCGGAGAAGCCGTGGCTGGCGAGAATACCGGCTGCATATCCACCGATGCCGAAAAACGCGGCATGGCCGAAGGAGACGAGACCGCCAAGCCCCAAGGCAAGATTGAGACCAAGCGCTGCCAGCGCCAGAATGGCGATGCGGGTTGCAAGCGTGATATAAAAGGGTTGGCCCAAAGCGTTGGCGGCGAGCGGTGCCGCCAACAAAGCGATGGCAAGGACGAGATTGACTGTATTTTCGCGGGTCAGCAACATCATCGAGCCTGGACCTCACGCATGGGCCGGCGGGAAAAGCCCGCGCGGTTTGACAGCCAGAATGATGGCCATGACGACATAGATCAGCATGGATGCCGCAGCGCCGCCGATCATGCCTGCCTGCGACGGATCGACAAACAGGCTGAGCAGTTGCGGCAGCAGAAGGCGTCCCAGCGTATCGGTGACGCCAACCAAAAGCGCGCCATAAAGCGCCCCTTTGATCGAGCCGATGCCGCCGATGACGATGACGACGAAGGCGAGGATGAGCACCGGTTCGCCCATGCCGACCTGCACCGATTGCAAGGCGCCGACAAGCGCACCGGCCAGCCCAGCAAGGGCCGATCCCAGCGCGAAGACCAATGTGTAGAGGGTGCGGATATCGACACCCAGCGCGCCGATCATCTCGCGGTCGCTTTCACCCGCACGGATACGCATGCCAAGCCGCGTCTTGCCGATAAGCAGATAAAGACCAAGCGCCACAAGCGCACCGACGGTGATGATGGCCAGCCGATAAAGCGGGTAGCTGGCGTCTCCCGGCAAGTTGACGACGCCCTGTAGAAGCGGCGGAATATCGAGGTAGAGCGGGAAGGAGCCGAAAATCCAGCGGGTGCCTTCCGAAAAAATGAGAATGAGCGCGAAGGTCGCCAGAACCTGATCGAGGTGATCCCGGTCATAGAGCCGCCTGATGACGGTCAATTCGACAATCGACCCGGCGGCGGCAGCGCAGATCAGACTGGCGACAAGGCCGAGCCAGAAGGAGCCCGTCCAGGCGGCGACGGTGGCGCAAGCAAATGCGCCGACCATGTAGAGAGAGCCATGAGCAAGGTTGATGAGGCCCATGACGCCGAAGATCAGCGTCAGCCCGGCAGCCATGAGAAACAACATGACGCCGAGCTGGATGCCGTTCAGCAACTGTTCGATAGCAAGTGCAAGGGTCACGCCGCTGCCTTAGATCTTGCAATCTTTGGCATAGGCATCGCCATGTTCTGCGAAAATCTTCTCGACCGTCTTGTTGGTCAGCACGCCATCCTTCTTCACCACTTCCGTGATGTAGATATCCTGAATCGGATGCTGGTTGGTGTTGAACTTGAAGTTTCCGCGCGGCGACTTGAAATCGGCCTTCAGCAGTTCGGCGCGGAAGGCATCTGCATTCTTGACGTCGGCCTTGGCAGCGGCTGATACGATCAATTGCGCCGCATCATAGGCCTGCACGGCATAGATCGATGGCAGGCGGTTATATTCCTTCTGGAAGTCGGCAACGAATTTCTTGCTCACATCCGTATCGAAATCCGGTGCCCACTGGCCAGACGCCTTGACGCCGAGTGCGGCATCGCCGATGGCGGGCAGAACATCCTGGCTGAAGGAGAAGCCCGGACCCATGACGGGAACCTTGACGCCCGATTGCGCGAACTGCTTCATGAAAGCAATGCCCATGCCGCCGGGAAGGAAGGTGAAGATGCCATCGGCACCCGATGCGCGCATCTGGGCAATTTCGGCAGCGTAATCCGTCTGTCCTACCTTGGTATAGACCTCGGAAACGACCTCACCCTTGTAGTAGCGCTTGAAACCGGCAAGCGAATCCTTACCAGCCGGATAGTTCGGCGCGAGAATGAACATCTTCTTGAAACCCTTATTGGCGTATTCGCCCATGGCTTCATGAAGATTGTCGTTCTGATATGCCGCGTTGAAATAAAGCTTGTTGCAGCCCTGACCGGCCAAGGCCGCCGGTGCCGCATTAGTCGAAACATAGAACTTGCCCTGTGCGACAGCGCCCGGAACGACGGCCATCAACAGGTTGGACCAGACGATGCCGGTCAGCACGTCGACATTGTCGCTCTGGATCATCTTGTCGGCAATCTGAACCGCCAGTTCCGGCTTTTGGGCATCGTCTTCGGTGATGACTGTGATGTCCTTGTTGCCAGATTGCTTGATGGCCAGCATGAAGCCGTCACGCGTATCGACGCCAAGGCCCGCACCGCCACCGGAAAGGGTGGTGATCATGCCGATCTTCAGCGGTTCGGCCATGGCAAGGCTGGATACGCAAAGGCTGAGCGCCAGTGTCGTCGTGGCAAGTATTGTCTTCATGTCGTGTTCCCCGTTTTGTTTTTCTGTTCCGCTCAGCCCGTGACTGACGAAACGTTACCATCCACAATCATATGACGACTTGCAATCACCTCTGGCGAGGTTTCATGTGCGTTTGCTGTTATACTGCCTCGCGCTGTTTCAGTCTGAACCGCTGGATCTTGCCGGATTCGGTCTTTGGAAGCATATCGGTGAAGACGACCGAGCGCGGATATTTGTAGGGCGCGATGACCGCCTTGACGTGATTTTGCAACAGCTTGGCCATCGCATCACAGGCGTCAAAGCCGGGCGCCAGTACGATATGCGCTTCGACGATCGTCCCACGAATATCGTCAGCTGCACCGATCACGGCGCATTCTCTGACAGCCTCATGCTTCAAAAGTGCTGCCTCGACTTCGGGCCCGGCAATATTGTAGCCAGCGGACACGATCATGTCGTCGGAGCGAGCGGAAAAGTGGAAATAGCCATCTTCATCCTGCACGAAGGTATCGCCGGGCAGGTTCCAGCCATCGCGGACGAATTTGCGCTGACGATCATCGGCAAGGTAGCGGCAGCCGATGGGCCCCTTGACGACCAGATGTCCGGGCGTACCGCGCGGCACTTCCTTCATGTCGGCATCCACCACCAAGGCCTTATAGCCGGTCAGCGGCTTGCCGGTGCAGCCGGGCTTGAAATCATCCGGGCGGTTGGAAATGAAGATATGCAGCATTTCCGTACCGCCGATGCCGTCCAGAATGGGCTTGCCGGTCTTTCTCACCCATTCCTCGAAGACAGGCGCCGGTAGCGTTTCGCCAGCGGAAATCGCAAGTCGCAGCGACGACAGGTCGGCACCTTCGTCCATCGCTGCCAGCATGGCACGATATGCAGTGGGCGCCGTGAAGCAGATGGTGGCCTTGTAGGTCTCGATGATCTCGATCATGTTCGGCGGTGTCGCGCTTTCGAGAAGCGCTGCACTCGCGCCGAAGCGCAGGGGGAAGACCGCCAGACCGCCGAGGCCGAAGGTGAAGGCGAGGGGCGGTGAGCCGACGAAGATGTCGTCTTCTTTGACATCGAGCACTTCGCGGGCATAGGCATCGGCGATGATGAGGATGTCGCGGTGAAAATGCATCGTCGCTTTGGGTACACCGGTTGAGCCCGATGTGAAGCCGAGCAGGGCGACGTCATCACGGCCGGTTTGTGCCGCTTCGAACTGAACCGGCTTGTTGAGCGCTGCTCTGTCCAGCTCGGCATCGTGGTTGGCGGTGCCGTCGAAGCCGATTACCTGGGTGAGATAGTCGCTATCCTTTGCGGCCATCACCAGCTCATCCATCAGGCGTGTGTCGCACAGCGCGACGGTGATTTCCGCCTTGTCGATGATTTTCGTCAGCTCACCGGCGCGCAGCATGGGCATGGTGTTGACCACGACCGCGCCTGCCTTCGTCGCAGCCAGCCAGCAGGCGACCATGGCGGGGTTGTTGGCTGAACGGATGAGAACGCGGTTGCCCGGCTTGAGGCCGTAATCTTCCGTGAGCGCACGTGCGATGCGGTTCGTCCAGTCGGAAAGCTCTTTGTAGGTGCGACGTCGGCCATTGCCGATGAGGGCGGTGCGGTCGCCGAAGCCGCGTTCGACCATGCGGTCGGTCAGCTCGACGCCTGCATTCATCCAGTCGGGATATTGGAACCCATCGAGCTTGATGTCCGGCCATTCTTCGAAGGGCGGGAGGTTATCGCGGGCAAAGGTATCCTGATGGCCTGACGGTCCCAGCATAGTATCGTTCCCATATTCTTATCGATGCGGCTTTTTGCCTTTCGTTCAGGATTGCATCGGAATGTGGGTCTGGCAAGAGAGAAAGTTTAAGTGTGTACTAATTTTTGAAGTTGCCAAAAACGCAAATCTGCGTCTATAAAATATATGTGTAAATTGCCGGATTCCGCAGGGGGAGAGGGCGCGGTGTTACAGCCAGAAGTGGTGCGCACCATATCTCAGGTATCAACCTAGAATCATCTTTGATAAAAAGATTTTATTATTAAATTCAGATAGTTATAAATTTCTTGGAACCACCTAATACGTCCTATCAGATGTCGTCCTTATCATCGGCAGACAGGTGATTGCGCGCGGATTGCTTGACTTGTCCGACATGGGTGAGAAGGCCGGAAATTACAATCGGATCGACATCTCCCATCATATCTTCAAGCCATGTGCCATGTGCCTCAGCCATTGCTTCGAAGGTCGTGCGGCCTTTCTCGGTCAGGCATGCCACGACAACCCGCCGGTCATCCGCTGGGCGCTGACGAAGGACGAAGCCATCCGTCTCCAGCCGCTCCACCAGTCCGGTGATATTGCCATTGGTCACCATGGTGCGCTTTGAAAGTTCGCCCAGTCGCAAACCTTCAGGTTCGCGGTAAAGCTGGGATAGCAGGTCGAATTGCGGGAGAGTCGTCCCGAATTCGCGACGCAGGCGGCGCCGTATCTCCTGCGAAATCAACTTCGTCGTCGAAAGCAGGCGCAACCATAGGCGAAGTTCCTGTTTCTTGCCTTCCTGCGTATCACTGATGATGATTTCGAGGTCGATTGCCGACATATGTCCGTTCCTTGCACGCCGGCAGACCTCAAACACCATTCGCTGCGGTCACGTCAACATGTTTGAACGTTCAAGTAACATAGGAAGTGCTAGCCGCTGGCGCATTTTGCCACCGACCTTCCACAAGAGGGGCGGGAGCTTGCATCTCCCGCCAGCCATATTTCAATCCGGGAAAATATTCGTCTGGGCTGCGACGCGCCGATAAGCAGCGCCTGCGGTAAAGCCGCCATCGATGACGAAGTCTTCGCCGGTCATGAAGCTGGATGCGTCGGACGCCAGAAACAGCACGAGTTCGGCAATCTCTTCCGGCTTTCCGCTGCGCTTCATCGGCGTCATCTCGATCATCGGCTTTAGATGCGGGCTGCTGGCGTTGAGGCCGGTGACCACGAGGCCAGGGCAGACGGCGTTGACGCGGATGTTTTTCGAGACAAGCTCCATGGCCGCACTGCGGGTCAGGCCGCGCAGACCCCATTTGCTGGCGGTATAGGCAGGGTCGTAGTGGCCGGAAAAGCCGCTATTGGATGAGATGTTGATGATGGAACCGCCGCCACCTTCCGCCATGCGGTCGGTGACCGCTTGTATGCCGAGAAAGGCGCCGGTCAGGTTGACCTTCAGCACCCGTTCCCATGCTTCCAGACCTGTCGTCGCGACCGTCGAGCGATTGATGATGCCGGCATTGTTGACGAGAATATCGATGCGGCCCTTCCATTCGGTGGCAAGTGCGATGACGCCAGCCCAGCTTTCGGGATCGGTGACATCGAGATGGATGAAACGCGCTTCCAACCCGTCATCCTGCAAGGCCTGCGCCAGGGCGCGACCTTCCTCGTCAAGCACATCGGCGATGATGACGGCTGCACCTTTGGAGGCAAACAGCCGCGCTTCGGCTTCGCCCTGTCCGCGCGCACCGCCGGTGACGATGGCCAGACGGCCCTTGAGATCGCTCATGGTCATACCCTCGCTGCGATGGTGGTCTGGCGCTGTTCGCCCAGGCCTTCGATACCGAGCGTCATGACCTGACCGGGCTGAAGGAAGACCGGCGTTGGCTTGATGCCCATGCCGACGCCCGGCGGTGTGCCGGTGGCGATGACGTCGCCCGGCATCAGCGTCATGAACTGGCTGATATAGCTGACGAGATGGGCAACGCCGAAGATCATGGTGGATGTGTTGCCTGTCTGACGACGCTGGCCGTCGACATCGAGCCAGAGCGACAGGTTCTGCGGGTCCGCAACCTCGTCACGGGTCACCAGCCATGGGCCGATGGGGCCGAAGGTGTCGTGGCTCTTGCCCTTGGTCCACTGCCCGCCTCGTTCCGACTGGAAGGCGCGCTCGGACACGTCGTTGACCACGCAATAACCGGCGACATGCGACAACGCATCGGCTTCGGTGACATATTTGGCGCGTTTGCCGATGACCACGCCGAGCTCGACCTCCCAGTCGGTCTTGGCGGAGGTGCGGGGTATTTCGACATCGTCATTGGGACCGACGACCGCTGTTGTTGCCTTCATGAACAGGATCGGCTCGGGAGGCGGCTCCTTGCCGGTCTCCTTGGCATGGTCGGCATAGTTCAGTCCGACGCAAATGAACTTGCCGACATTGCCGACGCAGGCACCGACGCGATCGGCGGACACGACTGGCAGGCTTGCCGGATCAATGGTGCGGATTCGGTTTAGAGCCTCATCATCAAGAGCTTCGCCTGCGATGTCGGAGACGATGCCGGAGAGATCGCGCAATGTGCCATCATCAGCCAGAAGTGCGGGCTTTTCAGCACCAAGCGCGCCTAGTCTCAACAGTTTCATTCTGCTCTCCTGAAGCCAACCAATACGCTGTCATCAACGTCGGGCAGATTGACGACGATGTTGTCGGGCGTGCGGGTCGTTAGCCAGACCAGTTCTTCCGTCGTGGACATGTTGACTTCGATATGTGGCCAGTTCGGCGGTACGAAGATGAAGTCGCCTTCTTCCATGTCGAGAAATTCTTGCCAGTTCTCGCCGAAATAGATGCGGGCCTTGCCCTTCAGCACGTAACCACCTGTCTCGGCTTCACCGTGGTGGTGCGGATAGGAGCGGTAGCCGGGGTCGTTGGAGACCTTGCCGAACCAGATTTTGGTGGCGGGCGTGTGCTGCGGGCTGACGCCAGATATGCGCACGCAACCGCCGGACTGGCCGGTGCCGGTATCTTCCTGTCCCTTGCGGGTAATCACGGGCATGACTTTGCTGGTCATCGAATTCTCCTCCTCTTTGAACGTTTGTCAGTCCGGCACGACGGCGAGCGACTGAATCTCGATCTTGGCGCGATCTTCCATTAGCGCCACGACTTGCACGGCAGCCATGGGCGGAAAGTGACGGCCAATGATCTCACGGTAGACGGCACCGATTTCCCGCATGCGGGATTTGTAGGCTTCGCGATCGGTGAAGTACCACGTCATCTGAATGAGATGCTCAGGCTTGGCATTGGCAGCCTCCAGCACGCTGACGATGTTCAAAAGCGTCTGGCGAACCTGATCGACAAAGTCATCGGAATGGAACTGGCAATGCGCATCCCAGCCAATCTGTCCGCCGACCTGAACGATGCGGCCACGGGCGCTGATACCGTTGGAATAGCCGATGGGCTTTGCCCAACCGTCCGGTTGGATGATTTCATGCATCATGTTTTGGCTCCAGATAACGTGTCAGGCCTGCGCGAATGTCGTCGGGCCAGGGATGGGATTTATGGTCGGTCAATGAGGTCATCACGATGCGCTGACGCACCGTCCAGATGATGTCACCGCGTACCGTGACGATGGTTTCCAGATCGAGCGAGGCGCGACCGATGGAACGCACGTGGACGGCAAAATCCAGCACATCGCCGTAGACGGCGGGCTTTTTGAATTCGAGGTTCATGGTCACGGTCGGCAAGCCCAGCTTGCGCTCGAACATGATCTCTTTCCAGGTCACGCCAAAGGAAGCGAACATCGCCTCGTTGACATCGACCAGCATGGACAGATAGGCCGGATGGTAGGCGATGCCGGTGAGGTCGCAATCGCCAAAACGCATCGGCTTGGAGTGGGTAAAAGGCATGTGTCCTCTCGCTTCTTTCTCGCTCAACCAACCATGATTTCGCCGCCGGCAACCGCGATGGCTTGGCCCGTGATGGAGCCAGCCCCCGGTGAGGCAAGCCACAGCACGGTGTCGGCCACTTCCTGCGGCTGGATCAGGCGTCCCTGAGGGTTTGACTTGGTGAACTCGGCCAAGGCGTGATCGCGGCTGCGACCGGTCTTTTCCATGATGGTCTCCAGCGAGTGCTGAATGATCGGCGTATCGGTAAAACCAGGGCAGACGGCATTGACGGTCACGCCCTTTTTGGCCAGTTCCAGCGCAAGCGCCCGCGTCATGCCGATAACGCCATGCTTTGCAGCGCAATAGGCGGATACGTAGGCATAACCCGTCAAACCTGCTGTCGAGGCGACGTTGATGATGCGCGCGCCCGCGCCGTGCGTCTTCAGATCGGCAAGCGTTGCCTGCGTGACGTTGAAAACCCCGGTGAGATCGACTGACAGAACATGGCTCCACATGTCGAGTGTGGTCTTCTCGAACGAGGCACTCGGCGCTTCACCGGCATTGTTGACGAGAATAGAGACCGGCCCGAATGTTGCTCGCGCCGTCTCCATGCCCTTGGCAATCGCGTCCGGCTGGGTGACATCGAAACCATCAAGAACAAGGCAGTCGCCGCCAATGGCAGCGGCCACATCCTCCAGCGGCTGACGACGGCGACCGGCCAGCGTGACCTTCGCTCCAGCCTTGGCCAGCGTCATGGCAATCGCCGCACCGATGCCGCTTCCGGCTCCTGTCACCAGCGCATGGCGGCCTGCAAGGGTCTGCGTTACCATGCCGACCTCACTTTGCCGCCGCTGCGCGGTCGAGATTGGCTTCGTATTGCGCTTTCGCAGACATGTATTGCTTCGGCCATGCCACGGATTTCAGGCCGATCTTGGCGGCTTCGTGCAGAGCCCAGGATGGATCGGCAAGATGCGGACGGGCAACGGCGCAGAGATCCGCACGACCTGCCGAGATGATGGAGTTGGCGTGGTCGGCCTCCGAGATCGCACCGACGGCGATGGTCGGGATGCCGATTTCGTTGCGTATCTTGTCCGAGAACGGCGTCTGGAAGAGGCGGCCATAAACCGGCTTTTCTTCTTTCGATACCTGACCGGACGAGCAGTCGATCAGGTCCGCACCCGCATCCTTGAACATCTGGGCATAGATGGCCGCATCCTCAGGCGTGTTGCCGCCCTCGGCCCAGTCATGGCAGGAGAGGCGAACCGAAATTGGCTTGTCCTCGGGCCAGGCTGCACGCACGGCGGCAAACACCTCCAGCGGATAGCGCGCCATATTCTCATGGCTGCCACCATATTCATCTTCACGCAGATTGGTGAGCGGCGACAGGAAGCTGGACAACAGATAGCCGTGGGCGCAGTGCAGTTCCAGCCAGTCCGCGCCGGTTTCAGCCGCGCGCTTGGTTGCGGCCACGAAGTCGGCCTTGACGCGGTCCATATCGGCCCGGTCCATCGCCTTGGGAACGACACTGTGTTTCAGATAGGGTATGGCTGACGCCGAAAACAGCGGCCATGCGCCGGTTTCCAGCGGCTGGTCGATGCCTTCCCAGGCCAGTTTCGTCGCACCCTTGCGCCCGGCATGGCCGAGCTGAATGCCGACCTTGGCGGCGCTGTTGGCATGTGCAAAATCCACGAACCGTTTCCAACCGGCAATCTGCTCGTCGTTCCACAGCCCCAGGCAACCGGGGGTAATGCGGGCATCGGGCGATACGCAGGTCATTTCGGCAAAGACGAGACCGGCGCCACCCATGGCGCGTGCGCCCAGATGCACCATATGGAAGTCGTCTATCAAACCATCGGTCGCCGAGTACATCGCCATCGGCGACACGACGATGCGGTTGGCAAGCGTGGTGCCGCGCAGCGTGTAGGGCGTGAACATCGGCGGCAGGCAGCGCTCATTGTCCTTTACCTGAAGGCCGGATTGCTGGGCAAACCAGTGCTCATAGCCTTCCAGCCACTCCTTGTCGCGCAGGCGCAGATTTTCATGGCTAATACGCTGCGAGCGGGTCAGCATCGAATACATGAACTGTTCGGGCGGAAGCGTATCGGCATAACGCTGGCCCACCACTTCGAACCATTCCATGGCATTGCGCGCCGCATTCTGGATACGGGCGACATCGACGCGGCGGATGTCCTCATAGGTTTTCAGAACGTCGGGAATGCTGTCCTTGCCGTGACCGGCCTTGTTGAACTGGTTGGCCAGCTCGATAGCGTCATCGATGGCAAGCTTGGTGCCGGAGCCGATGGCAAAATGGGCGGTGTGGGCGGCATCACCCATCAGCACCACGTGGGAGTTGCCGTTGAAATGGCTCCACTTGCCGCAGATCAACCGGGTAAAGTTCAGCCAGGCGCTGCCACGCATGTGGCGCGCATTGGTCATCAACTCGGAACCCTCGAGCGTCTCGGCAAACAGGTCCTGGCAGAAGTCGATCGATTGCTGCTGGTCCATCTCACCGAGGCCGTGGGCCTGATAGGCCTCTTCCGTCGTTTCGATGATGAAGGTCGATGTGTTCTCATCGAACTTGTAGATATGCGCCTGGAACCAGCCGTGATCCGTCTTACGGAAATCGAAGGTGAAGGCGTCGAACAGCTTGTTGGTGCCAAGCCAGATGTAACGGTTTGGCCGCACCACCAGATCGGGCTCGAAAATCTCTTGATACTTGTTGCGGATTTTGGAGTTGAGACCATCCGACACGATCAGGAGATCGGCGTCAGGATAATCCAGATCGCTTTGAACTTCGGTCTCGAACACAAGCTCGACACCCAACGCTTCGCAACGTACCTGAAGAATGTTGAGCAGTTTCTTGCGACCGATGCCGACGAAACCGTGGCCGGTGGTGCGCTGGCGGGTGCCCTTGAACAGGACCTCGATATCGTCCCAGTGGTTGAACGCCTGCTGGATTTCGTCGGCACTGTCCTTGTCCCAGACCTGCATCGACGCCATGGTCTGATCGGAAAACACAACGCCCCATCCGAAGGTGTCATAGGGACGGTTGCGCTCCACCACCGTCACCTGATGCTCGGGATGCAACTTCTTCATCAACAGTGCGAAATACAGTCCCGCAGGACCTCCACCAACACAGACGATACGCATGTGACCCTCCACGGTTTTCGACTAAAGCGTCGAGGCAGATATTTATTTGAAGGTTAAAGTAAGTTTGCAATTCTCTGTTGTCAACCGAAACAGGATCGATTTCATGAATTAGTTTATGTTTAAACTAATTTGATTGGACACTTGGACGGATGACGCCTCAGAGAGGAGGACAGTCGAACACTTTGCCCGGGTTCATGATGTTGTTGGGGTCGACCGCACGCTTGATCGTTGCCATCATAGCCAGTTCTTCCGGCGTACGGGAAAGGTTCAGATACGGCTTCTTCAATAGGCCGATGCCGTGTTCCGCAGAGATGGTGCCGCCTCTGGTCGCAACGAAATTGAAGACCAGTTCGGTAATCTCCTTGTGTGGCTGTTGCTGCCCGGCAGAGGGAATGTTGCAGACGAAATGCAGGTTGCTGTCGCCGATATGGCCGTAGCTCAGACCGATTGCATCCGGCCAGCGGTGCTTTACAGCGGCTTCGATTTCATCCACGAGTTCGCCTGCGGCACTGGTTGGCACGCCGACATCGAAGGCTGTCATCGGACCCATCAGCTTGCCATATTCCGACACGCTTTCGCGCACGGCCCAGAGAGACTGAGCCTCTCGCTCTGACGATGGCAGGATGGCGTCGGACACGGAGCCCGCTTCAAGTGCTTCGCCAAGCAGTTCCTCGAGAGACGCGCGATTATCATCGGCATCGTGACCCGCCGCTTCGATCAGTACATAGATGCCGTGCGGATGAGTAAAGGCGCGGCGCAGATGCGGCAGGTTTCCGGTCATGAAATCGTAAAAGCTTGGCCACATGACTTCGAACGAGGTCAGCGCAGACCCCAGACGCTGGCGTGCGCTCTTCAGCAATTCAAGCATCGAGGAAAAATCCGGGCAGCCGCAAAAGGCGCTCGCCAGATCGGCTGGCTTTGCCTGAAGCCGCAGGACGGCACGGGTGATGATGCCGAGTGTTCCTTCCGAGCCGATGAACATGTGCTTGAGATCATAGCCCGCATTGTTTTTCAACATCTTGTTGAGCGACGTGACGATGGTGCCATCCGGCAGAACGACCTCCAACCCAAGCACATGCTCCCGCGCCATGCCGAAGCGAATGACGCGGTTGCCTCCGGCATTGGTCGCAAGGTTGCCGCCGATGACGCAGCTATCGCGGGCGCCGAGATCAAGGCCGAGAAAAAGGCCAGCATGTTCGGCAGCTTTCTGTGCGACACCCAGTGGTACCCCGGCCTGGACGGTCATGGTTGCCATGACCGTATCAATCTCTTCGATCGCATTCATCCGGTCGAGCGACAATGCCACGCCGCCTTCGATGGGTCGCGCACCACCTGCAAGACCCGTCAGGCCACCTTGCGGCGTGACGGGGATCTTGTACTGATTGCAGAGTTTGAGCGTCTGCGACACCTGTTCTGTGGTTCTTGGCCGAACCAACGCCAATGGTACGACTGGGGTCATGCCGGACCAATCCGTGTGAAACCGGGCCGGAATCTCCGAACCAAACGCCACATCGGAGCCGAGTTCGGCTTTCAGGCTTTCCAGAAAATCACTCGCCATGGCCACTCTTCCCCTCGGTTGGCTTGGCTTGGCCACGCGCAACGCAGCCAAGCCTTTGGTCTCGTCAGCGCAATGCTTCGACCATGCGGTCTACGGCGGTCTTCAGGCGCGCATGATCGCGGAACACGCAAAGCCGGATGAAGCCGTTGGAAACGTCGCCGAAGAGGTGGCCGGGGGCGAGCCCAACGCGTGCCTTTTCCAGGATCATGGTGCAGGCTTCACGGGCATCCGGCACGCCGTCCAAACTGAAGAAGGCATACATGCCGCCTTGCGGCTTTTCGGGCAGGATGATGGAATTGATCTGCGACAGGCCGTCATAGACGATATCCAGACCGGTTTTCACACGGTCGCGAATGTCGGCCACGAGTGGCTCACCTTGCTCGATGGCAGCCACCGCCCCTGCCTGAATAATCGGCGAGGTGCCGCTATTGATATATTGCGTCATCGCCGCCACCTGATCTGCCACGCTTTTCGGGTGGGTCAGCCAGCCCACGCGCCAGCCGGTCATCGCCCATGCCTTGGAGAAGCTGTTGATGGTGATGACGCGATCTTCTTCATCGGAAATCGGCAGCAGGGAGGGCGCGACATTGCCCTTGAAATAAAGCCGTCCATAGACCTCGTCCGAGATGATCCAGATGCCGGTACGGCGGCTGAACTCCAGCAGCGCCGCCATTTCTTCTGCCGTCGCCGTCCAGCCTGTTGGGTTGGCGGGGGTGGAGAGGAAGATGGCGCGGGTGCGAGCGTCGCAGGAGGCAAACAGCTTGTCCAGATCCAGATGCCAGCCATTATCGTAATCAAGCGAGACAGGGCGCGGCTCTGCACCCAGCAGATGGATGGCGTTATGAATATTGGGCCACTGCGGCGCGACGTAGACGACATTCGTGCCGACCTCGGCAATCAGGGCCAGCGCGATGTAAAGCGCCTGCATGCCGCCCGGCGCGACGGTGGTGCAGGCCAGATCGATGTTGCGACCGTGCAGTTTCGACTGGTATTCGCTGAGGGCGGCCTTGAGCTTGTTGGTGCCGCGCATATCCGGCACATAGAAGGTTTCGCCGTCATCCAGCGCCTTCTTGGCGGCTTCGCGGATGAAGGAGGGCGTGACCATATCGCCTTCGCCATACCAGAGCGCGATGACGTCTTCGAGCTTGGCGGCGCGCACGGCAAGCGCCGCGATATTTTCGGTGTGCAAGTCCTTGATCTGGTCCCGGATGCCGCTGAAAGCGGTCAATGCGCGGTTCTTCGCCGCAATCTGACTGTCCATGAAAGACATGTGGTTCTCCCTTTCGTGACGTGTCCCCGTTTCATCGGGGCATATGGTTATGAGTTTGGTTGTCCAAGATCGTAATAAAGCCCGGCCATGATCGCGAGGCCTTCGCGCACGATGCTGACGGGCAGATGTTCGTTGGCGGCGTGTTGCAGGCAGCCGGGGTAGGAATGCGGAATCCAGACCGTCGGCAGGCCGAGTTGATCCGAAAAGATATTGTTGGGCAGGGAGCCGCCGAGATTGGGCAGGATGGCGGGCGGCGTGCCGGTCGTCTTTTCGATGGAGGCGGCGACGCGGCGCACCCAGGGATGATCAGGGTCAAGACGGCTGGCCGGAAAGATTGCGTCGGATGGATCGGTGACGACCACACGATCATAGCCGGCGTCCTTCAGTACGCGCCGAACAGCCGGGACCACCGCCGCGTAATCGACATTGACCGGAAAGCGCAGTTGCATACGCGCGCGCGCCTTGGGCGGAATGGCGTAAAGCGGCTGGGCAAGATTGCCGCATTCCATCTCCATCACCTCGAAGGACGACCAGGCGAAGACTTTTTCTTCAGACGTGAGCCCCGGTTCGCCCCACCATTCCTCGATGGAAGGATCACCCGCCGTCGGCGCGATATGGCAGCGCGTGAGTGCAGCGCGCACGTTTTCAGGGATATGACCAGGTGTCATTTCCGGCACCTTGATCTGGCCGGTGCGGCTGACGAGTTCGGTGATGGCGTGGCAAAGCTCGATGCCGGGATTGGCCAGCAGGCCGCCCCAATTGCCGGAATGCTGGAAGTCTTCGCGGGCGTTGACCTCCATGTGGAAGGATAGGCCGCCGCGTGCGCCGAGAAAGATCGTCGGTTGATTGAGTGCCAATCGCGGGCCGTCAGACGCGATCAGCACATCTGCCTTTAGCAAATCGCGATTGCGTTCGCAGACGGTATCAAGACCCGGTGAGCCGGACTCTTCACCCATTTCGATGAGGTATTTGAGGTTCAAGCCAAGGGAGCCACGAGTCGCAAGCACGGCCTCGACGGCCGCCATGTTGATCGAATGCTGGCCCTTGTTGTCGGCGGTGCCGCGCCCATACCAATTGCCATCGCGCTCCGTCATCTCGAAAGGTGTGAGGCCCTCCGCCCATTGCCCATCCAGACCGGCGACGACATCGCCGTGGCCATATTGCAGGATCGTGAGGAAATCAGGATTTTCAATGCGCTGCGCCAGCAGAAACGGACCGGGTGCCGCGTCGTCATGCAGGAGGGTCGTCGTGAAACCCATGCGCTCGAAATGCGGCTGCATTTCCTCATTCAGATAGCGTTCGAGATCGGCCTTGCGCTCCTTGAGACGGCTGGCCGACTGGATGGCCACACGGCGGCGCATGGTGGCCTCGAAGGAGCCATCCGAGAGCTGATCGAGTGCCCTGGTAATGGCATTCTCGCGCGATGACAGGGTCTGGTTCATGCTCTGGTCCTTGTTTTGAGATTACGCATGGCAGCAGCTTTCGCCGAGACGGTCGAGAAAGGCGACGCAGCGTTCCAGTTCAGAAATTTCGATGCCTTCATCCGGCTGGTGGGCATCGGCAATATCGCCGGGACCGACGACGAAGGACGGTGTGCCGGCCAGCTGGAAGATACCGGCCTCCGTACCATAGGAGACATAGCGCGGTGATGGCTTATCAAGAAGATCGAGCACCTTGCTTGTCAACGTTTCGGCTTCGGGTTTGAGGCCGGGTATGCGGGCCTGAACCTCGATGCTGACGCCGCAATCCGGGTCCACGGCTTTCATGGCGGGCTCGATGACATCGGATGCGTAACGCTTGATGCGATCGAGAACTGCGTAGTCATCCTCACCCGGAATGATCCGCATCTCCCAGAAAAAGTCGCAAGTCTCGGCTACGATGTTGCCATGCAGCCCACCTTTGATCTGGTTGACCTGAATGGTGGAATAGGGCGGATCAAGGCCCTCGAATTGCGGCCCGTTGCGCATATCGGCGCGAATCCTGTTGATCTCGGAAATCAGCTCGGCAGCGGCCATGACCGCGTTGACGTAGCGATCAGGCTGCGAAGAATGGCCGGGTTTGCCGCGCACGCGTGCCCAGCCGATGAGGCCGCCCTTGTGTGCCGAAACGACATCCATGGCTGTGGCTTCACCGATGATAGCCATTTGTGGCGCAAGCCCGCTTTTGCCGATCCACTCGGCCATGGAGCCCACGCCGGTGCAGCCCACTTCCTCATCGTAGGAAAAAGCCAGATGAACAGGGCGTTTCAAGGGTCGCGCAGCGATTGCGGGCAAAGCCGTCAGGCAGCAGGCGAGAAAGCCCTTCATATCGGTCGCGCCTCGTCCGATGACTCGCGAACCGTTCTGGCGCAAGACCCACGGGTCTCCGCTCCAGGCTTGGCCAGTAACTGGAACGACATCCGTGTGGCCGCTGAAGACGATACCGCCGGGGGCGTCCGGGCCAATCGAGACCAGCAGGTTTGCCTTGTCACCTTCTGCATTGGGAAAGCGGCGTAGCCTTGCGCCGAAGGGCGCAACGGCGGTTTCGAGGTGATCCAGCAGGGTGAGGTTGGAGACGGCGCTGACGGTTGGGAAAGCGACGAGGTCAGCGAGGTGGCGGCTGACGTCAGTGGCGATGGACACGGACTTGTCTCCCCGAAAAGGTTACGCGATTGAGCGTTTTGATTTGCCGCTTACCCCCCTCTGTCCTGCCGGACATCTCCCCCACAAGGAGGGAGATCGACTCGCGGCAGCCTGTTGGCAATCTCGTAGGTCGATAAATGGGTGATGTCGGTGCGTCTTGCCGATCTCCCCACCTGTAGGGGAGATGCCCGGCAGGGCAGAGGGGGGTACCCCACGCACTGCCATTTAATGCCGAAAACAGTTTCCCGTCAGACAACATCAGACAATTCCTTCGCCTTGAAATCCTCAGCGAAATGGCAGGCCGCAAACCGATTGGTATCGGTTTCCCGCAGCGCCGGGCTGTCATTCGAACACAGAGGCCTCGCAATCACGCAGCGTGGATGGAAATGGCATCCCGATGGCGGGTCGAGCGGGGATGGCATGTCGCCCTTGATGGCTGTGAAAACCCGCTTCTTCGGCTCCAGCGTCGGAATTTCCTTCAAAAGCGCGCGCGTATAGGGGTGGTGCGGATTGGCGAAGAGCGTTTCGGTATCTGCCAGTTCAACGATGCGGCCCAGATACATGACGGCGATGCGGTCGCAGAAGTTTTCGATCATGCCGAGATCGTGGCTGACGAAGATATAGGTGAGATCCAGATCCTTCTTCAACTCGACGAAGAGGTTGAGAATTTGGGCCTGAATGGACACGTCGAGTGCAGCGGTCGACTCGTCACAGACGAGAATGCGTGGCTTGACGGCCAGCGCCCGTGCGATGCCGATGCGGGCTCGCTGGCCACCGGAAAACTGGTGCGGATAGAGATCGCGGCTGGCGGGGTCCAGACCCACGCGCTTCATGATGTCGCTGACGTAAGTCGTCATTTCGCTGGCGCGGATGATGCCGTGAAAGACTGCCGCTTCGCCGATTGTTTCCATCACCCGCTTGCGTGGATTAAGCGACGCGGTCGCGTCCTGAAACACCATCTGGACGGAAAGGCTTGCCTTGCGCCGCTCTACTTCAGACATGGTCGCAAAGTCGCGGCCCTCCAGCAGGATTTTACCTTGGGATGGAGCCAGAATGCCCGAGATGATGCGCGCCAGCGTGGACTTGCCACAGCCGGATTCGCCCACAAGGCCGACGATTTCGCCGGGGCGGACATCGAGATTGATGCCATCGACGGCGCGCACGACCTGCTCGGAATTCTTGCGGGTCACGAAATCGACGATGCGCTGGGCAAAATCCGGCGTGCCGCGAAACTGGCGCGAGACGGCGTCGAGTTTAAGGATGGGCTGCATATCTCAGGCCTCCTGTCGCGGATGGTGGCAGCGCGCGAAGCGGCCGGAGGGATCGGTGACGACGGGAGGAAGTGTCGTCGTGCAGATCTCTGTTCGGGCCGAACAGCGCGGATGGAAGGCGCAACCAGTGGGCATATTGCCAAGACTTGGCGTGGAGCCCGGAATTTGCGCCAGCGGATGGCCGCGCTTGTTCTGACTTGGCACCGATGCGATGAGGCCAGCGGTGTAATGGTGGCGCGGCGCGGTCAGCACCTCGGCCACCGTTCCGGTCTCGACGATGCGACCGGCATACATGACGGCGATGCGGTCTGCGAGACCGGCGACCACCGAGAGGTCATGCGTGATCCATACCAGTGCAGTCCCGTTTTCAGCCGCCAGCCGCTGCACCTCACCCAGAATCTGCGCTTGGATGGTGACATCAAGCGCCGTCGTCGGCTCATCGGCAATCAGCACCGCTGGACGATGCAACAGCGCAATGGCAATCGCCACACGTTGGCGCATGCCGCCGGAAAACTGATGCGGATAGGCCTCCAGTCGCGATTCCGGCGAAGGAATGCCGACGGCTTTCAAGGCTTCGATGGCACGGGCGCGCGCGGCGGATTTAGAAACCTTCTCATGGGCATCGATGGCTTCGATGATCTGCGTGTCGATGCGCAGCACCGGGTTCAGCGTCGAGATCGGGTCCTGAAAGATCATCGCGATGCGGTTGCCGCGCAGGCCGCGCATGGCACTATCGCTGATGTCGGCAATGCTGCGGCCTTCAAGCATCACCCGACCGGCGGAAATCTGGCCCGGTTCATCGATCAGCCCCATCGTGGCAAGGCCCGTCACGGATTTGCCAGAGCCGGATTCGCCCACCACCCCCAGCACCTCGCCGGGATTGACGTGGAAACTGACATCGTTGACCGCCGTCACCACGCCCTTGCGGGTGTGGAAGGTGACGCTGAGGTTTTCGACCGACAGAGCAGGTGTGATCATTTTCGTTTGCACCTGCATCATTGGACGAACCTCGGATTGAGCACGGCCCGCAGGCGATCACCGACCAGATTGATGGCGACGACGATGAGGACGAGCGCGACGCCAGGATAGGTCGAGACCCAGTAATTCCCCGACAGCAGGAAGTCATAGCCGGAGGCGATCAGCATTCCGAGCGAGGGCTGCGTCACCGGGACGCCGACGCCGAGGAATGACAGCGTCGATTCCAGCGTTATGGCGTGGGCCACCTGAACCGTGGAGACCACGATAAGCGGCGGAATGCAATTCGGCAGCATGTGGCGAACGAGGATACGCCACTGCGAAATCTCAAGACAGCGGGCAGCGGCGATGTAATCCTTGTTCTTTTCCACCAGCGCCGAACCGCGCACTGTTCTGGCATAATAGGCCCATTGAACGAAGACGAGGGACAGGACGACCTTATCGAGACCGCGCCCGAATACCGTCAGAAGCACGAGTGCGATCAGGATCGAGGGAAAGGAAAGCTGCAAGTCGACGATCCGCATCACCAGCGCATCGAAGCGCCCGCCAATATATGCCGAGAGGACTCCGACCAGCGCCCCGATGGTGCTGGCGATGACCACGGACGCGATGCCGACGCCAAGCGACACACGCATGCCATACATGATGGCCGAGAGCATATCGCGGCCCTGATCATCGGTGCCGAGCCATGCGGTCATGCCGGTTCCAAGGCTCGAGCCCGGCGGCAGCATATTGTCCATGATGTCGAGCTGCATGAGATCGTAAGGGTTCTGCGGCGCGATCAGTGGTGCGAAGATTGCGACGAAAGCCAGGACCAGAAGAATGGTCAGTCCGATCACGGCTTCCGTGCTGGAAACGAGATCGCGCAGTTGCCGCAGCAACAGCTTTTCGCCCTTGGAGGTGGTTGCCGGAAGAGGTGGCGTGGTGGCGTCTATATTGCTCATGGCTTACTCGCTTGTCCCGCCGAGCCGGACGCGCGGATCGAGCGCGACATACAGCAGATCGACGATGAAATTGATGACGACGAAGATCACCGTGGTGACCATGAGGTAGGCGACCACGACGGGCCTATCGAGCCGGTTGATCGATTCGATCAGCAGCTTGCCCATGCCGGGGAAGGCAAAGACCGTTTCGATGACGACGGTAAAGGCGATCATCGCGCCAAACTCCATGCCGAGGATCGTAACAACCGGGATCATCATGTTCTTCAACAGATGCAGCCGGATGATGCGGAAGCGGCTGAGGCCCTTGGCGCGGGCAAAACGGATATATTCCTGCGTCACCACT
Source organism: Agrobacterium vaccinii (assembly GCF_021310995.1). Lineage (NCBI taxonomy): Bacteria > Pseudomonadati > Pseudomonadota > Alphaproteobacteria > Hyphomicrobiales > Rhizobiaceae > Agrobacterium > Agrobacterium vaccinii. Next base: position 871,779 of record NZ_CP054151.1, on the reverse strand, counting down.
TCGCGGGTTCCCGCCTCACACAGCCTGACGACCAGCGATGCTTTGTAGAGCGCAAGTGTGAGCGATGGCAGGATGAGATGGCGCAGACCTTCCCAGGTGAAGATCGACAGCTGCATGCCAAGTACTGTCGTTGTGGGACCGCGCCCGCCTGCGGGAAGCCAGCCCAGATAGACCGAGAAGAACAGGATCATCATCAGGCCGATCCAGAAATTCGGCAGGGAGAAACCGAAGATCGACGTGGACATGATGGCGCGCGCCGCAATCGACTTTGGCCGCAAGCCGGCGATGACGCCAAGGGGCACGCCGATGAGGACCGAGAAGGTGAGTGCTAGAACGGCAAGCTCCAGCGTCGCCGGCAACCGTTCCCCAATCACCGACAACGCCGATTTGCCGTAAACAAACGAGGAACCGAGGTCACCATGCAGAGCATTGGTAATGAAGCTGACGAATTGCACCGGCAAGGGCTGGTCCAGGCCGAAGCGGGCGGCAAGGGCTGCGCGCTCGGCCTGATCCGCATCGGGGCTGGCCAGCATGTCTACCGGACTGCCGAGAGCGAAGACCGCGAGGAAGACGAGAACCGCCATGGTGAAAAGCACCAGGCAGGATTGTCCCAACCTGCGTATGAGATAGGCTACCATCTGTTCGACCACCGAAATAGCTGACGCAGGGCGCTGTGGCGCACCGCGTGATTATATTTGGGGAGGGCGAACCGGCGTGAGGCCGATCCGCCGTGATACAGTCTATTGTGCAGGCTCGAAGCTGAGCGCCGAGGTGCGTTCATCCATGCGCGGGATGATCTTGATGCCCTTCTTGGCCGCCCAGGTCATGCCCTGGAAATAGAGCGGCACGATCGGCATGTCGTCATTGACGGTATGGACTGCCGCCTTCAGCATATCGTTGCGCTTGGCGTCGTCCATTTCAGATGTCAGTGCCACCAGCTGTTCGGTGAGTGCCGGATTGCAATAGTGGCTCCAGTTCACCACACCCCAGCCGCGCGCCTTGTCCGGACACGCCACCATCATGCGAATACCGGAGGACGCCTCGGCAGTCTGCACACCCCAGCCCATCATGACGGCTGAGAACTCGCCCTTGTTGCCCTTAGTGTTGATGGCAGAGAAGGGAACGGCATCGACATCGGTGCGAATACCGATACGCGTCAGCATCTGCGCGATGGCCTGCGCTACACGCTCATCGTTCAAAAGGCGGTTGTTCGGCGTGCCGAGCGTCAGGCGGAAACCATCGGGATAACCGGCATCGGCCAGAAGTTTTTTGGCGGCGGCTTGGTCGAAGGGTACGTTCTCCAGCGCGGGGTCGAAGCCCAGCATCTGATCGGTGGAGAGATTGTTGGTCGGATAGGCAAGGCCCATCATCAGGCGGTCGCTGATCGCCTTGCGGTCAATGGCCATGTTGATGGCTTTGCGCACGCGCACATCCGTCAGCGGGTTTTTGGCAATGGCTGAACCATCCGCAGCCTTTACGCCCGGCGAGCTGTCGCGACCGCTATCGAGGAAAAGGAAGATCAGGCGGTGGGTTTTCTTGGCGCTGTAGACCAGATCGGGATTGGCTTTGACCTTTTCGATGTCAGGTGTCGGTACGTTCTCGATGGCGTTGACATCGCCAGACAGCAGAGCCGTCATGCGGCTGCCATCGTTGGGCATGAAGCGGATGGTGACGTTGTCCCAGGCTGGCTTGCCACCCCAGTAGTCATCGAAGCGGGTCATGACGACGCGGTCGTCAGGTGTGTATTTCACGAACTTGTATGGCCCGGTGCCGATCATATGCTCAGGCGTCGCGAATTTCTCGCTGGTAATGCCTTCGCTCGCCTTTTTGCTGACGATGAACACCGAGGTGAGATCGGCAGGCAGCAATGGATAAGGCGTCTTGGTGATCAGGCGGACGGTGTGCGGGTCCACGACTTCGGTCTTGGTGATGGCGCGTGTGTAGATCGCAAAGCTGGACGGGCTGTTTTCAATCGTGTTGGGGCGCTGGAGAGACCAGGCGACGTCTTCGGCAGTGAAGTCGCTGCCATCCTGAAACTTGGCAGGACGCAGTTTGAATTCCCAGGTCAGGTCGTCAATCTTCGTCCAAGATTCGGCCAGATTGGGAATGATCCGGCTATCGGGGTCCATCTGGGTCAGGGTCTCGAACATGTTGCGTGAGACCGCAATGTTCTGGCTCGCATTGTGGAATTGCGGGTCCATGGATGTCGCCGACGAGCTGTAGGCGAGGTTAAGGTCTTCGGCCCACACGTTGGCGGCAGGCACAAGTGCCGACAGCGCGAGAGCGGCGGCAAAGCGGCGTATTGATGAATAGGGCAGTTTCGCTGAAGCGTGCATTGTCTGTTCCCTTTATTGATTGATGGAATTCTTTTATGTCTCTTGTAGTGGACATATGATCCCTATAAGATAGTTTAGGGTTATAATTTCGGCGATGTCAACAGGGAGATATGTGCAAATGCATGTGAGGGCGCGGGGGACAGATCGGTTGCTGGACGTGCTGGAACTGGTGGCAGCGCAGCAGCAGCCGGCCACGCGCAACGCCATAGCGGCCATGCTCGGCGCACCGCGATCCACGGTTTACAGCATCATCGATACGTTGATGGAGCGAGGATTTCTGGACCAGACGGAGCCGGACGGTTTGATCGTGCCTGGCAGACAGTGCGGACTTCTGGGGCAGGTCTATGACCGCAGCGCACCGCTGGCCCGTCAGGCGAAAGAGGTGATCCGAAACCTTGCCCAAAGCACCCGCGAAGTCTGCGAGCTCGATCTGCTGCACGACTGGAAGCAGTTGATTATGATATCCATTTCCGGTCGCGGCCATGGATATCGTACCGCCGTCGAAGGCTCTCGTTTCCCGCTGCCATCCACCGCAGCCGCCCGCTTTTTGCTGGATGGTTACAGCGCTGCCGACCTTGAGCGCTCCATCCCCGCTGAGGATTTCACCTCGCTGACGGGCACCGTCTCGTCACCCGCCCAGCTTCACCGGGAGGTCGAGCAGGCCCGCGAACAGGGTTATTGGGTGACACGTGCGCTGGTCGATCCCTATGTCGCCTGCGTGACAGCACCCGTTCGCGACCGGCAGGGGCGCTGCATCGCGTCGATCTGCCTTGTCGTCGCCTTGCAGGATATCGACAAGCGTGAGGCTGAATATATTTCTGCCACGACACAGGCGGCGACGGAACTCAGCCGCCATTGCGCGCTTCTTGAGAACCCAATTTTCTAGGAACGGTACTTACCGCACCTTTTCTCGGCTGAATTTCTTTTCCAGCATGCCGACCAGCCGCACCATCGGCCACAAAAACGCGATGTAGATCAGTGCCGCCCCGATGAGCGGCGTCGGGTTGGCGTAGAGCGCTTGGGCATCCAGCCCTTCCTTCATTAGTTCCGCCAGCGCCACGGTCGAGGCGAGCGAGGTATCCTTGAACATCGACACGCAATTGTTCGTCGCCGGTGGAATGACGACCCGCACCGCCTGCGGCAGGATGACTTTGCGTAGCGTGACCAGAAACGGCAGACCGAGCGCAGCAGCGGCCTCGAACTGCCCGGATGGAATGCCCTCGATGCCGGAACGGAACACCTCGGCCATATAGGCTGCCATGACTAGGGCAAAAGCTAGGATCGCGCAGGTCCAGGATGACATGCGAATGCCGATGAATGGCAGGGCGAAGTAGATCAGCATCAGCACGACCAGCATGGGTGCTGCGCGGAAGATGTCGATATAGAACACTGCCAGATAGCGCACAGGCTTCGGCCCATAGAGCCGCAGGAGACCGATGATCAGCCCTGCCGGTATGCCAAGGCCGATGCCTGCAAGACCCAGCAGAAAGGTGTTGAACAGACCCCGCAGCAACGCCGGAAACGCGCTGCCCAGGATTTCAGCGTTGAAGAAGGTGTCGAGGATGGTCATATCCGTAAGCCTCTGAAACATGCCACCCCGAGGCGCTGTCGCGTGAGGTCGAGACATGGGAATGGGCGCCTGATCAACATCAGGCAGCCGTCATGGTACGATTGACGTCAGCATGATGCCGATCATGATCGGCATCGATGATTTTTGGATTGGGTCGTGATGCTCAAGGCTGCGGTATGGGCATTTCGACGGCAGAGGCCGAACCGGCAGCAGGCTCGCTACCGAACCACTTCTTGTGAATGGCGGCCAGCGTCCCGTCCTTCTTCATCGCGGTAATCGCATCATTGGCCTTTCCCAGAAGCGGATGGTTCTTGGCCATCATCAGCCCATATTGCTCGCCGGTCTTGATGCGCACCTTGACAGCAAGATCCTTCATCTTGAGGAAGGCGTATTCCATGCCGGGAATGTCGCTGACGGCAGCGTCCGCGCGGCCAGCCGACATGTCCATCAGCATATCCTGTTGAGCGTTGTAGCTCTTGATATCGCTGATGCCGTATTTTTCCTTGTTTTCCTTCGCCCATTTATCGCCGGTGGAACCCGCCAGCACGCCGACCACCGCGCCCTTCAAGTCTTCGGGAGTGGCAATCTTGCTTTCCTTGCGGGTCGCGATACCCATATCGGCGTCGTAATAGGGCTGCGTGAAAGACTGGCTTCCCAAGCGTTCCCTAGTGATGGTAATCGATGATATCGCGACATCGATGCGCCGCGAAGCGGTGGCGGCAAACAGCGCCTGGAACCCGAAATCGGAGACTTCCAGTGTCATGTCGAGACGCTTTGCGACTTCGGCTGCGATATCGACCTCGAAGCCTTCGAAGGTGCCGCTGGCATTCTTGTATTCGAAAGGCGGATTGCTGGGATAGGCACCCGCCACAAGTGCGGCCGCAGATGCAAGGCCTGCACTGGCAGCAGAGACGGCGGCAGTGACCGCGATACCCATGATTGCGCGGCGGAAGACGGATATGGTCATGAAGCAGTTCCCTCTGTTTTCGTAACCAGCGACGTTTCCGGGCCGGATCGAATATTCATTTTTATGGTCCTCGGTGATCGCTCTTCGTAGGGATCGTTTGGAATGGTGAGGCAAAATTCAGCGGGATTCAAGTGGAAAGATTTAAGCTTAAAATAGGTTGCGCACTGCCGAGCGGATGTGACATGTTTTGCGTCTGAACGATCTGACGCCTTTGATTGCCGTCCATTCGCGGATCGTAATCTACACTATCTTTCCTGACATTGGAGCCTCCCCATGCGTTTCGCCTACCTCGCCTTTTTCGAGAACCCGCATGACAGCCAGTTTGTAGCGAGCAAGGCCGATATCGAGGCGGTGGCGGAGGTCGTCGCACTGACGCCGGGGCTGACCTCTGCGAACATCTATACGCCTGAGACGGCTCAGGACCTATTCAATCCGCAGGAAGAAGCGCCGGTTTTCGGCATGCAGCTTTACTTTGACGAGTTGTTCGCGCTGGAAGATGCCATGGCACCATCAGGACATCTACTAGCGCTGGCCGATCCGGGTGTACTGTCGAGCATCCAGGGTGCCAAGGCAACGCAGCAGGCTATGTATGTCCGGCATTTTCCAGTCGATGATGCGACGCTCGACGTCGCGAAAAATGGCAACCCATGTTCCTATGTCGTGCACTATCCCGGCCCGGCGCAGGACCTGAATATCTGGATGCACCACTACATCGCTCACCATCCGCAGGTCATGCGCCAGTTTCCCGGCATTCGCGGTATCGAAATCCTGTCTCGCGTAGACTGGACCGGGTTCCTGCCGTGGGAGCGGGCCAATCACATGCAGCGAAACCGCGTGATGTTCGATAGTCAGGCCGCACTCACGGCGGCACTCCAGTCCCCGGCGCGCATTGCCATGCGGGAAGACTTCAAGACCTTCCCGCCATTCGAAGGCGGCAATTCGCATTTTCCGATGGCGACGAAGATCGTTGCGCCAAAAGACGCTTAAGCGTCTCGCGCAGCGGTGACGCCAGCGGCAACGCTTGCACCCAGAAACATCGTATCGCTGGCCAGCAGATAGAAACTGATGCCCGCCTGCGACCACTTGGCCACGTCATCTGCCGATGGGCGGAAAATTCCGACGGTTTTTCCGGCTTTGATAGCGGCCTGCGTGATTGTCAGTATGGCTGCTTCAAGCCGTGCCGCTCCCTCGGGACCGAGCGCATTGATGGAAACGGAGAGATCGCCGGGGCCGATGAAGATCACGTCGATGCCTTCGACAGCGACGATCTCCTCGACATTGGCGAGGCCTTCCGCAGTTTCGATCTGGATGGCCAGGACGAGGCTTTCATTGGCGTTCTTCAGATAATCGGGAATGCGATAGCCGTAACCGGCGGCACGTCCGGGCCCGACGCCGCGCTCACCGACAGGCGGATAGCGGGTGGCGGCGACGGCGGCTTTTGCATGGGCAGCGGTCGAGACACGTGGCACCAGAACGCCTGCGGCACCGGCATCCAGAACACCGGCAATCGATTCCGGCGCATGGCCCGGCACGCGCACCATGGCTGGCACGCGGTGAACATCGGAAGCGCGGATCAGGTTTTCGATCAATTCCCGCCCGATCTGCGAATGCTCCGCATCGATGCAGATGAAATCAGGGCCAGCGGCAGCCACGACCTCTATGGCGACCGGATGCGGGATGGCAGTGAATGTGCCGATCAACCGCTTTTGTCCAAGACATGCTTTTCGAAAATCGCTCATAAAGACCTCTGGGAACGGGGGTTTTGCCTGCCGTGATGCAGTTCTAGGATTAGTTTAAGTCTCAATCATATCGCCTGCAAGCGTGTAAACGGTATACGATAATCGATGTTAAATCACCTCATAATTATTTTATGCTTGAAATAAGCGCAAATCCGTATACGATTTTTGCAGGAGTTTACGATGCAAAAGTCGAACGACAATATCGTTGATGCCATTTACACCGACCTGCGTTTGCAGTTGCAACGCAGCGCGATTTTGCCGTCCGACCGGCTGGTCGATACCGCGATTGCGGCCCGTTATGGCGTTTCGCGTGTTCCTGCGCGTGAGGCACTGCTGCGGCTGGTGGCCGAGGGTTATCTGGTTGGCACGACACGCGGTTTTGCCCTGCGAGAGCTTTCGCTGGAGGATATTTCCGGCCTTTTCGAATTGCGTCGGCAGCTGGAGCCACGGGCTGCGGCAAATGCTGCGCGTGACATGACGCCGGAAATCGAGGCAGAACTGACCGAGGCCATGGGCCGGATCAAGTCTGCTCTGGCGGACAACAATATGCCGGTGCTGCTGGATGCCAATGTCGATTTTCGCAATGCGTGGCTGAAGGCCGTTCGCAACCGGCATCTGGCCGAGACCGTCGCGCGCTTTATCAACTACTTCCAGTCGGTCCGGCTCGATAGTTTTGCGGATGCCGAGATGGTCAAGCACTATATCGACGGCCTGTCGCGCATTCACTCAGCCTTCGTCGCGCGCGATTCCGTTGTGATCGCGGAATATATGACGCTTTACATGTTTGCGGCGGAAGAAGCCTTTCTCACCATTCGCCGCCGCCAGCTGGAACAGGCCAAAACAGGGCGCGGTTCGCGCCGCAAAACCATCAAAAAGGGAACGTCATGATCAAGCCTCACCCCTTGAAAGGTCCAAGCAAGCTCAAGCTCGGTGTCTTCTCGCCCAATGCCGATGGCGGCCTTGCCATTACCGATGTGCCGGAACGCTGGCAGGCGCGGTGGCAGGACAATCTGAACGCCGCCCAGATCGCTGATCGCGGCGGATTGGATTTTCTGCTGCCGATTGCCCGCTGGAAGGGTTTTGGAGGCAAGAACCGGGTGCGGGAATGGTCCTATGAAACCTTCACATGGGCGGCGGGGCTTGCTGCCGTTACGGAGCGGATTGCGCTGTTCATGACGGTGCATGTTCCCCTCGTGCATCCGCTTTATGCGGCAAAGTCGCTGGCAACGGTTGATCACATCAGTGGCGGTCGCGCAGGTCTCAACATCGTCTGCGGCTGGAACCCGAAGGAATTCGGCATGTTCGGCGTGCCGCTGGTCGAGAAGGGTTACGATCAGGCTGCCGAATGGCTTGATATTGTCGAGCAGGCCTATGGTGCGCAAGCGCCTTTCGACTATGATGGCAGCTATTACAATCTGAAAGACGTGGTCAGTCGCCCCGCCAGCCTGCAATCACCGCGACCTGTGACCATGAATGCCGCCTTCGGTGGGCCGGGCCGGGATTTTGCCGCGAAAAACTGCGAATATCTCTTCACGACCTTCACCGAGATTGAAGAAGCCGGAAAGCATGTCGAGGATATCCGCATGCGGGCAGATGCGCAGGGCCGTGATGTCGGGGCCTATACCGTCTGCCACGTGGTGTGCCGCGAAACCCAGCAGGAGGCGGAAGATTATTACGAACGCTATGCCGTAACCCTTGCCGACCATGAGGCCGTTGACGCCCATATGGCCGGAAAGAGGGAGTTCTCCCAGTCCCACGACAAGGAAAGCTATGAGCGATACCGCAAGCGGTTTGCAGGCGGCGCAGGTGGATATCCGCTTGTCGGCACGCCGGAAAAGATTGTCGAGGACATGATCGCGATTTCGCAGCAGGGCTATTCCGGCATCGCGCTTTCCTTCGTCAACTACACTTACGAACTGCCGTTCTTCTGCGACCGTGTGATGCCGCTGTTGAAGCAAGCTGGGCTGCGGGTCGAATGAACGCGCACGCCGCACCGGATGAGGTCGAAGCCCTGCGGCTTGCCTTTCGCGAGGGCATGTCGCAACTGGCCGCCGCCGTCAACATCGTTACCACTGACGGTCCCGGCGGCACGGCCGGGTTCACGGCATCAGCCGTTTGCAGCGTGACCGATCAACCGCCGACGTTGCTTGTCTGCCTCAATCGGTCCAGTTCCGTAGCGCATATGTTCGAGACAAATCGCGTGCTCTGCGTCAATACGCTGAGCCATAGCCAAGAGGCTTTGTCGCGGCGTTTCGGCGGCTCGACATCGCAGGAAGAGCGGTTTCTGGAAGGCACATGGTCACGGGGGGTAACAGGGTCTCCGCGATTGGAGGGTGCGCTCTTGTCCTTCGATTGCGAAATCGAAACGATGGTCGAGAGCGGCACGCATCAGGTCTTGTTTTGCCGTATCATCGAACTCGTGCAGGGATCTGACGAGAACGCTCTGGTTTATTTCCGCCGCCGGTATCACGCAGTCTGCTGAAGTCTCTGACAGCGCTGCATTACCCGCATTTTTGTATGCTCAGCCGTTAAGCGTCTCGACAATAATTTTCATGCAGATGCATTTTAAAGCAGCAATTTCGCAGTTTTTCGCTGTGATTTCGTCCCGTTTCAACGTTCTCATTTGACAATGCTATAAGCTTCAACTTATGAATATGCATATAAATGCGTGACATAAAAGGGGAAGACCATGGCAGAACGGTCATTCGCGCGTGAAGTTGAGGATCTCAAGCTCGGGGAAGGTGAAATCTTCCGGGGCGAGGGTATTCTGGCGATCACGAAGGCATTGCTTCAATCCGGCGTGTCCTATGTCGGCGGCTACCAAGGCTCGCCCATTTCTCACCTGATGGACGTTTTGGCTGACGCCAAGGACGTCATGGAAGACCTCGGCATCCATTTCGAAACCTCGGCGTCTGAGGCTGCGGCGGCTGCCATGCTCTCTGCCTCCGTCATGTATCCGGTGCGCGGTGCTGTGACATGGAAATCGACGGCTGGAACGAATGTGGCATCCGATGCCCTGTCGAACCTGTCTTCCGGCGGCGTCACCGGTGGTGCTCTCATCATTCTCGGTGAAGACTTCGGCGAAGGCTCCTCCATCATGCAGGAGCGCAGCCACGCCTTTGCGATGAAATCCCAGATGTGGCTTCTTGATCCGCGCCCTAACCTGCCATCCATCGTCCAATCCGTGGAAGATGGCTTCCAGCTGTCGGAAGCGTCCAACACGCCTGTCATGTTGCAGGTCCGCATTCGCGCCTGTCACGTCCACGGCCAGTTCATCGCCAAGGATAACAAGCGCCCGGAATACACGTTGCGGCAGGCGCTGGAAAATCCTGTCCGGGACGTCAACCGTATCGTCCTGCCGCCTGCCAACTTCGCGCATGAGAAAGACAAGCTGGAGCGCCGCTGGCCTGCTGCCGTCAACTTCATCAAGGAACGCAAACTCAACGAATTCTTCGGCCCTGAAGAGGGTGACATCGGCATCATCCTGCTGGGCGGCATGTACAACGGCGTCATGCGCGGCTTGCAGCAATTGGGCCTGGCTGATGTCTACGGCAATTCAGCCGTGCCGCTCTACGTCATGAATGTTGCCTATCCGACCATCGATGACGAGGTTGTCGAGTTCTGCGTTGGCAAGAAGGCCGTCATCATCGTTGAGGAAGGTGCGCCTGAATATATCGAACAGACGCTGAACACGCTGCTTCGCCGTCGCGATATCCAGACGAAACTGCACGGCAAGGACATGCTGTCGCTTGGCGGCGAATATACCGCGCCCGTGATGATGAACGGCCTGAAGGCCTTCATCGAAACCTATGACCGCCTGCTGCTTGGAAACCAGCCGCCAGTACCGGACCCATCGGATGTTCTCAACGACCCCAAGGTCAAGGCGCTGGCCGAGGTCGTGCCTGCCCGCCCTGCCGGTTTCTGCACGGGCTGTCCTGAAAGGCCGATCTTTGCGGCAATGAAACTGGTGGAAAAGGAACTTGGGGAGCATCACGTCTCGGCGGATATCGGCTGTCACCTCTTCTCGATCCTGCCACCTTTCAACATCGGCGGCACGACGATGGGTTATGGCCTTGGGCCTGCTTCTGCCTCTGCCTTCAATGTCGAGTCCGATAAGCGCTCGATCTCGGTGATGGGCGACGGTGGCTTCTGGCACAATGGCCTTGCGACATCCGTCGGCAATGCCGTGTTCAACAAGCAGGATGGCGTCATCCTCGTTGTCGATAACTTCTATTCGGCAGCAACCGGCGGGCAGGACATTCTGTCATCGCGGGCCGTCAATCCCAACCGCAAGACCAATAATTCCATCGTCAATGCGGTCAAGGGTATCGGCGCGACATGGGTGCGCCAGATCGACCGCACCTATGATGTCGCCCAAATGCGCGACACGCTGAAGGAAGCCCTGACGTCGAAGGAAAAAGGCCCGAAAATCATCGTCGCCTCTTCCGAATGCATGCTGAACAAGCAGCGCCGCATCAAGCCGCAATTTGCCAAGGCGGTCAAAGACGGCAAGCGTATGGTCAAGGAACGCTTCGGTGTGGATGAGGATGTCTGCACGGGCGATCACGCCTGCATTCGTCTCTCGGGCTGTCCGTCGCTTTCAGTCAAGCACACGGATGATCCGTTGAAGGATGATCCAGTCGCGGCCATCGACAATTCCTGTGTCGGTTGTGGCAATTGCGGTGAGGTTTCCGAAGCTGCGGTTCTCTGTCCCTCCTTCTACCGCGCCGATATCATTCACAACCCCACCGGCTGGGACAAGTTTGTCGCAAAAATCCGCGCTTCGGTGATCGGCTGGCTTCAGGCCCGCCGCGCGTCCAGCCGCATCGTGTTTGCAGATTGAGGGTGGACCCATGAACGAAACGGTAAACCTCAAGACGACGCTCGCCTCCGACAAGCCTTTGACGCTGGCCATCATGGCCATGGGCGGACAGGGCGGCGGCGTGCTGGCCGACTGGATCGTCGGCCTTGCCGAGGCGCAGGGCTGGATGGCGCAATCGACATCCGTGCCGGGCGTTGCCCAGCGCACAGGTGCTACCATCTACTACATCGAGATGCTGCCTGCGCGTGACGGCGTCTCGCCCATCTTCTCGCTGATGCCGACACCGGGTGATGTCGATGTCGTGCTGGCCTCCGAACTGATGGAAGCCGGGCGCTCGGTGCTGCGCGGTCTGGTCACGCCTGAGCGCACTACGCTGATTGCGTCCACGCACCGTTCCTTTGCCGTCGGCGAGAAGGAAAAGCCCGGTGATGGCATCGGCGATCCGACCGTCGTGGTGGGCGCCACCGATTTTGCCGCCAAGCGCACCATTGCTTTCGATATGGATACGCTGGCGCTAAAAAACGGCAGCGTCATCTCGTCGTCCATGTTCGGTGCCCTTGCCGCAGCAGACGTGCTGCCGTTTGCCAAGGAAGCTTTCGAGGCAACCATCCGTGGCGGCGGCAAGGGTGTGGAGGCCAGTCTTCGTGCCTTCAACGCATCCTATGAACGCGCCAAGGCTAAGCCGCGCGATGAGGTCAGCGCCTTGCCGCACAAGCGTTTCGACACCATGCCGGAAACGGCTGGCCACCTGGAACTCGACCGTCTGGTTCACCGCATGCGCGCCGAATTCCCAGAGCCCGCATGGCCGCTGCTTTTCGCAGGCGTGAAGAAGCTGACGGAGTTTCAGGACCCGGCCTATGCGGGAGAATATCTCGACCGCGTTGCCAAGCTTCATGCGCTTGACCGGACGAATGACGGCGAAGAGAAGGGCTACGCCTTCACGGTACAGGCCGCCAAATATGTCGCCATCTCCATGGCCTATGACGATATCATCCGCGTCGCGGATTTGAAAACACGCGGTACGCGTTTCGATCGCGTGCGCAAGGAAGTGGGCGTGAAGCCGGACCAGCTTCTCTACATGACGGAATATATGCATCCGCGCATGGAAGAAGTCTGTGGCACCTTGCCCAAGGGTCTTGGCCTCTGGATCGAGAGCAGGCCGAAGGTCTTTGCTTTCTTCGATCGCCTCATCAACAAGGGCCGCCGGGTGCAGACGGGAACCATGTTCTGGTTCCTCTCACTCTATCTCATCTCCGCGCTTCGCCGCATGCGCCGCGGCACCTTGCGCCACTTCCGCGAAATCGAGCACCGTGACGCATGGCTCAGCACAGCCGCGTCGCTGGTATCGCGCAACTACGATCTGGCCGTGGAAGTGCTGAACAACAGACGTCTGGTCAAAGGCTATTCCGATACCCACGCCCGCGGCCTTTCGAAATTCGACCGGGTCATGTCGGCTCTGCCATCTCTGGAGCACCGCGACGATGGTGCCGCCTGGATGCGCCGTCTGCGACAGGCTGCCCTTCTGGATGAGCAGGGCATTGCGCTGGACGGCGCGTTGAAGACGGTCTCGACGCTGTAAATATTCGGTGGCGCCTGGGGAAAAGGCGCTGACCAAAGGCCGCTCCAGCACGGGAACCGGAGCGGTCTTATTCGGACATGACGAACAATAAGAGCGAAGGAAAAATCCTCGCAGGGGAACGTTCTGATGGACAAAGTCACAACTGCCATACCGGCTGATTTCCACGCTACAAAAGAAATTTCACGCCCCAAAAGCCTGCTTGTCGTGGCACTTTGCTGGTTTGCAATTTTTGCAGAAGGTTACGATGTGGGCGTGCTGGGTGCTATCCTTCCCGCCCTCTCCACCGATCCGGTCTGGCAGCTCACGCCGCTCCAGCTGGGGGCGATGGGAAGCTACACCGTCATCGGCATGCTGATCGGCGGTATCTTCGCTGGCACGACCAGCGAACTCTATGGTCGCAAGCCCGTCTTCATCGGATGCCTCACGCTCTTTGCCCTGTGCATGGTCGCGACGGCCTATGCGCCGACACCGACCTTCTTTGCCGTCAGCCGTTTCGTGGCGGGTCTCGGCCTCGGTGGCATCATTCCCGTGGCGGCTGCGCTGACGGTCGAGTATTCGCCCAAGAAAAGCAAAAGCTTCAATTACGGCCTGATGTACTCAGGCTATTCCATCGGCATTCTGGCTGCTGCCCTGTGTTCACGCGCATTTCTGGCCGAGCATGGCTGGCGCACCATAGTTCTGGTTGGCGCGCTCCCCGTTCTCGTCGTGCCGTTCTTCATGATTTTCCTGCCTGAATCGGTCGAGTCTCTGGTGCTGCGCGGCAAGCGCGCTGCGGCGGAAAAGACGGCGCGGAAGATGGGCGTTTCCATCGCTTCCAGCACCAAACAGACGCCGACGGACCGAAGCTGGACCGCGGTTTTGCGGCAAATCTTTGCGCCTGACAAAGCCTTTGAGACCATCTGCTTCTGGGCAGCGCTGTTCATGGGGCTTCTGCTCGTTTACGGGCTTGCCCAGTGGCTGCCGCAGATCATGCGCAAGAACGGCTATGACCTCGGCGACAGCCTGTTGTTCCTGGCGGTCTTCAGCCTCAGTTCCGCCATTGGCGGCATTGTGCTGGGAACATGGGCCGACCGTTTCGGTACGCGATTGGTGGTCGCCCTTTCTTACCTTCTCGGTGCCTTCGGCATTGCCGCGCTGGCCTTCAAGGGTTCGTTGTTGATCAACTACGTCTTCGTTGCGATTGCCGGTTTCGGCACCGTGTCGGCCTCGCTCATTCTGACCGGTTTTCTGGCGCAGCGTCTGGACGCGACGATACGCTCTGCCGGCACGGGCTTTGCGCTGAGCTTTTCGCGCATCGGGGCTCTGACCGGCCCGTTGCTGGGCGGCTTCATCGCCAGCACGAACGCCGCACCCGAATGGAATTTCTACATTTTCGCAGGCGTCGCCGCGCTGGCAGCCATTGCCACGCTGCTCATTCCTGTCGGCAAAACGAAATCGGACCGATGAAAAATTGCTCAAACATCAAAGTAACAGGGGAGCGGGCATGTTTATGACAAATGTTTGCCAGCCAAGATGCATTGTCTCGCACGATGCGACATGTGAGGAGTTGGGCGGATGATCCGTTTTCTTCTTTTGAGATTGTCGGTTGCCATACCGACGATGTTCATCATTTCCGTCCTCGTTTTCAGTTTGCAGATGCTGCTTCCTGGCGATGTGGCGCTGGTGATTGCCGGTGGCGAAGCGTCGCCTGAAGTGGTTGCCCAAATCCGCCAGGAACAGGGGCTGGATGATCCATTGCCTGTGCAATATCTGCGCTGGAGTGCGGCGGCTCTTCAGGGCGATTTCGGCATATCCTATCGTACCCGCGATGAGATCGGCCCGATGCTGCTCGACAAGATCCCGGTAACGCTCACGCTGGCGACGGCCGCCCTTCTCATCTCGTTGTTGATCGGCATTCCAGCCGGGATCATGGCCGCCATCTGGCGCGGCAAGGGCTGGGATCATGCCGTTACAGTGGTTTCGCTGACGGGCATATCGATACCGAATTTCTGGCTCGGCATCATGCTGATCCTCATCTTTGCTGTGAAGCTGGGCTGGTTGCCAGCCGGTGGTTATGTCAGCCCCTTCGAAGACCCGATCAGAGGCCTTAAATCCATCATTCTTCCCGCCACCGTGCTGGGTGCGGCCCTTGCGGCGGCGATGATGCGCCACACGCGCGGGGCGATGCTGACCGTCATGCAGCATGATTACATTCGCACGGCGCGCGCCAAGGGCCTGACCGAACGCAAGGTCATCACCAAGCACGGGTTCCGAAATGCGCTTGTGCCGATCATCACGCTGGCAACGCTGCAATTCGGCGCGCTGATGGCGGGTGCGGTGTTGACCGAGCAGGTCTTCTCCATCCCAGGCCTCGGCAAGATGGTCGTGGATGCGGTGTTCAACCGTGAATATGCGGCGGTTCAGGCGGTCACGCTTTTGTCCGGCTTCACCTTCGTGATGCTGAACCTGCTGGCTGACATCTTGTATTTCTGGGCCAACCCCAAGCTGAGGAGCCGCTCGCTATGACGAATGTTGCTGTTGCCAAACCACCTCGCCGTCGTCTGATCGAATCCCGCGTGCTGCGCCGCTTCATGGCGCACCGGCTGGCGTTGATCGGGGCGATCATCGTGCTTCTCTTTGCCATCATGGCCATCGCGGCCCCCCTTATCGCACCCTATGAGCCGAATGCATCCAGCTGGTCGGCCATTCGCAAGGCGCCGACATGGCTGCACTGGTTCGGAACGGATGAGATCGGTCGCGACGTGATGTCCCGCGTCATCTGGGGGGCGCGCGCCTCGCTGTTGGCCGGTGTGGTCTCGGTCGCCATCGCCTTTATCATCGGCGTTCCCGTCGGAATGCTGGCGGGTTATTTCGGTGGTCCGCTCGACACCGTTATCATGCGGATCATTGACGCGTTCCTGGCAATCCCCTTCCTCATTCTCGCCATCGCTATGGCTGCTTTTCTCGGGCCGAGCCTGACCAACGCGATGATCGCCATCGGCGTCTCCACCGCGCCCGTCTTTGCCCGTATCGCGCGCGGCCAGACCATGGCCGTGAAGGTCGAGGAATATATCGAGGCGGCCCACGCCATCGGCACCGGCCATGTCGCTATTCTGATCCGGCATGTGTTCATCAACATCACACCGCAGCTCGTCGTTCAGTCGACGCTCGCCATTGCGACAGCCATCATTGCGGAAGCAGCGCTCGCGTTTCTGGGTCTCGGTCAACAGCCACCGGATGCCAGCTGGGGTTCGATGCTGAACTCGGCCAGCGCATCGCTCTCGATTGCGCCATGGATCGCTATCTGGCCGGGACTTGCAATCTTCCTCACCGTTCTGGGCTTCAACCTGTTGGGTGATGGCTTGCAGGATGCGCTGGACGTGAAGGGCTGATGACGATGGACGATAACAGAAGCAAGACGGAGAATGGCAATATGCAGGCAACGTCTGATGCGACCAATCCGGTGCTGTCCGTGTGCGATCTAACAACGGCCTTCCGCACGGAAAATGGCTGGACCGAGGTTATCAGGAAGATTTCCTTCGACATCGGCGCGAAAGAAACCGTCGCCATTGTCGGTGAGAGCGGGTCCGGCAAGAGCGTCACCTCACTGTCCATCATGCGTCTGCTCAACCCTGACAACACGAAGATTTCCGGGTCGATCAAGCTGCTGGGACGTGAGTTGACGACGCTGAGCAAGGACGAGATACGGCGCGTGCGCGGTCGTGACATCTCGATGATCTTTCAGGAGCCGATGACATCGCTCAATCCGGCCTTCACCATCGAAAACCAGCTTGCCGAAGCACTGCTGTGCCAGGACTCAGATATCTCTCAGGCCGAGATCGAAACGCGTGCGCTGGCACTTCTGGAGAAGGTGCGCATTCCCTCGGCTCGTACACGTTTGAAACAATATCCGCACGAAATGTCGGGCGGCATGCGCCAGCGGGTGATGATCGCCATGGCACTGGCCTCGCGCCCAAAACTGCTGATCGCGGACGAGCCGACAACGGCCTTGGACGTGACGGTGCAGGGGCAGGTGCTGGACCTCATCAAGACCTTGCAGGATGAAGAGGGCATGTCGGTGCTCTTCATCACCCATGACATGGGTGTTGTTGCCCAGATGGCGGATCGTACCGTGGTCATGCTGCGCGGCGATCTGGTGGAGGAAGGTGCAACGTCGCAAATCTTTGCCGCGCCACGCCAGCCCTATACCCGCGCTCTGCTGGCGGCAGTGCCGGTCCTTGGCTCGATGAAGGGCCATGACTTGCCACAACCTTTCCCGCTGATCGACCCTGCCAGCGGCGCAATCCTGCCAACACCCGATATGCCTGATACGGTAGACCGCAACGCACCGCCGCTGGTCGAGGTGAAGGGCTTGATGAAGCGCTTCCCTATGCCATCAGGGCTTTTCCGCCCTACGGCCTTTCGCGTTCATGCCGTGGAGAATGTCTCGTTTCAAATCCAGCCCGGCGAAACATTGTCGCTTGTGGGCGAATCCGGCTGCGGAAAGTCCACAACCGGTCGCTCTGTGCTGCGATTGACTGAGCCGAGCGGTGGCGATGTGCGCATCGATGGAGCCGAGGTCGGCGGTCTTGGCCGCTACGGCCTGCGGCGCATGCGCCGCACCGCGCAGATGATTTTTCAGGACCCCTATGCAAGCCTCAACCCGCGCCTCAGTGTCGGCACGGCGGTGGCGGAGCCACTCGTGGCGCACGGCATCGGCAACTCTGCGGAACGCCGGGCGCGCGTCAGTGAGCTACTTGTCCGCGTGGGTCTGTCTCCCGAAATGGCAAGCCGCTATCCGCATGAATTTTCCGGCGGGCAACGCCAGCGCATCTGCATTGCCAGAGCGCTGGCGCTGGAGCCGAAGCTGATCATCGCCGACGAAGCGGTATCGGCGCTGGATGTGTCCATCAAGGCGCAGGTGGTCAACCTGATGCTGGACCTGCAAGCCAGCATGGGGCTCGCCTATCTGTTCATCAGCCACGACATGGCCGTGGTCGAGCGCATTAGCCACCGCGTTGCCGTCATGTATCTGGGTGAGATCGTCGAGATCGGCCCGCGCGCCGCGATTTTTGGTGATCCGCGGCATCCCTATACACGCCGTCTGATCGACGCTGTCCCCGTGCCGGACCCATCCCAGCGTGGTCTGCGTGGTGCTGCTGTTGTCGGAGAACTTTCGACGCCCGTTCGACCCGCAGATTTCGTTGCCCCACAGCGGATTTACGACGAAGTCGCGCCCGGCCATCTGGTCATGCGCAGCGAGGCACGAGAAGAGTTGGCGATGGCGGTCTGAGCGCGCCGCCACGCTTTTCAGATGTCGGTCAATGCCCGGGTCAGCACGTGATCCGGGTCCAGCAAGCCATCGAGAACATCGAAATGATGACGGTTCGGCTCCGCGTAACAGGCGGTTGCCGCACCCAGACCAGTCCACATATTGGCCAGCAACGCGTTCTGGCGCAGGAACTCGTGCCGCTCGGCACCACCCACCCAGGCGCAAAGGCGGGCGTGGCCAACCGGACGCAGCAGCGCGGGGCTTTCCGCCATCGCTTCGGCCTCATCGATGTGCAGCGTCTCATTCAGTTCACTGCGCATCAGGGGACGCAGATCATGCAGGCCGGAAATGGGTGCAGCAATTTCGACGCGGTCCAGCACGGCGGATGCAAGGGGCGTGCCCGCGCTGACCATACGCGCCGACAGATGCCCACCCGCCGAATGGCCGGTGATGATGATCGGCCCCGCGACCTCCTCTGCGGCCCGCGTCACCGCAGCACCGATCTGGCGTATGATCTCGGTGATGCGAACATCGGGACACAGGTCATAGGACGGCATGGCCACGGCAAATCCACGGGCCACGCAACCTTGCGCAAAGTGCGACCAGTAGCTGCGGTCAAGGCTCTTCCAATAGCCGCCGTGGATGAAGACGACGAGGCCGCGCGGTGTGCCTTCCGGCAGAAAGAGATCCAGCGCGTTGCGTTCACTTGCACCATAGGCCAGCCCAAGTTTGGCTCGTCCCGCAGCCAGCATCGCCTCGCGATAGTCGGCTGCCGGTTTGGCCCAGGCACTCGGCCAGCGCTCCGCACCGACGATATGCGCCCCGTTGGAATAGGCGTCCGTATAGTCGGCGATGCGGTGGTAATTCATGATGCGACTCCCGTTAATCATCTGATCAAACATCAAAAATTTTAACGGTCGCGTAAAGAACAAAATACGAAGTCGGGAGGAACGACGCGTGAAATGGTCACAAATGAGCGGGAATGCCCGAGGCGCGGTGCTGATGGTGTTCAACGCGCTGATCTACTCCATCATGGTTCTGATCATCAAGTCCGTATCACCAGATGTGCCGCTTTTCGTCATCATGTTCTTCACCGTTGCGACGCAGCTTCTGTTTGTCGGAGGACGCGCCTTCAGACGTGTGGGACCGCTGCTGATTGCCGGAGAACGGCGGGGTGCGCATGTGTTGAGGGCGACGGCGCTGATCTCCAGCATGTTGGCAGGATTTTACTCGGTCACGGCTCTGCCGCTGGCGATCTCGACGTCCCTCAGCTTCTCCAAGGCCATGTTCGTCACCCTGTTTGCGGCGTTGATCCTTTCCGAAACGGTGGGGCGATGGCGATGGATGTCCGTGGTTATCGGCTTTACCGGCGTGGTCATTCTCTCCGGCCCAACCGGGACCGAAACCATCGCGGTGCTGGGCGTGGCCGCAGGCGTGGTTTCTGCCGCGACGGCGGCGTTTGGTGCGATCATGACACGGCGTCTGGCCAGCGAGACCTCCGATGTGTTGCTGCTGAACCAGTCACTGGTCGGCACACTTGTGCTGGCACCTTTGGCATTCTGGACATGGCAAGCGATCGATCTGCCAACCATGGGATTGCTCGCCATGACAGGGTTGCTGAGCGTTGTCGGCAATACCAGCATGATAGCGGCTCTTCGGATGGGCGAAGCCTCCGCACTTGCCCCGGTGGATTTTTCGCGCGCCATCTTTGCCGGTGTCATAGGCTATCTAGCCTTTCAGGAAACACCCGGCTTAGCGGCGCTGGTGGGCATGGCCATTATCGTCATCGGCGCGTTGATGTCTCTGCGGCAGCGATGACTTTATGCGGCGATCGCCCTCAGTTCCTCCACTACCGCCAGATGGAAGGCGTTGTCGGCATCTCCCACATTAAGATGAACGGTAAAATGGTCTGCATTTTCGAATGGCTGGCGACGAACGGTCAGGCCGCTGCCTTCCAATTGGTTTGCAAAATCCACGCCCGATTGCTGAACGGTGTCTCGTTCATTGGTGCCCCATGCCAAGGTGAACCGGGCCGAAGTTGGCCCGCTGAAATCCGCCGCACAGTCTGGCTGATCGGCGGGCAATCGCCTGTCGGGATCGGGATGCGCATCGGCTATGCGTCTATGATAGCTGCCGCTCATCGCCATCACCGCCGCGATCGTGCCATCAGGAATACCAGCGGTCCGACGACGTTCCGCGTCCAGTTCAAGGCGTGCCGCAATAACGGCCCCTGCCGAATGTCCACCGATGACAACGCGGTTCGGATTGCCACCGTAGTGCGAAATATTCTCGAGCACCCAACGAACCGTGGCCCGCGCATCGTCCATCAACTCTTCGGAGCCGACATGCGGTAGCAGTCGATAATTTGCGGAAATGAAGATGGCCGGAACAGCAAGCAGTGCCGGTGCCATGAAGCCGCACCACTCCTTGTGGCCATGGGTGAAGCCGCCGCCATGCCAAAATATGAAGACCGGCAGATTGGTATGCGACCGTAACCCGTGATCCGGCAGATAGATGTCCATCCGCTGCACCGGATCTGGCCCGAAGGGAATATCCGCCAAGCGCGCAATGCCGGATGATCGCAGCAGGCTCGTCTCCGCATAGGCATCGGCAGCGGCGTTGATGGAGCCTTGCGGTAGTAAATCCCTGGCAAACACGGCTATCTCTCCCTTTTTCTTTTCTACCGGCCCACCGGCCTGGGTATTGTCTGCGCCCATTGCCGCAACAAGCGTTCGAGCGCGATCAGAAATCGGGCTGGTGCGCCTTCCAGCTTGCGACCGGCGCGAAGAATGAGGCTGACGCTGGTCTTTTCCATCATGTCGTCGGCAATCGGCACGCTGACCATGGTGCCGCGTCGAAGCTCGGACCAGACCGACAACTGCGGCAGGATCGTCAGCGCCACACCCGCCCGCACCGCCTCCAGCATGACGAAAATCGAGTTGGTGGTGATCGCGGGCTCTATACGCTGCCCGCTATGGGCTTCCGCCTCACTCAAAATCTGGCGCAGACGAAAGCTGCGCTCGGAAAGGCAGAGCGGATAGTCCTGCAACTGGGTGATCGTGACGCTATCTTGTCGTGCAAGCGGATGATCCGGCGGTACGATCACCATCAAAGGCTGGGCGATGGCGGAGCGAACCTGAATTTTCATGTCGTGCGGCGTCTGAAAGACGAGCCCCATATGCGCTTCGTCATCTGCGACCATGCGGGCGATTTCCTGACTGGCGCCAATATTGATGTTCAGCCGCACTTTGGGATTGTCGCGGTTGAAGGAATTGATAAGGTCGGTAAAGGTTTCACCGAGAAATCCCTCGCCCGCCGAGAGCGTAACACTACCCGTCTTGACCGATCGCAAATCCTCCAGCTTGGCGCGCAGGGCTTCGCGGTCGGACATCTGGTTGCGGTAGTGCTCCATGACCATTTCACCGGCATCGGTCAGCTTGATGCCACGGCGGCCTTTAACGATGAGCGCGATACCATGCTGCTCTTCCAGTTGCGCAATCTGGCGGCTGACGGAGGATGCAGCAACATTGAGACGATCACCTGCTGCGCGCATCGAGCCCGCATTCAGCGCTTCCAACAAATATCGCAGTCCGTTTTCCGACATCATCGCGTCCTTCTGCCCGTCATTGATCCGCTCTCCCGGCATTGTGATACCGGGAAAGCCCTCATGATAACAGCAGGCACCTTTGTCTCAGACATCGAGTGTCATATCGCTCAATGGGATAGATTGGCAGGTCAGGCAGCTATCGGGGGCCAGTTCGGTTTCGACGGGACAGAGGAACTGCCCCTCCGTTACCTTGACGGCACAGCTTTCGCATTGGCCAACCTGACAGCCGCTCGGCAGCGAAATACCGGCAGCGAGTGCGGCTGAGAGCAGTGAGCCTGACGCCTTGGTCCATTCAAAACTGGTGCCGCTGCGCGCAAGGGTTATGCGTGCCGGGGCAATGTCCTTCGGCAAGGCCAGCTCGCTCTTGAAGGCTTCGGCGATGATATCGGCGGTCGGCATGCCGCGCGCCACGAGCGCCTGGCGAATGCCATCCATCAAGGTTGCCGGTCCACACAGATAGACCAGCGGGCGTCTGGCCAGCAGGGCGTCGTCCATCGTCGCAATGATCTGTGCGATATCGCCGCCCGTTCTGACGTGAGATTGCGTCGGGGCATCGCCGCGTCGAAGCCAGAGATTGAAGGATAGCCGGGCGCTGTTTCGAGCAAGGTCAGCGAGTTCCCGTTCGAAGGTCGCTGTCTCCCAGGTTCCGGCCACGTAATGCAGCATGATGGGGGCCGTTGAGCCACCCTTTGCAGCAGCCCGCAAAGCCGACAGGAAGGGTGTGATCCCGATGCCGCCCGCAATGCAGACGATGGGTCGGTCGATGGCAGGAGAGATCACGAAGCTGCCGGATGGCGGCGTCACCATCAACTCCGTACCGACCTCCAGGTGATCGTGAAAATGATGCGACATGGAAAATGAAACGAGCGGATCGGCGCTCGGGCTGCGTCTCACCGCGACTTCGAAGCAGTCTGATGACGCGCCATCGCAGATGAGGGAATAGAAGCGCCGTTCCTGCGCGCCGGGTATTCTGACGCCGATATGCTGGCCGGGCAGAAATGCGGGCAGAGGAAGACCGTCTTCCGGCGAAAGCACCAATCGCAGCACATGGCCTGCGAGCCTCTCTCGAGCCTTGACGATGAAGCTTCGCTCACCCGACCAGTTGCCGATCGATGCCGGCACATCGCGCCTGATAGCGCAGACCATCTGGCGAAGCGGCGGCGCGCCGCTGAGGGGATCGCGGGTCTCGTCGCTGATGATGGCGTTGATATTGCTGGAGTGCTCACCGAATGTGGGAGCGCTTGACCTGCCAAGAGCGTCATTGCCTTGCCACCAGCCGAATTCCGCAATTGCCACGTCATCGGCCAGATCACCGTCGATCCGCACGCGCAATCGCACCGTTCCATTCGGCGTCGTCACCAGCGCCCAGTCGTTCTCCGCCAGACCCTTCCGTGCTGCCAGAGCGGGAGAAATCTCGATAGCCGGATCAGCGGAGCGCCGTCGCAACGAAGTGATATTGCGCAGCGATGAGTGCGTATAATAGCCTGATTTGGCCGTGGTCAGTGTAATGGGGAATTCGGGATCGACCGGCAATGGCGGCGCGGCAGAGGCGATGGCCGGATAACCATGCGCCTGCAACTGCCCGGAATGAAATTCGATCCGCTTCGATGGTGTTGGAAAACCGACAGGCGCTCCGCTTGCATCGCGCGCCGCATAGGCGCGTTCTGTAGCGGGCTGCGCCAGCGTGATGCCTTCCGGTGATGCCCGCAATCGATCCACGCTCAGTCCGGTGGGTTCCAGCACGGTGTCGATTGCCTTGACGAAAGGTCCCTGCCAGAGATCGCCTTCCAACCCCAGACGCTGGCCGAGCCCGCGTGCAATGGCATAATCCGGCCTTGCCTTGCCGGGTGCTGGCAAGAGAGCAGGACGGAACTGGATATGTGAGGCAGCCCGCGCTGAAATCTCGAAACCGACACGCATCGCATCATGTTCCCAAGGCGCGGTGACGGGCAGCAGGATGTCGGCGGTCTCTGCCATCGGCGTCATGAACAGATCGCAATGGACCTGAAAATCCAACGCTTCCAGCGCTCTTTTCGTGCGGGGCGCGTCGGGATGCGTCAGTGGCATGTTGGCCCCGAAACCGATCAATGCCCGAACCCGGTTCTGCGCAGCGCCTTCGATGGATTCGCACAAATCCCGCGCCGTGATGAAGCCGAAGCGAGGTGGGCCAAGCGGCAGTTCCGCACGGCCAAGTGCTTTTTCCAGCTGCGAGGCAGGGAGATGTTTGAAGTCGGCGATCTTTGCTGTGGCCGGTCCGGCAAACCAGCGATTTCCACCGGCTCGATCGACATCATCCCGCAGGGCGAATAGGCTGGATATGGCCCGTGTCGTCTGCGTGGCGTTCAGCGCCTGCGCAATCCCGGTCCAGTGATAATAGGAAATGCTTGGTGATGACGCGACGATCTCGAAGAATTCAATGAGTTGAGTTTCCGGTATACCCGTTGCCTCTGCAACCTGTGACGGGCTCCATTCGCTGCTAGCCTCATAAAGCAAAGCAAGCGAGGTGGCGCAGTGTCTTTCATGTCCGTGGGCGTCTATAATCGTTCCGTCGAACAACAGATCGGCATTGGGGTGCACGCCATAGTCAACAGCAGGATCGATGGTCTCGAGCGACCCGTCTTTTCGCCTGATGACGAACCCTGCATCGGCCCCGAAAGCAGTGGCGGAAAGCTTTTCGCCCGTCTGTCGGTCTACGAGGAAGGCTGCATCGGTCCAGTCGCGAACGAAATCCTGCGCGAAGCGCTTCTGCTCGATGAGAAAGCGGATCGCCCCCATCGCCAGCGCGGCATCTGAGCCGGGGCGGATGCGCAGCCACAGATCGGACTGTTCGCCACTGCCCGAGCGCTTCGGGTCGACCACGACGATGCGCGCGCCGCGCTGCCGTGCTTCGGCAATGCGTTGCGCCTCCGCCAGCCATGTTCTGGCGGGATTATGACCCCAAAGAATGATGGTATCGGCATTGGCAAAATCCGGCACACCCAATGGCAGACCGAATGTGAAGGCTTGCGCATAATCTTTCTGGAAATTGCAGACTTCGACCGAGGTGACGAGGTTGGGTGTGCCAAACTGCCACGCCAGTCGCAATATCCAGTCGATACTATCGGAAATGGCCGTACCGCTGGGCGTCGTCGATGCGATGGCCACGGCTTCCGCGCCGTAGCGGTCACGAATATCGGCCATACGTGCGGCGATCTCGTCCAGCGCTTCCTCGTAGCCGATTTCTTGCCAACCTGGATCAGCACTGCCTTTCGGGTTGGTGCGTCGCATCGGTACGGTCAGTCGATCAGGGTGATGAACGATCTCAGGCGCGGCGCGGCCTTTGGCGCACAGAGCGCCGCCGGTCGGATGATCACGATCAGGGTCGACGCGCAACATGCGGCCATCCTGCACGGTATAGATCGCGCCACATCGGGACCTGCACAGCGTGCAATAGCCCCGGGTGGTCACCGGTAAGGACGGAGAGGCGTGATCCATAATCGCTTCCTTCGCTGTCATAGCGCCTGTGTCCATTCTACCATCGAAATGACATGATCACATCATGCCAAGCTCTTTGAGAGTCTTTGCAATCTGTTCACGATGAACATCGCTGACATCGCGCAGAGGCGGGCGAACCCGTCCGCCGGGCAGGCCACGGGCATTCAGCGCGGCCTTGAGGATGGCCGGGCCGGAGCCGAAGCGCCCGATCAGGTCTGGTGTGTACCATTCCTTCATCAGCACCCGGTCCTTCAAGCCACAGGCCCGCGCCGCTTCCAAATCACCGGCCCAGAGATTGTCGTAGAAACCAGTCTGCGCGCGCCCCAGAACGCCGCCCGCGCCCATCGTACCGTCTCCATCATGCACAGAAAGCATGGTGAGGCCCAGTTCGTTCATCGGGAAGCCGAAGACGCGGACTTTGTCTTTGAGAGCAAAGAAGGTTTCGGCAAAGCGCGAGAAGTCCGGCGTTGATTGTTTAATCGCAACGACAGCATCGATATCGGCCAGACGTTCCAACAGCGGCAAGGGCATGTCGATGCCAGTGCCCGGCGGCCAATTGTAGACGCAGATCGGCAGTTCGGATGCGGCGCCGACAGTGGTGTAGAAATCGACGATCTCATCCGCGTTCGGGCGCACGTAGGGCGGTGGTGTGAGCAGGATGCCATCGAAGCCAGCGCTCTTGGCAAAGGCCGCAAATTCGATGCTTTCCTGCGCGGTGAAGCTGGAGCAGCCCGCGATCAGTGGCAGCTTGCCGCGCATCTGCTCACCGGTTTTTTCGAACAGGCGCGCACGTTCCATCTTGGACATGCTGGTCCATTCGCCGGTGGTGCCAGCCAGAACGAGGCCGTGCATGCCCTCGCCATGCAGCCATTCCAGGAGGACGCCGAGGCCCGCCTCATCAAGAGAAAGGTCGTCTTGAAAGGGAGTGGTGATGGCAGGCAGATAACCCCGCCAGTTCACGCGCGATCTCTTGTTTTGGGTCATGTCATTCTCCGAAATATAGTCGTGCGTCAGAGGTGTCCCGAAGGCGGGACGAAACATCTGTGCTGGTTTGACGGACACGCGAAGGGTAGTCAGACGCGTGTCATTGATGGTTTCAGGAACTTACGTTGAGATTTCCCACAACGGCGCGCAGCGCTTCAGGCAGGGAACGACCAAAGCCATAGGCGCGCTCTGGCGACCAGCCGGTTTCCGGCATCGGAAACTCCGTCACGTCCTTATAGGGCTGCTCCAGCAAGACGGAGAGCGCGTGAGGGAAGCGGTTTCCGATCCAGTTCCAGCCCATGCCGAGATCCGGCTCTATCGGGCAGCCACCCGGATAGGGATGACCAACTTCGTAGTCCGGTGAGGCCGCGGCCCAAGCGTTTTCGAACTGAGTGAAGATATCACGACGCTCCGGCTTCCATGTCGGCACGTTTTCCGAAGGCCAGATGAAGTTGCAGCGCAGTTCCTTGTCGGCATGGCAATCCAGGCAAAAATCGACGCCGATCTCTTCCATCTTGTTACGAAGATGGAAAATCTCCGGGGATTTCTCCAGCGATGGCGACGTCCATTCACGATTGAGATTGGCGCCCACTGCGTTGCTGCGTGTCAGACCAAGAGCCGAGCCATCGGGATTGCAGTTGTGCACGACGTAGAAAACCGCAGAGGACAGCAGCGCACGGGCCGTCGGGTCTGTCTTGTCGAGCAATCGGTCGACAATGCCCTCGACGAAGTAACCGCCCTGCGTTTCGCAGGAGTGCTGGCGTGAAATGATCCAGCAGGATGGCTTGCCCGGTCCCGGTGTGCCAATCGTCAGCATATCGATGGGGCGGCCCTGAACGCTTTCCCCGATGGTCGTCAGTGAGACGAGATCGAATGTCTGCGCCTTGGAAATGAAAGCAAGCTCGCGCGCAGGCTCGTAAGGTGCCCAGAACGCGTAATAGCAGATGTCGTGTTCCGGCGTGTGCTTGAAGCTGTAGATTTCGCCGTCGTAATCGCCGCGCAGTCGAAACCAGGTCGTGCCGTCGTAACTGGCGACAGGCCCGGTGTTCTGCCACATATTCTCGTAGTCTTCGCGGTTTGCCAGACGCCAGCCCAGCGTCTCATTGGCATTTTCGAAGCTGAAACGGCAGTCTTTGCCTTGCGCGCCGCTGACGCGGAAATGGTACCAGCCGAGAAACACATCGCCAGGGTCTTTCTTCAGGCGCAGGCGGATATCGCGGTGATCGGTTGCAGAGACGATCTCGCCGCTGCCTGATGGAATCTTGGATGTGACTGAAACCATTTTGTTCTTCCTGTCTGTCGACGGCCCGGCCTTGAACCCAATTATGGTGGGTGAGCGAACTATCTGTCATTCTGCCAGCGTCCCAAATTACGGAACGTCCGTGTGGAAACCAGCAGTGGGTAGGTTAGGTAGGGCGGCCTCGATTAGCCGCCCTTGAGATGTGAGGGGCAGATTACCCTTCGATCTTGGCGCCACGCAGGATCGGGAAACCATCGCCCGTCAGGGTCACGCCCTTCAGGCTGGCCTTCAATGCGAAGATCGGTGCCTGATGGTAGAGGTAGATTACCGGCAGGTCCTTTGCGACGAGGGCCTGAGCCTGCTTGAACAGCGCGATGCGTTCCTTCGGATCGACGGCTGCACGGGTGGCATCGAGAAGGCGATCCATTTCCGGGTTGTTGTATTTGCCGACGTTTCGTCCACCCTTGCTGGACAGAACCGGCACGGCCAATGTGTCCAGATCGTTGGCGGATTGCTGGCCGATCGGGCCCCAGGATTCGAAATCGCCATCGGCGGTCAGCTTCAGCGTGGTCGCGAAATCAACGACGTTGAGTTTGGTATCGAAACCAGCCTCGACCGTCATGGCCTGAATGAGTTCACCGACGCGCACGGACAACGGTCTGTTCGGCACCAGCATGGTGAAGGGCACGGGCTGCTTCACACCCGCCTCATCCAAGAGTTTCTTGGCTGCGGCAACATCGCGGGCCGGAATAGGAAAATCCGTGTTGTAGAACGGCGAATCCGGGCTGGCGAACTGGTTTGCTGCCTTGTAGTAACCGGCAAAAACCGCATCCACGATGGCCTGTTTATCCAGCGAAAGTTCCAGCGCGTGGCGAACGCGCGGGTCCTGCATCGGGCCCTTGCGTTCAAGGTTGAACATCAGCGCCTGGGAATTGGCGGCAAAGTTCTGGATCATCGCAAGGCTGTCGTCCGATTTGACGGTATCGGCCAAGGCAGGATCAAGCTTTTCGATCATATCAACATCGCCAGACTGAAGGTTGGCCAAACGCACGCTGTCAGCCGGAATGATGCGGAAGATCACGCGATCAAAGGAGTAGTCCTTGGCAAAGCGGTAGTTCGGGTCTTTCTCCAGAGTGATGCGGTCCTGCGCAACCCGGCTGACGAACTTGTAAGGGCCGACGCAGACGGGTGCACGACCGACGTTTGCGCCTTCGCGCTCAAGCGCTTTGGGGGAAAAATACATGCCGTTACGCTCGGCCAGCGTTCCCAGAAGCTGAGCGGCAGGCTGCGCTACCTTTATGACGACCGTCTGTGGATCGGGCGTTTCGATGGAGGAGATGCTGGTCAGGTCGGAATAACGCTGCGTGCCGGGCTTGCGGGCGCGGTCGAGATTGATCTTGACGGCAGCGGAATCGAACGGCGTTCCGTCCTGAAACTTGACGTCCTTTGCCAGATGCAACGTCAGCGACAGGGCGTCATCCGACCACTCCCAGCGTTCGGCGAGGCCTGGCAGAATGTTGAGTTTGGCATCGGTATAGAGCAGCCGCTCGCACATGGTCGACAGAACCGAAATGCCCGTGGAGGCAGCGTTGGATACCGGGTCCAGTGCATCCGGGTCATCGGCGAGCGCAATGCGCAGGTCGGCGGCGCTTGCAGAACCGGCCATCAGGCCCCCGGCCAATATCAAGGCCGTCATAATCTTGCGTGACATGAGTTCGTTCCCTTTATTATTTTTGAAAACTGCTTGTGTCGTCTCTATGCCGTCAACCCGCGACCGAGGTCAAAACGAGGTCGCTGGATGGGTCGGTGATCTGCTGCAGTTCAACGAAATTGCCATCCGGGTCGCGGCAGTAGCAGACGCGCATCGGGCCGACATCGATCGGTTCGGAATTGAAGACCACGCCATCTGCCGAAAGGCGGGCGTGATCGGCAATCACATCGTCGCTGTCGAAGCAGATGTGGGAATATCCACGCTGCGACAAGCCACGGTCATCCATGCGTTCTGATGCGGGCAAGGTGTATTCGAAGATTTCCAGAAACGCATTTCCAGCCTTCAAAACGGCAGCGCGTGCCGTGGAATCGGGGATCGTCGTGATCTGGCCCGCAAAGGCTGCCATGTCGGTTCCGGCTTCCCAGCCGAAGGAAAAGACTTCCGTAAAGCCGAGCTTGTCCTTGTAGAAGGTCAGGGCTCGATCGAGATCACCGGTGGTGATGGAGGGGTGATGAATACCACGTAGCATGGGAAATCTCCTTTAAGCGTAAGCCGTTGCTTCGATTTCGACCAGAAGATCAGGCGTAAACAGTCGCGAGACCTGAACGAGCGTGCTTGCTGGCTTGTGACCAAGGGCATTGAACGGTCCGACGACCTCGCCCCAATTGGCCAAGGTGGCATCGATATCGGTCGTGTAGACGCGAATGCCTGCAACATTGGCGTAGGTCATACCAGCATCGGCCAGAACCTTGCCGAGATTTTCGAGGACGAGCTTTAGCTGGCCCTTCATGTCACCCAGATGCTGCGGTGCGCCGTCCGGGCCGGTCGCGCATTGGCCAGACAGAGTAAGCACCCGAGACATTCCACTGACTTCGGTTGCGTGCGCAAAGCCAAAGCCTTCTTGCCAATTCCAGGGGTTGATCGATTTCGTTTCCATAGCTGTTCCTTTTTATAGCTGTGCGGCGTCGAGAGGATGCAAAAGCGCAACGCTTGAGAAGCGTTGGTGAATTTCGATCTTTCGGACATGACGAAGGCGTCGATCTGACGGATGCGCAGACGCGCAGCTTCCCGGCCACTCTCGCGGCCTAGGCACCATTTCGTTCCCCTGTCATGACATGCTGGCCGAACTGCCGCGATTTCGAGATGCGGTGCCCGGCTCTTGTTCTTCACTCAGGAAACGTCATGCCTAGCGTTCGTTCAATGACGCTTATTGTCAGATTATGTTGCGTTTTACGCAACGATAAAGCCAGAATTTTTGCCGGAGCGTCTTGATGCCATGTTTCCCACGATCTCGTCTTGTGGCGAATTTCCAATGGTTTTTCGTGGTTTAGATTCGCGAACTTTAGCTTTCCCAGTCGCGAATTTGGATCATGTCCCAGCGTGTCTATCCGACGCGGTTGAGGGTAAGTGCCAATATTTGCAAGAGAATTGACTTGAAAACGCACACTCACAGTGCACACTCGTCACAATCTCGAAAGGTGAAATACTTGTTCCAAATATGGTCGAACATCATGCCTGTGGCCTCACCGGCGCCATGACGATTGATTGCCTCATCATCGGCGGCGGCCTGTTGGGATCGGCAACGGCATTCAATCTGGCCACGGAAGGGCTGTCTGTTCTGCTGGTCGAGAAAGGTCAGATCAATGGCGTTGCATCCAGCCAGAATGCCGGAAGCCTGCATTTTCAGCTCGAATATAGAATGATCGAAAACGGCGCGGATGCGGCGCGCAAGGCGGCGGAAGCCATGCCGTTGCATCTGGACGCCATGGCGCGCTGGGGCAGTGTCGAGGCGGAGCTCGGCGCGCCGGTGGGCGTGAAGCGAACGGGCGGCCTCATGGTTGCCGAGACGGCGGAGCAGGTGGCCGTGCTGGAACAGAAAGCCGCGCTGGAGCGTGCATCGGGTCTCGATGTCGAATTGCTGGATCGGTCTGCACTGGATGGCCTCGCGCCTTATCTGGGACCAGCCGTCATGGCCGCGGCCCATTGCAAGGGAGAGGGAAAGGCCGATCCGAAGCAAACGACACTTGCCTTTGCCAGAGCCGCGATAAACGCGGGCGCGCAGATCAAGACAGGGTGCGAGGTGTTGGAGCTGTCGCGGCACGGCAATGTTTGGCTCGCGAGACTGCAGGACGGTCGGCTGATCCAGGCCAAAACCGTCGCCATTACCGCAGGCGGATGGTCGGGTCGCGTGGCAGCAATGGCGGGCATGCAGATGCCCGTCAGCCCGGTGGGGCTGACCATGACGGTGACGATGCGCACCAAGCCGCTCATTCCGCATCTGGTTCAGCACGCCGGGCGACGGCTATCTCTAAAGCAAACACCGGAGGGGCAGGTGCTGATCGGCGGTGGATGGCCCGCACAACTGCGCCACATCGGTGGTGTCATCGATCTAGACGCACGGCCCGCGCTGCAACTGACATCACTGGCTGGCAACATGGCGGCTGCCGCCTCCGTCGTGCCGAAGCTGGAAGCGTTGCAGGTGATGCGCGTCTGGACCGGCATGACCTCGCTGATTGCCGACCAATTGCCGCTGCTGGGTGAAATTCCCAAGGCGCCCGGCCTTTTCATCGCGACGGGCGGCTCCGCTTTTACGCTGGGCCTGACCTATGCGCGTCTGCTGGCCGACGCCATTTGCGGTAAGCCACCCATTCTGGATGTCCGCCGGTTCAGCCCCGGCCGTTTCGGGAGCCTCACCCTTGTCTGACCCGCGCCGCCTTATAGAAAGCAAAGATTTGCACCGTCCGCCCGCGGTCTCCATCACCGTCAACGGCAAACCAACTCTTGCCCATCCGGGTGAAAGCCTTGCGGCAGCACTGATGGCAAGCGGACACAGCGGCTTTCGCCGCACGCAAAGTGGTGTGCTTAGGGCGCCTTACTGCAATATGGGCGTGTGCTTCGACTGTCTGGTAACGGTCGATGGCCAGAGCGGGCAGCGTAGCTGCCTCATCCCCGTGCGGGCTGATATGGTCGTGGAGTTGGAAAATGTCTGAGCTTCAAACCGTTGATCTCGCGATTGTCGGCGCTGGCCCGGCGGGTCTTGCGGCGGCACTCGCAGCCAGTGAGCAGGGTCTGAGTGTCGTTGTGATCGATGAGCAACCGGAGATAGGCGGCCAGATATTTCGCCAGCCGCCCCGCAGTTTTAAAGCCGCTCCCAGCAGCGCCTTTCGCAGCTATCCCTTTGGCACGAAGCTTCTAGAGCAAGCGCGCGGCGATTCCCGAATCCGCTTTCAATTGGGAACGACGGCGTGGGGCGTGTTCGAGCCTCGCGACGGCGGAAGGGGTGTCGAGCTTGGTCTGTCATCGCAGGACGGTGGGGTGATGTTGCACAGCAAGGCTTTGCTGATCGCCACTGGTGCCCATGACATGCCGGTGGCCTTTCCCGGCTGGACACTTCCCGGTGTCATGGCGGCAGGGGGCGTTCAGACTTTGCTCAAAAGTCAGCACGTTCTGTCCGCAAAGCGCTATGTTCTGGCAGGATCGCATCCGCTGATTTTCGTACTCGCCGAACAGCTTTTGAAAGCCGGGGCGGAGATTGCGGAAGTGGCGATTGCGCGCCCATTCCCAGGGCTTAGTGAAATGCTCCGCGCCACCCCCGCGCTGCCCGGTCAGGGTCGCGTGGTAGCTGATCTCATGCGCAGTCTGTTGGCTTTGCGCCGCCATAAAGTTCCGCTCTCTTTCTCCACTAGCATCCGCCGTGCGGAGGGAGCGGAAGAGGGTGTAGATCGGGTGGTTCTGCAAAGCGTCGATGGGGATGGAAAGCTTGAAAATGGCACCGAGCGCACTGTCGACGGCATCGATGGTGTGGCGATCGGCTACGGCCTGCTCGCTAGCACCGAACTTGCCCGCCAGGCAGGCTGCGCCGTGCATTGGGCGCCAGATC
The DNA here is from genome assembly GCF_021310995.1 of Agrobacterium vaccinii. Taxonomy (NCBI): domain Bacteria; kingdom Pseudomonadati; phylum Pseudomonadota; class Alphaproteobacteria; order Hyphomicrobiales; family Rhizobiaceae; genus Agrobacterium; species Agrobacterium vaccinii. Next base: position 838,619 of record NZ_CP054151.1, on the reverse strand, counting down.
GCGGCGGCTGGGTGGTCGGCCATGATGACGACATGCAAACGTCCCGAACCGATATTTATGTGGCGGGCGAGCCAGCCGGGATTGGCGGTGCCAGACGCGCGTTTCTTCAGGGTAAGCTCGCAGGTTTGACGATAGCTGCTGCGGTCAAAGGCAACGATCCGGCGTCAAAGGCTATACGGGACGCCAAATCGGCAGTTTCCAGAACGGACACATTTGCGGCCACCATGGCGCAAAGTTTCGCGCCGAACCTACCACTCCTGGCATCTTTGGCGGATGACGAGACTATATTGTGCCGCTGCGAGGAGGTGGCATCGAAAGAGGTCGATGCATTCCTGAAACAGTCGCCCTTCGTGACATCGGTCAATGCGGTCAAACTCGGATGCCGCACGGGAATGGGACCGTGCCAAGGCCGCTACTGCCAATTGTCCGTTGCGATGAGGGTGGCGGACCGATGCAATCTTCCCGTCGAGTCAGCCGGTCAATTCACCGCGCAGGCACCGATACGGCCTGTGCCATTGAAGCATCTGGCCAAGCTGGGATTGGATTAAGCCCGATTAAATGTCGTCTCTTTCGTCGCCGGAAAGGTGATTGCGGGCAGATTGCTTGACCTGACCGACATGGGTCAGCAGGCCGGAAATGACGATGGGATCGACGTCACCCATCATGTCCTCAAGCCAACTACCATGCGCCTCTGCCATCGCTTGAAAGGTCGTGCGGCCTTTCTCGGTTAGGCAGGCGACGATGACGCGGCGGTCATCCGCCGGTCTTTCGCGGACCACGAGGCCGTCTATCTCCAGCCTCTCTACCAAGCCGGTAATGTTGCCATTCGTCACCATAGTGCGTTTGGAAAGCTCGCCAAGGCGCAGGCCCTCGGGCTCGCGATAGAGCTGCGAGAGCAGGTCGAATTGCGGTAGCGTTGCCCCGAATTCGCGGCGCAAACGGCGGCGGATTTCCTGGGAGATTAGCTTGGTGGTGGACAGCAGGCGCAGCCAGAGGCGAAGCTCCTGCTTCTTGCCCTCCTGCGTCTCGTTCATGATAATTTCGAGATCAATCGCTGACATCAACCTGTCCCTTGCACGCCACCACGTCCCGAACATCATCCATTGCGATCACTTCGATATGTTTGAACGTTCGAAGAACAAGGCCAATATCAGCACGTAGGAAAATTGGCCAGTATAAAGCTGTAACAACGGTATCGTCTGTTTGCTCGTAGCGTCGTCGGATGGGCTGAGAGGGCTCGCGACGTTAAATAATTTAAGCTTCAACAAAATTCTTGCGCAATCGATTTTTTGCTCATACGCTTCCTTCTATCATTCGCATCCGCCTGTGGCAGCACCGATAACGTGTTCGAACAGCGCGATAAAAAGGGGAACATGAATGACAGACACCTCCGCAATTCCTGCACTGGCAGCTGGCCTGCTGACAGGCTCCATCAAGGTCGTGGATTTGAGCGCGCCGCTGGGACCCGACACGCCCGTGCTTTATCTACCGCCGCAATTCGGCAAGAACACGCCGAATGTTAAGGTTCACACCATTTCCGCCTACGATCAGGACGGACCGTTCTGGGCATGGAACTGGCTGGAACTGGGCGAGCATACCGGCACGCACTTCGACGCGCCAAGCCACTGGATCACCGGCAAGGACAACCCGTCTAACACCACAGATACCATCGCGCCACAGAACTTCGTAGCGCCTGTGAACGTGATCGACCGCTCGAAGGAATCGGCTGAAAACCCGGATTATCTGCTGACCGTTGACAGCATCAAGGAGTGGGAAGCCGAGCACGGCGAGATCGAGGCAGGCACATGGGTGCTGCTGCGCACCGATTGGTACAAGCGTAATGGCTCCACGGAAACCTTCCTGAACGCCGATGAAAACGGTCCTCATTCTCCCGGCCCGACGGCAGAAGCGATCGAATATCTTCTGTCGAAAGGCATCATCGGCTGGGGCCAGGAAACAATCGGCACGGATGCTGGCTCTGCTGGTGGCATGACCCCGCCGTTCCCAGCGCACAACCTGATGCACAAGGCCAACAAATATGGTCTGGCCAGCCTGTGCCATCTGGATCAGCTGCCGCCTAAGGGCGCTATTCTGATCGCTGCACCGCTCAAACTCGTAAAAGGCACGGGCTCACCTGTGCGCGCTCTTGCTCTGATCGTCTGAGGCGATACAAAGCCAATGGTCCTGTCGTGTGGGCAAGGCCATTGGCGCCACGTTTCCACAGAAGCGAGTTCGATCCGCTTCTGTGAAGACCAGAGACGCCTGTCGCGAAGGCTGCCTCCTGGAATGATGTAAGGACGACAAGTATGGAAAACGGATTTTCCGGCGCGGTTCTCGAAAACCCCGGTAAGCAGGAGAGCCGGATTCCAAGCCTTGGCGAAATCGGCCTGAACAATTTCGCGCCCTATATCATGAACCGGATCATGGCCCGGTGGAATGCCAATCTTTCGGACGATCTCAAAGTCCGGGACATCACCACAGTCAAAATGCGGGCGCTTGCCGTTCTCAACGTCTCAACGTCCTTGACCATCAATGAACTGTCCATTTTCACTGTGACCGAACAGTCGACGATGAGCCGAACCGTCGATGCGCTGGAAGAGCAAGGCCTTATCAAGCGCATGCCGAGGCCGGATGATATGCGCGTCAGGGACGTGACGATCACCGACGAAGGCAGGGCGATGTTCGAAGATGTCTGGCCGATCATGTATGATGATCTGCGCCGCATGTTCAAAGACATCGACGACGACGAATATCGCGTCTTCCTAGGAACGCTCCACAAAATTCTCAAGAATATACGCAGACACGATATTTGATGGATTGGGGTTGCCGGGCGCGTGTGTTTTCTCTCGCCGGTCAACTAACGCTTTCGCGTCATCAAGGGCATGACTTTGCGGTTGCGAATGCCACTGCTATCATTTTGTCTGGGGCAGCACATATTCCGGCTCAAGATAACGGGTGAGAAGGACAATGGTCTCTTCCGTCAGGCGCGTTCGATCCTGCGCCGGTAACGTGCAGGCGTGAACGATCAGGGCATGAGCAGCTTCCACGACGATTGTGGCGTGCAGGTCCCGATCGGTGCCCGTGTTTGGCATCCGCAATGTCAGGAGATGGGATATGACGGCCTTGGTGTGATCGAGAAGGCTTGCACTTTTGCCAGCGCTACTGCCGCGCACTGCGCGATAGACATGGTGGAAAGCAGGGTTTGTCTTGTGGAAGACGACGGTAGCGCGAACGATCCACTCGATAGCGTCGCGAAGTGGCCAATCGGCAATGCCCTCGTGCTCCTGCTGACTGATCAGCCCTTCTATTTCCGTCACATATTTTTGTGCCATTGCTTCGACCAACGCCTGCTTGTTGGGGAAGAACTTGTAGAGCACGCCGACGGAGGTGTTTGCGCGCGCCGCAATCGCATTCGTCGTCGCATTATCGACGCCCACTTCCGTAATCACGTCCGCTGCCGCATCCAGCAATTGCTGTACGCGTCGTCGTCCCCGTTCCTGAACGGGTATACGCCTTACGCCAGAGGCTAGAGCTTCGGCATCAGCAACAGTTGATTTCAACGACATCGTCAGCCTTTCCGCAATGGCGGTCTTTCGCAGGGCAATACCAAATATCACTCGTTGACGTTAGGCATTACTGGGAATAAAACTAAAAAAGTAGAGTTATTGCTCTCCTTTTTAAAAAGGTGAGCAAACTCGTTGGAGGAGGACGTTTTTTTGAAAAATTTGAACGGGAAGACGGTTCTGATTACCGGCGGCGCATCCGGCATCGGGCGGCTGATGGGAAGACGATTTCTCGATCAGGGTGCAACGCATCTGGTAATCTGGGACATTCAAGAGCAGGCATTGCACGGAACGGTAGCGGCGTTTAGCGCGGAAGGCTTCCGTGTGTCTGGATACACAGTTGATCTGGTCGATCCTGCCCGCATCGAGGCCGCCGCGGACGAAGTGAGGGCAGCCGGTATTGCGGTCGACATTGTGGTCAATAATGCGGGTGTGATTGTCGGAAAAACCTTTGTCGAGCATAGCTCGAAAGATATATCGCTGACGATGGATGTGAACACACTGGCACCGATCTATGTCGCAAAGGAATTCCTGCCCGGCATGATCGCTCGCGGCAGTGGCCATATCGTCAACATAGCCTCGGCAGCGGGCTTCGTGCCCAATCCCAAGATGTCGGTGTATTGTGCCAGCAAATGGGCAATGATTGGCTGGTCCGACTCATTGCGCGTCGAAATGAAGAGGGCCAAAACCGGCGTCGGCGTAACAACGGTGACACCCTATTACATCGACACTGGCATGTTCGCTGGCGTGCGCTCTCCCTTCATCCCCATTCTCAAAGCGGAGTATGTCGCAGACCGCGTGATCGCAGCCATCAAATCCGATCGCATCTTTTTACGTCTGCCATGGATTATCAATCTGGTGCCACTCCTGCGGGGCATTTTGCCCTTGCGCTGGTTTGACAAGATCGGTGGTGAATGGCTGCGTATATATCATACGATGGATAATTTCCGCGGGCGTAAATAACCCTCGCGGCGGCTGATGTGCCGATTGCGCGTGAGGATCTCAAACCTTTTCACGTCACTCTTGAGCGTATCCGATATTTCGGATTGTCCCAGAGCCGCTCGTTGATGACCTTTGCCATGATCTCGATGGCGTTGACCACGTCATCTTCTCCAACGAACAGAGGGCAGAACCCGAAACGCATGATATCAGGTGCGCGGAAGTCGCCGATCACGCCGTGATCGATAAGGGCTTGGATTGCTTCGTAGCCATGCTCGAACCGGAACGACACTTGCGATGCGCGCAGTTCGCTCTGCCTCGGAGACGCAAGTTTGAGGTCCGGGCACCGCGCTTCTACACCCTCAATGAACATTTCGGTCAACTTGACGGAGACGTGCCTCACATCGCTCATCTCCACGCCGTCCCAGAGATCGAGGGCTTGGTCGAGAATCGATAGCTGCACGATGGCGGGCGTTCCGACGCGCAGCCTTTCCGTCGACATGGCTGGCCGATAGGAAAGCTCCATCGCGAAGGGTGCGTCATGCCCCATCCATCCGGCCAGTGCGGGTTTGACGTCGTTGATGATGTCGGGCCGGACATAGATGAAGGCTGGCGAGCCGGGGCCGCCATTGAGATATTTATAGGTACAGCCAACAGCAAATTCGGCGCCGCAACCCGCCAAATCCACCGGCACGGCTCCGGCGCTGTGGGCCAAATCCCAGATTACCACGGCACCTGCGTCCTGCGCCTTGCGAGTCAGCGCCGCCATGTCGTGCATGCGTCCGGTTCGGTAATCGACCTGTGTGAGGATCACGACGGCGACCGTTTCATCAATGTGCTGGCTGACCTCATCGGGTGCGGGCGTGAGCAGGCGGTAATCACCGCCAATCGTCTCGATCAGTCCGCCGATCATGTAGAGATCAGAGGGGAAATTCCCGCTGTCGGAGAGGATGACCTTGCGGTCGGGGCGCATTTTAAGAGCGGCGGCGACAGCCTGATAGACCTTGATGGACAGTGTATCTCCCGTCGCAACCGAACCTGCCGGTGCGCCGATCAATCGGGCGATCTTGTCTCCCACGCGCTGCGGAAGGGAAATCCACCCGGCGCTGTTCCAGGCGCGGATGAGTTCTACGCCCCACTCCTGCTTGATCGTTCTGGTGGCGCTTTCCACGGCATTGGCAGGCAACGGGCCAAGGGAGTTGCCATCGAGATAGATGATGCCCTCTGGCAGATCGAAACGTTCTTTTCGCAAAACTGTTTTCAGTGTCATCACAAGTCTCCACGCAGATGCCAAAGCTCTGGAAATAATTCGACGCTCAACATTTTTCTAAGATACTCGACGCCAGCGGTTCCACCCGTGCCGCGCTTGAAGCCAATCACCCGTTCCACTGTCGTGACATGGTTGAAACGCCATCGGCGAAAATAATCTTCGATATCGACAAGCTTTTCGCCGAGCTCATAGAGCGCCCAGTATTTGTCGATATTCTCGTAGACGATTTTCCAGCGCGCCTGCACCTCGGGAATTTTTGCGTGAGGCGAATGGAGCTGAGGCGGCGGGACATGCTCTTCGGAGCCATCCACCACACGAAAGAGATAGGTGATGACTTCATCGTAAAAGCTGGGGCGGTCCAACTCATCCACCAGCATCTGGTGAATTTCCGGGCGGTGCTCGTGCGGCTTTAGCAAATGTGGATTTCTGTTGCCGAGCACATACTCGATCATGCGGTTCTGATAGGATTGAAACCCGGAGGAAGGGCCGAGCGCATCGCGAAATCGCGTGTAGTCGGCAGGTGTCATGGTCCGCAAAACATCCCATGCATTGTTCAACTGTTCGAAAATGCGCGACACGCGGGCGAGCATCTTGAACATGCCGGATGTATCGCCCGCCTTCAAGGCGTTACGGGCTGCATTCAACTCGTGAATCACAAGCTTCATCCACAACTCGCTGGTCTGATGCTGTATGATGAACAACATCTCGTCATGCGCCTGGCTTAGCGGCTGCTGCTGGTTGAGAATTCCATCGAGATGAAGGTAATCGCCATAGGACATTGCCCCCTTGAACGACATTTTCGCACCCTCGGTGCCTGGATCATAAATAGTCTCAGCCATAATATTCGTTACCTTTCAAAAATATCGCCGGGCCGAACGGGTCGACACATCTTACCGCGCCATGTTGGCCACGAGGTCGCTGAACCTTTCCCCCTGAATGCCGACATGAGCGCGTAGCAGGCGGCGGGCCTCTTCGCCATCGCCCGTAAAAATCGCATCGATAATAGCGCAGTGCTCCTGAAATGACGTCGAAAGACGGTTGCGGACGCGCAATTGCAGACGCCGATACGGGCGAAGCCGCCGGTGCAGTTGCAGGCATTGCTCCTGCAGGAATTCGCTTTGGCTGGCGATGTAGATGGCTTTGTGAAATTCCTCATTGTCGTAATAATAGGCGTCGCTGTCTTCGGCAGAGGCCGATTGTTCGCAACGGCTATGGGCTGTTTTAATCGCTTCGCGTGAACCGGCATCCAGCCGTCTTGCGGCAAGAGAGCCCGCCAGCCCCTCCATTTCGGCCATGACCTCGAACATTTCATAGACGCGGTGAGGGCCCGGATCGATGACGACTGCACCGCGCCGGGGCCGGATTTCGATGAGGCCGATCGCATCCAGTTGCATCAGTGCTTCGCGTACGGGGGTTCTTGAAACACCAAAACGTGTGGCCAAAACGGTTTCGTCAAGCCGCTCACCCGGTGCGAACTCATTGGAAAGTATCGAGTTTTCGATCTCATCCCGCAGCCACCGGCCAACGTTTTCTGACATGTGCTTCAGCTCCAGAAATACAATTAGGTAAATCTTGTATACAAGATGCTTGACAGAGTGCACAAGTCTTGAGAGCTTACATGCTACCGGCAACGGCGGCGTGTGGGAAGACGCCGTGAGAGCTTTTATCAGGGAGGACTGATATGTCTGAGACTTCGTTTTTTACGGACATGCTCCAGAGCATCACCGACCGCGGTCGCAAACTGCTGTTTTCCGGCTCCCGGGTTGCAGATGTCGCTGCCAATGCAGACACAGAAACGCTGTGCGAAATGTTGCTGTCGAGCCGTGGTGAGGCATCCGGCATGGCGCTGGCCGCTGAGATTCTGGACCGGTGGAGCAGGCTCGACACCGATGGCGCACGTCAGTTTTTCGTTCTGCTGTCGGAGAAATTCGGTCCCGATACGGCCAAGCTCGAGCAGGCCATCGAAACCTATCGTAAGGAACAAAGCTCTGCTGCGGTGATCGGGCTTCATCAGGCGGCAGAACCACGACGGCAGGAATTGCTGCGTCGCCTCAATCAGGCCCCGAGCGGCACGGCCCGTCTGGTTCGGATGCGGGAAAAACTGTTGCGACTGAAAGAGAAGGAAAAGGGTTTTCAGGCGCTGGACGCCGACTTCACGCACCTTTTCAGCTCATGGTTCAACCGTGGATTCCTGTCGCTGAGGCCAATAGAATGGTCGACACAGGCCAATATTCTGGAAAAGATCATCGCTTACGAGGCGGTGCACGAGATCGCCGGATGGGAAGAGCTTCGCCGCAGGCTGGCGCCATCCGACAGACGTTGCTTTGCGTTCTTCCATCCCCGCCTTGCCGACGAACCCCTCGTTTTCGTTGAGGTTGCGTTGACGCGTGCGGTCCCGGCCAACATTCACGACGTGCTGGATGAAACCCGCGAGCAGATCGCAGCCGACGAGGCAACGACGGCCGTCTTCTACTCCATCTCCAACTGTCAGGATGGCCTGCGCGGTATTTCCTTCGGTAATTTTCTGATCAAGCAGGTCGTCGATGACCTGAAGAAAGAGCTACCGGGTCTGACCAACTTCGTCACCCTGTCGCCCGTGCCCGGTTTTGCGCGCTGGCTTTCCGCCATCCGTACCGCAGAAAACGATCCCGCCCTGTCGAGCGAGGAGCGCGCGACGCTGTCGGCGATGGATAAGTCTTCCTGGAGCGATGATGCTGAGGTTGTTGCCAAGATCGAGCGCATTATTCTCCCGATGGCCGCGCATTACTTTCTCACCGCGAAAACAGCAGATGGTCGTCCAATCGATCCCGTGGCGCGCTTCCATCTTGGCAACGGCGCACGTCTTGAAAGACTTAACTTCCTTGGCGACCGTTCGCCAAAGGCGATGAAGCAGGCGCATGGTCTGATGGTCAATTATCTTTACAAGCTGGATGATATCGTGGCCAACCATGAAGCGCTCGCGCAACGGGGCGAGGTGGCTGCATCACCTGTTGTGAGGACATTGTTGAAGCAGCGCGGCGATCTCAAGACAGCAGCAAATGCCGGCGGCTTTCAAAGCAGGCCGCGAAAATCATAAAGACAAGATAGTGAGGGAGGGACCAATGACTAACCACCTTTTCGACGCCATAAAAGCGTCCGCGCGTAACGACGCGCCGTTCATTTTGTTGAACGGCGGGCGTTCATGGACCTATGGCGACGTGTTCGATCTATCCGGGCAGATCGCAAATACGATCGACCGGCTCGGCATAAGCCCCGGCGACAGAGTAGCCGTCCAGGTCGAGAAGAGCGCCGAAGCTCTGATACTCTATCTCGCCTGCGTACGCAGCGGCGCTGTCTATCTGCCGCTCAACACCGCTTACACGCTTGCCGAGTTGGACTATTTCATCGGAGATGCACAGCCAAGGCTCGTGGTGGTGTCTTCTTCCTCGCGCGACAGCGTGGAGACGATCGCCAAACCGCATGGTGCGAAGGTTGAAACGCTCGATGCAAACGGCACCGGCTCGCTCATGGATCTGGCGAAAGAACAGCCGATCGACTTCGTCGATGCCGCTCGCGCGCCTGATGATCTCGCCGCTATTCTTTACACCTCGGGCACGACGGGACGCTCGAAAGGCGCCATGCTCACGCATGACAATCTTCTGTCCAATGCACTGACGCTTCGCGATGTCTGGCAAGTGTCCGCTCAGGACCGCCTGATCCACGCGTTGCCGATTTTCCACACCCATGGCCTGTTCGTCGCGACGAATGTGACGCTTCTGTCTGGCGCTTCGATGATTTTGCTGCCGAAGTTCGACCCGGAGGAAGTTCTGTCGCTAATGCCGCAGGCAACACTCCTGATGGGCGTACCGACATTCTATGTGCGCCTGCTGCAAAGCCCGCGTCTCGACCAGAATGCGGTCGCCTCCATGCGCCTTTTCATCTCCGGCTCGGCGCCATTGCTTAGCGAAACGCATGTGGACTTCAAGGCCAAGACCGGTCACGCCATTCTCGAGCGTTACGGCATGACCGAAACAAACATGAACACATCCAACCCTTACGATGGCGACAGAATTGCCGGTACCGTCGGACGGCCTCTGCCGGGCGTGACGGTCAGGATCACCGATCCCGTGTCAGGTGAAATGCTGCCGGAAAATGAGACCGGCATGATCGAGATCAAGGGCCCGAATGTTTTCAAGGGCTACTGGCGTATGCCTGAAAAGACCGCTGCCGAATTTACCGCAGATGGCTTCTTCATCAGCGGAGATCTCGGCAAGATCGACAGTGACGGATATGTTCACATCGTCGGTCGCGGCAAGGATCTGGTGATCTCAGGCGGCTACAACATCTATCCAAAAGAGGTCGAGAGCGAGATCGATCAAATCGAGGGCGTCGTGGAAAGCGCGGTCATCGGTGTACCGCATCCCGACTTCGGTGAAGGCGTTACGGCCATTGTCGTGAAAAAGCCGGGTGCTGCGCTGGACGAAACGCAGATCATTGGTGCGCTGGCTGACAGACTTGCCCGCTACAAGCAGCCGAAACGGATCATCTTCGCCGATGACCTGCCACGGAACACGATGGGCAAGGTCCAGAAAAACGTTCTGCGTCAGCAATTTGCGCAGCTTTACGCTGCAACGTGAATAGGGCCGCGTGTGGGGAGAACACGCGCGTCCGCATCACCACTGAAAGAGCCACCACAGCATCCGCTCAAAAACTGGAAACGGTTTTCGCAAAGCGAAATGCGTCAATTCGGAAGATCGAAGCGTCCGTCGCGCATCCTCATGGACGCATGACGCTTCAAGGCGCGGGAGGCGCCGGAGGGAGAGGGAGACCATGGGTATTGAATTGCTGTCCATAGGGCTGCTCATTGCGATGTTCATCATCGCGACGATACAGCCGATCAACATGGGTGCACTGGCATTTGCAGGCGCCTTTGTGCTGGGTACGATCGTCATCGGAATGAAGACCAACGACATTTTCGCTGGTTTCCCGAGTGACTTGTTTTTGACACTCGTTGCCGTGACCTATCTGTTCGGTATCGCGCAGATCAACGGCACGATCGACTGGCTGGTCGAAGGTGCGGTGCGCGTGGTGCGCGGGCGTATCGGTCTGATTCCCTGGGTGATGTTTCTGGTCGCGGCCATCATCACCGGTTTCGGGGCTCTGGGGCCAGCTGCTGTCGCCATTCTTGCGCCAGTCGCGCTGAGTTTTGCCGTCCAGTACCGTATCCACCCGGTCATGATGGGCCTGATGGTCATCCACGGCGCCCAGGCAGGCGGATTTTCGCCAATCAGCATCTATGGTGGCATTACCAACCAGATCGTCGCGAAGGCGGGATTGCCTTTCGCTCCAACGTCGCTGTTTCTGTCCAGCTTCTTTTTCAATCTGGCAATCGCGGTACTGGTGTTCTTCGTTTTCGGCGGTGCAAAGATTGCACGGCAGATATCGGCATCATCCGGCCCTCTGCCTGACCTCCACCCGGAAGGCGTGGCCGAATCGATTCGGGGACACGGCGGTACGCCTGCGGGTCCGATCAAGCAGCATGGTTATGGAACGGCTGGCGACACCACCTCCACCATCACGTTGAATAATGAGAGGATCGTTACTTTGATCGGTCTGACGCTGCTGGGTGTCGGTGCACTGGTCTTCAAATTCAACGTCGGCCTTGTGGCAATCACGGTTGCGGTCGTCCTTGCATTGTTGTCACCCAAAACCCAGAAGGCAGCGATCGACAAGGTCAGCTGGTCAACCGTGTTGTTGATCGCGGGTATCATCACCTATGTCGGCGTGATGGAAAAAGCAGGCACCGTCGATTACGTGGCCCATGGCATTTCCAGTCTGGGGATGCCCATGCTGGTCGCATTGCTGCTGTGCTTCACGGGTGCCATTGTTTCGGCTTTCGCCTCTTCTACGGCACTGCTCGGGGCCATCATTCCGCTCGCCGTTCCCTTCCTTTTGCAGGGGCATGTCAGCGCGGTCGGCGTCGTCGCTGCAATCGCCATCTCCACGACGATTGTCGATACAAGCCCGTTTTCCACCAATGGTGCGCTGGTTGTCGCCAACGCGCCGGATGAAAGCAGACAGCAGGTCCTCCGGCAATTGCTGATCTATAGCGCGCTGATCGCGATCATCGGCCCCATCGTTGCGTGGCTGGTTTTCGTGGTGCCGGGTGTGATCTGACGATTGGATTTCATCGACAACATCAAACAGGGCGGCGTCCATGGATGCCGCCCTGTTTATATTGTGGGGCCAGTATCTCATATCCAGATCGGTAGGTGTTCTACATCCCCTTCAAGGGAACGGCACGCTTGATGTCTGATAAGGACGGACCGCGAACGGTGCGGTAACGGGCCGCCACGAGATTGTAGATGCCGAAAGCGGCGAGGCCCACTGCGACGATGAGATAAACGGCGGAGCCGAATGGAAGCTGGCGAAGCCATTGTAACGCATCAGACATGCTGCCCGCCTGTTCTGGATCGACCTTAAACCCGGCATAGGCAAACAGAATTCCCGTTACCGCAAACACGATGCCGCGTGCCACGAGGCCGTAAACGCAGATCCAGGCAACGATGCCGTGCTCGTCTGGTACTTTGATGTATTTTTCAAACTTGCGCAAAATGCCTTTGGCGGCGGTTACGCAGCCACCGATGATGAAGCCGGTACCAACAGCGATTGCCAGATAAGACCCGAACGGCTGTGACATGATCCACTGCGCCATCCCCTGCTCGCCCGAACCTTCGCTGCCACCGCCTGAAAGCATGGCATGGCCGGTGGCGTATGTCGCCAGACCAAAATAGGTGAAGGCACTGCCAAGGAGGGCAGCCCTGATGACGATAGCCTTTCCGCCGGTGCCATGGCCGTCACTGTCGGCCAGAGCTTGCGCCAGTCGCCACGCGACGAAGCCGAACAGGCCAAGCCCGATCATGCCGACCCATATCCGACCAAAGGGCTGTTCAAGAAGAGAAGAGATCGCCGACTTGGAATCGGCCTCCCCATTGGCGACGCCTGAGAAGACAGCAAGTGCGGCAACGAGCAGAAAGACCACCCCTCTGGCGGCATAGCCGAACTTTGCCAGGAGTTCGAAGCGTAGATTAAGGGGCATAGATGTGTCCTGCTGTCATGTTTCGATGAACAGACAACGCGTAACTATCGCGAAAGTTTATGCGCGATCGCTTTAATAGTCCGACTTTTCCACCGCTCTGCTTGCTGCTGAGCCTATGCCATCCACATCTGACGCCTATTGAATGTCCAGAAGGCGCTCGAGATAACGGCGTTCCGTTTCGCCGGGCGGGTTGTTGCCGAGCTTTTCTCTGATGGCCTCGAGAATTTCGCGCGCCCGCTGGACGTCGATTTCGTCCGGTACTCTCACCTGATTATCGCCGAAGTCGGGTCCGTTGTTTTCACGCGGGCGTCCAAGCGGGTCGCGCCCGTTCTGACCGCCTTGACCCATCATGCCCTCTTGACCCGGTTGCTGGCCGGGCTGGCGCATCGCCTGCATGATCTGGCCCATCATATCCTGAGCGCCTTGGCGAAGTGCGTTCAGTGCATTGCCTTGGCCCTGAACCGCCTGCTCGCCCTGGCTGTCGCCCAGTGCCTCGCCTGCGCCCTTCATTTCCTGCTCGGCCTTGCCGAAGTTCTGGCCGGGCTCCATTCCAAGGTCGCGAAGGCCTTTTTGCAGTTCACCGAGTTGCTTTCCAAGACCGTCCTGCTGCTCGCGCAGCTTTTTCAACGCATCGCGCAACTGCTCAGCCGTCATCTGGTCGGTCGGGTTCTGGCCATTTTGACCCTGCTGCGGATTTTGCTGGACTGGCGGTTCGCCGTTTTCGCCCATTTGCGGATCGCCGCCCTCCTGGCCGGGCTGTGGGTCACCGCGTTGCATCCGGTCGCGAAGCGCCTGATCGAGCTTGAAGGTCTCATCCATCAGCTTTTGCTGCTGCTGCATGATCTCACCCAGCTTATCGATCTGCTGGCGCAACTGGCTGTTTTGCTGCTGTTGTTGACCCTGCTGTCCGCGCTGTGGGCGACCCGCCTGCAAGTTGTTCATCATCCGCTGCAATTGCGAGAGCATTTCCTGTGCGGCATCGCGATTACCAGACCGGGCGAGATTTTCTATCTGGTTCATCATGTTTTCCAGATCGCGCTGACGCAGCACATTCTGCGCCTGCTGGTTCATATTAGCCTGCGGTGCGTTCTGCATGCGTTGGGCAAGTTCCTTCATGAACTCGTTCATCGCCTCGCGTAGCTCCTGCATCAGCTTGGCAACCTCTTCATCCGGTGCCTTGCGTTCCAGCGCATCGGACAATGCGGACTGCGCGTCACGCAACTTCCGCTCAGCCTGCGAAAGATCGCCGTCTTCAATTCCCAGCGCAATTTCCCAAAGATAGTCGGCGGTGTTCTTCAGCATTTCCTCATTGTAGGCCAGCTTCATGCGCGTTCTGGCAGATTGCAGCAGCAGGTAATGCGTGGTGTTCGGTATCGTCTCATCCGGGCGCATGCCGACCGCCTCATTATAGGCAATCGCCTTCGGCATCTGTCGCGTATCGAGCGAGAAAATCTGCCTTTGCTCAACGATGGATGCGGCGAGGGGCTCGGAAAAATTGCGCCCGGGTAACGTCATGACCTGCGAGGGACTGCGCCCAGTTTGTCCTGCACCATCGGTGGCAACTAATGTGATACGAACCTTTTTGCCCGCCATCGGGTGTTCGGTCAGGTTGCGGCTGGTCACACCCTTCATGTCGCGCGGGTTCTGGCGCGGCAGGTCAAGTTTGAACTCGGGCGGTGGATACAGTGGTGTCGCATCGCTTGCCACGCCAACGGGCTCGATGATCGCGTGCGCTTCCCGCACACCGTAATCGTCCTTCGCAGTAAAGCCGATTTCCAGCGAACCATTGACAGCGCGGCGGGGAAGCTTATCGAAGGCAATGGTGGGCGCGCGGTCCGGGATGACGTTGAACTGCCATTCCTGACCATTGGCCTCAATCGTTCCGCTTTCCTTAATGTCCATGGAGAACGTTCTCGGGGCACGAGGCACATTGGTCTCGTTGGCGGTACTGGCCGGTGAGGCGGTACTTTTCTGTTCGCCTGCCTCCGGTGCCAGCTTTTGCAACTGGCCCGCCTCTTGCGGCTCGAACGTCACCTCTTCATCGCCATCGCCACCCGTCATGCGGATGGTCAGTTTCGAGGATTGCGGCAGAGAAACCGTGTCAGTGGCCGCAGCATTATTTCCGGTCAGAAAAATCGGCGCACGCCCCGTATAGGACGGCGGCGTGACCCAGGCGTCTAGCCGGATGTCAGGATTGTCTGGGCCACCCGATGGAGCGTTGCGGAAAGCATCTGCGATATTGCCTGCGCCATTGGAAAAGGAAAAACCGAAAGCGGCAACAAGAATGAGCGCGGGAATGGCACGCAGGGCCATACGGTCATGGCGGGCGATGTCTGGTCTGGGAAGACCGGCATCCAGTCCTGCGATGCGCTCGGCCATGCGAAGCTGATGCTCTTTCCATAGGGCGCGCGCAAACGGTGTCTCGAACGCGGGCTCATCTTCCTGAACGCCAACCGGTTGGTGCGCCAGACCGTTTCGGGCCTCAAGCAGACGAGAGGCCTCGTCCTTGGTCGGCCATTTGATGTGCGCGATGGGGAGCAGCGAGGTGATGAATGCGAAGATCAGGACGAAGACAATGGCGATGCGTAGAACATCCGGCATCTGCCGGTACAGCCCGAACCAGGCCAGCGCTACAAACACAGCAGCAAGCGACAGCGGAAGCAGTGTTTTCGGCGCGATGCGCTCGGCAAAAAGCACTTGTTTTGCGAAGAAGCGCTTGGCCGCCACGCGGCGTGCAAGCTCCGGTCTGCCTTCGAAAGCGCCTTTTCCGCCCTGTCTGGATGTGGTCATCAATCCGCTCTCCCGGTTCTGGCCACCCGATTTCGCCATTCCGGGGAACAACGACTGAACTCAATGCAACGTAACAACGATACCATTCTTTATGGCGAAGACGAGGGCGGCTGGGTTCCAGCGTCCATTTTTCAGCGCATTTCGCTCAATCGTGATCGTTGACCGCGTCAATCCAGCCAGGCGGGCACCGAATCCAGCGCGATCAGCTCTTCATACGTACCGCGCGGACGGATGGTGTGGAATTCGTCACCCTTCACCAACACTTCCGGTACCAGCAGGCGCGAGTTGTAAGTGCCTGCCTGTACCGCACCGTAGGCACCCGCAGAGCTGACGGCGATCAGATCGCCCGGCTGGGGTGCCGCCATCTCGCGGTCGAGTGCCAGATAGTCGCCGGTTTCGCAGACCGGGCCGACGACATCGGCTTTGATGCGTGGCGTATCTGCGGCAGGCTGCACCACCGGGCGAATGCCGTGATAGGCCTCATAAAGAGTTGGGCGAATGAGATCGTTCATCGCACCGTCGACGATGACGAAGGTCTTATCGCCTCCATCTTTGACATAGATGACTTCGGTAACCAGAATGCCGGCATTGCCGACGATCAGTCGGCCCGGCTCGGTGATGATCTTGCAGTTGAGGCTCTGCAACTCGTTCTTGACAATGTAGGCGTAGGCATCCGGCAGAGGCGGCGGGTTGTTGTCTTCCTTGTAGGGAATGCCAAGGCCGCCACCGATATCGACATGGTTGATCGTGTGGCCATCGCCGCGTAGTGCTTCCACCAGTTCACGTAGCAACCGGAATGCGTCTTCGAAAGGCTGGAGTTCGGTGATCTGGCTGCCGATATGCATATCGATACCGCTGACCTGAATACCAGGCAGCGTCGCCGCATGCGCATAGACACCGCGCGCGCGTTCATAGGCGATGCCGAACTTGTTTTCCTTCTTGCCGGTCGAGATCTTGGCATGGGTGCCCGCATCCACATCCGGGTTGATGCGGAAGGAGACATGCGCACGCTTGCCAGCCTTGATGGCGCGCAGGTTCAGAATCTCCAACTCCGGCTCGGACTCAATGTTGAAACAGTAAATGCCTGCTTCCAGTGCGAAATCCATCTCGGCCACCGTTTTGCCGACGCCGGAGAACATGATGCGGCTTGCGGGAACACCCGCTGCCAGCGCACGCCGCAACTCGCCGCCCGATACAACATCGATGCCCGCACCGAGCTTTGCCAGCGTCTTGAGTACGGACTGATTGGAATTGGCCTTCATGGCATAGCAAACCATGGAATCGACATCGCTGAAGGCTTCGGCAAACACTCTGTAGTGCCGTTCCAGCGTCGCCGTGGAATAGACGTAGAAGGGTGTGCCGACTGCCTTGGCAATTTCAGACACGGGGACGTTTTCAGCGTGAAGCACGCCGTCGATATAGTGGAAATGGTTCACGATGGCAGACCTTACAGGAGCTTGTCGAGAATGAATGGCCGCTCTGGCGTTGTTTCCACTTTGCCATCCGTCGAGCGAAGGTTGCGCTCTTCCTTCGGCGTGCTTGGCTTGTCGATGTCGCCTTTGCGGCCGCAGCCAGAAAGCGCGAGGCCGACGGCAAGCGTCAGGCCGACTGGAACGATGAAACTACGCAGGGTTTTTAAAAGCATGGGCCTGTCCAAAGGAAATCTCTTCATTCCTGATAACGAAAAACAGGGCGCTTGTGCACCCTGTTTCTTTTGATGCTGGCCTAACGCCAGATTGATCAGTTCTTTGTGCGCCACCAGGCAATCTGCTTGCGCACTTCAGAGGGCGCCGTGCCGCCAAAGCTTGTGCGGCTGGCAACAGATGCCTCCACCGAAAGCACATCGAAAATGCCAGCGGTGATCGCCGGATTGATCGACTGCAATTCTTCCAGAGACAGATCGCCCAGATCGCAGCCTTTCTTTTCAGCAAGTGCCACGGCATGGCCGGTTGCGTGATGGGCATCGCGAAAGGGAAGGCCTGCCTCTCGCACCAGCCAGTCTGCCAGATCGGTTGCCGTGGAATAGCCAGAGCCTGCGGCGTCGCGCATCTTATCGACGCGCACCTCGAGGTCGCGGATCATCCCGGTCATTGCCGCAATTGCCAATTCCAGGCTCTCGGCGGAATCAAAAACCTGTTCCTTGTCTTCCTGCATATCCTTGGAATAGGCGAGCGGCAGGCCCTTCATGATGGTCAAAAGGGCAATCAGCGAGCCGTTGATGCGGCCGGTCTTGGCACGTACCAGTTCGGCGGCATCCGGGTTTTTCTTCTGCGGCATGATGGAAGAGCCGGTCGAGAACGCATCGGACAGCCGGATAAAGCCGAACTGCGGCGTCGACCAGATGACGATTTCTTCGGCAAGGCGTGAAAGATGCGTGGCGCAGATGGAGGCGATGGACAGGAATTCCAGCGCAAAATCGCGATCGGAGACCGTGTCGATGGAGTTGCGGGTCGGCTCGCGGAAGCCCAGCGCATTGGCCGTCATGTGGCGGTCGATGGGGTAGCCGGTTCCCGCGAGGGCCGCGGCGCCAATCGGGCTTTCATCCATGTGCTCGATGGCGTGGCGAACGCGCGCGCGGTCGCGCCCGAACATCTCCACATAGGCCATGCAGTGATGACCGAAGGTCACCGGCTGAGCGGTCTGGAGATGGGTGAAGCCCGGCATGACGGTGTCGGCATGTTCCTGGGCGCGGTCGAGAAAGGCCGCGATCAGGGCCGTCAGCATGCCCTCGGTTTTCTGAAGCTCTTCCTTGACCCAAAGACGGAAATCGAGTGCCACCTGATCGTTGCGCGACCGGGCAGTGTGCAGACGTCCAGCGGCGGGACCGATGAGGTCGGCAAGACGCGCCTCAATGTTCATGTGGATGTCTTCGAGCTTGCGCGAAAACTGGAACGTCCCGGCTTCTATCTCTGACAGGATCGTGTTCAGGCCGTGAATGATCTTGTCTTTATCTTCGTCGGAAATAATGGCTTTTGCCGCCAGCATGGTGGCATGCGCTATTGAGCCGCGGATGTCCTGCGCATAAAGCTTCTTGTCGAAGCCGATAGAGGCATTTATCTCTTCCATGATAGCTGAAGGACCGGAAGCGAAACGTCCGCCCCACATCTGGTTGGAGGATTTTTGTTCGATGCCGTCAGCCATTCTTCGCCTGCCCTGGAGTATTATATGACAGAAAAAACGCCTTTCAGGCTTCCTTCCGCCAGACTTGTTGCAATTGCCGCTATCGCCGGTGTCGTCTGCGGTGCGGGTGTGGTGGCGTTCAGGCTTATTGGGTCTGAGGGTCAGGTTCAAGGGGCAGCAGTGGCGCAAGCGGGTTTATGTGAGGGTGCCGCCAAGCGCATAGCCTCGTTGAAGCCGCTTCTGAAGGGGCAGGTCGCCGCCATGTCGGCCAATGAACGCCCTCGTGTCGTGCCGCTGTCGTTCAAGGGACCTGATGGTGCCGCCATGACCGAGGCCGATCTCAAGGGCAAGGCGGTTCTTCTCAACCTGTGGGCCACATGGTGCGTGCCCTGCCGCGAGGAAATGCCCGCGCTGAACGCGCTGGAGAAGGAGAAAGGCGGGGATGGATTCGAGGTCGTCACCGTCAATATCGATACCGGTGATGACGAGAAGCCCAAAACCTTCATGAGCGAATACGGCATCGATTCGCTCAAGCTCTACCGGGACAGCACGATGGGCGTGTTCAACGCCTTGAAAAAGGAAGGCCTCGCCTTCGGGCTTCCGGCAACCCTTCTCATCGATGACAAAGGCTGCCTTCTGGCATCCATGAACGGACCTGCCGCATGGGACGGCCCTGATGCCAAGTTGCTGATCGATACGGCCAAGGCGGCGCCGTAACGCCGTGTGACATTACCGCGTGGGAACGGGAGTTTCGCCGCGATAATCGTAAAAGCCGCGACCGGATTTGCGGCCAAGCCATCCCGCTTCGACATATTTGACCAGCAGCGGGCAGGGGCGATACTTGCTGTCTGCCAGGCCATCATGCAGCACTTGCATGATCGACAGACACGTGTCGAGGCCGATGAAGTCGGCCAGTTGCAAGGGTCCCATCGGGTGGTTCGCGCCCAGTTTCATGGCGGTATCGATGGCTTCGACGGAGCCGACACCTTCGTATAGCGTGTAGATCGCTTCATTGATCATTGGCAGCAGAATACGGTTGACGATAAAGGCCGGGAAGTCTTCGGCAACGGTGATGGCCTTATCCAGCGAACGCACGAAATTCTTGGCGGTCTCGAAAGTCTGTTCGCCGGTGGCAATGCCGCGCACCAGTTCCACCAGCTTCATCACCGGCACCGGGTTCATGAAGTGGATGCCCATGAACTGCTCGGGACGGTCGGTTGCCGATGCAAGGCGGGTGATGGAGAGCGAGGATGTATTGGTTGCAAGAAGCGCCTCAGGCTTCAGCACCGGGCAGATCTGCGCGTAAATCTTGCGCTTGGTTTCTTCGTGCTCCGTCGCTGCTTCTATCACCAGATCCATGGCTGCAAGGTCGTTGACGTCGGATGAGCCGCCGATGCGCGACAGCGCGGCCTTGCGGTCGTCATCGCCCATTTTGCCGTTGCTGACCTGACGCGCCAGATTGCCATTGATCGTCGCCAGTCCAGCCTCGATACGATCCTTGGCCAGATCATAGATGTGGACCTTGTAACCCGCCAGTGCAGAAACATGTGCAATGCCACAGCCCATCTGACCGGCGCCAATAATACCGACGTTCTTGATTGGGGCGGTCATGATGTCTCTCCTGTGGGAATGTGCGCGTCGCACGTGCGCGGATGTTACGCATATTGCAAAAAAACAAAAGCGGCGCGTTGGAAAAACGCGCCGCTTTTGGAATTGATTGGATCAGAGTGCTTTTTCGAGCTCAGGCAGGGCGTCGAACAGATCAGCTACGAGGCCGTAATCGGCAACCTGGAAGATCGGAGCTTCCTCATCCTTGTTGATGGCGACGATGACTTTCGAGTCCTTCATGCCTGCAAGGTGCTGGATGGCCCCGGAGATACCGGCAGCGATATAGAGCTGTGGTGCCACGACCTTGCCCGTCTGGCCAACCTGCCAGTCGTTCGGTGCGTAGCCTGCATCGACGGCAGCGCGCGATGCGCCAACGGCAGCGCCCAGCTTGTCTGCTACGGGAAGAAGGACTTCCTTGAACTTTTCCGAAGAACCGAGCGCCCGGCCACCGGAGATGATGATCTTGGCCGATGTGAGTTCCGGGCGATCGGATGATGCGAGCGCGTCCGATACGAAGGAGGATACACCGGGGTTTTCAGCCGTTGCCACGGCTTCGACCGAAGCCGAACCGCCAGCCTCTGCGGGTGCAAAGGTGGAGGTGCGAACGGTGATGACTTTTTTCGCGTCGCTTGCCTGAACAGTCTGGATGGCGTTACCGGCATAGATCGGGCGCTTGAACGTGTCTGCGGAGATGACTTCGATGATTTCGGAAATCTGCGCGACATCCAGAAGAGCCGCCACGCGCGGCAACACGTTCTTGGCGGATGCGGTCGCAGGCGCGATGATCACGTCATAGGATGCGCCGAGCGACACGATAAGCGCGGCCAGTGGTTCCGCAAGCTGGTTTGCATAGGATGCATCGTCAGCCAACAACACCTTGGAAACGCCGGAGAGCTTTGCCGCTTCGTCAGCGACGGCCTTTGCGCCAGAGCCCGCGACGAGAACGGTGACATCGCCACCGATCTGTGTCGCCGCCGTCAGCGTCTTTGCCGTCTGGTCGGAGAGGGTTGCGTTGTCGTGTTCTGCCAGAAGAAGAATGGCCATGGTAAAATCTCCCTATCCGTATTCTTAAAGAACGCCGTCGGCTTTAAGCTTCGATACCAATTCGGCAACCGAACCGACCTTGACACCAGCCTCGCGGCCTGCCGGTTCCTCGGTCTTCAAAACCTTGAGGCGTGGCGTGATATCGACGCCGAAATCGGTGGGCGTCTTCTTGTCGAGCGGCTTTTTCTTGGCCTTCATGATGTTGGGCAAAGACGCATAACGCGGCTCGTTCAAACGAAGGTCCGTCGTCACGACGGCTGGAAGCTTGAGTTCGACCGTCTGCAGACCGCCATCGACTTCGCGCGTCACGGCAACCTTGCCATCCGATGGCTCGACCTTGGAAGCGAATGTGCCCTGACCCCAGCCCAGAAGCGCTGCCAGCATCTGGCCGGTCTGGTTGCTGTCGTCATCGATGGCCTGCTTGCCGACGATAACAAGGCCCGGCGCTTCTGCGTCGACCACGCCCTTCAAAAGCTTGGCGACGGCCAGCGGCTCCACGGCCTCATCGGTTTCGATCAGGACGGCCCGGTCGGCACCCATGGCCAGCGCCGTGCGCAGCGTTTCCTCAGCCTTGGCAGGACCGATTGAAACGACCACGACTTCCTCTGCCTTGCCTGCTTCTTTGAGGCGCAGTGCTTCTTCGACCGAGATTTCGTCGAACGGGTTCATCGACATCTTGACGTTGGCAAGTTCAACGCCCGAGCCATCCGCTTTTACGCGGATTTTGACGTTGTAATCCACCACACGTTTTACTGGGACGAGAATCTTCATCGATAACCTTCCTTCGACACCTGACCATAAGGCGAAACGCCGAATGGACCTTCTGACAATCAAGTTGCGACATGGATACGCATTTTTTCCGCGAATTCAACGGAGCAATGCTCATCACCTCATGAGCTGCGGCGATATTTTACGTTAACGTGAACGTAAATATCAATCCTTGGCTTAGTTTTCATCGAATGCTGTCGAAAGGCCGTTCCGTTTGCGACACGACAGCGGCCTGCGGCCCCTGGTTTTTGTGTTGCACGGCTCTGGGCGTGATGATGGTTCTGTCAAACAGCGGCACGCCGCGCCTGCGCAGGAAAAGCACGAGAACCACGCCTGCAATAATGCCGCCGACATGGGCGCTCCACGACACCCTGTCCTGCATACCGAAGATGAACATGAAGAACTGCTGGGCGATCCATAACGCCAGCGGAATGAAGGCTGGCAGGGGTATGGGAATGCGCATGAACACCAGCACCCAGACCCGCACGCGCGGATGCAGCAGCATATAGGCGGCAACGACACCGGAGACAGCGCCCGATGCACCGATCAGCGGCGCTTCCGAGGTCTGGGACACCAAGCCATGAAAGAGGGCGCCTGCCGCCGCACAGGCAATGTAGAACACCAAAAACCTGACATGACCGAACGCGTCCTCGACATTATCGCCGAAGACCCAAAGGAAAACCATGTTGGACGCCAGATGCCAGAAACCAAGATGCAAAAAAGCATAGGTGACGACGGTCGCTCCCTCGGGCACCAGTTTGACCGCCGGATCGAGATAGGCGTAATCGAAGATGACAGCAGGAATGAAACCGAGCCCAAGAGTGGCGGCCCCTGCCGCTGCATCGTCAGCCAATACGCCAGTCAGCAGCCACACCAGCACGTTGATGCCGATGAGCGACAGCGTCACATATTGCAGCTTGATATGCTTGAGCGAGTTCGCATCGTGCAAGGGAATGAACATGCGGTCGATCCCTCGTTTGTCTTAACGGTTCTGACCGGGAACCCAGAGAATATCGGGCATGTCGGCCTTCGTTGCATCGTTGGCAAAGCGTGCTGCCACGAACAGGAAGTCGGAGAGCCGGTTGATGTATTTCAATGCGGCAGGGCTGACCGTCTCACCTTCGATCAGTGCCAGTTCCACCATCTGGCGTTCTGCACGCCGGGAAATGGTGCGCGCAAGGTGAAGATTGGCAGCCGCCGGTGTTCCCCCGGGCAGCACGAAGGACGTGAGCGCGGGCAGATCGGCATTCAACGCGTCGATCTCGTTTTCTACGCGCGTGACCTGCGCCTCGACGATCCGCAGCGGTTCATAGGAAAGCACTTCGCCCGTATCGGGGGTCGCGAGGTCTGCACCGAGATCGAAAAGATCGTTCTGGATACGAAACAGCATCGCATCGAGTTCGGTAAGGTCGGATGTGTGAAGCCGGGCAACGCCGATAGCGGAGTTGGTTTCATCCACCGTTCCGTAGCTTTCGACACGCAGATCGTGTTTGGCGCGGCGCGGGCCGGATACCAGTGCCGTCGTGCCATCATCGCCGGTTCGGGTATAGATCTTGTTTAGTTTGACCATGTCTTTATCGCCCTCCACCCGTGAGCCACAGCGTAGCCATGATGAGGATGATGGCGACCGCCTGCAACAGAAGCCGCAGTTGCATCAGCTTGTTGGATTTGTTGGCATCCGTACCTTTGAGCATAGTGAACAGCCCGCGTATCAGCACAAGGACCACCAGACCCATGACGATGACGGTAAGTACCGTGGTGAAACTGGACATGCTCGACGCTCCCAAAAATGCCGTTGCCTGCGTTGTAGCTGATTAGCGCGCCGCAGCGCTAGTCGAACCTGCGCAGGAACCGGTAAAAGAAATCGGCTGGCAGAAGCCTCTTCAAAATCACGGCCTGTTTCGCTGGCATGGTGATGACGTAGTGGGGCTTCGGGCGTTTGGCGGTCAGTGCGTGTTTCAGTTCCTTGTAGACGGCATCCGGGCCAAGCTTGTGCTTGTTTTTCTGGCCTGTGCCCTCCAACCGCGCAAGCTGGCGCTTGTAATCCTGCGCATGAACGGAGTTTTCAAGATCGATATTGCCCTTGATCTGGGCCAGCGCCGTGGCCGTGAATTTCGAGGCGATGGGGCCGGGTTCGATCAGGCTGACCTCGATGCCGCTGCCTTGCAGTTCCATGCGAAGCGTGACGCCCAGTCCTTCCAGCGCGAATTTGGACGCCGTGTAGGCGCCGCGATAGCGATAGGGAACGAGGCCCAGAATGGACGAGCAATGCACGATACGCCCGTATCCGCGTTTGCGCATGAGCGGAATGACACGGCAGGTCAGGTCGTGCCAGCCGAAAACATTGGTCTCGAACTGTCGCCGCAGGACATCGACACTCAGGTCCTCCACCGCGCCGGGCTGGCCATAGGCGCCGTTGTTGAACAGCGCATCGATCCGCCCGCCAGTGCGCGCCGAGACATCATCAACCAGGGCCGCAATCGTTTCCGGCTGGGTATAGTCCATGATCAGCGTTTCGATGCCACACGCCTGAAGGTCTGCCATGTCTTGCGCACGCCGCACCGTGGCAAAAACCCGCCAGCCATCGTCTTTCAATGCCTTTGCACAATGGGCGCCGATCCCGGACGAGCAGCCGGTGATGATGATGACCGGTTTTTCAGACATGAAAGTATTTCCTAAGTCATGACGTGTTAAGGATGGCGCACTGAACGGGTGTAGGGATTGAGTAGCGCACAATTCTTCTTGACCAGGTGGAACCAGTGCGCAGTCTCAAGCGCTGTACAAGCGGTGACTGACTTCCCATATCTCGCCCCGAGTTACAAACGAAATGCCGATTGAGGAGGCGACATGGTTGCAGCAATGGACATCGTGCGAAAAGTGGCCCTTGACGCCTACGTCCATTTTGCCGAGGACGACGGCTGGGCCATGGCCAGTCACGTGGCGCTTTCCATCCTGCTCGCGCTTTTTCCGTTTCTGATTTTCGGCACGGCACTGGCGAGTTTCCTCGGTGCTGACCAATTCGCCGAAACCGCCGTTCACATCATTTTCGATACATGGCCAGCGGCAATTGCCGGGCCGCTTGCAGCTCAGGTCCAGCAGGTGCTGACCATTCCACGTGGCGGGCTGTTGACGATTTCGGTGCTTGCCGCCGCCTATTTTGCCTCCAATGGCGTCGAGGCACTGCGTATCTCGCTCAACCGCGCCTACCGTGTCAGCGAGACCCGTTGGTGGTATGTCACGCGTCTTCTCAGCCTCTTCTACGTCGTCATTGCAGTGACCATTTTTGCGGCCATCAGCATCGTTCTCGTTGCTGTACCCGTCGCGCTATCCTTTGCAGAAACGCGCTTTCCGTTGTTGAAGGATTTTCTGGTGACCGTGTCCAACCTCGGTCTCTACGGCACCATCATCGTGTTGGCCGTCGGTCTTGCTGCTGCCCATCTATGGCTTCCCGCTGGCCGTCGCCGCATTTGGGATGTACTGCCTGGCATCTTTTTGACGCTGCTGTTCTGGGTCATCGGCGCGGGTATCTTCGCCTATTATCTCGCAACATTTGCGAATTATGCTGCCACCTACGCCGGTCTAGCGTCGGTCATGATCGTGCTGGTGTTTCTCTACATGGTCGGCGTCATCTTCATGCTGGGTGCTGAGGTCAACGCGGCCCTGATGAAATACCGCATCCGCCATGTCATCAAGGCCGGTATTCACAATGGCAGTCTGAGAGAAGCCCTAGATGCCGAGGAGGCCGCGGATATCTGATGCCGCAAGGCCTTGCTCTCGCAGCACCTGAAGGCTGGCACTGCCCCTGCTTTTTGAAAGCTTGTTTCCGGTGTCATCCAGAATAAGCCGGTGGTGGTGGTATTCTGGCGCAGGCAAACCCAGCAGTTCCTGCAACAGCCGGTGAACGGATGTGGCGTGATACAGGTCCATACCGCGCACCACATGGGTGATACCCTGAACGGCATCGTCCATCACCACAGACAAATGATAACTGGACGGCCCATCGGAACGCGAAAGCACGACATCGCCCCACGCCGCAGGGTCGGCGTCGATCATCTCGTCAGAGCCGCGGCCGGTCTCGCGCCATTGCAACGGGGTTTCAAGCAAAGCCAAGGCTTTATCCATATCCAACCGCCATGCATACTTTTTGCCTGATGACAGAAGTGGTGAGACCTCATGTTCAGGTCGTTGCTTGTCCAGTGCGGGATAATGCAAAGCGCCGTCTGGATCCCGAGGCCAGATGTTGCCTCCGGCCTCGTAATCCGCCGCGAAAGCCTTCACGTCGCCCCGGCTCATGAAAGAGGGATAGGCAACACGCATCGCGATAAGTTTGTCCAACCCTTTTCGATACACATCGAAATGGTCGGACTGTCTGCGCACTGGCATCTCCCAGTCGAGCCCGAGCCATGCGAGGTCCTCATATATCCCCTGTTCAAGCTCATCCGTGCACCGCGCCAGATCGATGTCCTCGATCCGCAATAGAAACCGCCCCGCCATCGCCTTTGCCATATCGTGGTTGAGAATGGCGGAAAGCGCGTGGCCAAGATGCAGCCGCCCGTTGGGGCTGGGTGCAAAACGCAAAACCGGCTTTTGACCTGAGAGCAAAGACATGGTTTCTTCTGCCATGTCTTGCGGTGCTTCGCCAAGGCGGAGTCATGGACGCTGAGGCCTGGTTGAGCAAAATCATCCGAAATATGTCTGATATCGAGGAAGGTCTGGCCGCGCTTCTGCACCTCGACCCGCGCCTCGTGCCGATCGCTGAAAAGGCCGGTCCGCTGCCGTTGCGGCTGAGAGAGCCCGGCTTTGAAGGTCTAGCCCACATCATCGTTTCGCAGGTGGTGTCACGTGCCAGTGCAGACGCCATATGGCGGCGCATGGAAGCGGAGATGGGTGAGGTGACCGCAGCCCATTATCTCGCTACCACGAATGACGACACGCCTCGCTTCGGCCTGTCCCGTGCCAAGGCGAAAACGTTACACGCTGTTGCCACGGCCATCGTCGATGGACATTTGAATCTTGCGACAATTTCTACGCTTGACGATGCGTCCGCCCACGCGTCACTCACGGCGCTCAACGGCATCGGGCCATGGACCGCGCAGGTCTATCTCATGTTCTGCCTCGGTCATGCCGATATGTTTCCATCCGGTGATGTAGCGTTGCAGGCAGCCGTCGCCCACGGTCTGCAACTGGACGCGCGGCCCGGGGAAAAAATGCTGCGGGATATCGCCTCTAACTGGGCTCCGTACCGATCCGTCGCAGCCCGGCTTTTCTGGGCCTATTATGCCGCGATAACGCGCCGTGATGCGCTTCCTGCCGCCTGAAATTAGCCTTTCTTTCAGCGCTTCATTTATGGGCTTCACAATCCTGTAACAACGGACCTAATATACAGGTGTAGATGCAGAATCGATCAGGAGACGCCCTTGACGATTGCCGTTTCACCACAGGCTTTGCCCGCGCTCGTTTTGAACGCAGACTACCGGCCGCTGAGTTACTATCCCTTGTCGCTGTGGTCCTGGCAGGACGCGATCAAGGCCGTATTTCTTGACCGCGTAAACATCATTGCAGAATACGATCACGCAGTGTGTTCGCCCAGTTTTTCCATGCGGCTGCCCAGTGTCGTGAGCCTGAAAACCTATGTGCAGCCCACTCGCAACCCCGCATTCACACGCTTCAACGTGTTTCTGCGTGATAAGTTCGAGTGCCAGTATTGCGGCTCCCATGATGACCTGACCTTCGACCACGTCATTCCGCGCGCCCATGGCGGCGAAACGACATGGCTCAACGTCGTCGCAGCCTGCTCACCCTGCAATCTCAAAAAAGGTAGCAAGCTACCAAAGATCGCGGGCATGGTGCCCCACCAAAAGCCGTACCAGCCCACGGTTCAGGACCTGCACAACAACGGTCGCTCGTTTCCACCCAACTATCTGCACGAAAGCTGGATGGATTATCTCTATTGGGATACCGAATTGCAGCCGTGATGGTTCAAGAGGCTTTGCGGGTTGCGCCAAAAAACGCGATGCCCGCAAGCACGATGCTCGCAACCACGTTCCAGCCTGCAAACGACAGTCCGAGCACACGCAGCGCCGCGTCATTGCACGATGGCGCCTTGATGGCATTGAGGTCGCTTAACAGGTTCCCCGCATTCGTGGTAATGGAAGGTGCGCCAGTCGAGCAGGTGGTCGGGCCCGGCCAGAAACCCCATTCGACGCCTGAGTGATACACACCAAGACCAGCACCGATCAACATAGCAACGCCGACGATAACGAGTGCGGACCGTGAGAGCCAGACCGGCAGCCTGAACAGGCTCGCCGCTATCGCCAGAATGCCGACGGGAATCGCATAATAATACGGGTCGCGCTCCAGCAAACACAGCGCGCAGGGCGTATAGCCGCCGATATGCTGAAACCCTAGTGCAGCGCCTACCGTTACAATCATTCCAAGCGTGACCAGAACAGCGGAAGCGCTGCGGTTCTTGTCTGCGGAAACTGCACTCGTCATCATGTGGTCCTTCACATTCGACTCAACACTTCAAATAGCCCATCTGGCAAAACAGGGCCAAGCGCGGCATCGTTCAACCCGCTATCCCATGCCTCTAATCCAGTCTCACCCCGCTTGCAAATGCTTCGTTGACGAGGGCGAGTGGGAGCCCAAGCAAAGTTTCGTGAAATCGCGTTTTTCGCAAAAATCGGTTGACGTTATAGGGTCGGTTCGTATAGTCCGCCGCATACCAAGGAATAAGATTCCAGAGTTGCCCCTTTGGCGGAATTGGTAGACGCGCCTGACTCAAAATCAGGTTCCGAGAGGAGTGCTGGTTCGATTCCGGCAAGGGGCACCACTGCTTAACCCAACATATTGAAATAGCTTCGCTTTAAGAGATTTTTGTCCCACCATTT
Source organism: Agrobacterium vaccinii (assembly GCF_021310995.1). Taxonomy (NCBI): domain Bacteria; kingdom Pseudomonadati; phylum Pseudomonadota; class Alphaproteobacteria; order Hyphomicrobiales; family Rhizobiaceae; genus Agrobacterium; species Agrobacterium vaccinii. The sequence goes on along the minus strand of NZ_CP054151.1, from coordinate 809,549 downwards.
TCTAACCCCTCAGGGTGAAGGTTGTGACTAAAAGTCGCTAAGCGGTGGCGGCTTTGAAGGACCTTAGTCTTGATTTGATGGACTTCCGAATGGATCGAACCGCACGTTTCGTGTGACAACGGACCTGTAACCAGATTGGCATTCGGGTGTGGTTGATTATCAAGTGAGCCCATTCTTTTTGCCATCTGTCGTACAACGCTGCGTCATCGTCATAGCGAGAAATTGCCCGTTTCAAAGCTACCTTGGGGTCAGCAATCTCGATTATGTCTATGGCTTGGTCTGTTTGTTCGACGTCTTCGACGTCACATTCCAACACGAGAAGCACAGTGGTGTCGCCTCGCCTGGACGGGCTGATAAGTCGCAAAAACTGATCCCATTCAGAGAGCATCAGCTGTGCCACCTCACCCGGAGTTATATCCGGCCTGGTCACGCGGCATGCCGAAAGATTTCGGTAGTAAACCAAATGCAGACTATCCCGGCTGCTTAACGCACGCTTTAACCTCTGAAACCGTCGCGTTAGTTGTTCGTGAATCTCACGTTTGGAAGCTGGATCAGAGTGGATGTGAAATGTGCGAGGATAATGCTTATAGGCAAGAACGCGCCGCTCGGCATCTGGGGGAGAAACGACGTCGTAGCAATTCCAGGGGCTGACTTTCTGAAAATCATCCCTGATGATATCGGTCACTGTCGTCAATCCGTTTTCAACATTGTCCAACCAGTCGAAAGGATAGGAGATTCTCCTCAATCCTGCGATCTTCATCATATTTGCAGCATTGCATGCCGCACCTAGCGATATGTATTTGTGTCCCACGCGCACCCCTTTTCGCGACAATTTACATGCTACAGCTTAACCCGGATATGCAAGTGCTGATTACTCAGAAGCACATCAAAACGTTCTGTTACCCCACCCTCACGTATCTTATCGACGTAGCAACCCAGCAAGCGGAATATGAGATTGGTGAGGCTGAGAAGCGGCAGGCGCGGCACTGAAGAGTGCCTCGATGGTATTTGCAAAATCACAGAGAGTAAGCCCAGACGTGACACATAGAGCGACACTTTATGTGTCACGGAATGCAGGTAAAGGTGACGAAACGGCGGGTTGTCCGGGGCTGTCGGGATCGCTCCATGTCCCGTTGTCAGACATGTATCGGTGAAAAAGGTGGGACAACGAGAAAAGTAAGTATAATTATTACAAGGGGCCATTTTTGCCCCACAAAATTTTATGTATATGATTTTATTAAATTCTGGCACTTCGGCAAGGGGCACCATCAGCTTGACATCATTATTTCGCAAAATACACTTTTCGCGCTTTCGTGCGCTGAACTGCTATCAGCAGAATTCAGGCTCATCCTAGAAAATCAATCGCCAATAAATCTATAGGAATGAGTGTCTTAAATAGAGCGCGCGCTCCGCAATTGGCAACAGGCAAATTACCCAAAACGATTCGTTCTAGCGCGGAACGATTGCCGCACTGATTGGTTGAATCATGCTTGTTGTGTGAGGAGTGTGCATATCGTGGTTTCCCCGAGAGCGAATTGGAAGGGCTTCATCAAATTTGGCGAAGTTTCCTGCGCCGTGGCCCTTTACACGGCGGCTTCGTCTTCCGAGCGAATTGCATTCAACACGTTGAACAGAGCGACCGGTAACCGCGTCAGGCGCGAGTTTGTCGATGGCGAGACGGGAGATGTTGTCGAGCGGGATGACCAGATCAAGGGTTACGAGACAGAGAACGGGCAATATGTCGTTCTTGAGCCGGATGAGGTTGCTGCTGCTGTTCCTGATAGTGACAAGACGTTGGCAATCGAATCTTTCATTCCCTGCTCGGAAATCGATAATGTCTATTTCGACAAGCCCTATTATCTGACGCCCGACAAGGTCGGGACTGAAGCCTATGTGTTGCTGCGCGACGGGATGAAAAAGGCCGAGGTGGCAGCCATTGCGCGCACTGTCCTGTTTCGCCGATTGCGCACCGTTCTTATTCGCCCACACGGCAAAGGCCTGATCGCGTCGACCCTTAATTTCGATTATGAAGTCCGGTCTTCTCAGGAGGCTTTCGAAGACCTGCCCGATATAAAAAGCGACCCTGAACTGCTTGAGATCGCGGAACTGATCATTACCAAAAAGAAGGGCAGTTTCGATGCCAGCACCTTCGATGACCGTTACGAGGCGGCGGTGGCGGAACTGGTGACGGCGAAAATCGAAGGTCGGTCCCTGCCGAAGAAGAAGGCCGAACCGGAGTCGAAGGTTGTCGATCTGATGCAGGCGTTGCGCGAGAGTGCAGGCATGGACAGCAAATCGAAGTCGAAGCAGAAGTCCGCCAAGGCCGGCGCTAAGACCAAAAAGACGGCTGCTAAAGCGAAACCCAAAGCAGCGCCCACCCGCCGCGCCGGTTAAGAGGAGACCACAATGGCTGTTCGTCCTTATTGGAAAGGCTACTTGAAGCTCTCGCTCGTCAACTGTGCGGTTCAACTCACACCTGCGACGTCGGAAAGTGAGAAGGTGCGGTTTCACACGCTCAACCGTGCGACGAACAACCGTGTGGTGAGCCATTACGTGGATTCTGTCACCGGAAAGGACGTCAAAGAAGAAAACGAGGTCAAGGGTTACCCGCGCGGCGAGGATGATTACATGATCCTTGAAGATGAAGAGCTTGAAAATGTCGCGCTCGACAGCACCCGGACCATCGATATCTCGACCTTTACCAAACGCGATACCATTGAATGGATTTGGCTGGATACGCCTTACTATCTCTCGCCGAATGAAAAGGTGGCGCAGGAGGCGTTCTCCGTGATCCGAGACGCCATGGCCTCGCAGGACATGGTCGGGATTTCGAGGCTTGTCATTTCTAGACGCGAACGCGCCGTGATGCTGGAGCCGCGTGGAAAGGGCATCGTTTTGTGGACTTTGCGCTATGGTGATGAGGTAAGGGACGAGGATGACTATTTCGACAGCATTGGCGATGAAAAACCCGACAGCGACCTGATGGCGCTCGTCCAGAAACTCATCAAAAAGCAGACCCAGCCGTGGGATGCGAAAATGGTTGTCGACCCTGTACAAGACCGCTTACTCGATATCATCAAGATAAAGAAAAAGGCTCAGACGAAGCAGACAAAGACCAAAGCGAAAAAGCCTGCCTCGTCGCCGGGTCCGAGTAATGTCATCGATATCATGGACGCGCTGAAGAAGTCTGTCGCCAAGGAAACGCGTAGCCGGAAATGAGGGCTGTCAGGACGAGGCTTTCCTGACTTTGTTCAGATGCTTGATAGCCTGCTCCAGCGGTCTTTGGCCGTCACAATAGTCCTCCCACGCCGTGCTCTTCTTTAAGAGATTGGGAACCGTCCTGACTGTGAAGCGCATTGGATCGAGATCGGCTTTAACCTGTGTCCAGTTGAGCGGCATTGAGACGGTTGCGCCCTGTCTTGCGCGTGGCGACAGGGGTGCAACCGCCGTTGCCATCCGGTCGTTTCGCAAATAATCGAGAAAAATCCGCCCCTCGCGCTGGTTCTTCGCCATTTTGATCAAATAGAGATCTGGATTATCTCGCGCCATTTCTTCGCAGACATCATGTGCGAAGGCTTTGGCTTCGTCCCAACTCACTTTCTTGTTTTTTGGCATGGCGAGGGGGGTAACGACGTGCAGCCCTTTGCCACCGGTCGTCTTGCAGAAGCTGACGAGACCCAATTCCTCCAGGCGGTCACGAATTTCGCGGGCAGCCTCGACGACAGTTGAAAATTCCACATCCGGACCGGGATCTAGGTCGAAAACCAGACGGCCCGGCACCTCGGGCTGGCCGGGTTCGCAGTTCCAGGGATGCAGTTCGATGCCGCCGATCTGGGCGATGGCTGCAAGACCCTCGACACGGTCGATCTGAAGATATGGCTTTTTATCGCCAGAGACCGTCACGAGCTCAAGAAGGTTGGAGGCTCCGGGCATCGCATGGCGCTGAAAGAACTGCGTGCCACAGATGCCATCTGGGCTTCTCATGATCGAGCATGGGCGACCTTTGATATGATCGATCAGCCAGTCGCCAACGGCTTCGTGGTAATGGGCTAGATCTGCCTTGGTAACGGGTTTTCCATCACCCGCGTCCGGCCAGAGCGCCTTTTCGGGGCTGGAGATCATGACGCCCATGACCTCCTCCTTCGCGCCTTTGCGAAGACGTTTGGCTGGCGGCTTCTTGGTTTCGGGGTCGGGAACATCCGCGTCTTGAGGCGATGCCGGTTCTTCGGCTTCCACTTCCGAGGCAGGCTTGTCTTCGCGCAGACCTTTGAACGCCCCCTGCCGAACCTGCCCATCCGCTGTCCAGCCTGCGAACTCGATCTCGGCCACGAGTTCGGGCTTCAGCCAGACGATATCATCCGTCTTCTTTGGCGCGCCTATGCCGGTAAACGGAGATTTGGACATTTCCATCTCTTGAAGCTTTGGTAGCAGTTTTGCGACTGTTGTCGCGCTGTATCCTGTCCCCACTCGCCCCACGTGGACGAAATGCTTGCCGCTGAAAACACCAACAAGAAGTGAGCGAAATTTGCCATTGGTTTTGGCATAGGCCCCGATAACCACTTCGTGGCCGGAACGGCATTTGGATTTGGCCCAGGTGTCGCTTCGACCTGACCGATAAGGCGCATCTGCCTTCTTGGAAACGATGCCCTCCAGCGATAGGCGGCATGCCGATTTCAGGACGGCATCACCGCCCGTCTCGAAATGCTCGACAAACCTCATGCGAGGGTCCTCACCCGCATCCGACAACAGGGCCTGCAAGCGATCCTTGCGTTCCGTCACGGCCAGTTCTCTCAGGTCGTCGTCACCATCGAACAGAAGATCGAATGCGAAATAGACGAGATCATCGGTTTCACCTTCCGACAACGCTGCTTGTAGTGCGGCAAAATCTGGCGAACCTCGTTCATCCAGCGCACAAATCTCTCCGTCTATGATGCATTCCGGCAGCGCAGACGCCGCCTTTGCGATAGCAGGCCATTTCGACGTCCAATCCAGCCCTTTGCGGGTTTTTAACGTTGCCTTGCCTCCCGACACGCCCATTTGGACCCGGTAGCCGTCAAATTTGATCTCGTGGATCCAGCCTTTACCTGCCGGAGGACGCGTCAGGCTCTGGCAGAGTTGCGGCGCGATAAAGCTTGGCATCGCCGACTTCGAGGCTGTGGATTTAGTCGGCTTCGTTCGCGTGGTCTTCGCCTTCGCGGACGTTTTCGTTCCAGCCTTGCGCTCGTCGGCAGCAAGACCGTCACTGCTATCCCACACCGCGTCCGCTTCGACCGTCCCGCTTCGGGTCATGAACGGCTTCGGCTTTTTTCCCTTGCCAGCGGCGATGGCATCCATGGTTCGGCCAGACGCGACGGATGTCGTGTTATCGTCCAGCACGGCTGCGCCATTTTTATCGACGGCATCGTCGTCGCGGTGTTTGATCAGCAGCCAGTTCGTCCGTTTGCCGCCATCACGGTCATTGCGCATCCGCACCAGAACAAAGCTTCCATGCAGTCGGTCACCGTCCAGCGTGAACTTGAAATCACCCTTCGCCAATGCCTCCTCGGGCGTTTTGTCGCCTTCGGGCTCCCAATAACCGCGATCCCACAACATCACCGTGCCGCCGCCATATTGACCCTTGGGTATCGTGCCTTCGAAGTCGCCGTAATCAAGCGGATGGTCTTCAACCTCGACGGCAAGCCGCTTGTCGTTGGGGTCGAGAGAAGGACCTCTGGTCACGGCCCAGGACTTGAAAACGCCATCGAGCTCTAGTCGCAGATCGTAGTGCAACCGCGTTGCGTCATGCTTTTGGATGACGAAGCGGCGGCGGTTGGACTCTTTCGACTTCTTCAAGCCGCTGGGCTCTTCGGTCAGCCGGAAATTACGTTTTTTCTTATAGGTAGAGAGTTTATCTGCATCAGCGACCATGCTTGTCCACCACTCTCATCTTACGCCAGTTTTTCACGCACACAGCAGAAGACGTATGACGGGCGCCTTATGTTCCGCATGCTGGAGGCAAGACGAGCGACCGTGGCTCAGGCATTGATCGGCAAGCTGCGATGGAACGCAGAATCGTCCACGTTACGCAGAACGCTCGGGAACTTACTGCACCTTGTCCGGTTCGGCAGGTACAACCCACCAACTGAGGACATCACCATGGCTGATAAAACACTCGACGATCTGTTTCTTGATACACTCAAGGATATCTATTTTGCTGAAAAGCAAGTGCTGAAGGCACTGCCGAAGATGGCACGCGCTGCCCAGTCCGAAGAGGGCAAGGCTGCTTTCCTCCAGCATAAGGAAGAAACGGAAGGACAGATCGAACGCCTTCAGCAGATTTTCGAATTGTTGGGTAAACCTGCTCGCGGCAAGACCTGCGAAGCCATTCAGGGCATCCTTGCTGAAGGTGAAGAGATCATCGAAGAATACAAGGGCAGCGCTGCCCTCGATGCTGGTCTTATCTCGTCTGCTCAAGCAGTCGAACACTATGAAATTGCCCGTTACGGCACGCTGAAAAGCTGGGCCGAGCAGCTTGGCCACACAGAAGCCGCGAAATTGCTGGAAGCAACCCTTCAGGAAGAAATTGCGACCGACGCAAAGCTGACACAGCTCGGCGAAGGCTCAGCAAACACCAAGGCGTCAAAGAAGAAAGCTTCGTAAAGCCCCATTCTAACGACGAAAAAGCCCGCATCTGCGGGCTTTTTTGTGCGTGCTATTTTACGCTGAAACAGTGAAAGCGTGCTGCACAGCTTCTAGCGGTATGTCTACGACCTGGTGAATGCCTTCACCGGCTCCTCCTTGGCCACATCATCCATCTCGTTGTCGTTGACGATTGCCCTAGCAAGCTGTCTGAAGCTCACTGTGCCCACAATATTACCGTTCAAATCAATGACGGCTGCGTCGTCTTCTCCGCTTCGCGACAGCATGCGCATCGCCCCTTCAACACTGGTTCCGACCAATATCTTTGGACCGCCGGGACGCAGGTTGGAATTGATGGGAGACATCACCGCTTCGACGTTGATGACACGGCCTCGGTTCACCTCCTTGACGAAATTGGCGATGTAGTCGTCTGCCGGGCGCAGGACGATGTCCTGGCTGGTACCTTGCTGGATGACTTCTCCGTCTCTGAGGATAGCAATCTGATCTCCCAGCCGCAGCGCCTCATCGAGATCGTGGGTAATGAAGACGATCGTCTTTTTGATTTCCTTTTGAATATCCAGAAGCACGCTTTGCATATCGGTGCGGATCAATGGATCGAGTGCGGAATAGGCTTCGTCCATCAGCAGAACCGGGGCGTCGTTGGACAGGGCCCGCGCCAGACCCACGCGTTGTTGCATGCCGCCGGAAAGCTGGTTGGGAAAGCGCGTTTCGAAACCTTTGAGGCCGACGCGCTCCAGCCAACGCATCGCAATATCGACGCTTTGCGCGCGCGCCATGCCCTGCACCTCGAGGCCGTAGAGTGTGTTGTCCAGCACGTTTCGATGCGGGAGCAGGGCAAATTTCTGGAACACCATTGCCGTCTGGTGGCGGCGGAAGGTGCGCAAATCCTGCGTGTTCATTTTCACGACGTCGACGCCGTCCACAAGCACCTCACCGGCTGTGGGGTCAATCAGCCGGTTGATATGCCGGATCAGCGTGGACTTGCCTGAGCCGGACAGGCCCATGATGACTTGAATGCAGCCTGAGGGGATATCGATGTTGATATCCCGCAGGCCCAGAACGTGCCCGTGTCGCTCGTTCAGCTCAGTCTTCGACAGGCCGCCTTTGACCGCGTCGACATAGGCGTCCGGGTTGACGCCGAATATTTTGTAGAGATTGCTGATTTTGATGCCGCCAAAGGTATCAGCCATGGGCAATCTCCTGATGTTTCTGGAGCCGCTTGCCGTAGGCCTGGCTGATGCGGTCGAAGATGATGGCAATGCCGACGATGGCCATGCCATTGAAAATTCCCAGCGTGAAATACTGGTTGGCGATGGCTTTCAGCACCGGTTGCCCCAGCCCTTGCACCCCGATCATGGAGGCGATGACCACCATGGCAAGTGCCATCATGATCGTCTGGTTGATTCCTGCCATGATCGTTGGCAGCGCCAGAGGCAATTGCACCTTGAACAGCTTTTGCCAATTGGAGGAGCCGAAGGCATCTGCTGCCTCCAGCACATCGCGGTCCACCAGCCGGATGCCCAGATTGGTCAGGCGGATCATCGGTGGAATGGCGTAGATGACGACGGCGATCAGTCCCGGCACGCGACCGATGCCCAGCAGCATCACGACGGGAATGAGGTAGACGAAACTCGGCATCGTTTGCATGACGTCGAGGACCGGGTTGATGATGCGCTGGAAACGGTTCGAGTAGGACATGGCGATGCCGATGGGCAGCCCGATGGCGATGGACAAAACGGTGCACACGAAGATCATCGAGATCGTGCGCATCGTGTCCATCCACATGTCGAAATAGCCGATGGCAAGCAGTGTCAGCAGACAGCCGACGACGATCTTCAGGCTGCGGCTGGCAAACCACGCAATGGCGAGGATGATCAGGATGATGATCGGCCAGGGTGTTTGCGTCGTGAAGCGTTCTGCGGCCAGCAGAAACTGTTGCAATGGCGAGAAGAATCCTTCGATCGTGCCGCCCCAGGCACGCGTGAAGCCTCGAAAGCCGTCGTCGATCATCTTCTTGAGATTGCGAAGCGTATCGTCGTTCATGTGTGGAAACGAGTAAAACCAGTCCATGCGTCATCCCCTACGGCGCTGTCGTCTCGCAGAGGTCTTCGGGCCGTCGATAGCCCGTCGCGACATGCTCTGGTCGATGCTGGCGCAATATCGTTTGGCGACGGCATGCGGTGGAGCTTCCAGCCGCATGCCGCCTTCGCATTGTGCCTGACCACGTGTCAGGCCGGTGGTTGGTGTCAGAGCGAAGCCTTGACCTTGGTTGCTGCGTCGGCAGAAACCCACTTTGTCCAGATATCCGGGTTTTCCTTGAGGAAGTGCTTGGCGCCGTCCTCACCGCTTGCCTGATTGTCTGTCATCCAGGCCATCAGCTTGCCGATGACCTCGTTGCTCCACGAGCGTTTTTCCAGATAGGACATGACGTCAGGTCCGGCCTTTTCAGAAAACGGCTTGGCGACGAGAGTGACGATGGTGTCCACCGGCCAGGCGTTCGGCTTCGGATCTGGGCAATCGGCAACGGTGTTGCAGCGCTTCCATTCGGCTGCATCGTTTGGAACGCCAGCTTCGAGTTTTACCATCGGATATTTTCCGAGCAGCGCCGTCGGCGCCCAGTAATAGGTTACGAAGTTTGCTTTTTGCTCGTAGGCCTTTGCGATTGCGCCGTCGAGGCCAGCGGCAGAGCCTGTGTCGGTCAGCGTGAAGTTCGCCTTCTCACCACCATAGGCTTTGAACAGCTGTGTCGTCACGACCGTTCCACCCCAACCTTGCGGGCCGTTCAGGATTGCGCCTTTGCTCGGATCGTCGGTGGAGGGGAAAAGTTCGGGGTGCTTGAGAAGGTCGGGTATCGTCTTGATGTCGGGGTGTGCGTCGGCCACATATTTCGGAATCCACCAGCCCTGATTTCCGCCATCGGGCAGGGGTGATCCAACCTTTATGATGCGGCCTTCCTTCGTTCCGGTCGCGACGACATCGGGCAGAAGATCGACCCAGGCTTCGGGTGCAATATCGGGCTGACCCTTTTCAGACATAGAGGTGATGGTTGGCACCGTGTCGCCGACGGTGATTTCGGCCTGACAGCCATAGCCTTCGTTCAGAATCAACTTGTCCAGATTGGAGATGACTTCGGCGCTTTGCCAATTCATGCTCGCAATGGTGACGGTGCCGCAGTCGGCGGCTGCCGAGGAGGCGCCGGCGAACAATCCCATTAATATGCAGGTCGAAGCCAATAGCTTATTCATTTCGCTGTTCCCTTTTTTTAGCGGCTAGACGTCAAAAGCGGGTTGCCGCGTATGCCCACTCAAGGATTCTGAAGCGTATCTCCCAGTTTTGCCGCAGCTTTTGATGCCGCGGTCAATCCGTTGGCAATCGCAGCATCGAAGCCACCATCGCGCATAACAGTTATCGCGGCGGCGGTGGTGCCGCGATATTCAAGAAACGTCTGTGTCGTCTCTGATGGCGACACATCGCGTTTCTCCAGCAGACGTCCAGCGCCGATCAACACGGTATTGACGGCCCGTTGAGCGATGTCCGCTGGAATGCCCTGCGAGATGGCGTCTTGCATCATGGCGCTGGCAAGAAGTGCAGGAAATGCCGGGCCGGAACCGGAAAGGCCGGTGAAATAATCGATATAGCTTTCCTCGAAAACCTCATCCTGTACACCGCAGGCGGCGAATAATGCCCTGACGACCGAACGGTCTTCGTTATTCACCGCGCTTGAGGCGATCCAGGGCGTATAGGACCGGCAGACTTCGGCAGCGGCATTCGGCAATGCGCGAACGACGCGATCTGTCTCGTGGCGTTCACTCAGGGCATCTGACGTGATCCCGGCCATCACGGAAATGAGGAGCTTGCCTTTGAGATCGACCTTGATCGTGGGCCAGTCGGCAGGTCGCACGCAAAGGAGAACAACGTCGGAGCGGTCTGCGACGGACTGATTGTCGTTTGTCCAGTAGGCGCTCGAAAGCCGGTCTGGTCGGTGACTGCGGAAGGAAAGCGAGAGGTGTTCCGGCTTGACGATGCCTGCTTGCAGCGCGGCATCGACGATGGCGCTGCCTAGCCAGCCCGCGCCGCCTATCACGCCAATCCTTAAGCCTTGGTCCGCTTCCACCTTTCCTACCCCTCCCTGAAGTCGTGCCGCGCATGGAAGCGGTCGAGTTCTCTCTGTTGAGGGAATTGGCCAGTGTAAATGGCAATATATTCAGGAATTCGCTTCATGCGCAACGCGGCATCCTCGGTGGATTGCATCGAAATATAACCAATCTGCACGAGGTAAGTGGTTCTGGCGCGCACATCCGCAGCCGTTTCGTCAAACCCGAAGCGGATGAACATCCGGGTCAGGGCCTCCATTCTGGCCTTATCCGCCTGATGGACTTCAGTCTGAATGTCAGGGGACTGCAAGGCCCAGCTTCGAACCGCAAACTCGAACTGGGAATCGAAGAGCTCCTTATTCAGCCAGCAGTCGAAGACGTTCAGCATGGCCTCTGCCAGGGACTCTGCGTAGGCCTCGGACTGCTTTACGAGGTTGCCGGTGTTCTTCTCTCTCCAACGTGAGATCAGGAGTTCCAGCAATTCCTCGCGGTCCTTGAAGAACCAGTAGAAGCTGGTGCGCGAGAGGCCGAGCTTCTTAGCAAGCGGGAGAATTTTGACGGAATCGACGCCCGACTCCAGTAGGGCGTCGTAGGCCGCTTCAAGCCAGCCATCTTGAGATCCACGCCAACCACTGTCGATGACTGCCTGTTCCATAATAAATTGCTAACGAAGTTTTGCCCACACATCAAGCAAAATGTACATTTATGTCCATTGCAAGTTCTGCGATGTTTTATTAATTGACACCTATGTACATTTATCGATAGCGTCTCGATGTGCAGCGTTCAATCGGAGCCAGTCGCATGTCGAACGATCCCCTTCTTCAGCCTTACAAGCTCAAGCATCTGACACTTCGCAACCGGATCATGGTGACCTCGCATGAGCCCGCTTATCCCGAAGATGGTATGCCGAAGGAACGCTATCGCGCCTATACGGTCGAGCGAGCGAGAGGTGGGGTCGCGTTGACCATGACGGCGGGATCGGCGGCTGTGTCCCGCGACAGCCCGCCTGTCTTCAACAATCTACTCGCCTATAAAGACGAGATCATTCCCTGGGTCCGGCAAATGACCGATGCCGTGCATGAAGAGGGTGCCGCGATCATGATCCAGCTGACCCATTTGGGTCGGCGCACCCGCTGGGACAAGGGCGACTGGCTACCAGTCATCGCGCCTTCGCATCAAAGGGAAGCCGCGCATCGGGCCTTTCCTAAGAAAATGGAAGATTGGGACATAGAGCGTGTCATCAAGGATTTCGCCGACGCTGCCGAACGGATGAAAGAGGGTGGCATGGACGGAGTAGAGCTGGAGGCTTACGGCCACCTGATCGACCAGTTCACGTCGCCCCTGACGAATGAGCTGGATGGCCCCTATGGCGGCTCTCTCGATAATCGCATGCGCTTCTGTTTTGATGTGTTCAAAGCGATGCGCGAACGGGTCGGCAATGATTTCATTCTCGGCGTGCGTTACACCGCCGATGAATGTCTGGATGGGGGAACGGGCAAAGCCGATGGCATCGAAATATCCCGCCGCCTTCGCGACAGCGGCCTGATCGATTATTTGAACGTCATTCGTGGTCATATCGATACGGACCCGGGACTAACAGATGTCATTCCCATTCAAGGCATGGCCAACTCTCCGCATTTGGATTTTGCCGGAGAAATCCGCGCTGCAACCCAGTTTCCGGTATTCCATGCGGCAAAAATTCCCGACGTCGCAACAGCGCGACACGCCATCGCAACAGGGAAGGTCGATATGGTGGGGATGACACGTGCCCACATGACGGACCCGCATATTGTTCGCAAGATTACTGAAAAGCGGGAAGATGATATCCGCCCCTGCGTCGGGGCCAATTACTGTCTCGACCGCATCTATCAAGGGGGAATGGCCTTCTGTATCCACAACGCCGCTACCGGTCGTGAGGAAACCATGCCGCATGCCATCCCCAAAGCGGACATCCGCAAGAAGGTGGTGATCGTCGGTGCCGGCCCAGCGGGTCTTGAGGCGGCGAGGGTTGCTGGCGAGCGGGGCCACGACGTCGTGGTTTTCGAGGCGGCGAACAAACCCGGTGGGCAAATCCGCCTGACTGCGCAAACCGAGCGCCGACGTGAAATGATCAGCATCATCGAGTGGCGCATGAGCCAGTGCGAGAAACTCGGCGTCACCTTCCATTTCGACAGCTGGGCGGATGCTCAGATGATTGGTGCGCAGGAACCGGATGTGGTGATCATCGCAACCGGCGGTTTGCCGCACACGGAAGTTCTGTCCAAGGGCAACGATCTGGTCGTGTCGTCCTGGGACATCATATCGGGCGATGTGAAGCCGGGTACCAACGTGTTGATTTTCGATGATGCCGGTGATCACGCCGCCTTGCAGGCTGCGGAGTTCATAGCCCGAAGCGGTGCGAAGGTCGAGATCATGACGCCGGACCGCTCGTTTGCCCCGGAGGTCATGGCCATGAACCTCGTTCCCTATATGCGCTCATTGCAGAAACTGGACGTGACCTTCACGGTCACCTACCGTCTTCAGGCCGCGGAGAAGAGCGGCAATCAGATCATCGCCCATGTCGGCAGCGATTATGGCGGCGTCGCTAAACAGCGTATGGTGGACCAGATCGTCGTCAATCACGGCACCATTCCGCTGGATGATCTCTATTTCGAGTTGAAGCCGCAGTCTAAAAATCTCGGGGAGATCGACTACGATCAGTTGCTGTCGGGGCAGCCGCAAGTTGTCGAGACAAACCCTGCTGGAACCTATCAATTGTTCAGGATCGGTGATGCGGTCGCCGCCCGCAACACGCATGCGGCGATCTATGACGCCCTGCGGCTGACCAAGGATATTTGACGGCAGAGCACTGATAACGCTTCGAGCACACAACATTACTTTACCACCGGTGCGTTCATTCCGTCTTGTTAATTCGGCGTGCGGTGATAGCCTGTTCTCCAGGTCCTCACCCTTGGAGGAGGATGGGGGCCTGGAGAACAGGGATCTTTCCAGGGAGGTGGAAAGTGACTGCATGTGACGGACCAAACATTGATATCGGCATTTTCGCTTTCCGTCTGGAGGTGAGATGCTGCTGAGCGATTTGCAGACGCAGATCAGGGACATGGCGCGCGCTTTTGCGCAGGAGCAGCTGCTGCCTGGTGCCGCGCAACGTGATCGAGGCAGCCGCTTTCCCCGTGAAGAATTGAGCGCCATGGGCGAACTCGGCTTTCTCGGCATGCTGGTTCCCGAGGACTATAGCGGTTCCGATACCGGCGCTGTGGCCTATGCGTTGGCGATCGAGGAAATCGCGGCTGGCGATGGTGCCTGTTCAACCATCATGAGCGTTCATAATTCCGTCGGCTGTGTCCCGATCCTGACATTCGGGACTGAAGAGCAGAAGCAACGCTTTCTGCCGAAACTCAGCAGCGGCGAGTGGATCGGCGGGTTTGCGCTGACCGAACCGCAGGCCGGTTCAGATGCCTCCAATCTCAAAACCCACGCGCGGCGTGATGGCGACAGCTACATCATAGACGGCACCAAGCAATTCATCACCTCCGGCAAGAACGGCAATGTCATCATCGTCTTTGCGGTAACGGACCCCGATGCTGGCAAGAAGGGCATCACAGCCTTCATCGTGCCCACGGATACGCCGGGTTACGATGTCATCCGGGTGGAGGAGAAGCTCGGCCTTCATTCCTCCGACACCTGCCAGATTGCGTTCACGGATATGCGTCTCTCGGCCGATCTCAGGCTCGGGCAGGAGGGCGAGGGTTATCGCATCGCACTCGCCAATCTGGAAGGAGGCCGGATCGGTATTGCCGCACAGGCCGTCGGCATGGCGAGGGCGGCGTTCGATGCGGCGAAGACCTATGCAAGCGAGCGCACGGCTTTTGGAAAGCCAATCGGTGAGCATCAGGCCGTCGCCTTTCGGCTGGCCGATATGGCCACCCAGATCGGGGCGGCGCGCCAGCTTGTTCTGCATGCGGCGGCGCTAAAGGAAGCGGGAGAGCCGTGCCTCACCGAGGCATCGATGGCCAAGCTCTTCGCGTCCGAAATGGCCGAGCGGGTCTGCTCTGACGCGATCCAGATACACGGTGGCTACGGTTATATGGCCGATTATCCGGTGGAGCGGATTTATCGGGATGTCCGCATCTGCCAGATTTATGAAGGAACGAGCGATGTGCAGCGCATGGTGATAGCGCGCAATTTGTAAGACAGACCTGCCGCTTGAGGAGGCGGTATTTTCGCGGAGGAGCGGATAACGATGACGGAAACCACGCCTTTGAGCCTGCATGTGCCGGAGCCCGCCGTGCGCCCCGGCGGACAGCCGGACTTTTCCAACGTCAACATACCGGCGGCGGGTGCCGTTCCCAGACCGGATGTGGATGCGGCACCGGAAACCATCCGCGATCTGGCTTACTCCATCATCCGCGTTCTCAACCGGCATGGCGAGGCTGTTGGACCATGGGCGGGAAGTCTGCCAGACGAAGAACTGCTGATCGGGCTTCGCAACATGATGCGGCTGCGCGCCTTCGATGCACGCATGATGATGGCGCAGCGTCAGGGAAAAACCTCGTTCTACATGCAGCACCTCGGCGAAGAGGCGGTCAGTTGCGCTTTTCGCAAAGCGCTGTCGAAGGGCGACATGAATTTTCCGACCTATCGACAGGCCGGGCTGTTGATTGCAGACGATTATCCACTCGTTACGATGATGAACCAGATTTTCTCCAACGAAATGGACCCATTGCACGGGCGGCAGATGCCGGTGCTTCAATCGTCTAGAGAGCATGGCTTCTTCACCATTTCAGGCAATCTGGCCACGCAATATGTGCAGGCTGTGGGCTGGGCGATGGCGTCTGCCATCAAGGGCGACACGAAGATCGCTGCGGCATGGATCGGTGATGGCGCAACCGCCGAATCCGATTTTCATTCGGCACTGGTGTTCGCCTCAACCTACATGGCACCGATCGTCCTCAACATCGTCAACAATCAGTGGGCCATTTCCACCTTCCAGGGCATTGCGCGTGGCGGGTCCGGCACTTTTGCCGCGCGTGGGCTTGGTTTCGGCATTCCGGCCCTTCGTGTCGATGGCAACGACTATCTGGCCGTTCATGCCGTTGGGCAATGGGCGGTGGAACGCGCCCGCCGCAACCTCGGGCCGACACTCGTCGAGTATGTCACGTACCGGGCAGGTGCCCATTCTACGTCGGATGATCCGAGCGCCTATCGCCCCAAGGCGGAGTCGGAAGCATGGCCGCTTGGCGACCCTGTTTTGCGGTTGAAAAACCACTTGATCCTTCGCGAGGTCTGGTCCGACGAACGCCATGAGCAGGCGCAGGCCGAGATCATGGACGAGGTGATCGAAGCGCAGCGCGAAGCTGAGAGCTACGGCACGTTGCAGGCAGGCGGCAAGCCTTCGGTTCGCGACATCTTTGAAGGTGTCTACGCAGAAATGCCGCCGCATATTCGCCGCCAGCGAGAAAAGGCAGGATATTGATATGGCCAGAATGACGATGATCGAGGCGGTCCGCAGTGCCATGGATATCTCGATGGCACGCAGTGAGGATGTCGTCGTGTTCGGCGAGGATGTGGGTTACTTCGGCGGCGTGTTTCGCGCGACGCAGGGTTTGCAGGCCAAATATGGACGCACACGCTGCTTCGATGCGCCGATCAGCGAGTCCGGCATTGTCGGAACAGCCATCGGCATGGCGGCCTATGGCCTGCGCCCCTGCATCGAAATCCAGTTTGCGGACTATATGTACCCGGCTTACGATCAGATCACGCAGGAGGCGGCGCGCATCCGTTACCGCTCCAACGGCGATTTCACCTGCCCCATCGTGATCAGAATGCCGACGGGCGGTGGCATATTCGGCGGGCAGACGCATAGCCAGAGCCCGGAGGCGCTGTTTACCCATGTCTGCGGCCTGAAAGTGGTGGTGCCGTCCAACCCCTATGATGCCAAGGGCCTGCTGATTTCCGCTATCGAAGACCCTGATCCTGTGATGTTTCTTGAGCCGAAGCGGCTCTATAACGGCCCCTTCGACGGGCACCATGATCGCCCGGTGACGCCGTGGTCGAAGCACGTTCTGGGTGAGGTGCCGGAAGACCATTACGCCATTCCCATAGGCAAGGCTGCCATCCGCCGCTCAGGTGCAGCGGTTACCGTCATTGCCTATGGTACCATGGTGCATGTCGCGCTGGCCGCTACCGAAGAGACGGGTATCGACGCCGAGGTGATAGACCTGCGCAGCCTCTTGCCACTCGATCTGGACACCATCGTAAAGTCGGTTTCCAAGACGGGGCGTTGCCTGATGGTGCATGAGGCAACGCTGACTTCCGGTTTTGGCGCGGAGGTCGTTTCGCTGGTGCAGGAGCATTGCTTTTATCATCTCGAAGCCCCGATCACCCGCGTCGCCGGTTGGGACACGCCCTATCCGCATGCGCAGGAGTGGGACTATTTCCCCGGTCCCGCCCGTGTCGAGCGCGCAATGACCGAACTGATGGAGGTGTGACCATGGCAGATTATGTGCTGACGATGCCGGATGTCGGCGAAGGCGTTGCCGAGGCAGAGGTCGTCGAATGGCATGTGAAGCCCGGCGACATCGTGCGTGAGGATATGATCCTAGCTGCCGTCATGACCGACAAGGCGACGATCGAAATACCATCGCCAGTCTCGGGCACAGTCACGTGGATGGCAGTCGAGGTGGGCAATACCGTTGCCGTCAAGGCGCCGCTGGTTCGGATCGCGCTGGAGGGGAGCGATGCAGCCGATGTTGCGGTAGCTCCGGCAGCGGATGAGCTTGTCCCTGAAGAGCCGGAAGTCGAGGTAACCGAGCCACCTTCAACTGCCAAAGATGACACGCTAACGCCCGACAAGCCATTGGCATCGCCCGCCGTTCGTCATCGCGCGATGGAGGCGGGTATCGACCTGCGTCAAGTCTCTGGCACAGGTTCTGCCGGACAGATCACGCACGAGGACCTTGATACCTTCTCAGCCGCAGGCAAACCCGCAGGTTCTGTCGAAAAGGCGGCGGTTGAAGAAATCAAGATCGCCGGTCTCAGGCGCAAGATCGCAGAGAAAATGGCGCTGTCCGTATCGCGGATTCCGCACATCACCTACATCGAAGAGGTGGATGTGACAGACCTTGAGGGCCTACGAGGCAAGATGAATGAGGGTCGCAAAGAGGATCAGCCCAGGCTGACGATCCTGCCGTTTCTGATGCGTGCCTTGGTGAGGACGATTGCCGAACAGCCTGGAATGAATGCGACATTCGATGATGTCTCTGGAACGATCAGCCGTTACGCTGCCGTCCATGTCGGCATTGCCACACAAACGCCTTCGGGCCTGGTCGTGCCGGTGGTGCGGCATGCGGAGAGACGTAGCATTTGGGATGCCGCCACTGAGCTTTCCCGTGTGGCCGATGCGGCGCGGGGTGGCAGCGCCCAGCGTGACGAGCTATCCGGTTCGACCATCACCATCAGTTCGCTCGGCGCTCTGGGCGGGATCGCTTCCACGCCCGTCATCAATCACCCGGAGGTGGCGATCATCGGTGTGAACAAGATCGCGACGCGCCCTGTCTGGGACGGCAGCCAGTTCGTGCCACGGAAAATGATGAACCTCTCCTCCAGCTTCGATCATCGGATTGTCGATGGCTGGGATGCGGCGCGGTTCATCCAGCGGATCAAGGCGTTTCTTGAAACACCGGCGCTGATCTTTATCGAAAGCTGAGGCGATCATGGACGACATCAACAGCAAACATCTGACCATAGGCTTTATCGGGCTGGGCCACATGGGCGGGCCCATGGCCGCAAATCTCGTAAAGGCAGGCCACGTTGTGCGTGGCTTCGATCTAATGCCGGACCTGCTTCAGGCCGCGACGGGCGCGGGCGTGACGCCGTGTCGCTCCGTAGTTGAGGCTGTCGAAGGCTGCGGTGTCGTCATCACCATGCTGCCTGCGGGCAAACATGTCATCTCGGTCTGGACCGATCTGATGACGGCGGTATCAGAGGGAACGCTTTTGATAGACTGCTCCACCATCGATATCGAGAGCGCCCGTCACGTGCATGGGATGGCGAAAGCACGCGGATGCCCGTCTCTCGATGCGCCGGTTTCGGGCGGGACATCCGGGGCGATGGCGGGGACCTTGACCTTTATGGTCGGCGGAGAAAGCGAGGCATTTACGGCGGCTGAGCCGATTTTACGTCCAATGGGCCAGAAGATCATTCACTGCGGCGGTGCCGCGATGGGGCAGGCGGCGAAGATTTGCAACAATATGATCCTCGGCATCTCCATGATTGCGGTCTCGGAAGCCTTCGTGCTGGTAGAAAAGCTCGGCCTCTCCCAGCAATCTTTGTACGATGTCGCTTCGGTGTCGTCGGGCCAGTGCTGGTCGTTGACGACCTACTGTCCTGTGCCGGGTCCGGTTCCCGCATCCCCGGCAAATCGCGATTACCAGCCCGGCTTTGCCACGGCCCTGATGTTGAAAGACCTGATGCTCTCGCAAGACGCCGCCGCGTTGACCGGCGCCAAGACCCAGCTTGGTCACGAGGCTGCTGCGCTCTATCAGCGCTTTAGTGATGCGGGAGGAACGGCAAAAGACTTTTCGGCCATCATTGAGATGATCCGCAGTGAAACGTGAAGACGCCAGGATGAGAGAGGCTCCCATCCTGGCGTTGGAAATTGTTTAAATCGTATGTGGATCAGCAGTGGCCAGCGCGCACGGATGCGAGATTGACGATGTCGGCGTTGGTCATGTCGATTTCGATTTCACTCTGCAAGGCCGATTGCAAGGCTTGCTTGGCGACATCGATGTACCAGCTGGCGGAAGGCGCACCCAATGTTTCAGCCATGCCTTCAGCATAGGTCAGCATGTTGATGAGGGTGAGAAAATCTTCCTGGCGTTCATTTGTTTCTGCGTCAGTTTTGAAGGATGTCATCATAAGGCTCATCTGGAAGGGTTGCGGTGATTCACAATAGTAAGAGACGAGCCATCGTGCGCGTTGCAAAACCGTTGCACACGTATTACTTGATTTTGAGTTTTGAATATTCAGCTTATACGAAAATCACATATACATGCTGCGAAACAGCGGCGTTGCCTGAAACTGCCAGTCTGATGGTTGGCATTTCGGCAAATTGGCGCTGAACGCTTTAAGCAGAGCTATGGCGTCGAGTTTCTTCTGATCGACCAAACCGAGTTTGAGCGCTCGCGTAAGCATCTCGAACTCGACACCTGCCAGCTCAGCGATTGTTTTCCATTTTCGGCGTTTGAAGAAGAGTTGGCTGGCTGCGCTGCGAAGTTTGTCGCAGTGGGCCTCCTCCATCAGACCAAGCTGGGCGATGTTGGCAATGGTTGCCTCGGCGTTCACCAGGGGAATGCTGAGGGGCGGGTAGCCGAGTTCGGCGGGGCCGTAGATCAATGCCACATCGGCGTCATCGACCCGCGCGCCGGAGGCATAGTCCTCGAATATTCTGCCGATGCCGGTCATGCCATAGGCGGCGCATTCTGCCGCCCGCAACGCGCCCATGCTGGCTGCGCCATAGACGGGAATATCCTTTGAGAGGGCAAACAGCAGCTCCTTATGCCAGACGGGCGCTGCGGTCGCGAACTGGCCGTCGATTAGTCCTATCGCTGTTGCCCCGTCCGCCACGGCTTGCATAACATCGCCTTGACAAGCAGGCGGACGGATATCGATGCCTTCAGCCGCTACGTCATATGCGTTTGGCAGGCTTGGACCGACGAAGACGACCTTCATCACAATGCCCTCGAAAGCGCGCGCGGACCAAAGCGCCTGTGGCGCTCGCCATCAGGGTTTTCGAGTTGGGGCGCAAAGACTTTCACGACAGCAGCGGGGAGCCATTCCGGGGCCAGATCAACCGCATAAAGCTTGTCGATCCCGGCAGTTTGCAGGCGGTCGAGAACGGTTTCAAGCGAGTGCTCTGTGGATGCGGCATCGAGGGTCGGGAGGTCACCAAGCGATTTGGAAGGCTGCACATCCATGGCTTGCAGCATGGAGGTATCGACAGATTGCGAAAAAATGTCGGGCAAAAGGTCGTCGCGCGCGCCTGCGATGAACGTCATGCGCGATTGAGCGGCCTCGGTTATCGCCCGCATGGCCGCCACTGCCGGTGTCGTTGCCGCTCCCGCCCCATAGGTCAGGTCCACATGTCGAACAGTGCTGGCCATCTTTCGGTCTTGGGGTCCGAGAAGCGCGACGACGCATGGTATCGCTAGATCGGTCGTAATGTCGAACAGTGCGATCTCAAGGCCCGCTTGCGCAACCAGGCCCAAGGCATTTTGAAGCGCAGGTTGGCTGATTGAAGCCGTATCGATTGCCGCCCTGTAGCGCTTCGCGACAGGGGTCATCTGCCACAATGTAAGCGCGTCGCGCTCCACCCGCTCCAGCACCGCATGAAGAAGCGCTTCGTCGCGGGTATTGCCAGAGGCGAGGCCATCGGAAGACTGCCAGTAACGCGGCGATGCGAGAGTGCGATCCAAGTGAACGGCGTCGTAGGGGAGCCAGATCGGTTCGCCCGTCAACAGGTTCCCTGCACGAACCCAGTCAATATGTTCGGTGGTTGTGATGGGTGGTGCGTGGGGGGAAAGAAGAATAGTGAGCGTGTCGACAGCGTCTCCCGCATCCTCGACTGTCTGGCGGGTGGCGATCCGGTGATGACAGGTCGGGTTTGTGGCTATGGAGCGTTCTATCGCTTCCATGGCTGCGGATGTTCTGGCGGCTTCGTCATCGATGCCCTTGCCTTGAGCGATAACGATAGCTTTGGCATTGGGTGCAAAGGCACACCACACGGCGATGCCGATGTCATCCAGTCCCGTCTGCCGCGCCAGTCTGGTGATGCCGAGACGGGCGAGAAAAGGCGAAACCCTTGTCAGGGTTTCGCCGGGAGAACAGGCTCGATAATTATCGAGCTGCAAGATCAGTGGGCACCTTCGTGAACACTGCCAGCACCGACCTGTGTTGCGGAAACGGCAATTGCGAAGTCGACACCCTTCGTCGGTGTGACGCCGGATGCGCGCAAGGAAACGGCCTTCGCCAGTTCGTCGGAAAGCGGTTCTTCGATTGCTGTGATGGTTTTGGATCGCATATCGGCGAGCCAGAGGCCTTTTTCGCCGCTAATTCCAAGAATGACTGCTTGTGACATGGGGAAGATCCTGACTAAAAACCGGCCCTCTTCAGGCCTTCGCGATACATTTCGGTCTGCCATGGCTCCTTGTGAGGAATGACAGCCAACCAACGCTCCAAATCGAAACTTGGGTTGTCTTCAAATACTTTTACACGCAATGCGCGCGCCTTGTCAATATCCCCCATCATGCCGCAACAGGCCGCAGCCAGGCGTGCCGCCGGGCGCTTGTTGCTCATCTGGCCGATGTAATCCAAAGCCTGTTGATATTGATGCAGGAAGTAGCTGGCACCGGCGGCGGTCCAGAGATACATGTCCGGCACGATGGGGTTGAGGGAGATTGCCTGTCGGATTTTGATCATGGCGCTGGCCGGATCGCTGCTGTGAATAAGGCTGTCGGCGTGGCTGCACAACACATCCGCATATTGCGGACTGAGGTTTTCCGCTTGCGACAACGCGTCAAGGCTCTCATCGATCCTGCCCATGAACAGGCGGCTGACGCCCAGTTCCTTGAAGCCGCTGGCCGAGACCTCACTGTGTTTGATGGCGTCGCTTGCGAATCCCTCTGCCTTGGCAAGAAGATCGTCGTCACCACGCGCCGTCAATATCCATTCCATGCTGAGCGTGCGGGACATCCCTGCCTGCGCTTCGGCGAAATTCGTCCCGTGCTCCAGCGCTTCCTTGAAATATTTCCGGGCGCGCCGGATTGATGGCAGGCTGATGCTGGAGAGGGATTGCAGGCCTTTGAGGTAGAGGAAATAGGCTTCCGGCCTGCTGGAAAAGTCGCCGACGGCGCTCTGGTGCAGGCCGATCCGCGACATCAGGGCCCCCTGTACGGCAGTCCCGATTTCAACACGTTGTGCAGCGACCGATATGGGCGACAATTCGAACCGTTCCGCCCAGATGATTTCCTCGGTAGGCGTGAAAATCAGTTGCAGGAAAAGATGGGTGTCGGTTCTGCGGCTATCGAGAGCATAGACGACGTTGTGCTTCTCCAGCACAGCGGCCTTGTCTTTCGAGGCCTGAATACGTTCCGCAGTATAAGGCGCTACGACGGACAAGGTGCGGCTGCTGCAAAGACCAATCGTCAAATCTTCGATCAGGGCATTGGCAATCGAGCCGTCACGGTTTGCTTCCTTCGAGGTTAGTGGTGGCAGAAGGGCGATGCGAGGATGCGCTGACGATTTTTCCGGTAGGGCGAGCGGCCTTTGGGGCGCGCTATCTGATTGCGTGGCGGGAAACGCGGCTACTAGTGGAGCCTTCTCAAAAGTAAGCCCCGCCGCCAGATGCCGTCGTACCTCGTGATCGTGCGGGTCTGCTTCCAAAAGAAGAACGGCGGCGCGTTTCAAATCAGCATTGCCCTGGGATTGCAGTTCGCGGGAGGAAAGCACGTCCATGAACTGGCTTCGCAAGATGCCGACCAGCCGCAGCCTGACGTCGCGCACCCAAGTATCGAATGCCGTCTTTCCATCGCCACAGGTCGGGAGGAACTGCATGGCCACCGCACTGCATGCCGCCCGCAGGCGCTCAAGCGGGGTGTGCAGGGCGAGAATGTCGAAATCGCATGTGACGACTGAGCGGTTCAGCGTGATGCTGGTGGCATCAATGGTCATGAGGGGCGCGGGCGCCTGCGCCGTCGCAAGCGTAAACCGCCGCAGCGTCGAGCGCAGATTGGTCGACGCAATCTCCGTATTGCCGGGCCACAGGAGGTTGGCGACATCGCGACGCTGGACCGGTCTGTCCATGTCGAACAGATAGGCAGCCAGAAGAAGAGATTGAGCCGGAACGTTGATGACGTCGCCAACCTCATCTTCCAGATTGCACCGGCCTAATGTCGCAAGTCTGAAGACCATCTCGCTCAGTGTGCTGTTGTGGCAGACGTCTCTGTCGTCTTTTGCGTTTCAGCCGTACTGGAGGTGCTGAGCGACTGAACGAGTTCAAGGACGCGGCGACGCACGCGGCTGTCTTCGATGCCACAGAAAGCCTTGGCAAGGGACACGCCTTCCTTGGAATTCATGAACTGTGACAACAGGCTTGGAGCGGCCAGAGCACGGTCTTCGGTTGTTTCCGCTGCGCCCTCGAAAAAGTAGGAAATGTGCACGTCCAGCAATTCGGAAATATGCTGCAAGCGACTGGCGCCAACGCGGTTCGTGCCTTTTTCGTATTTCTGAACCTGCTGGAAGGTGATGCCGAGCCCATCGCCCAGCTTTTCCTGGCTCAGACCGAGCATGACGCGACGCAGGCGAATACGCGATCCTACATGTATGTCGGTTGCGTTCGGGGACTTTTTCATGGGATGTAGAACTCCAAATCGTAATACTTTTGATGAGAGTGCCGGAAACTTCACCTGATCGCAACGGGCGCACAGCGTAAATCCGGCATGTGTTGCATGCAGGTGGTGTATGAACTGGAAGATTACGGGCCAGACTGATTGGCAAGGCCCGGTATGCTGAGAGACAGGCCGCCATCGGCGGCCCTTTCTCACTGTGTTCTGGCAGGCGGCATGGGCTTGAGCGTATTCATCAGGGCTCCGTAAGGCAGCAGCATGATGATACCTACAGACACCTTTACTGAGAGATCACCCAGTGCCCATGAGACCCAACGCGGCGCTTCATAGCCGAGGATGCCGAGAACGGGCGCCTGCTCGATCGCGAACGCATCATTGGGTCCGACGAAGGCGAAGGAGGCGGCAAAGGCAATCGAGAAGAACAAAGCGGTATCCAGCACCGAGCCCAGCATGGACCCGGCCAGCGGCGCGCGCCACCAGCTTTGGCGACGCAGTCGATTGAAGACCGAAATATCCAGCAACTGACCAATGAGATATGCCGTACCAGATGCGATTGCGATGCGCGGGATCGATGTCCAGAAGGACAGGGTGACGCCAACGACAAACCCGGCCAGAACGACGCGCCGTGCGACGGAAGGCCCAAACTGGCGATTGGTGAGATCGGTTATCAGAAACGCGATGGGGTAGGTGAATGCACCCCAGGTCAGCAGATCGGCTAGGTTGATGCCGAAGAGTGTGCCGGAGAGCGGATACTGAACGAGAATGTTCGATGCGACGACAATCAGTGTCATCAGCAGAACATAGATGATGGTAGAGCGCAGGTAGGGCATTTTTTTATCCTGGGTGATGCCACCAGTTGGAGCCAATATGAAACGAACAAAAGGCTTGAGCGGCATAAGCCAGTCAAGCCTTTCGAGGGTCTGTGATGTTGAAACCGCTATTAAGCAGCAGCAGCTTCGACAGTCTTCTTCGCGATCTGACGACGCAGCAGACGGGCGCGCATCGAGAGATCGTCTTCGCTAGCCTTCAGAAGGAACGCATCCAGACCGCCGCGGTGCTCAACAGAGCGCAGGGCAGCTGCGGAAACGCGCAAACGGAAGCGCTGACCGAGAGAATCAGAAATCAACGTAACCTGGCAGAGGTTCGGAAGGAACCGACGCTTGGTTCTGTTGTTGGCGTGGCTGACGTTATTGCCCGTCTGGACGCCCTTGCCGGTCAATTCGCATACACGGGACATGGGTACACCTATTTGTTATCGTCTGTTTCACCAACGGGCTGCTATCCGGCAAACTCCGGTAAGCAATCCAACTGGCAATGATTGGAAAGTTGCGGTTCTATAGTCAGGCACGAACTTCCAGTCAAGCCGCTCGCTCTTTTTTGTGAGCGATTTCACCGCATTTCCACGCGACTCTGCTTTTTTATTGCCATAACTGCGCGTATATCATCGCCATAGAGCGCGACTTTCCGGCTCGTCGAGGTATTACCTGAATGAATGTCCATGCACAAAGGGTTTTCGCAGCCGCAGCCGTTGCACTGGTGAGTCTCTCGCCAGCCAAAGCCGCAGAAACGAAGCACGACAGCGAATACAGCATCGCTCTGGGCGTCTTGCCCATTGCAAGGGCCAATTTCTCGACGCGTATGGATGGCTCGACCTATTCCATTTCCGGCTCGTTCAGTTCGGCAGGCATTGCCAGCGTTTTGAAAGACATTTCCGGGCGCACCGTCGTTTCCGGCGCCAAGCGCGGAAACCGGATGCAGGCGAATGAATATTCGCTGGTCTACAAGGACGGCAAGCGCACGCGCACCTATGATGTGCAGTACCGCAATGGCAATGTGACCTCCACGACGGTCAAGCCGGAGCCCAAGGCGCGGCCGGACAACTGGGTCGATGTGAAGGACCGAGACCTCCGTTCGGTGCTCGACCCTATATCGGGACTGATTTTCCCCGTGGGAGGTCGCATTTGCCCCGGTCGCCTGCCGATCTATGACGGTGAGTCGCGATTGGATCTCGTCCTGAGCTCGGGCGGCACCAAACCTTTTGCGACCAATGGCTTCAGCGGCGATGCAATCGTCTGCAATGCCCGTTACGTTCCCAAATCCGGTTTTCGCAAGGGACGCAAGGACATCGAGTATCTGAAGTCCATTTCCATGGAAATCTGGTTTGCCAAGGCAAGCAACATGGACGTATACGCACCGGTCTATGCGCGTATACCCACCAAGGTCGGGCAGGTTTACATTACTGCAACCAAATACGGCGGCTAAGGTTCAACCCGGCGCCCAGCCGGGTTCCGCCATGACGAAGCTTTCGAAGGTAAAGCCGGGCGATACCGTGCAGCCGACGAGCGTAAACTCGCCAAGGCTTTCTGCTGATTGCCAACCATTGACGGGAACAATGGCCTGCGGTCTCTCGCCGCCCAGAACCGATGGCCCGAGCCGAATGGTTTCGATACCCTTGCCGTCCAAGCTCAGATGCAGCAGCAGCGGTGAGCCCGAATAATAATGCCAGACCTCGGAAGCATCCGTCACGCGGTGCCAATGCGAGCGTTGGCCTTTTTCCAGGAGGTAGTAGATAGCGGTGGAGGCGCCGCGCTCGCTTGCATCACCGTCTTTGAATGTCTGACGATAAAAGCCGCCCTCCGGGTGCGGCTCAAGTTGCAATTCGCTGATGATGGCTGCTGCCGAGACTGCGCTGTCGGCCGTTAAAAGTTGTCCTTGCGTGTTCTGATCTCCGCAAACACATCCGCGTCACTGGCGTCCTTCATGCCGAGATGTGCGCGAAGGGCTTCATCGGCAACCCGCATATAGGGGTTGGTCTGCTTCTCCGCACCAATCGTGGTCGGAATGGTGAATTTTCCATCGTTGCGCAGCGCCTCAACTTCGCTCGCGCGTTGCGCTAGGGTCGCGTTCTGCGGATCGACCGTTACGGCGAAACGGGCGTTGGACAGCGTGTATTCATGTCCGAAATAGACTGTGACATTATCTGGCAGGGCCATCAATTTCTGGAAGGAGTGCCACATATCAGCAGCCGGGCGTTCGAACAGCCGTCCGCAACCCATGGCAAACAGCGTGTCGGCGGCAAAGAGCAGGGCGTCATCTGGAAAATAGTAGCAGATGTGTCCAGCCGTGTGACCGGGCGTCGATATGACCTGAACGCGATGACCGGCGAACTCGAACTCGTCCCCATCGGCAGCAGAGCGGTCCAGTCCGGGAATGGCGATGGCTTCATCGTTGGGCCCGCGAATCTCGCAGCCGTATTTTTCCTTGAGCGCCAGATTGGCCTCGACATGGTCCTGATGATGGTGAGTTGTGAAGATATCGGTGAGCGTCCATCCGCGCCGGTTGAGGGCATCGATGATGGGCGCTTCTTCCGGCGCATCGATCGAAACGGTGGCGCCGGTCTCGCTGTCATGCAACAGAACCCCGAAATTATCGCTACGGCACAGAAAGACCTCTATTTCCAACGGCTTCATCTTTTCTCTCCATCTTTTCGGCGTGCACACCTTCTGGTTTTCCAATGTAGGCTACCATGCCTTGAAGTCCAACCGGGGACTGCTACATTCTGACGATGAACACCGATATTGTCGATCTGCGCGAATTCTACCATTCACCGCTCGGGCGGTCTGCCGAGCAGGCCATCACCATGGCGCTATCAACGCTGTGGCCGCCTTTGCCGGATGAACGGCTGGTGGGTGTCGGCTATGCGGTTCCGTTCCTCGACCGCTTTCGCCACGATACGGAACGGACATTTGCCTTCATGCCACCTGGGCAGGGGGCGGTGAACTGGCCAGCGGGTGAATTGTCATCGACAGCACTTGTTTTCGACGAGGAATTACCGTTGCCGGATTCGTCGATAGACCGCGTTCTTATGGTGCATTCGCTGGAATTTGCGGAGAATCCGCGCGAAACGCTGAAAGAACTCTGGCGCGTTCTGGCGCCCGGCGGCAGGCTAGTGATCGTGGTGCCGAACCGTCGCGGCGTCTGGGCGCGTGTGGAGCACACACCCTTCGGCTCCGGTCGCCCCTATTCGCGCGGACAATTGACGGCGCTTCTGCGCGAAACGAATTTCACGCCGGGAGCAACGGCAGAAGCCTTGTTTTTTCCACCAACGAAGGTTCGCTCCATCCTGCGGTTCCGGCGGTATCTGGAAAGCACCGGGCGCAAGCTCTGGCCGGTTTTTTCCGGTGTCATCATCGTGGAGGCACAGAAGCGGCTTTATCAGGGTCTGCCTGTCAGCCAGCGGGCTTCACGGCGGGTTTTCGTCCCCGTCCTTGCGCCGCAGGGCATGCCGACGACCCGGACGTCGCCACCACCGCGAAAGCCAAGCTGACCCTCGACAAACCGCCTGTTCCGGTCTAATGCCTGCGGCATTGTCTTGCCGGTTACCCGGCGCTTTTCAAAGGTCGATGAAATGAGTGCAGAGCTTAACCAACCTGTTCCACGTCCGGGTATTCTGGATATCGCTGCCTATGTTCCCGGCAAGGAACATGCCGACGGCGTTGCGAAGGTTTATAAGCTCTCCTCCAACGAGACACCGCTCGGCGCAAGCCCGAAAGCCATCGAGGCATTCAAGGCGGCGGCAGAGAATTTGCAGATTTACCCAGACGGGCAGGCGATGGCCTTGCGTCAGGCGATTGCCGATGTGCATGGACTGAACCCCGCCAATATCATGTGCGGAAACGGCTCCGACGAGTTGCTGGGTCTGCTGTGCCATGTCTACCTTGGTACGGGTGACGAGGCGATCATTACCGAGCATGGATTTCTGGTCTACAGAATTCAGATCATGGGCGCAGGTGCCGTTCCTGTCACCGTGAAGGAAAAAGATTGCACTGTCGATGTCGATGCGATCCTCGCTGCCGTTACACCAAAAACCAAGATGGTCTTCATCGCCAACCCCGGCAATCCGACCGGCACCTATGTCCCTGTCTCAGAAATTCGGCGCCTCCAAAGCAGCCTGCCGAAGCATGTGGTGTTGGTGCTGGATGCTGCCTACGCGGAATATGTGCGCAAGAACGATTACGAGGCCGGGCTTGAGCTTGTTTCCGGCAACAGCAATGTCGTCATGACCCGCACCTTCTCCAAGGTTTATGGTTTGGCCGCGCTGCGTGTCGGCTGGATGTACGGCCCCGCTGCCGTGATCGATGCCCTGAACCGGGTGCGCGGGCCGTTCAACATGAACGCGCCTGCCATTGCCGCCGGTGCTGCCGCCATCCGCGATCAGGCCTTCATGCAGCAGGCCGTCACGCACAATCTCGAATGGATGGAAAAACTGACGCAGGCTTTCAGCCAGCTTTGTCTTGAAGTAACGCCGTCGGTTGCCAATTTCGTTCTCATCCACTTCCCCGATGCAGATGGCAAGCGTGCCGCCGATGCCGATGAGTTCCTGACGCGGCGGGGCTACATCCTGCGCGCCGTTCGTGGCTATGGGTTCGCCAATGCCCTGCGCATGACGGTGGGATCGGAAGAAGCCAATCTCGGCGTTATCGCGGCCCTGACAGAGTTTATGGGGCAGGCGAAATGAGCGACATCCTGTTTGACCGCATAGCCCTGATCGGTATCGGCCTGATCGGGTCTTCCATTGCCCGTGATATTCGCGAGCTTGGTCTTGCCCGCGAAGTGGTGATTTCCACGCGCAGTAAAGACACGCTCAAGCGCGCAGAAGAGCTGGAACTGGGAACATCCTACACGATTTCTGCCGCAGATGCGGTCAAGGACGCCGATCTGGTGATCGTCTCGGTGCCTGTGGGCGCGTCCGAAGCCGTTGCGCAGCAGATCGCTGCGCACCTGAAGGCCGGGGCCATCGTAACGGATGTGGGTTCCACCAAGGCGTCGGTCATTTCCCAGATGGCCCCGCATATGCCCGACAACGTTCATTTCATTCCCGGGCACCCGCTGGCGGGTACGGAAAAATCTGGCCCGGATGCCGGATTTGAAGGTCTGTTTCATGACCGTTGGTGCATCTTTACGCCGCTGCCGGGAACCGATGCGGTAGCGCTCAGCAAGCTCAAAGCGTTTTGGGAAAAGCTTGGTTCGCGTGTCGATGAAATGGAGCCGGAGCACCATGACAAGGTCCTGGCTATCGTTTCGCATCTGCCACATATCATTGCCTACAACATCGTCGGCACGGCCGATGATCTTGGCACGGTAACGGAATCGGAAGTCATTAAATATTCTGCCTCAGGCTTCCGTGATTTCACCCGATTGGCCGCATCCGATCCGACCATGTGGCGAGATATCTGCCTGCACAACAAGGACGCCATTCTGGAAATGCTGGCCCGTTTTTCCGAGGATTTGGCGTACCTCCAGCGTGCGATACGCTGGGGTGAAGGTGAAAAACTGTTCGAGCTTTTCAGCCGAACCCGCACCATCCGCCGCTCCATCGTGCAGGCCGGGCAGGACGTCGATGCGCCTGACTTCGGACGCCACGCGATGGACCAGAAGAAGTAAAGACATCATGAAAGACCGAAGCCATCACCTGGCTTCGGTCTTTATATCTCGTGTCAGATTGGCGGAATTTTACCCAAGGGAATAAAGCCGCTGACGGTGGCGCGGCCACGATCGACCACGAGATCGACGGACGCCTTGTCGCCGCCGCCTGCTAGGGCACCCAGCAATTTGCGGGCCGTGTCGATGGTCGATTGCAGTTGCGGGAATGCCTGCTTGGCATTGTTGGCCCAATCGCCGAGTTTTTCGATTTCAAGCTTGAACTGGCCAGTCAGATAGCCCTGATCATCAAAAGAAAATGGTCCGCTGATGCGCATGGTGCGGCCATCGCCGATATCCAGCATCACCCGGCGCAATTCGCCGCTGGCACCGTAGAGCCCGGTGCGGTCACTGCCGTCGATCATGCCAGCCTTGCCCGCAAGGGTTACGTCGGCAATGGCGTTGAGGCGTGGCAGAACCTGCGGCCAGTCCTTGATGACAGTGGAGGCATCGGTTAGTGTGATGGCGCCATCGAGATCGGCTCCGTTCTGGCGAAGGTGAACTTCGGTTTTTGCCGCGTCGAAATCGATCGTCTGTGTCGTGACCGACGATACTGCGTTCGCTTTCAGGCCTTCGATGACCAGAGAGGTACGGTCGATGCCCTTCAGCTTCTTCACCAGACTGGACTGGAGGCTGGACCATTGCGCGGAGATGCTGAGCCCATGTGCGGTCTCGATTTTTGCTGGCGAATCCAGTTCCCAAACAACATGGCCGGGCGCGTAAATCTGTGCTGCGGAACGCAAAGCGCCGAAGGAGCCTGACACGCCATTGCGCGTATCCGTTACATCCACCTTCGAACAGAACAGTCCGATGCGAAACGGATAACCCTTGAATGCCATATCGGCGCAGTTGGCGCTGGCAGGTGCGGTGCCACCCGGAGACATGACCCGGATAACGGTTTCCTGAAGCCGGTTTGCGGCGTAGAACCAGCCCGCAGTGTAAATGGCAACGAAAACTATTATCCCAAGGCCAAGAAAAAGGAATTTTCTGCTGCTTCGGGATTGGCTTGACGCTGCCATGATGATCTCCAATGGTAGACACAGGTGATTTGGTTTGGCTTGCGATATGGACGATTTTTGGGTCTTTGGCTACGGTTCGTTGATGTGGAACCCCGGCTTCCCGTTTGAGGAACGCCAGCAGGCGCGTCTACATGGCTATCGGCGCGCGCTCTGCATTCGCTCGAATGTATACCGGGGAACAGATGAAAATCCCGGCTTGGTGCTGGGGCTGGAACGTGGCGGGTCGTGCCACGGCGTGGCATTTCGTGTTGCCAATGCCAGCCGTGACGCGGTTCTTGATTATTTGCGTGAGCGTGAACTCGTGAGCAACGTCTATAAGGAGCGAGTTATTCTGGTCGGTCTTGCCGATGGCAGGCGGCAACCGGCGCTGACCTATGTGGCGGACCCGCAGCATGCGCAATATGTTGGCGGTCTCGCGCTGGACGAGGCGGCAAAGATCGTCTGCCAAGCGTCTGGCCAGTCAGGCCCGAATGTCGACTACGTCTTCAACACGGTCCGCCATCTTCAGGAAATGGGAATAAGAGACGTCGTGCTGGAGCGCGTCGCCGCTAACGTGGAGGCTCAGTCCGCAGCCTTGTCCTGAAGTTCAGCCAGCCGCTTGACGGCTGTCGGAGGTAGGGGGAGCGATGGATTGTTGCGTGCGGTTTCCAGCAGAAGCTCGTCGCTGGCCTTTTCCGTAACCTCGATCAACTGCTTGAAGAACACGTCGGGGTCCAGACCCGGCTGGATCGGCGGCAGAATGCGCACCTTGAAATGGCCAGGGTAACGCATGGTCGATCTGCGCGGCCAGAATAGGCCGGGATGCATGGCGACCGGCACCACAGGCACTTTCAGATCACGGTACAGGCGGGCGATACCGTAACGATATTCCGGCTCTGCCCCCGGCGCGCGTCGCGTGCCTTCCGGGTAGATGATCAGCTCACGACCCTTTTGCATTTCTTCCTTTGCCCGCTCCATAACCTGCAGCATGGCTTTGCCACGGGCGGCACGGTTGACCGGGATCATTCTCTGCTTGGCGACGTACCAGCCGAAAAGCGGTATCCACGTCAGTTCGCGCTTGAGGATATAGACGGGGTCCTTGAGGTTCGGCAGCAGCGCGTAGGTGTCCCAGAAAGACTGGTGCTTCGGCGCAAAAATGCAGCCGGATTCGGGAATGTTTTCCAGCCCCTCGATTTCGAACGTCGTGCCGACGATCTTTTCCATCAGCCAATGGTTCGAGCGCGCCCATGCCTTGGGAATTTCATAAGCCAGCTTTCGCGGTACGATGAAATAGATCGGCGTCAGCACGATCATCCGCAGGATGAGGTTCATATAGAAGGCTGTGTTGAACAGAATGGAACGCAGTCTGAGCATGAAAAAAGCTTCTCCAGGCGCGTCCGTATCGACAAAAGGAAGCAATCGTCTATGTCATCGCGCAGGGCTGAACGCCTACACGAAAACAGGGTGTGTCAGCAAGACCCCAGGCAACAGCCGCCGGGGCGAAATCAGGCGGAAGATGCGCCATTGCGCAGGCCGTTGCCTTTGCCAAGCCCGGTCAGATCACGGACGGCGACGGCGACGAATTTGATATATTCGTAAATCATGGTGCGGACCACGTCGGGGTTTGAAAACCAGTTGGTGCGCGCCAGATCGGAGTTGATAACGGGGTAAGCGATGAAATTCGTATCGGGGCTGGAGCTTCTCAACTCGTGGAGGCTGCGGTGCATATGGTAATTGTTGGTAACGACGACGACCGAGGCATAGCCCTTGTCCCTGATCCACTTCGCCGCTTCGTTCGCATTGCCGATCGTGTCGACGGCTTGATACCCCATATCCACACAGCAGGCGAAGAGATCTGATGAACTCTGCGTCATCTTGCGAATCTGTGCGCGGGTGGTGGCGGGGTTGACGCCGGAAATCAGCAGCCGCTTGCCAACGCCATCGCGCAAAAGGCCTACCGCCTGATCGATTCTAAGGTAGCCACCGGTCAAGACGATGATGGCGTCTGCCCGGGTTCCCGAAGGCGGGCGCATGGAGGCAACCGAATCCGCAAACCACAGGAAACCGCCGAAGATGGCGCCAAGCACCACAAGGCAAATCAGCAGCGTCGCCCGCACAAACCGGCGCAAACGACCGCGCCGCGAAAGCAGACCGTTGCGCGGCGTCTCTGTCGGTTGATCATCCGGGTCAGTGCGACTCATTATCATCAGTTATCGATAAGCTTGGATTAAGGCAAGGAACGGGCGGCTCCAACCGCGTGAAGGCGGAGAAAAGCCGTCAAACGCCCTCGCTTTTTGAAGGATCGGAACGCACCCGATCAATGTCGTCAATGGTGCGTATCACGGTCAGTCGCGCGGTGATTGTCGTCAGCAATGCGATGACCATCATCGTTGCGAAAATGCCGAGATAGCCGTCGACGCCAACGGAAAACGATCCGAACAGGGCGCTGGCTTGATCGCTCTGCGGTGTGGCGAGCGACCGGGATTGCCAGAAGCCTGCGGCAAGAAACACGCCTGCGGCCAAAGCACTTCCGGCCCCGGAGCCCTTAAGGCTTATTTTCAGGAAGTGTTTCTGGAATTCACGCGCGACGAAACTGCTTTCAGCGCCGACGAAGTGCAGCACCTCGACGATATGGCGATTGCCCGACAGAGCGCCTCGGGTGGCAAAGACTACCGTCAGCACCATAGCGCTAAAGACGAGGATCAGGACGCCAAGGCCGATCATGACGGTGGTATGGGCCATGGACACCAGACGGTCGACCCAGGTGCGGTGATCGTCGAGAAATGCCTGCGGAATTTCCGCTTTCAGCATGGTGCGCATCGCGTCGAAATCAGGCGGGTTGCTCTCATCGATCGTGATAATCACGAGACGGGGAACGGGCAGCTCCGAGAGGTCGAGACCGGCACCGAGCCATGGTTCGAGCAGCCGCGCTGTGGCCGCATCGTCCATGATTGTGCCTTCTCTAGTGCCGACGAAGCTGAGAGCCAGATTGCGCGCCTTGTTGAGCGCGGCGTTCATGTCCAGACCCTCTTCAGGCTTTATCTGGATGGTGATTTCGCGGGAAATCTGGCTTTGCCATGTGGATGCGGTGGCCCGCACCATGCTGACGGCACCGAGCGTCAGGCAGGCCAGAAAGGCCATGATGGCGATGACCACGATCAAGGCGTTGCCCTGAATGTTCGACGGCGGCAGGATGGGCGCCA
Source organism: Agrobacterium vaccinii (assembly GCF_021310995.1). Classification (NCBI taxonomy): domain Bacteria; kingdom Pseudomonadati; phylum Pseudomonadota; class Alphaproteobacteria; order Hyphomicrobiales; family Rhizobiaceae; genus Agrobacterium; species Agrobacterium vaccinii. The sequence continues at coordinate 774,732 of NZ_CP054151.1, read as the reverse complement.
TCGGGCGGATGCGCATCTGCGGCAACTTGGCCTGCTTCTGCTCCGGCTTGAGGGGCTTGCGGTTCATCTCATTCATAAACGTCGAGCCGCCCTTCCGTCAGGATCATGCGGCGCGCGTCCACCTGATCCATCAATCCGAAATCATGGGTGGCGATGACGACGGCGGTACCCAGCCGGTTCAGTTCCAGAAACAGATTGAGCAAGCGCTTGGCCATCGGCGGATCGACGTTACCGGTGGGTTCGTCTGCCAGCAATATTTCCGGCTGGTCCATTAGCGCCCGTGCAATGGCGGCACGCTGTTTTTCCCCGCCAGAGAGGATTGGTGGCAGCACATTGATCCGTTCGCCAAGGCCCACCCACTTCAAAAGCTCGATCACATCATTGCGATAGGCGCTTTCGTCCTTTCCGCGCACACGTAAGGGCAGGGCCACGTTCTCATAGGTCGTCAGGTGGTCCAGCAGGCGGAAGTCCTGAAAGACGATGCCGACGCGCCGGCGCAGCAGCGGTAATTCGCTGCGCGGAATGCGCGAGACATCACGGCTGAACATGCGGATATTGCCGCGCGTGGGCTGGAGCGACATCAAAAGCAGGCGCAGCAGCGTGGTTTTGCCTGCGCCTGATGGCCCGGTCAGAAACTGGAAAGAGCCCTTGGGAATGTCGAAAGTCATATCCCGCAAGATCTCCGGGCCCATGCCGTATCGCAACCCGACATTTTCGAAATGGATCAACGAACTTCCAGTCTTTTGTTTCTCATTGCGAATAGCGATTGCCATTTCTTAACATCGGGTGCCCGGTAAAATGCCTGTGGACTGCGCTCATCCGGCGATCTTTGCGAAGCATTAACCAATTAAATTTACGACTAGGCAGGATTTCATTCAATGCCCAAGTTTTTTGGGGGCGTAACACCGAGGGAACTTCATGGGTATGTTCCGTTCATCCCGCCGTCACGCGACACCTGATTTGGACCTTTTGATGCCCGAAGCGCCTCTCCGCCAAACGTGGAGAACGCGCAATGGTGATGACATTCTAGATGCCGAGTTTGTCACGATAAAGGAAACGCCCTTTCGTGACTACGGCAACGACAACAGGCACGACGCTTTTCAACAGCCTAGGTCGCGGCCCGTATCGGCGCTGGCAGCACTGCGGTCGCTGATCGATTGGGTGGACAGAAAGCTGTCTGGCCTTTCTGTCGATGGCTACTCCGCCATTGTCGCGGCGGCAGTTGTCGGCGTTTTCTTCATTTCCGGCGGGTTCACGATGCTGCTGCACCAGAACACGGCCAATGCTGTGCCGGTCGATCCGCTCGTCATCACGCATATTTCCGTCACGCCGCAGGATGCCGGTGGTATGGATGTGCTCGTCATCAATGGCATCGTTGAGAACAATGGCAACGAACCGCAGGCCGTTCCGGCCATCCGAGCCGATCTGTTCGCAGCCAAGGGTGAGAAGGTCGCCAGCATGCTGATCGAGCCGCCGGTGGCTGAAATGCAGCCCGGCGTGAGCCGGGGTTTCTCGGCGAAACTGCGCCATCCCGGTGGAAAAACGCCGGATATCAAGCTTTCTTTTGCCGGAGCGGGTGTTTCGCAGCGTTGATTGTGCTACCGGACCCCCTTTGTTTCGTTCTGGACGATTGTCTCACCTAGGCTGTTGTTCAGGAAAGCGCAGGAGAGATCATGCCCGTCGTTCGTGGAAAAAATATCGAGCCGCTTTACACCGCCGAGCAGATTGCCGAGCGCAATCGCGATCTCGCCAAGCGCATCGCCACGGGTCCGACCAACGACCTGCTGGTGATCGCCGTGCTGAAAGGCTCGTTCATTTTTGCCGCCGATCTCATCCGCGCATTGCATGATAGCGGTCTGGCACCGGAAGTGGAATTCATCACGCTTTCCAGTTACGGCACGGGCACGGTGTCCCAAGGCGTGCGGATCGTGAAGGATATCGATAGTGACGTGAAGGATCGCGACGTCCTGCTGATCGACGATATTCTCGAATCCGGTCGTACGCTTCTTTTCGCCAAGGAGCTGCTCTATGAGCGCGGCGCCCGCAATGTTTCGATTGCTGTTCTGCTCGACAAGAAGGTCAAACGCAAGGAGCAGCTGGAAGCCGATTATGTTGGCTTCGAGTGCCCCGATTACTTCGTCGTCGGCTATGGAATGGACGTCGCATACGCGTTCCGCGAACTGCCATTTGTCGGCGTCGTCACGGGTGATGCGGAGTAAATCTGGACTGTCCCAATGTGGTACTCGTAGCAGAGATGCAAGCATGGATTGTTAACCATGCCACCGGGAAGGCAGGTTTCATTTACTTCTTGCAAAGGGAAATCGCCGAGTTTGTTGCTCGCTGGAATGAATACCAGGAGCAATGGAAAATGGCAAAAATACTGATCACCGAAGACGAAGATGCGTTGCGCACATTTGTGGCGCGCGCCTTGCGCCTGGATGGACATGAGACCTATGAAGCCGCTGATGGTGAACAGGGATTCGAGAAGCTGAGCGAACACAAGTTCGATCTGCTGCTCTCGGATATCCGCATGCCCGTCATGGACGGAATAGAACTTGCCCACCGCGCATCATCGCACTTTCCCAACCTCAAAATTCTTTTGATGACGGGCTACGCTGAACAGCGCGAGCGCGCTGACGACCTAATGGAAAAGATCATCGACGTCGTTCCAAAGCCCTTCGCGCTGCCGGATATCCGCAAAGCCGTCGCCCGGGCGCTGGCTGCCGTGCCAGCCTAACTTTAAGGCCGTCTTTCGCGGCCCTTTCTTCTCGATGATGTTTAGGGTGTTTTGAGGGATGGCAGGTGCCACCCTCACATTACCGTGGTCGTATCATTGGCTGGTTTTCGAAAGCGCATTCAGCCGTGTAACAATCGAAGAGAAGTCGTAGGGTTTTGAAAAGAACTCTGCTGAGGCGGGCAGGTCGATGTCATCAGGGGTCAAGCGGCCAGATGCGACGATGATCCCGGCTTTTGGAAAGCGTTCGGCAACGACGTGAGCGAGGTCGATACCCGTCAGTTCGCCCGGCATCTGAATGTCGGTGAAAAGAAGATGCACCGTATGCTCTGATATCAGGTCCATGGCTTCGTCGGCTGTTTCTGCCTCGATGACCTTGAAACCTGCATCTTCTAAAGCATCGATCAGGGTGAGCCTTATCAAAGGCTCGTCTTCCACCACAAGAACCGTAAGCACACGCCACCTCCATTGATGTAACGTGCGGAAACCCTTGGATGTTGAATGAGTTCCACAATGTTCGTCAACATCTGGGGTGGTGGCGAGATTGCACTGGCAAGTGCAAGCTGCGCGCGAACAAGGCGTTGCCGCTTCAGCGCGGCGCGACGTTCATCCTGAGAGCATTATCGGGTCGCAAAGTCACCTTCATGAGAGGCTTCGGCGCCTGCTCCGAAGCTGCCGAAAGCCTCAGTTTCTGCAAGAGAACAGCCAGTATGGCGACCGCCTCCATCACCGCGAACGCATTGCCGATGCAGACACGGGGTCCGGCACCGAACGGCATATAGGCATAGCGATGCCGGGACTTGGTGGCCTCGGCGCTGAAACGGTCCGGGTCGAAGCGCTCTGCATCCGGCCAGATCGAAGCATGACGATGGACGGCGTAGATCGGTATCAGCATGACGGTGCCTGCGGGGATCAGGTAATCCCCAAGTCGGAAATCTTTCAAGGCCGTGCGGGTGATAACAGGTGCGGGCGGATAAAGGCGCGTCGCTTCCGAAAAGACCTGACGTGTGTAGGTGAGTTGCGACACGTGCTCTGAGGTCACATTGCTGCCGCCTGTCACCACATCGATCTCTGCCAACACCTTCGCTTCGATGTCGGGATACCGTGCCAGGAGATCGAAGGTCCATGCGAGCCCAAGCGCCGTCGTTTCATGGCCAGCCGTGATGAAGGTCATAAGGTTGTCGACGATCTCGGCATCCGTCATCGTGCGACCCGTCTCCGGGTCGGCTGCGGCCATCAGCATCGTGACCAGATCCTGTCGATCCTCCGGCGTTTTACGTCTTGTCTCGACAACGTGCATCAAGCTGGACCGCAAAAAATCGACAGCAGCCGTTGCCTTGCCCCTACCGGGATAAGGTATCCATTCCGGTGCTTTTAAGAGGCCGAGTGCGAAGCTCCAGCCTGTCGGCTTCAGAAAATCGGAGATGCTTTGTTCCACACGGTTGACGTCTATCCCGTGCCCACCCGACATCATGGTTTCGACGATGATGTCGAACGTCGTGTGCATCATTTCGTGACCGATATCGATTGCTGAACCGGGTTTTGCGAGCCATTTGTCCCGTGTGCGCTCTGCGGCGGCAATCATCGTCGGCTGCAATTCAAGAAGCTTGTCGTGCCGGAAGGCACCGGCAACGGATTGGCGCTGCCACTTCCAGTGGGCACCATCAGCCGTCAAAAGCCCTTCACCAAGCGCTGAACCCAACGCGCGACGAACCTGTTCGCCTTTTCCCAAGGCATCCGCATTTTTCACGAGTGCTTCGTGGATCAGTACGGGGTCTGCAATGTGAACGGTGATCTGCCGTGCAGTTTTGGAAAAAACCAGCGGCTCCGTAAAGACGGCTGGTGGAATGGCCAACAGCGGATTTCGGACGATGGCGACGAGAGCCTTGATCGTGGATTGAGGCGTAACGGGAAAGGCCTTTTCGCCTTTTGCTTCCGGTTCGATCGTCGTGTCCATGGCATTCATCCTTGCTTGCAGACTTTGATGGCGCTAGCTATTAAGGCAATCACCTTAGTCGAAATTAAGGTGACGACCTTAATTTTACAAGAGCGTTTGATATGAATGAGATGCGGGGCGATAAAACGAGCGGCAAAAGAGTGTCCACGAAGGATCGAATTCTCGATGCAAGCCTCGTTCTCTTGAATGAAAAGGGGCCTGACCGCGTGACGACGGCAGAAATTGCGCGCGGCGTCGGCATCAACGAAGGCAATCTTTATTATCACTTCAAAACCAAGGAAGCGCTTCTGGTCGCACTGTTCTCAAGGCTTGAGGCGGATGCGGCGACATTCATGCTGGATGTCGGTAGCAACGGGGCGAGGGAAGCGGGCGCCTATGCGACGTTCATGCGGCGCTGGTTTTCAATCGTCTGGGAGCATCGTTATATTTTTCGCGATTTGCCAGGATTGCTGGCAACGGCACCCTCGCTTGCAGAACCGATTGGCATCTTGAGCAAAGCCATGCGCCTCGCCGTGGAGGCAACATTGCAGCAAATGGCCGAGGCAGGGCTGATCGATGTTCCCGAGAGCGAAGCTTCGCGGTTGCTCGCCAATGTCTGGATCGTCTCGACCTACTGGGCCGTCTACCTCAACCTGCAAGAAGGGGTGGAGGAGTTGCAGCCGCAGCATCTTGATTGGGGCCTCAATCAAGTAACGAGCCTGTTTCGGCCCTATCTTTCCGCCGAGGCGACCGCTGCTCTGCAAGACATGCTTGCGCATCCCTTTGCGCAAGCCGGGACACCGTGAGGTGCCAATGTTATCTGTCGTCTTACTTGAACACGCTCGGCAGCCACAGCGAGAGCGCCGGAATGTAGGTGACGAGGCCTAGCACGACGATACCTGCACCGTAGAAGGGCCAGATGGAGCGCATCGCTTCCCAGACGGTAATCTTGCCCACCGCGCAGGCAACGAACTGCACACCTCCCACTGGCGGTGTGTTGAGCCCGATGCCGTAATTCAGGATCATGATCACGCCGAAATGAACCGGATCGACACCATAGGCCGTGGCGATCGGCAGGAAGATGGGCGTCGTGATGATGATCGTCGGGCCCATGTCCATGAATGTGCCGAGCAACAACATGATGACGTTCAGCAGGAGAAGGATCATGATGGGGTTGTCGGACAGCGTCTGCATCCACATCACTAGTGTTGCAGGAACCCTCAAAAACGCCATCAGCCATGAGAACGCGGCAGCGCAACCGATGATCAGAAGAACCATTGCGGTCGTGCGAACGGCACCCATGGTCGCATGGACGAAGTCTCTCCAGCTCAGTTGGCGGTAGATCAGCACCGTGACGAGCAGGGCGTAGATGACCGCGATGCAGGAGCTTTCGGTTGCCGTGAAGATGCCTGAGCGGACGCCACCGAAAATGATGGCGATGAGCAACAGGCCGGGAATGGCAACGGCGAAGAGATGCAGCGCAACCATGACGCCCGGAAACGGCTCTGTCGGATAACCGCGACGGCTGGCGACGATATAGGCCGTCACCATCAACACGCCTGCAAACAGCAGGCCGGGAATGACGCCAGCGGTAAACAGATCCGCAATCGAAATCTTGCCGCCAGCGGAAATCGAATAGATGATCATGTTGTGCGAAGGCGGTAGCAACAGTGCGATCAGGGCAGCCATCGAGGTCACGTTGACGGCATAGTCTGCACCGTAACCCCGGGCCTTCATCTGCGGAATCATCAAGCCACCGACCGCAGCAGCTTCTGCGACTGCCGAGCCCGAAATGCCGCCGAACAGCGTGGAGGTGACGATGTTGACCTGTCCCAGCCCGCCACGCAAATGCCCGACGATGGAGGCAGCAAAGGCGACGATACGCCCCGCAATACCGCCGCGCACCATGAGGTCGCCGGAATAGATGAAGAAGGGAATGGCAAGCATGGAAAACACGCTCATGCCGGAGTTCATGCGCTGAAAAACGACGAGCGGCGGCAGACCCATATAGATGACCGTTGCCAGACTGGAAATGCCCAGACAAAAGGCGATGGGCGTGCCGATCAACATCAGCAGCGTGAAGCTGCCGAACAGAATCCAGAGTTCCATCGTGTTATTCCCCCTTCACGATGTTGGATGGGTTTTTGGTGCTCAGGCTGGCCGCGTCCCGGCGGACATCCTCGATATTCTCAAGCTCGACGGCGATTTCAGTGGGTGCCATGTCATCCAGAACGTCATCGATGGGCGCGCCTATCGCTCGCGCGATGATGCGCTCTAGAGCAAAGAGCGTGATCAGAATGCCGCCTCCGACTAGCGGCACGTAATCCCAGGCGCCGGATATGCCCAGTGCCGGCATCGTCGTATTCGCCGTCAAGCCCACCAGATTGGCGCCGTACCAGATCATGCCGATCCCGAAGACGAAAATGACGAGATCGGAAATCATCCGCAGCCATTTCTTGCCGGATGGCGGCAGCACGTAAAGAAGGACGTCGAAGCCCATGTGGTTGTTTTCACGCACGCCGACGGCGGCACCCAGAAAGATGAACCAGCTCATCAAAATGACGGCGCCCGGCTCGGTCCAGCTGGGAGAGTCGTTGAGGATGTAGCGACAAAAGACCTGCCAGGCGACGATCGCCGTCATGGCTACGAGACCGACCCCGGCAACGTAGAGAACCGCCGTGTTGAGTTTCGTCAGAATAGGCAGACCCGTTTTCATTGGGATCGACATGGATTTTCGCCTCCTGACCTCCGATGAACGGAAGGTCGGACCTAGAGCCTATGGTTGTGGTTGAATGAAACGAAAACACCCCTCGGCTTTGCGAGCCGAGGGGTGGGGTAATTGCGATTATTGCGTGGCCTGCACGTCGGCAACGAGCTTTTTCAAGACCTCGTCTTTGATGTGCTTGTCGTAAACAGGTTTCATCGCGTCGATGAAGCCCTGCTTCTCGACCTCGTTGATGGTGGCCCCGGCCTTTTCGACAGCCGCACGTGACTGCGACGTTCTGGCCGACCACAATTCGCGCTGCTTGGCGACGCTATCCTTAGCTGCCTGACGGAAAATCGCCTGATCTTCCGGGGTCAGCTTATCAAAGGCGACCTTGTTCATCACGAAGACTTCGGGAAGGATCGTGTGCTCGTCCAGAGAGTAATACTTGGCGACCTCGAAATGCTTGGCCGTATCGTAGCTTGGAAAGTTGTTTTCTGCGCCATCGATAACGCCCGTCTCGACGGACGAGTAAACCTCACCGTAAGGCATCGGCGTCGCGTTCGCGCCCAGTGCAGAAGTCATGTCGACGAAAATATCCGACTGGATCACGCGAAATTTCATGCCCTTGATATCGGCGACCGTCTTGATCGGCTTTTTGGAATTGTAGAACGAGCGTGATCCCGCGTCGTAGAAGGCGAGGGCTACGAGACCGGCAGGCTCGAAAGCTGCCTTGATCTGATCGCCGATTGGGCCGTCCATGACCTTGTGCATGTGATCTTCAGAACGGAAAATATAGGGCAGAGCAGGTATGACCGTTTCCTTTACGGTGCCGTTGAACGGCGCCATGGAAACGCGGTTGAGTTCGATCACGCCGGAGCGAACCTGCTCGATGGTGTCTTTCTCCTCGCCCAATTGCGCTGAGTGGTAAATCTCGACGGCATAGCGGCCAGCCGTGCGTTCCTTGACCAGTTCGCCGAAGTATTTGACGCCTTCGACAGTCGGATAGCCGTCTGGATGGGTGTCAGATGATTTGAGCACGGTCTGTGCCGATACAGCGCCCATCGTCAGCATCGTGACGAAGGCGGCGCCTGCCCATAATTTTGTGAGATACGACATGATTCTTCTCCCCAGAACGCGGATGTCCATCCGCTGTCGTTGCAACAGTCCAATAGGCGACGTCTCCACGGCGATCTCGCCGGAAGCGTTACTGTGATTGTGTAAAGATCAGCCGATCCTCCTTCGACTAGATACTATTGGTATGGACGAAATCAGCCCATGTCAACATATCTTAAAGTATAAGATGTATGATAACATCAGATTGTGCGAACTGAACTCGGAAGGGTGGAAAAGTCCCGCGCATGTCTCTTTTCAGACCTATGCGCCTGTCGCATGGCGGCCCTGACGCCTTGTGTCTTATCGTCAAAGGACCTGTGCGCTATATATCAACCATCGAAACGACGTTGGAACCAAAGCAAGGTTGCTGGCGTCAAGGGACCTCACGAAAGGGGATCATCATGAACGTAGCACGCTCTTTCAACAATTGGCGCAAGTACCGTCAGACCGTAACCGAACTGGGTCGTATGAGCTCTCGCGAACTGCAGGACCTCGGCATCTCCCGCTCTGATATTCAGACTGTCGCCCGCGCATCCGTCGGTCGCTAATCGCCCTATCTGACTGATTGGCCTGTTTTACGCCCGCTGATGAAGCGGGCGTTTTCGTTTCTGCCTCGCAGGTGCGGTGGCGATGCAGTGATATAACGTTTTTGCATGGCTGCGCTGCAATGTCGTCTGTTTATTGGGCGGTAAAAAAAGGTACATTGAACTCATCGAAGCGATGCACCTCCTCCCGCAGAGCTTCGAATTCAGACGGCCCACTCCTCCTCCCAGGGACGTCTGTCGGAACAGCAGCACTCCTCCTCCCAACTGCTGTTCGGTTCTTTTCGAAAAGCCTGCCGCACCTCCTCCCGCGGCAGGCTTTTTCGTTTCTGGAACCATAGCCAGGCGCGTTTAAGCCGTACCTATGCTTCAAAGACGCGTTCGCCGCCAATCCATGTGCTTTTCATTTGAAAATCAGTATCGAGAACGACGAAGTCGGCGTCATATCCCGATGTCAGCAAGCCTTTGCGGCTCGCAATTCCCACTGCCTGCGCTGGGTAGAGGCTTGCCATCCTCACGGCCTCCTCGAAATCGATACCAAGTGTTCTGTGAACGAAAAGTACCGACGACAACATGTCGATATCGGCACCGGCAAGCGTACCATCAGCCAGCGTCAAACGTCCGTCCTTGCGGTAAATCTGCCTCCCGTTCAGCGTCAAGCCGTCAAGATCGGTCCCGATCGTCGACATGGCATCGGTAACGATGAAAATCCGGCCCGGTCCACGCTTGGCACGGATGGCAGCGCCCATGGATGCGGGATGGACATGGAAACCGTCCGCAATGATGCCGCTCGAGAGCTGGCCGAGATCAAGCGCTGTGCCAACCAGTCCGGGTGAGCGGTTTTCCAGCGGGCTCATGGCATTGAACAGGTGTGTGACGACCCGCGCACCTGCTTCGGCATAGGCTCTTGCCGTTTCATAGGGAGCATCGGTATGGCCTAGACTGACGACAAAGCCAGCCTCGGCAAGTGCTTTCACTTGTTCCAGCGTCGCGTTTTCGGGTGCCACCGTGATCATCAGCGTTTCGAACCGGTTGGCGACGGCGAGAATACGTTCGAGATCCCCATTTTCCATAGGGCGGATCAAGGCGGGATGGTGCGTGCCTTTGCGGGCGAGCGAAAGGTGAGGGCCCTCCAGATGCAGGCCGAGGAGGCCGGGAACGCGTGCCTGCTGCGCTTCAAGGCCAGCTTCGATGGCGGATGCGGTGATCTCCGGCGTATCGGTGATCAGCGTCGGCAACAAACCTGTGGTGCCGAACCTGGCATGGGCCGCGCAAATCTTGGCGATGCCATCGACAGACCTGTCATCATTGAGCATGACCCCGCCGCCGCCATTCACTTGGAGATCTATGAAGCCGGGGACGATGATCGCATTGGCGCAATCGACCAACTCTGTGCCGGGCGCGACGTCGTCTTTCGCCGCGATGCCAGCAACCTTGGAACCATCGATCAGCAGGGCGCTATTGTCATGCCAGCGCTCGCCGTCGAATATTCTGGCATGGGTCAGTGCTGTCACCATTGTCAGTGTGTCTCCGTGACTTTTTTGAGGGCCGCAGGCGCATCCGGGTTGAGACCTTTTGCACGTGACCAACTCTCGACGAAACCATAAAAGGGGATGATCAGGGCCAGCGCATCGGTAAAGGGATGGCCGGTTTCCACGAAGGGCAGGCGACGTGCATGCGCACCACCATCTGCCGTGATGAAAGCAAGCGCGCCCTGTTCGGCGAGACTGTCAGCCGTCGCAAGCACCGACGAAAGTGCTGCATCACGCGCCGCAAAGGTGATGATTGGGAAGCGACGATCCACCAGCGCGACGGGTCCGTGATGCACCTCTGCACTGGAATAGGCTTCCGCGTGCATTTCCGATGTTTCCTTGAATTTCAAAGCAGCCTCGCTGGCTATGGCAAGCGATGGCCCACGCCCCAGCATATAGAGCGATTCCGCCTCGCCAAGCTCCGCCGCCAGATCGCTCCAATCGAGCGCAACCGCTTGTGTCAATATCTCCGGCAATTGCTGGATGGAGCGCTGCAAGCTCTCATCCGCCGTCCATTCGGCCAGAATGGCAAGGCCAGCGAGCACGGAGTTGAAGAAGGATTTCGTGGCAGCGACCGCCAGTTCAGGGCCCGCACTGATATCGACAGCATGAGCGGATGCATCGGAGAGCGGCGATGGCTGCGTGTTGGTGAGCGAAATCGTCAATGCACCGGCACTGGCAGCAGACTGGGCAAGCGCGACGATGTCAGGGCTTTTGCCAGACTGCGAAATCGAAATCGCTGCGGCTTGATCCAGCTTCAGCGTCTTGCCATAGATCGAGGCCAGCGACGGCCCGATCGAGGCGACGGCCCGGCCCGCCTGTTGCTCGATGGCATATTTGAGAAAATGCGCCGCGTGATCGGAAGAGCCGCGGGCAATGGTGATGAGAAATGCCGGGTCACGCTCCCGCAGGGCTTTGCCCGCAGCTTTCAGCGATGCGTCCGATATGCTGAGCAGTCGAGCAGCGGCTTCGGGAATTTCATCTATTTCTTGGCGCATATGCGTTGGCATGGCATTCTCTTTCAATGTCGTGTCAGGCGGCACATCAGCCATCCGTCAGGGTCATTTCAGCTACAAAATCATAGGCATCGCCGCGATAAAGCGAGCGCGTCAGTTCCACCACACGCCCGGAAGCGAGATAGGAAATCCGCTCTATGGCCAGACCTGCCGATCCCTCCGGGACCGCAAGCAGAGCCGCATCCTCGCGGGCAACATTACAGGCAGAGATACGCTGTACGGCGCGAACTGGCTTGAACCCCGTGCGGTGAAGTTCGGCGTAGAGAGAAGCGTCGACGGCATGCGGATCGGGCAAGATATCGGAGGCGAGGCTGGCGCGTTCGATGGCGAGCGGTAACTCGTTGGCAATACGCAGCCGCTCCAGCCGCGCCACCATCATGTCCACCTTCAGGCCCAGCATCATCATTTCATCAGACGACGGGTGGAAAAGGCCGCGACCCAGCCACTCGGAGCGCGTGACATAACCACGACGGACCATATCTTCCGTAAACGAGGTCAGTCTGGACAGCGGTTGCTGAAGCTTCGACACCGGTTTCATGACGAATGTGCCGGAGCCATGACGACGGGACAACAAGCCGTCCTTCACCAGATCATCCACCGCCTTGCGCACGGTGACACGGCTGACATTGGCGAACTCTGCCAGATCGCGCTCCGGCGGTAGCGCTTGCCCGTGGCCCAGCTTGCCGGAGAGAATGGCATCTTCCAGCGAGTGACGCAGTCTGAGGTAAAGCGGTCCCGATCCGCTTGTTTGCAGATCGTCAGGGGACAGGAATTCCGAAAGTGCCGCTATCATGCTGCACCTCGCTGATGGTCGGCGAAGGCACTCTTTGCCAGTGCTATCGCACCTGTTAGTGCGTCACTTGCGGGTGCGACCAAACGTTGCCGGTGTCGTGCGGAAAGATAGGCGGCATAGAGGCCCGACAGGCCACCCAGCAGACAAAGCCTGCCACCATTCGTTATCTCTGCCACTCGATCCAGGGCCACATCGATAGATGCAGCTGATTGATGCAGTATCGAAAGTGCGGCCTCGTCACCATTTGTGGCAAATTCAAAGACGCGAGGCGCGTAACGACCGAAATCACCCGGCTTTGCGGCTTGCGAGAATGCCACCATCTTTTGTGGAACGCCGTCGAACTCATCGAGAAGGTCGTGAGTCATCGGTGTGCTGGGAGTAATACCATCATAAGCAAGCAGACTGTGTTGCAAGGCCAGTTGGCCCAACCGCGCCCCGCTTCCCAGATCGCCCAGATGATAACCCCAGCCGCCGATGGAGTGGATTTCCGTGCCCGTGCGGGCAATATAAATTGTTCCGGTGCCGAGGATGGCGATCGCGCCGTTGCCATCGCCAAGTGCGCCCTGAAGCGCAATCAGTCCGTCGGATTCGATGGTCGACTGTGCAAATGGCAGGCGTGGCAGGACATAAGCGACGGTGTTTTCGACGTTGTTGCCGGCAAGTCCGAGATAGGCACATGCATATCTCAAATGATTGGGATCAAGGCCAGCATCCGCAAAAGCAGCCTGCGTCGCCTCGGTAATGTTGAGGATCGCCTGATCGGGCGCGCTCATGATGTTGGACGCACCGCTTTTGCCACGGCCCAGTATCTGGCCGTTCACATCTGCAACGGCTGCCCTGCAACTCGTGCCGCCGCCATCGACTCCCACCAGATATCGCTGCATGAAATTGTCTCCTGGAAAGAAGATACCAAAAAAATACCAATTTCCAAGGGGCAAAGTGAAAATTCAAAACCATTAAAAATTATCGAGCAAATTCATTGTATTGACGACGAGAAAACGAATTTCAGCTGCCAGAAATAAACCTCTTGTTAAAAGTTGCTGGACAATTGGTATTTTTTTGGCATTAAATTCGCCCGAGGGAGTTTTTGAATGAACGCAGGCGGCACCGAAGGTTTGCACGAGAAGGCGAAGGGCCTCGACACGATGGTGCCGAGTGACGTCCTGGCGCTTCTCAGTGCCGGTCAGCAAGATGCCGCAAGGGCGGTCGATGCTTCGCTTGAAGCCATTGCCGCAGCTTCAAAGATCGCCGCCGATGCTATCGCTAGCGGGCGCCGCCTCGTCTATGCGGGTGCTGGAAGTTCCGGTCTGATGGCGATGGCCGACGCTCTCGAGTTGCCGGGAACCTACGGCATCGGTCGTGACCAGATCGCAATCCTGTTTGCGGGTGGAACGAGCAATTTGTCCGATATGCCCGGCGGCCCCGAAGATGATGTCGAGCAGGCGAGGATCGATGCCGAAGGTGCCATCGGTGAAGACGATTGCGTCGTCACCATCTCGGCCAGCGGCTCCACGCCCTATGCTTTGGCTGTTGCCGACGTCGCGCGGGCAAGGGGGGCCAAGGTCGTGGCCATCGCCAACAATCCGCAGGCGAAACTCTTTAACGGTGCAGATGTTTCGATCCTGCTGCAAACGCCGCCGGAATTCGTGTCCGGTTCAACGCGCATGGGTGCCGGGACGGCGCAGAAGATCGCGCTCAATATGTTCTCGACTCTGATGGCGATCCACCTCGGGCATGTTCATGATGGCTATATGGTCAATCTGTGTGCCGATAATATCAAGCTCGTTGCGCGCGCTGCCCGTATCGTGTCCGGCATTGCCGGGATCGAGGTCGAAGAGGCCGGAAGATTGGTGGAAAAGGCGTCCGGTTCGGTCAAGATCGCGATCCTGCTGGCGGCAGGTGCAAAAGACAAGAATTCAGCTGAAAGCATATTGGAGGAAAGCGGCCACAATGTCAGGCGCGCGCTTCAATCGATCGGCGGATAAACTGGGAAAATCACAAGTGATGCACGTCGTTGCGGCGTGACACCAAGAGGGAGAATAAGAAAATGACCCGTAATCTCACCAAGGCACTGCTGCTGGGCGCAAGTCTTGTAAGCTATTCCGGCATCGCATCCGCCGCCGATGTGACGCTGACCATCGAAAGCTGGCGTAACGACGATCTGGCGATCTGGAAAGACAAGCTAATTCCAGCATTCGAAACCAAGAACCCCGGCATCAAGCTGAACTTCCAGCCTATGGCGCCAACGGAGTATAATGCTGCGCTCAATGCCAAGCTGGAATCCGGTTCCGCTGGCGATCTCATCACTTGCCGCCCGTTCGACGCCTCGCTTGAGCTGTTCAAGAAGGGTTATCTCGGTGATCTGACCAAGAACCCCGGCATGGAAAACTTTTCGGATGTCGCGAAATCCGCATGGTCCACGGACGATGGCGCATCCACATTCTGCGTACCGATGGCTTCGGTCATCCACGGCTTCATTTACAATAAGGACGCTTTCGACGCTCTGAAGATTGAGGTTCCGAAGACACAGGCCGAGTTCTTTGCCGCGCTCGACAAGATCAAGGCGGACGGCACCTATGTGCCGATGGCCATGGGCACCAAAGACCTCTGGGAAGCCGCAACAATGGGCTACCAGAACATCGGTCCCAACTATTGGAAGGGTGAAGAAGGCCGTCTGGCTTTGATCAAGGGCGAGCAGAAGCTGACGGATGCTGACTGGGTCAAGCCTTACGAAGTGCTGGCGAAGTGGAAGGACTACCTTGGCGACGGTTTCGAAGCGCAGACCTATCCTGATAGCCAGAACCTGTTCACGCTTGGTCGCGCTGCGATCTATCCGGCAGGTTCCTGGGAAATATCCGGCTTCAACACGCAGGCTCAGTTCAAGATGGGCGCTTTCCCGCCTCCGGTCGAAAAGGAAGGCGATGCTTGCTACATCTCTGACCACACCGACATCGGCATGGGCGTAAACGCGAAATCGAAACACGCTGCGGAAGCCGCTAAGTTCCTGACCTGGGTTTCGTCGGCAGAATTTGCCGATCTCTACGCCAACGCATTGCCGGGCTTCTTCAGCCTGAACAAGACGGCGGTAAAGATGGCCGATCCGCTGGCACAGGAATTCGTATCATGGCGCGAAAAGTGCAAGCCGACGATCCGCTCGACCTACCAGATCCTGTCGCGCGGCACGCCCAATCTTGAAAACGAGACCTGGGTCGAATCCGCAAACGTGATCAACGGAACGGACACGCCCAAAGTGGCAGCTGAAAAGCTACAAAAGGGTCTCAACGGCTGGTACAAGCCTGCGAAGTAACGCATCGCGTAGAGCATGGCGGTCTAAACACCGCCATGCCACGCCTTGCGGACGTTTGCTATCTGACACGTGCGGCGTACCGTTTGCGCAGATCAGCGATCTTGTTTTTCCCAACACCCCGGACCGACCCCATGAACCCCGATGTGACTTCAAGCGACCAAAGATCGATCCGGCGGCCGTTTCGGTGGCACATCATCGTCTTCATGCTACCGGCGTTTCTGGTCTATACCGCCGTCATGATCCTGCCACTGGGCAGCACCCTGTGGCTCTCCTTCTTCCGCGAAATCGACGGACAGCGCGTTTTCGTCGGTCTCGATAATTTCAGGGCGTTGTTTCTGGAGGATCGATGGTCCGTCAGTTTCTGGAATGCGCTGGTCAACAACATCTACTTTTTCATCATCCATATGCTCGTGCAAAACCCGATCGGCGTTGCGCTGGCGGCGCTCTTGTCTTTGCCCAAGCTTCGTTTTTCGGCGTTTTACCGCACCGCCATCTTCCTGCCGACGCTGCTGTCCTTCGTTATCGTTGGCTTCATCTGGAAGCTGATCCTGTCGCCTCTGTGGGGCATCGCGCCGACGCTGCTCGATATCGTGCATCTCAAGTTTCTGTTTGCGCCATGGCTGGGACGACCTAATTCCGCGTTGATTGCAGTGTCGCTAATCTCCGTCTGGCAATATGTCGGCATCCCGATGATGCTGATCTATGCAGCCCTTCTCAACATTCCTGACGAGGTGATCGAGGCTGCCGAGATGGATGGCATCACCGGCTGGAGCCAGTTCTGGAAAATCAAACTTCCGCTGATCCTGCCCGCAATCGGCATCATCTCCATCCTGACATTTGTCGGCAACTTCAATGCCTTCGATCTGATCTACACCGTGCAGGGGGCACTGGCCGGGCCTGATGGCTCCACCGATATTCTGGGCACGCTGCTCTACCGCACCTTCTTCGGTTTCCAGCTCCAACTCGGTGATCGATCCATGGGGGCGGCCATCGCGACCGTGATGTTCCTCATCATTCTGGCCGGTGTCAGCTTCTATCTCTTCACCATTCAGCGCCGTATGCGCCGTTATCAGTTCTGAGGAGAAAGAGATGTCGAAAGCACGCTCCTCACTGGCCCGCACGGCGTCCGCCCACGCAGTCCTTTTGGCCTACACCGCGATTTCACTGTTCCCGGTCGTGCTGACCATCATGAATTCGTTCAAGTCGCGAAATGCGATTTTCCGCGATCCGATGCAGCCGCCATTGCCTTCAACCTTCGATATTATCGGCTATGTCACGGTTCTCGGGCAAAGCGATTTCGTGCACTATATGCAGAATTCGCTGATCGTGACGATCGTTTCCATTGCGCTGGTGTTGCTGTTCGGGGCCATGGCGGCATTTGCCTTGTCCGAATACCGTTTTCGCGGCAATACGCTGCTAGGGCTTTATATGGCCCTCGGCATCATGATCCCCATTCGCCTCGGCACGATCGGCATTCTCCAGGGCATGGTGGCGACGGGGCTCGTCAATACAAGGACTGCGCTGATACTGGTCTACACCGCGCAGGGTCTGCCACTGGCGATTTTCATTCTATCGGAATTCATGCGCACGGTTTCCGATGATCTCAAGAACGCCGGGCGTATCGACGGTCTCTCAGAATACAAGATATTCTTCCGGCTGGTTCTCCCGCTCATCCGTCCTTCTATGGCGACTGTTGCGGTTTTCACCATGATCCCTATCTGGAATGACCTTTGGTTTCCGCTCATTCTGGCGCCTAGCGAAGCTACAAAAACCATTACTCTCGGTGCGCAGATATTCATCGGCCAGTTCGTGACGAATTGGAACGCGGTGCTGGCAGCACTGTCGCTGGCCATCGCTCCGGTGCTTGTTCTTTACACGATCTTCTCGCGACAATTGATCCGTGGCATCACGGCAGGAGCGGTCAAATGAGTGCGCAACCCCTGAAGGTTCTGGTCGCTGGCCTCGGCAATATGGGGCTGAGCCATGCGCTGGCCTATGCCGCAAATCCGGGCTTCGAGATCGTCGGTCTCGTCAATCGCTCGACCCCTGACCTGCCAGCACCGCTTTCGAACCATAGCGTTCTGCCTTCTTTCGATGACGCTCTGGCAGAGTTGAAGCCTGATCTTTGCTCGATCAATACCTATTCCGACAGCCATGCGGCCTTTGCGATCAAGGCGATGGAGGCCGGTTGCCATGTCTTCGTGGAAAAGCCGCTGGCGACAACGGTGGCAGATGCCGAACGCGTGGTGGCCTGCGCCCGCGCCAATGGCCGCAAGCTGGTGGTCGGCTATATCCTGCGCCATCATCCCTCATGGATGAAGCTGATCTCGCTTGCCCGCGAGCTTGGCGGTCCCTACGTCTTTCGCATGAACCTCAACCAGCAATCCTCCGGCAAGACATGGGCGACGCACAAGGCGCTGATGCAAACCACGCCGCCGATCGTCGATTGTGGCGTCCATTACGTCGACGTGATGTGCCAGATCACCGATGCCAAGCCGGTGTCGGTCCGCGGCATGGGCCTGCGCCTGTCGGATGAGATCGCGCCGGACATGTATAATTACGGCCATCTGCAGGTCATGTTCGACGATGGCTCCATCGGCTGGTACGAGGCCGGGTGGGGACCGATGATTTCGGAGACAGCCTTCTTCGTGAAGGATGTGATGTCACCCAAAGGCAGCGTCTCCATCGTCATGGACCCGAACGCGAAATCCGACGACATCGACACGCACACCAAGACCTCGACGATCTGTCTGCACAAGGCGCAGACGGGCGCGGATGGCCAGTTCCTCGAGCCGGACCAGTTTCTGCAAATGGCCGGTGAGCCCGGTCATCAGGAGCTGTGCGACCGTGAGCAGGCCTATGTGCTCAAAGCCATTCTTGAAGACATCGACCTCGACCGACACATGACCGATGCCGTGCAGTCCCTTCGCATTTGCCTTGCGGCAGATGAGAGCGCACGCACTGGCCGCATGGTCGATCTTTGATATTGGAGACTTCGTTTGGGTAATCTGACACTGAAATCCGTTGACAAATCCTTCGGAACCGTCGATGTGCTGAAAGGTATCGATCTGGAGGTCAAGGACGGCGAGTTCGTGATTTTCGTTGGCCCGTCCGGTTGCGGAAAGTCAACGCTTCTGCGCACCATAGCCGGGCTTGAGGATATCAGCTCCGGCGAGATCATCATCGACGGTCGTGAAGTCTCGGCGGTCCCGCCTGCCAAGCGCGGCATTGCCATGGTGTTTCAGTCCTATGCGCTCTATCCGCATCTGACGGTCAAGGACAATATGGGGCTTGGCCTCAAGCAGGCGGGAACGCCTAAAACCGAAATCGATACGCGGGTTGCAAAGGCCTCGTCGCTGCTATCGCTCGAGCCCTATCTGGAACGCCGCCCGGCCGAGCTTTCCGGCGGTCAGCGCCAGCGTGTCGCCATCGGGCGTGCAATCGTTCGGGAGCCGACACTGTTCCTGTTCGATGAACCGCTATCCAATCTCGATGCGGCCCTTCGGGTGCAGACCCGCCTTGAAATCGCCCGGCTGCATCGCCGCCTGAAGGCGACGATGATCTACGTCACGCATGATCAGGTCGAAGCGATGACGCTGGCCGACAAGATCGTGGTTCTCAATGCAGGCCGTATCGAGCAGGTGGGCTCGCCGATGGAGCTTTACAACAAGCCGGCCAATCTGTTCGTCGCAGGCTTCATAGGCTCGCCGCAGATGAACTTCATCGATGCGGGTCGCCTTGGCGAGAGCGGATACAAGACACTCGGCATCCGCCCCGAACATATTTCGCTGTCCCGCGATACCGGCACATGGGCGGGCAAGGTGGTGCATGTGGAGCATCTTGGCGCCGACACGATTGTCTATCTGGAAAGCGAAAAGGTCGGGCTTTTGACCGTGCGGTTGTTCGGTGAGCATGCCTATGCGCCGGACGATATTGTCTATGCATCGCACACCGGAACGGCCATCCACCGTTTCGACGCAGGTGGCAACGTCATCATATGAGCCGTGCGGACATCTTGCTGGAAGTGTGTGTCGATGATGTCGATGGCCTTCAGGCTGCCATTGAAGGCGGCGCTGATCGCATCGAACTGTGCAGCGCGCTCGCGGTTGGCGGCCTGACGCCGTCTCCCGGTCTGATGAGCCTCGCGGGGCGATCTTCCGTTCCCTGCTATGCCATGATCAGGCCACGCGTCGGAGACTTCGTTTATAGTGCAGACGAACTTGCCGTTATGGAAGACGACATCCTCTTCGCCGCCTCCTGCGGTCTGTCAGGCGTCGTGTTCGGCGTAAGTCGGACTGATGGGCAACTGGATGCCGAGGCAATGATGCGATTGTCAGACGCTGTCGGTTCTGTCCCCAGAACCCTGCACCGCGCCTTCGATCTCGTGCCCGATCTATCCGAGGCCATAGAGATCGCCGTGGCCTGTGGCTTCGAGCGTATCCTGACATCGGGACGTGCGCGTTCTGCAATCGATGGCCTAACCGACCTCAAGGCGTCGGTTGAAATCGCGGCTGGGCGGATTTCCATCATGCCCGGGTCCGGCGTCAATCTCGATACGGTCGATGCATTGCTAGCCCAACTGGATGTGAAAGAGGTTCACTCCTCCTGCTCCATCAGCATTCCAGACGGAAATACGGCTGTTAAGGACTACGGGTTTTCGATCTCGGGGATGAAGCGGACCAGCGTTGATATTGTTCGCGCCATGAAAGCCCGCCTGACTGGCTCAAACGGTTGATCTGCAAAACGCTCATTCTGTTTGACGAACAAAGAAGGCCGCGAGATAGCTCGCGGCCTTCTTTTTGGCAAGTTGCGTCCTGGGTCAGCCTGCCTTTTCCATCTTGTAGTCGGTGTTCGCAGGCTCTTCCTTATGCTGGATCAGCGGGCGGTTGCCCGAGAGTTTGCGCACGAGCACGTAGAACACCGGCGTCATGAAGATACCGAAGATCGTGACGCCGATCATGCCGGAGAAGACCGCCACACCCATGGCCGAGCGCATTTCTGCACCCGCACCCGTAGAGATCACCAGCGGCACCACGCCCATGATGAAGGCGAGTGATGTCATGAGGATCGGGCGCAGACGCAAACGGCTGGCTTCGATGGCGGCGGCAACGGGAGAGCGACCTTCGAACTCCAGTTCCCGGGCGAATTCCACGATCAGGATCGCGTTTTTCGCCGAGAGACCGACTAGGACGATGAGGCCTATCTGGGTGAAGATGTTGTTGTCACCTCCTGTCAACCACACGCCGGTCATGGCAGCAAGCACGCCCATGGGAACGATCATGATGATGGCCAGCGGCAGCGTGAGACTTTCATATTGTGCCGCCAGCACCAGATAGACCAGCAGCAAGGCCAGCGGGAAGACGAGGAAACCCGAGCTTCCAGCCAGGATTTGCTGATAGGTCAGATCCGTCCACTCGTAAGCAATACCGGATGGCAGCGTTTCGGCAGCAATGCGTTCTATGGCGGCCTGTGCCTCGCCCGATGAGAAGCTCGGAGCCGGACCACCATTGATATCGGCGGCTAAGAAGCCGTTGTAACGCGTGGTGCGTTCCGGTCCCGTCGTGGCATCCACCTTCAGAAGTGCCGAAAGCGGTATCATCTGGCCGTTCGCCGAGCGTACCTTCAACTGACCGATATCGTCTGCCTGCGAACGGAACTTCGCGTCCGCCTGCACTCGCACACTGTAGGTACGACCGAAGGCGTTGAAGTCATTGACGTAAAGAGAGCCGAGATAGATTTGTAGCGTCTCGAAGACATCAGTGACGGAAACACCGAGCTGTTCTGCCTTGGCGCGATCAAGATCGGCGTAGAGCTGCGGCACGTTGATCTGGAAGCTGGAGAACAGGCCTGCCAGTTCAGGTGCCTGATAGGCCTTGGCGAGGAATGCCTTATTCACATCATCCAAAGCCTGATAGCCGAAGCCAGCCCGGTCCTCGATCTGCATCTTGAAGCCGCCCGTGGTGCCGAGACCGTTAACCGGCGGCGGCGGGAACATGGCGATAAAGGCATCCTGAACGGCACCGAATTTCTGGTTGAGCGCCATGGCAATGGCACCGCCGGAGAGCTCCGGTGTCGTGCGTTCTTCGAAGGGGCTGAGCGCCACGAAGACGACACCCGCATTGGAACTGTTCGTGAAGCCGTTGATGGAGAGGCCCGGAAACGCAATCGCATGTTCCACGCCCGGCTGCTTCATGGCGATATCGCTCATGCGCTTGATGACGTCTTCCGTGCGGTCGAGACTGGCGGCATCCGGCAACTGCGCAAAGCCGATCAGATACTGCTTGTCCTGTGCGGGCACGAAACCACCCGGTACGGAATTGAACATGCCGTAGGTCGCACCTGCGAGAACCATATAGACGATCATGACGATGCTCTTGCGGTTCAGCAATCCGCCGACACTTTTGCCATAACCGTTCGAGGCTGCACCAAAAGCGCGGTTGAAGCCACGGAAGAAGCCGCCAAACACCTTGTCCATGCCACGCGTCAACCAATCCTTCGGCGCGTCGTGGCCTTTCAGCAGCAGTGCTGCCAAGGCTGGGGACAGTGTCAACGAGTTGATGGCCGAAATGACCGTCGAGATTGCAATCGTCAGCGCGAACTGGCGGTAGAACTGGCCCGACAGGCCCGAGATGAAGGCGAGCGGGACGAAAACGGCGACCAGCACCAACGCGATGGCGATGATCGGGCCGGACACTTCCTTCATGGCGCGGTAGGTTGCGTCACGTGGAGACAATCCGTTCTCGATGTTTCGCTCGACGTTTTCCACCACCACGATGGCATCATCCACGACGATACCGATGGCCAGCACCAGTCCGAAGAGGCTGAGCGCGTTGATCGAGAAGCCGAAGACATACATCACCGCGAAGGTGCCGATGATCGATACCGGCACGGCAATCAGCGGGATGATTGAGGCGCGCCATGTCTGGAGAAACAGGATGACGACGATAACGACGAGTGCGATGGCTTCCAGCAGCGTATCGATGACCTTGTCGATGGAGGCACGCACGAACTGCGTGGTGTCATAGACGATCTCGTATTTCACGCCCTGCGGCATCGCCTTCTGCAAGTCCTGCATGGTGGCAGAGACCTGGTCGGAAATGGTGATGGCGTTTGAGCCAGGGGCCTGGAAGACCGGAATGGCGACGGCAGATTCACCGTCCAGAAGCGAACGCAGCGCGTAATCCGCAGCACCGAGCTCGACGCGAGCAACATCCCGCAGGCGCGTGATTTCGCCGTTTGTCCCGCTTTTGACGATGATGTTGCCGAATTCCTCCGGCGTTGAGAGGCGGCCCTGAGCATTGACGTTGAGCTGAAGATCGACGCCCGTCAGGCTGGGAGATGCACCGATGGTGCCGGCTGCGGCCTGCACGTTCTGTTCGCGGATGGCGTTGCTGATATCGCTGGCCGCCAGATTGTGTTCGGCTGCTTTCTGTGGATCGATCCAGACGCGCATGGAGTAATCGCCAGCGCCGAAGATTTGCACTTGCCCCACACCTTCGATCCGCGCCAGACGGTCCTTGATGTTGAGGACGGCATAGTTGCGCAGGTACGTCAGGTCGTATTGATTGCCAGGCGAGACCAAATGGACGACCATCATCAGGTCGGGCGAGCTTTTGACGGTGGAAACGCCAAGGCTTCTGACTTCTGCTGGCAAACGCGGCTCGGCCTGCGAGACACGGTTCTGCACCAACTGCTGGGCCTTGTCCGGGTCCGTGCCCAGCTTGAACGTTACCGTCAGCGTCATGACACCATCGGACGTTGCCTGGCTGGACATATAGAGCATGTCTTCGACGCCGTTGATCTGCTCTTCCAGCGGTGTCGCCACCGTTTCGGCAATGACCTTTGGGTTCGCGCCGGGATAAGTGGCGCGCACGACGATGGATGGTGGCACGACGTCGGGATATTCCGAAATCGGCAATGCGCGCATGCCGATGAGACCAGCGACGACGATGAGGACCGATAGCACGCCAGCAAAGACTGGCCGGTCCACAAAAAATCTGGAGATGTTCATGAATTAACCCCTCTCCGGGTGAATTTTGGGTGTGGAAAATCGCCACGGCGGCCATTGGCCTCCGGCGGTCTCTTCCTGTCAGTGAATAGGGTGGCGGACCGTGTGTCGCTCCGCCCTTATGGGTTATTGCGAGGCTGCGACTTTGTCTTCCACCTGCGGCGCAACGATTGCACCGGGACGAATACGCTGAAGGCCGTTGACGACGATCTTGTCTCCGGCGGCAAGTCCGCTTTCGACGATGCGCAGGCCATCGGTCGCAGAACCCGGCTTGATCTGCCGATAGTTCACCTTGTTCTCGCCATCCACGACGAAGACGAATTTCTTGTCCTGATCGGTGCCGATGGCGCGATCGGTGATGACGATGCGGTTTTCAGACTTCGGCTCACCCATGCGAACCCGCACGAACTGGCCAGGAATCAGATGCCCATCCGTATTGGCGAACACAGCCCGCACCCCGATCGTGCCGCTTGCGCTATCGACCTGATTGTCGATGAGATGCAAGGTGCCCTTGATCGGCGTGCCTTCATCGGCCAGAGTACCGACTTCGACGGGGATTTGCTCCAGAGCCTGAAGCGCGCCGTCCGAGACGGGAAGCTGCGACAGTGCCTTTGCGACCATCTCTTCGCTGGCGTTGAAGCTGGCATAGATCGGATCGACCGAAACCAGTGTTGTCAGCGCAGGTGATGTGGAGCCTGCGGCAACGAGGTTGCCAACGGTGATTTCCAGCTTGCCGACGCGGCCGGAGACCGGAGCCCGAAGTTCGGTGTAGCTGAGGTCGAGTTGAGCAGTCGTCAGCGCTGCGCGTGCTGCCCGTGCCTGGGCTTCGGCATCTGCCAGATTGCTCTGCCGCTGGTCGAGATCGCTTTGCGAAATGGTGCGGTTATCGGACATTCTGCGTCCGCGCTCCAGTTCCGTTCGGGCAAGACCGACCTTGGCTTCGGCAGAAGCGACCTGCGCTTCCGCACCCGATACGATGGCCTGATAGGGCGCTGGATCAATGGTGAAAAGCGCGTCTCCGGCCTTTACCAGCGCACCTTCACGGAAGTGAACGGACTGAATCTGACCCGCAACACGCGAGCGTATCTGTACCCGCTCGACCGCTTCCAATCGCCCGGAAAACTGCTCCCAATGGGTCACGTCACGGCTTTCGACGACGGCGACTGTGACCGGAATGGCAGGTGTTTCCGCAGGACCGGATGCGGCGACAGCACCTGTGGTCATAGGAAGATCGAACAGAAATGCTGCCGCAGCAACGGACACAGCAAGGCCTATACCGGCGCCCGCAAGGGCCCGGCGCTTTTTGTTCAGCGTCATGGGTTTCTCTCCTGGCTCTGATCAGAGCCGATTTTGGTCTCGAATAATGCTAATGCTTCAGGTCTTGAACAAAACCCGCAAACTCGGTGCAAACAGCCGACAGCCATTTGCCACCCTCGCCGCGGTAAAGCCCTGTCCAGCCGGAACCAGCAGGGAAAACATGCTGCCGAACCTTCACCCCTGCGTCACTCAGACGACCGGCATAATTGACGGTCTCGTCGCGCAGAGGATCGTCCTCGGCAGTGAATATCAACGCCGGTGCCACACGGTTGAGCCGTGTGCACAGGCAGGGCGCAGCGTAGGGGTGGGCAAACCCGCAGGCCTTTGCCAGATAATGGCTCCAGCCTTCCGCCCAGCGCTGGCGCATGCCGATCTTGTCTGCATCCCGAAAGGACGTGGACGCCATCAGCGGATCGATCATCGGCGAGAGCAAGATTTGCCCTGCCAGTTTTCCCGGCATCCGGTCCCGTGCTTTCAGCGCCAGACCGGCTGCAACATTGCCGCCTGCTTCTTCACCGGCCACGAACAGCAGCGATTTGGCGCCACCATAGTGTTTGCGGCTACGGCTCAGACAGTCCAGCGCTTCAAACGCACAATCGATCACAGCCGGAAACTCGTTGCAGGACGACGTGCTGTAATCCGCTTCGATGACGACTGCGCCGCTCTCTGCCAACGCTTGCGCAACCGGCAATTCTGGGCACTTACCGCCCTGTTCCAGAAACGAGCCACCACGTAAGTAGAGCACAAGGGGCGGTGTCCGGTCTTTGCTTTCCTTCTTATAAACGCGGACCGAAAGCGGCGGGCGCGTGGCGCCGCTACATTCGATCGCGTGCCATTGGCTGGTCATCTCGTTTCCCTTGATGACCATTGATAGCCACCCCTTGCGGTGATTTCTAATGTAGATATTATTGTTCGAGATAGATTACACAAGTTGCTAAAATCGGAAACACTGTTCCAAAAATACGGACAATGACTCAAGAGGAGCTATGATGGACCAACTGGCTGCAATGCGCGTCTTTGCACGCGTGGTGGAAACGGGAAATTTCACGCGTGCTGCGAACGCGTTGGAAATGCCGAAGACCACCGTAACCAATATGGTGCAGGGGTTGGAAGCGCACTTGCGCACGACCCTGCTCAACCGTACGACACGCCGGGTCATGCTCACGACAGATGGCGCGCTCTATTACGAACGCGCTGTGCAGATACTATCCGAGATCGATGAGTTGGACGGCAGCCTCTCCAACACCAACACGCAGCCCTCGGGAAAATTGCGGGTGGAAATGGCCGGGGCGTTTGCAGATAATATCATCATCCCCAATCTCTGCGAATTCTATCAGCAATATCCGCAAATCCGTCTCGATCTCGGTGTCGGCGACCGGTTGGTGGACTACATTGTTGAAAACGTCGATTGCGCCCTGCGCGTCGGCACGCCGCGTGACCAGTCGCTCATCGCTCGCAAGGTCGCAGATCTGGAGTTCATCACCTGTGCGTCGCCTGAATACATCGCGCGTTTCGGAATGCCTCAGCAGCCTGAGGATTTGGAAAAAGACCATTTTGCCGTGGGATATCTCAACGCGACGTCCGGCCAGGTTATGACGATGCCTTTCGATAATGGCTTACGTTCAGTTGAGGTCACGCCGCGCTACATCGTCTCCGCCAATGACAGCCGGACCTTTCAGAATGCAGCACTGGCTGGCATGGGCGTCGCGCAGCTTGCACCCTTCATGATCAGGGAAGAAATGGCGAGGGGCGAGCTTGTGCGTGTGTTGCCGGAATGGAACCGCGAGCCGATGCCGGTCTACATCGTCTATCCGCAAACGAGGCACGTTACGAACAAGGTCCGCGTTTTCGTGGACTGGCTTGCCAAACTTCTACACAGGAGCGCGCTCGGAAAGCTGGAACTGCCGGTACGGACCGACGTGCCGCAGCGTCAGGAGGTCGCGTAGTCGTTTGAGTGTCGTAGCGGAGTTTGTGGAACGTTGCTCTGTCCTCACCGTTTGCTGCACACAACACAGGAGACGACGAATGGCTGATACGAAAAATGACATTACCAAGGTGTGGGAACTCGCCGAGAAAATCGGGTTCTGCATGCTGACCACGCAAACGGGTGCAGATTTGCGCGCCCGCCCCATGTCGGCCTATGCCGAGCAGCTCGAAAACGCGTTCTATTTCCTCACCGATGTGGCAAGCCATAAGGACGAAGAAGTCTCGCGATACCCCAATGTCTGCCTCGCCTTCGCCGATTCCAAGGGCCAGAAATACGTATCGATATCAGGCGTTGCTGAAGTTCAGAACGACCGCGAAAAAATTCGCGATCTCTGGGCGACGCCTGCAAAGGCTTGGTGGGATGATGCCGACGATCCGTCTATCCGCATCCTGAAGGTGACGCCGTCCTTTGCCGAATACTGGGATAGCCCCGGCACCGTCATCAGCTACATCAAGATGGCCGCTGCCGCCGTCAGCAATACTCGCCCTGATATGGGTGAGAACGCCAAGGTCGAGATGTAACGCCACGACGATCTGATCGTAAAACGAGAGGGAGCGCACAACATCCGTCGTGCGCTCCCGTTTTTTATTTCATGCTACGCAGCTGAAGGCGGGATACGCCAGCGGCGACGTTGAGGCCGGTACCGGCTTCAGCACTCAATGGCTGAAGGCCGAAATTCTTGGAATTGCCGCCCACGAGAGCGTTTGCGCCGAGACCGATGCCCACCGAGGCGCCAGCGGAAGCGCCGACATAGGTGCCTGCAAGGCTACCTTCACCCACGGTGGTTGGCGCCGTATTGACCACGATCCAGCTGAGATAGGACTTGCCCGTGATGCCAACGTCGATACCGAGCTTGCCGATGGTGCCGGTGTAGCGTTCGACCTTGCCGGTGCGCTGCTTGAACTGGCAAGTCACAGCCTTGCTGGAGCCGATCAGCAATCCGATGCCGCCTGCAACCTCACAGGACAATGTTCCCAACCGTTCTTTCGGCTGAGTCGCGACCTGTTCTGGCGCGCGCTTTTTGCTGTGGTTTGCAGCAGAGGCGGCGGAGG
Source organism: Agrobacterium vaccinii (assembly GCF_021310995.1). Lineage (NCBI taxonomy): Bacteria > Pseudomonadati > Pseudomonadota > Alphaproteobacteria > Hyphomicrobiales > Rhizobiaceae > Agrobacterium > Agrobacterium vaccinii. Next base: position 746,688 of record NZ_CP054151.1, on the reverse strand, counting down.
TGAGCGCAAGGGTGCTGGCGATTGCGAGAATAAGTGTCTTTTTCATCGTGAATTCCTAACGTGTGTATTTCAACTCGATTGTCATTTGCTCTCTTAAGAGCCTGATAAGGGGTGCATGATCACTTTGGTGCTTTAACCTGAATGCAGGAGTGCACCGGTCTCGATGTGAAGTCCGCGACAATATTCACCGCCGTCCTGACCGCCGCCTTGGAAGGTGCGCGGCCCGTGAGGATCACGCCGCAGTCTGAAAACTCGACACTGATCCGGCAATCCTCAAGGCCAACGCCATAAGCGAGCAGGCACCTTAGAGTGGCATCGGTCGCGCAGTGTGTGGGAGAAGCGACCGCAGGGGTGGATTGAAGCGAAAAGAACATCGTGGTTTTACCTTCGATGGGCTCTGGCCCGCGCTACCGCGAGCCCGAGCGCTGGGATCAAAGCTTATTTCAGGGCATCCCTGACGGCATCCTTGCCCTTGCCAACCGCGCTCTGGGCATTGCCCGCGACCTTGTCGGCCTTGCCTTCTGCTTCCAGCTTCCCGTTGCCGGTCAACTTGCCGGCTGCTTCCTTGATTGTGCCCTTGAGTTCCTTAGCGGCACCTTCGATCCGGTTCTTATCCATGATAAATCCTTTCGATACAAAGCGTTTGCTACGATGACGCCAGCGGATGCCAGTGTCATGTCATAGGAAATACGCCGTCCCGAGAAGCATTTGCAGATTGGAAAATACTAGTCAGTCTAGTAGGAAATAACCTTTTTCACGCTTTTTGGATTATTTCTTCGTTTTTGCGCGGCTTTTGGATTTGGCATCGCTGACGCCCGTGAAACCACGCTCTCGCGCCCAGATCACCGCCGCTGCTCGGCGATTGACACCGATTTTGCCATAGAGAGACGCGATGTGGTTTCGGATGGTGTTTTTGGACAGGTGCAACGTCTCGCCCATATCGGCATCGCTTTGGCCGTTGCAGATGAGGCCGAGGATTTCCCGTTCGCGGTCGCTCAGTTCCATCAGTTGCGCGGTTGGTGCCGCAGTCGATGTCTGTTTCAGAGTGGCCAACCGGTCAACGATGGATCGGCTGAACCAGGAGGTGTCGGCCATGACGCTTTCGATGGCCTCCACCAGCTGTGCCTCGCTTCGCTTGCGCTCCGTCACATCCTGCAGCGCCCAGATGACGCATAGCTCGTCGTTGATTTCCACACGTTCTGCGGAAACGAGACAATCGGCCATGCCTCCATCCTTCTGCTTCATCCGCATGGACTCGTTGCGGATGAACGTATTGTCACGCAGTTTTTGCTCCAAGGCGCGGCGTGCCGGGATATCGTCCCACAAACGGAGGTCGCTCGCGGTCCTGCCGATGACTTCCGTCGATGCATATCCGGAGATTTGCAAAAACGCGTCGTTGGCTTCCGTGAAGACGAAGTCATCAAGGCGGGAAACGGCAGCGGGTGCAGGTGACAGCCGGAAGGATTTGGAGAAGCGTTCCTCACTCTGGCGCAGCGCATTTTGCGCTTTCCGGCGTGCATCCAGATCAGCAAATGTGAACAGCATGCAGGGCTCTTCCACGACCGAAATCGGTTCGCCCGCCACAATTACCAGCCGGTCTCCGCCATCGGGTAAGGGAACCAGGGCTTCGCGGTGCCTGATAACCCGGCCATCCCCAAGCTTCAACAAGGCATCCTCACCGGTGTCGCAATTGGAAAACAGCCCCACGGCTTCAACGGTCTTTCCGATGATGTCTTCCTTCATGAAGCCAGTCATTTCTAGAAAGCCCTGATTGACGCGGATGAAGCGCTGGTCGTCTATCCGGCAAATCAGGCCCGGCGCCGGATTGGCGTTGAAGGAGCGCTCAAAGCGTTCTTCAGCCTCGAAACGGGGCGTTTCATCCCGCAAAATGAGCGCCAGTACATCGGCCTTTTCGCCCGCATCCGAAATAATCATGCTGCGCACCGTGTGCACCCAGACGAGATCGAGATCATCGGCGGGCGAAATCTCAACGGTGACATCGTCGATCGTCTCGCCCGCAAGCAAGCGCTCTATCGGATATTGGCCTTCCTCTAGGGGGTGGTTGTTGCGATAGCGCAGGGTGAACCCGCGGCGATATCCCTTTGCGTCGCCACCCAGATCATCGACGCTGGAGATACGATGCATATCGAGGGCCGACTGGTTGGCCCAGGCAATGCTGCCGTCCTGCTCCACCAGAATGATGCCGTCGCTCAAGCCGCCGATCAGTTCCTGAAGACTGCCACGGTTGATTTTCGGAGGCTGAGGCGCATCTGTCATGTCATTCTCTCTCATTCGATGACACGAACGTCGCATGCTTCCTTACGCTTTGAAAGAGGTCCTGATGTGGGCCAGAAAATGAAAACAGGAAGGCACGGCGCCGATAGAACGTGCCCCCTGTGGTTACGCTATTGCGTCAGATCATAATCTCGCCGCCCGTAACCGGAACAACGGCGCCGGTCATGTAACTGCCCAGATCCGAGGCAAGCAGGACATAGGCTCCTGCCAGCTCTGCCGGTTGTCCGGCACGCCCAATCAATGTGCCCTCGCCGAATTTCGCTGCCTTTTCTGCGGGCATGGTAGAGGGAATCAGCGGTGTCCAGATGGGGCCGGGCGCCACCGCATTCACGCGAATGCCCTTGTCGGCAACCATTTCTGCCAGACCCGCCGTGAAGTTGGAGATGGCACCCTTGGTCGAGGCATAGGCCAGCAACGCGGGAGAAGGCTGTCTCGACTGGATCGATGTCGTGTTGATAATCGCGCTACCGGGTTTCATCAACGGCACGGCAGCCTTGGACAGGAAAAACGGTGCGTAGATGTTGGTGCGGAAGGTCTCGTCCCACTCCTCTGCGCTGATGTCCTCGATCGCCGCATAGGTTCGCTGGAACGCGGCGTTGTTCACCAGAATATCGATTGCACCCAGCTTTTCGACGGTTTGCGACACGAGCGATTTGCAATGCGCCTCAGACTTGATGTCGCCGGGAACGAGGATGGCCTTGCGACCGGCTTCCTCGACCCACTTGGCCGTGTCCTGCGCATCCTCGTCTTCGTTGAGATAGGAGATGAGAATGTTGGCGCCTTCGCGCGCAAAGGCGATGGCAACTGCCTTGCCGATGCCGGAGTCGGCACCGGTGATCAGCGCCACCTTGCCCTCCAGCCTGCCGTTTCCGCGATAGGATGTCTCCCCGTGGTCGGGTACCGGGCGCATCTGCGCGGTCTTTCCAGGTGGCTCCTGCTGCTGTTCGGCGAAGGGTGGCATGGGGTGCTGTGTGTCGGACATGGTGGTTCCAATCGTGTTGAGGGCGGGAATGGCTCCCCCCGCTAACAAGCGATCGTCCGATCAGTTCCCCTCGGCATCGAAGGTAAAGTGCCAGTGGGGCACCATGTCGTGCGCCTTAGACCGCCAGAAATCCGCCATCGACCGGCAGCACCGCGCCGGAAATCATCCGGCTGTCGTCGGACAGAAGAAGCGCAATGCTCTGGGCGACTTCCTCGGCTTCGGCAAAGCGGTTGAGGGGATGGCGAACCATCATCGGCGCACTTTTTTCAGCGTCACTCCAGGCTTCGGCGGCAAGTTCTGTAAGGGTGATCGTCGGCGCGACGGCGTTGACGCGAATGCCGTGGGGGCCCAGTTCCTTGGCCAGAACACGGGTCGCTCCCTCAAGACCTGCCTTGGATGCCGCATAGCAGAGATGATCCTGAAATCCGCGATGACCGGCAATGGATGTGATGTTGACGATGGCACCGCCACCACCTGCGGCAATACGGGCGCGGGCAAATTCCTGAGAGGTGATCAGGGCTGCGCGGAGGTTAATGCCCATAACGGTTTCATAGCCGTCTTCGGTCATATCCAGAACGCTTTCAAGCACGTTCGTGCCAGCGCTGTTGATCAGAAAATTACAGGTGCCTGCCTCGCGCATCGCGGCGCGCGCATTTGCGGAATCCGAGAGGTCGACGCGGATCGAGCGTCCTCCGATTTCGGCTTTCAAAGCATCGAGATCGGACTGGGTGCGGCTGAGCGCGATAACCTCAGCACCGCGTTCTGCCATCACAAGCGCGCAGGCGCGCCCGATGCCTTTGCCCGCGCCGGTGATGATGACGGATTTTCCTGAGAACTGCATGATGACCTCGAAACTATGGCACACCGGCCAGAAAATGGAATGATTGCGGGTGACAGACGACGATCAGGCACGGGACTGGTGCAAGACGTCGTCCATCGATTTGCGGATGTCTCGTGCCGTGTTCTGCAACGCGATAAAGGCGGTGTATCTTATGTCGTGCAGCGCGCGCACCGCTTCATCAGGATCGCAGCGCATCTCCACACGCGACATGGTCGCCATGGCGCCTTGCAGATTGTCGTGCAGTTTAGCAGCAACGGCGCCCAGGATGGCAGAGCCGAGTAGAACCGGCTCTTCGCATTCCGTGACTTCGACGGGATAGCCCGTCGTATCCGCCAGCAACTGACGCGTCAGCGGATGCGCCCCGGCGCCACCACTGACGCTGATCGTTGAAATCGGCGCGCCGTGCTTGGCCTGTGTTTCGATGATCTGCCGCAGGCCGTAGCCAAGGCTGCAAATCCCTGCGACATAGAGGGCGACGAGCGAGTCCGCTCCACTCTCCATGCCCTGTCCCATGACCACCGCACGCGCGTGCGGATCAGCAAATGGCGCGCGATTTCCGAGAAATTCCGGCACGACGTGAAGCTGGTCTGCGAGGCGAACGGCCTGTGCCGGTGTCCCGGCAAGTTCCAGTGCCCTGTCGGCCAACCACTGCGGCAGCGATTTGCCGCTGCTGTCTGCAAGCTGGCTTACCTGCGCGGTGGAGGGATGCAATTGCACGAGCTGATCGATGGCAGCACCGGCTGCCGATTGGCCGCCTTCGTTCAGCCATGCGCCCGGAACCATCGCCGAATAATATGGCCCCCAGACACCCGGCACGAAGACTGGCTTGTCCGTCGTGGTCATGGTGCAAGACGAGGTGCCGAAGACGTAACCGAGGCAGTTGCGTGCATCACCCCCGGCGGCAACGGTGCCGACACCGCCTGCATGGGCATCGATGAGGCCTGCGGCAACGGCAATTCCCGCTGGCAGCCCCATGGCCTGTGCCGCCGCAGCGGTCAGACCGTTACCAAGCGAGGTTCCGGGCTCCACCACACTCTGGCCGATACGAGCAAAGCCCTGGTCGGCGAGGTCGCCAAGGCCGATCTGGCGGAAATAGTCGCCGTCCCATCGTGCTTCATGGGCCAGATAGGTCCATTTGCACGTCACCGTGCAGCTCGAGCGGTCCAGTGCGCCGCTTGCTTTCCATGTGAGGAAATCCGCCAGATCGAAGAAATGCTCGGCCTTCGCATAGGTTTCGGGCCTATTTTCCTTCAGCCAAAGTAATTTCGGGGTCTGCATTTCCGGTGAGATACGGCCACCGACATATTTCAGGACATCGTGATCTCCGGCATTGATGCGCTCGGCCTGTTCGACGGCGCGGTGGTCCATCCAGACGATAATGTCCCGTTCGGGGTGGACAGCGTCGCTCACCGCCAGCGTTTCATCACCAGGACCGCGAACGACGAGGGAGCATGTCGCGTCAAAGCCGATGCCAGCGACCGCAGCGGGATCGATCTTCGCCTTTTCAACGCTTTCCTTCACCGCCTCGCATACGGCTTGCCAGACCTGCTCGCTCGACTGCTCGACGATGCCGCCGTCTTCGCGGTGAAGGGCTATTGCGCGTTTCGCAGTGGCCAAAAGCCCGCCCGACGTATCGAAGACACCCGCCCGTGCAGAGCCGGTTCCTACGTCGACGCCGATCAGATATTTGGCCATTGCGATGATCTCCTGTTTGGCTGATTTAAACGCGGTCGAAGCTGGTCGGCAAGACCAGCATGTCGCGGATCGTGACCGTGCGCTTGCGTGTCAACATGTAGACGATGGCATCAGCGACTTCACTCGGATCGATCAATGCGCCTGCTTCCTTGGCCTTGCGCAGGTTTTCCTCGGGCCAATCGGCTAGAAGTGCGGAGACGACCGGGCCTGGAGAAACCTGACCGACGCGCACGCCGTGCGGGATCATCTGGCGACGCATCGTCTGCACGAAGCAGGTCACGGCCCATTTCGAAGCCGCGTAGACTGGCTCCCAGTAGGTCGGGTAATGGCCAGCGATGGAGCAGGTGACGATGATGTCGCCGGTCTTGCGTTCGCTCATATGGGGCACGACGGAATGGACGTTCTTCATTACGGCGTTGACGTTAAGGTTCAGCATCTTGTCGATGGCCTCGGGCGTCGTTTCCGTCAGGTCGCCGCCGATATAGGTACCGGCGTTGCAATAGAGAATGTCGATATGATCGACTTTTTGCAGGATTTCCGGCACCATCGCGTTGCAGCTGTCTGCGTCTAGAAGGTTGGTGACCTGCGGTATCGCCTTGTCGCCCAGCTTTCCGGCAAGCTCGTTCAGAGCCTTCTCGTTCCAGTCCACCATGACGACGGTGGCACCCTGTTCCAGCAATGCTTCTGTCGTGGCGAGACCAATTCCTGAGGCCGCTCCGGTGATGACAGCGATTTTGCCTTGCAGTGATAAAGACATGATATTCTCCTGTTTCGAAAAGAGGTCGGGCCGGCTCAGCGCCATTCACGCCCGATATAGATGGCCAGCAGAATGATCGCGCCTTTGATCACATCCTGCAGATACGGATTGATGCCCATGAGGTTGAGGCCGTTGTTAAGGATGCCGAGCAGGATCGCTCCGATCAGCGTGCCCAGAATGAGGCCTCTGCCACCGGCGATGGCGGTGCCGCCGAGGACCACGGCGGCGATGGCGTCTAGTTCGAAGCCAACACCGGCATTGGGCTGGCCACTCATCAACCGGCCAATCAGGATCACAGCCGCCAAGGCCGAGGTGAAACCGGCGATGCCATAGACGGCAAGCTTGACCCGCTGCGTCTTGACGCCGGAAAGGCGTGCCGCAGTTTCGTTTCCGCCGAGTGCATAGACGTGGCGCCCGAAGGCGGTGCGCTGCAAAAGAACCCAGGCAAGCGCGTAGGTAACGATCATGATGATGACGGGGACCGGCACGAAGCCGAGACGACCAACGCCGAACCAGGAAATCCAGCTCGGTATGCCGCTGATCGGGTAGCCGCCCGAATAGATAAGGCCGAGGCCGCGTGCCATACCCATGGTTGCCAGCGTGACGATGATGGCGGGCATCTTGCCCCAGGCCACCAGTGCGCCGTTCAACAGCCCGATGCCAATACCGATGAAGAGGCCTATCCCCAGTGCGGCCACGGCGGGAATGCCCATCTTCACCATCATGCCCGCGCACAGCGTGCCGACCAGCGCCATGACCGCGCCAACCGAAAGATCGATACCGCCGGTCAGGATCACGAAGGTCATGCCGACGGCCAGAATGCCGACGATGGACACCTGACGCAGCACGTTCATGATGTTGTTCAAGGTGAAGAAGTTATCGCTCGCAAGGCCCATGATGATGGACACGACGATGAGGCCCACCAGCGGCAATGCCAGCGGTGTTTGCAGCAACCGGCCAAGGTTCAGGCCGTTGGATCTCGTTGCTGTGTCCGTGTTTGCATCAGGCAACATGTTCAACTCTCCCGGTGGTCGCGTGGGTCATTATTGTTTCGGAATTCACAAGGTCGCCTTCGACGGTCGCAACGATACCGCCGGAGCGGAAGACGCAGACCCGATCGGACATGCCGATGACCTCGGGCAGTTCGGATGAAATCATGATGATCGAGTAGCCCTGCTCGGTGAACTGGCGCATCAAGGCGTAGATTTCCGCCTTGGCTCCGACGTCGATGCCACGGGTGGGCTCATCGAATATCAGCACGCGCATGTCGTGGTTCAGCCAACGGGCAATCACCACTTTCTGCTGGTTGCCGCCCGACAGCGTGTCGACACGGGCATGCGGTCCCGGCGCTTTCACGCGCACCTGATCCATCGCTGTCTGCGTGTGGGCAAGCTCTTTCTTGAGATCGATGAACCAGTGGTTCTTGCGATATTTGCGGTAATTGTTGAGCGAGATGTTCTGCAAAATCGAGAAACTGGTGATCAGACCTTCGTCCTTGCGGCTTTCCGGCAGCAGACCGACGCCGTTGATCAGTCCATCATCCGGCCCGGAAAAACGTTTCTCGACGCCGTCCATTTTCACCTTGCGTCGGGCGGCTGGATGCGCGCCCAGCATGGCCAGAACGGTCTCCGTGCGGCCAGAGCCGACCAGTCCGGCGAAACCCAGAATTTCGCCTTTCCTGAGGAAAAAGCGCGAGATCGGTCCGCCCTTTTTGAGTTGCAGCTCATCGACTTCGATGACCAGCGGTGCGGCGCTATCAGGGGTTTTCTTGGGTGGAAAATTGTTTTCGATCCGGCGTCCGACCATCATCTCGACGAGCCGATCATTATCGACTTCGGAGACAAGGCAGGATGCGATGAACTCACCGTCCCGCAGAACGGTGATACGGTCGCAAATCTCGAAGATTTCTTCCAGATGGTGTGAAATGAAGATGATCGCCACACCTTGTTTGCGCAACTGCCGCATGACGTTGAACAGATGTTCCGTCTCTGACGGGGTCAACGTCGCGGTCGGCTCATCCAGAACCAGAATACGGGCGTTCAGCGACAGCGCCTTGGCAATTTCCACGAACTGTTGTTCGGCAACCGACAGTCGGTGAACCGGCACGTCAAGCGGCACGTCGATGGCCAGCTGGCGCATGATCTCTGCGGCACGAAGGCGCATGGCTTTCCTGTTCAGTAGCCCGAACGATCCGCGTAGTTCTCTAGCAAGAAACATGTTCTCGACGGCGTCGAGATACGGAATCAGACTGAATTCCTGAAAGACGATGCCGATACCGGCGGCAATGGCCTCATCGTAATTGGCAAAGCGATGTTCTTTTCCATCGATCAGGATTTCCCCGTCCGTCGGCTTGATGATGCCGCACAGGATTTTCATCAGGGTCGACTTGCCTGCACCATTTTCCCCCAGGAGCGCGTGAACCTCTCCCGGGCGCGCCTGCAGATCGACGCCTTGCAGGACTTCGATCTGGCCAAAGCTCTTTCTGATGTTTTTCAGCTCAAGCATCTTGCCCTCCTTTAAGGTTGGAAAGGTCCCGCACCCACATTGCTGTGGGCGCGGGCTTGGGAGGTGTGGATTACCAGCTGAAGTCAGCGGCGTTCTTGCTGTCGACGACGCGCACGTCGATCGGAACTTCCTTCGGCACGACAACGGCGCCCCACTTCTGGGCAAGCGCCATCGCAAGACCGACGCGAACCTGATCGCGTGGGAACTGCGCTGTCGTTTCAATGAAGTTGGTGCCGTCGGCAATCGCCTTCACCGCTTCCGGTGCACCATCGACGGACGTCAGCTTGATATCGCGGCCCGAACCCTGAATAGCTGCGAGTGCTCCCATGGCACCACCGTCATTGACAGAGAAGATACCCGCCAGGTTGGGATGCGACTGGATCATGTTTTCAACGACACCCAGCGCTACGGAGCGGTCCTGACGACCATTCTGTGTGTCGACGAGTTTGATGTCGGAGAATTCACCGAGGGCTGCCTTGCAACCTTCGACGCGTTGCAGGATAGGAACGACAGGAATGCCATCAAGAATGGCGACTTCACCCTTGCCGCCCAGCGCATCGCCCAGATGTTTGCAGGACTGGTAACCGGCATCGCGGTTCTTGGAACCGACGAAGGTATCGACCGGGCCGTTGGCATTGGCGTCGATGGCAACGACGATGACGCCTGCGGCCTTTGCGGCATGCACGGCGGCCTCAATACCGGCTGAGTCGGTCGGGTTCAGCAGAAGAATGTCGATCTTCTGCTGCAACATGTCCTCAACGTCGGAAACCTGCTTTGCAACGTCATGCGCCGCATCGGTCACGATCACTTCTGCACCGATGGAGGCTGCGGCTTCTTTCAAAGCTTCCTGCATGGACACGAAGTACGGGTTGTTCAATTCTTGAAAGGTCATGCCGATCTTGAGCTTTTCCTGCGCAAGTGCTGGCGTGACGAACAGAGCGAGTGCGGCGGTGGCCGAAAGAAGCATCTTTTTCATCTAGGTTCCTCCCTTATGGATGAATGCAGGCAATACCTGCTCGTTTCCGGACAGCATCTCGCCGCCCGAATGGGGTTGATTTCGTCTGGTAGGCTCGATCAGTCCGCCATCATGAACGCTTTCTGCGCCGTGAATTTCGAGCGGAACTGGGATGGGGACATTCCCTTTAGTTTGAGGAAATGCCGGTTGAAATTGGATAGGTTGGAAAAGCCGACGTCGTAGCAGATCTCTGCGACATTGACCTCCAGATCGGCCAGCAGCATCTTGCAGGCCAGATCGATGCGCAGCTGGTTGCGGTAACGAACAAGCGTCGTGCCGGTGTGTCTTTTGAAGGCACGCGAAAATGCGCTCGGGCTCTGGCCCACCATTGCCGCCAGTTCACCCTCTTCGACCTGATCCGTCAGGTTTTCACGCAGATGCGACAAAGCGCGATTGATGCCGCTATCTTCGGTGCCGGTCAGGTCGAGCTGGAAGCTGAGGCTGGCAAGCACCTCGTAATCGGCATCCACGAGAAGGGCGAGAATGTCCCAGAACAGTGCCAGTCTCTTTAGACCCTGCGCTTCGAGTAGTTTTTCGATGAGCGGTCTTACTGCCATGCTTGTCGCATCATCAAAGAGCAGCCCACGACGGCTGCGGTCCAGCAGGGGACGCACGGCATCCATTTCCGGCATGGACGCGCTGGCATCCTCAATGAAGGCTTCGGGAAATTGGATGACGAGCGAGCGGGCCGGGACGATCTCACCGACCTCGATATCGCTGATCCAGTTCTGCGGGAGGTTCGGTCCCGTCATAATCAGCTGACCGGGGCTGAAGGTGCCGACGAAGTCGCCAAGGTAAAATGTGCCAGAGGTCGCAACGACGAGATGAATTTCATATTCGGGGTGATAATGCCAGCGGACCGTACGGAACGGGTAGCCATGCGTCCACGCTGCGAACGATTCGCCCTTGCGGATATGGACCAGTTCCAGATCGGGTTGCATGAATATCCTCTCCCTAACGCGACAGCCCGTTAAGGTTGGCAATTGGCTCCTCCCAACTACCTTCGCGTCGGAGGAAGCATCGGGACTTCAGCAGTTGCATTCCACATCACGGCGGAGAAATTGCTGATACTTTTTTGACCATACCACTGATGGAAAGGTGTCAGTGCCACTTTGTTTCATCAATATGCTGACGCTGGAGGCACAAGATTTATCCTGCAATGCAGCAAAATCGGACAATTTCTGCTGCATTGCATGGAGGTTGGCTGTGGCTGACACAAAAGTGCTGAGCCATATCAGGCGTTCAGTATTATACTTTTCCGGCGCTCAGGTGCGGTTTTGGTATCGGTCACATTGTGTTGATTGCGATCGTCAAGGAGTATTAGAAAACACCAGCTCCATGCGATCTGCGAGAAAACGGGTCACGATGCTCTGGATTGGATTGAGTTCCACATCGGTGTCGATTGCCTTGCTGACCAGAACGATGCTGTCAGGCGCGCAATTCAGCAGTTCCGTATCGCGAGACGACACCCGTTCCGCCGTCAACCGCGTCTCCTTGCGGCGATAATCTTCCAAGCCTTCGCGTTGCAATGCCTTGGTGATGGACCCGGTGTCGGCATAGGCCGTGATGATGCCGGGAAAGCGGGTGGCGGAAAACAGCGAGACGGAGCGTGAGACGGGGACGCCATCCGCCACCGCCAGATGTTCCAGCCGGTGCAGGGGCGAGCCGGTTGCGCAGGACAGGAGCTTAGCCTGCGACGTGTCGGCGGCCACGATTTCCGCATGAATAAGACGGCCAGATGGTTCGAGAGACTGGCGGGCAATGTTTTCGGAAAACCTTGCCCGCGCGCCGATGGGGTACACAATCCGTGTCTGAACCGCATTGACGAAAGTGCCGCGACCACGCTCCGCGCGCAGCAAACCATCAGCGGAGAGCACTGAGATCGCGCGTCTTACCGTGTGTCTGTTGACTCCGAATTCCACTGCCAACTCGGTTTCTGGGGGCAAGCGATCAGTGATCGTGCCCTCCGCGATAGCGCTTCGGATACCATCTGCCACTCGCCGCCACAGGGAAATCCCGTCCTCATGTGCATTCATTTTTTGCCCTGTCGTCCCATTGTCATTCTAGCGTCACTTATTTCGGTGTATAAGTCAGATAAGAATGGTTGTCTATACAATTAGACAAATAACGAAGCGAAGACGATATGACGACTTACACATTCGACAGGAAGCAGGCGCTGGACATTCTGAGTGGCGCTCCAGCAGAGTTTCTGACGCAGCATTACACCACGATCAGTCAGAGCGCGGCCCCCGCCACACCCGTTCGCGGCCCAGAGATCGGCACCGTCATGGTGCGGGGCAGGGTGGGTGGTGGCGGTGGCGCCTTCAATCTCGGCGAAGCCAGCGTTACCCGCGCCACGGTGAAACTGGACACGGGCGAGGTTGGGCACTCCGTCGTTCTGGGGCGCGACAAGCAAAAGGCCAGCATGGTCGCGCATCTCGATGCCCTGCGCCAACAGCCCGACTGGGCCGCCCGGATCGATGCCGACATCGTCGGTCCCGCACTCGTCCTGAAGGAGGCTGAAAGGCGCCGTCTTGCCGAGGAAACGGAAGCGACGAAGGTCGACTTCTTTACCGTTGCGAGAGGAGAAGATTGATGAGCGCAGTCAATTTCGACGGTGGCTTTGCCGATCCGGTCTTTGCATCGCAGGATGTTTTCCATTCCATTATGCACGCTTTCTCGACGCCCGGCACCGTGGCGGATCTGGGTCGGCGGGCATGCGGCCCGGCTCCGCTGTGCGCCGCCGCCTCTTCCATCCTTCTGACGCTGTGCGATTACGACACGCCGGTGTGGTTCGAAGCTGCCGAAGGCATGCGACCGGCTGCGACATGGCTGACCTTTCACAGCGGCGCGCCGATCTGCGAAAAGCCGGAGACGGCCACTTTCCTCGTGCTTTCCGAAACGACCGAGACCTCGCAATGGCAAGCCTTCGCACGTGGCACATCGGAATATCCCGATCGTTCTGCCACGCTCATCCTGTCGGTTGCATCACTCACCGGTGGTGCGCCGCTTGAGCTGACCGGACCGGGTATCGAGACAACCTGCACTGTGTGCCCCACAGGTCTGCCGGACGGATTTGCCGCTGCAATGCAGGCCAATACCGCGACCTATCCGCTCGGCTTCGATGTCATTCTCGTCTGTGCCAGCGAGGCGATTGCCTTGCCGCGCACGACCCGTATCAGGGAGATGTAAGCCATGTATGTTGCGGTAAAAGGTGGCGAAGCGGCTATCGACAAGGCACACAAGCTGTTGGCAGACCGGCGGCGTGGAGATCGCGATGTTCCTGCGCTGACACTGGACCAGATTGCCGGTCAATTGTCGCTCGCTGTCGACAGGGTCATGGCGGAAGGGTCGCTTTACGATCCGCAACTGGCGGCGATGTGCGTGCGCCAGTCTCGCGGCGACCTCATCGAAGCGATATTCCTGCTGCGCGCCTACAGAACGACATTGCCGCGTTTTGGATGTTCGAGACCGGTTGCCACCGACGTGATGCAGGTGGAACGGCGTGTTTCGGCCACCTATAAGGATATTCCCGGCGGCCAGTTGCTGGGTCCGACATTCGATTATACCCACAGGCTAATCGACCCCGACATGGCCGGTGATGTGCCCGTGGAGCAACCCGTCCGACGCCCGATCAATGGCGGAAGTGTCTTCCCGAGAGTGACCGACATTCTGGATGACGAGGGCCTGATCGAGCCTGACCGTCCCTCGGACAAGGAACCCGGAGATCTGACGCGAGACCCGACGGCGTTTCCTGTCGAGCGGGATCGCAGATTGCAAGCGCTGGCGCGTGGCGACGAGGGATTTCTACTGTCGCTGGCCTATTCCACCCAGCGTGGTTATGGCCGAACCCATCCCTTCGTCGGCGAAGTCCGCATCGGCATGGTGGAACTGGAAATCGATATCCCGGAGCTTGGCTTTGCCGTCTCGGTCGGCTCCATCAGGGTTACCGAATGCCAGATGGTGTCGCAGTTCAAGGGTCAGGGCGAGGACGGTCCACGGTTTACGCGCGGCTACGGGCTGGTGTTCGGTCAGTCCGAACGAAAGGCGATGGCGATGAGCCTTGTCGACCGTGCACTGCGCGCCGATGAATTTCAGGAGCAGCGCAATGCACCCGCGCAGGACGAGGAATTCGTGCTTGCCCACTGTGACAACGTCGAGGCGACCGGCTTCGTGGAGCACCTGAAACTGCCCCATTACGTGGACTTCCAGGCCGAACTCGGTCTGCTGCGCATGCTTCGCCGTGAAAACGAAGACGCCATGCAAAACAAGGAGGCTGCGGAATGAACCTGCCAGCTTACAATTTTGCCTATCTGGACGAACAGACCAAGCGCATGATCCGCCGTGCCATTCTCAAGGCGATCTGCATTCCCGGTTATCAGGTGCCTTTCGCCTCGCGTGAAATGCCGATGCCCTATGGCTGGGGCACCGGTGGCGTGCAGGTCACTGCCGCCATTCTGGGGCTAGACGATGTGCTGAAGGTTATCGATCAGGGCGCCGACGACACCACCAATGCCGTGTCCATTCGCGCCTTCTTCGCAAAGACGGCGGGTGTTGCCACCACGACGAAGACGACGGAAGCGACGGTCATCCAAACCCGTCACCGCATTCCCGAAACGCCGTTGAAGGCCGGGCAGACCATTGTCTATCAGGTCCCTATTCCAGAGCCGCTGCGGTTTCTGGAGCCGCGGGAAACGGAAACGCGGGTGATGCACGGGCTGGAGGAATATGGCCTCATTCACGTGAAGCTCTATGAAGACATCGCCCAGCACGGGCATATCGCCACCACCTATGCCTATCCGGTCAAGGTCGAGGGTCGCTACGTCATGGACCCATCGCCCATTCCCAAATTCGATAATCCCAAGATGAACAATTCTCCCGCGCTTCAACTCTTCGGTGCCGGTCGCGAAAAGCGCATCTATGCCCTGCCGCCGTTCACCGAAGTCGTCAGTCTGGACTTCGAGGATCATCCTTTCGCTGTTCAGAGGTTCACCTCGTCCTGCGCGCTCTGCAATGCCAAGGGCGTCTATCTGGACGAAGTCGTGACGGATGATCGCGGCGGGCGGATGTTTGTCTGCTCCGATACTGACCATTGTGAAACGCGCCAGATGGACGGCCATCGCGGTCCAGGCTTGCCCCAGGTGGCTTCGGGAGATCATCCATGACAGACCCGATCCTTTCCATCCGCAATCTTGAGCGGCGCTACGGCAACTTCATCGGCTGCACGGACATTTCCTTCGATGTCTGGCCGGGCGAAGTCGTTGCGATCGTCGGTGAATCCGGCTCCGGCAAAACCACGTTGCTCAACTGCATTTCGGCGAGATTGGAACGCTCCTCCGGCAGCATCCGGTACCGCATGCGCGACGGGCGTTTTCCCGACCTGCAAGACCTGTCCGAGGCCGAACGCCGGTTTCTGGCACGGACCGATTGGGGCTTTGTTCACCAGAACCCAGCCGATGGCCTGCGGATGCGGGTGTCAGCAGGTGCCAATGTCGGTGAACGGCTGATGGCGGTGGGTGAGCGCCACTACGGCGATATTCGCCGCACCGCCACCGAGTGGCTGTCCCGCGTCGAAATCGCCGCAGACCGCATCGACGACCAGCCGGTGGCGTTTTCCGGCGGCATGCGTCAGCGCCTTCAGATCGCCCGCAATCTCGTCACCCATCCCCGGCTGATTTTCATGGACGAGCCGACGGGTGGTCTGGATGTTTCCGTTCAGGCCCGTGTGCTGGACCTTCTGCGCGGTCTCGTCAATGACCTCGGACTGTCCGTTGTTATCGTCACCCACGATCTGGCAGTCGCCCGGCTGCTGTCGCAACGCATGATCGTCATGAAGAGCGGTCGCATCGTGGAGCAGGGGCTGACGGACCGGGTTCTGGACGATCCGCAACACCCCTACACCCAGCTTCTTGTCGCATCGATACCGGAGAGCTGACATGACATCTCATCACGCAAACGCAACACAGGTGCAAGACGTCGTTCTGTCTGTTGCCAACGTCGCCAAATCCTTCACCATGCACCTGCGCGATGGTATCGTTTTGCCTGTCGTGCGCAATGTGAATTTCGAGCTTCAGCACGGCGAATGTGTCGTGCTTGGCGGCCCTTCGGGGGTCGGCAAATCGTCTATCCTGCGGATGGTCTACGGAAATTATGCCATCGACCAGGGCCATATTCTGGTTCGCGAAACGTCCACCGGCACGATGCAGGATTTGGGCAGCGGAGACCCCCGGCTCGTGCTGGAACTGCGCCGCAAAAGCGTTGGTTATGTCAGCCAGTTTCTGCGGGCCGTGCCGCGTGTATCCGCTCTGGAAATCGTCGCTGAACCGCTGACGGCAAGGGGTGTTACGCGGGAAGAGGCGATTGAACGGGCCAGCGCGCTGCTTTCCCGTCTCAATTTGCCGCAGACCCTGTTCGGTCTGCCACCGGCTACTTTTTCTGGCGGCGAGAAGCAGCGCGTCAACATCGCTCGTGGCTTCATTACCGATCATCCAATCCTTCTGCTGGACGAGCCGACAGCATCTCTCGACGCAGAGAACCGCGATGTGGTCGTTTCCATGATCCAGGAAAAACTCGCGGGCGGCACGGCAATTCTTGGCATTTTCCACGATCTGCCGGTGCGGGATGCGGTGGCGACACGCATTCTCGATGTCTCGGACTTTTCAGCACGAAGGGCGGCAGCATGACCAAACTGTCTTTGGCGCCACTCATCGATCCAACTGCGCAGGTCAAGGACTGCGTGCTGGGCCGCTACACGGAAATCGCTGCGGGCTGCCATATCTCTGAGACAGAGATGGGCGATTATTCCTACATCGAGCGCGGCGGGCAGGTGTGGTGCACGACCATCGGCAAGTTTGCGAATATCGCGGCCAGCGTGCGCATCAACGCCACCAACCACCCCATGGACCGCGCCAGCATGCACCACTTCACCTACCGCGCCGGTGACTATTGGGAAGGTGTTGAAGATGAGGCCGAATTTTTCGCGGCCCGTCGCGCCCGCCGTGTCGTGATCGGGCACGATGTCTGGATCGGTCACGGTGCAACGCTGCTTCCGGGTGTGCAGGTCGGCAACGGCGCTGTCATCGGTGCCGGTGCCGTGGTCTCTCGCGATGTCGCGCCCTATACGGTCATCGGTGGTGTGCCTGCGCGCCTCATTCGGCAACGTTTCGAAGGCTCCATCGGTGAAAGAATGGACAGGCTTGCCTGGTGGGATTGGTCGCATGACGCGCTGTTTGAAGCACTTCACGACTTCCGCGCGCTCTCTGCCGCAGATTTTCTCGGTCGCTACGGCGGCTGACATAAAAACTTCATGCAACTGTCACCGTACGATCATCGAAAGCCGTCCAATGTCCTTCGAAATGACCGGCACAAGGAGCTAGCAATGACTGCGATCACCGTGTCAAATCTGTCGAAAAAATACGGAAATACACGCGCACTGGACAATGTGAGCATGACGCTTGAGCGCGGCGAGATGGTGGCGCTGATCGGCGCATCCGGCTCCGGCAAGAGCACGCTAATCCGCCACATTGCGGGCCTTGAGACCGGCGACGGGCAGAAAGGACGGGTCGAAATCCTCGACACCGTTTCGCAAAAAGGCGGTCGCCTCACCGGTTACGTGAAGCGCGGGGCGGTCTCCGTGCTGTTCCAGCAGTTCAACCTCGTCGGTCGTCTGTCTGTTTTGACCAATGTCCTGATCGGGCTTCTCGGTCGAGTGCCCCGCTGGCGTGGAACGCTTGGTCTGTTCAATGCAGGTGAAAAGGCTGCGGCGCGGGCAGCCCTAGCGCGTGTCGGCATTCCGCAGGTCGCGGTGCAGCGTTCCTCTACGCTGTCGGGCGGGCAGCAGCAGCGCGCTGCCATTGCCCGCACGCTGGTGCAGGGCGCTGAAATACTGATTGCGGACGAGCCTATTTCTGCGCTCGACCCATCGTCTGCGCGCCGGGTGATGGATGTGCTGGCCGATATCAATGCGCAGGATAGAATCACCGTTCTCGTCTCGCTGCATCAGGTCGAATACGCCCGTCGCTACTGCAAGCGCACCATTGCGATGCGCAATGGTGCCATTGTCTTCGATGGCCCTTCGACATCGCTCTCCAACGCATTCCTCGCCGAGCTCTATGGCTCTGCATCGGAAGAACTGGTCCTGCCGGATGCCTCGGCGGAGCAATCTGGTCCCGTGGTGACCACGGGACTGCCCAACCGTCAGCCGGTCCTCACGACCGCCTGACTTCCCCTTTGATATCGGAGACTTCCATGAACGCGATACTGAAAAGCATGGCGGCGATGTCTGTCGCCTTGACGATGACGACTGCCGCACTGGCACAGGACACACTGAACTTCGGCATCATTTCCACAGAGTCCCAGCAGAACCTGAAAACCAACTGGGAACCGCTTCTGGCCGACATGACGAAAAAGACGGGTCTGGATGTGAAGGCGTTCTTCGCATCCGATTATGCCGGCATCATCGAAGGCATGCGCTTCAACAAGGTGCAGCTTGCCTGGTACGGCAACAAATCCGCCATGGAAGCCGTTGATCGCGCCGATGGCGAAGTCTTCGTGCAGAGCGTACCCGTTGCTGGCGAGCCAGGCTACTGGTCCGTCATCATCGTTCCCAAGGACTCGCCGATCCAGACCGTCGATGACGTTCTCAAATGCGACAAGTCGATCAACTTCGGCCTCGGCGATCCGAATTCCACATCCGGCTATCTCGTGCCGATGACATTCGTGTTCGGCGCCCGTGGTATCGATCCGAAGACCTGCTTCAAGAACGTTACCAACGCCAACCATGAAACCAATGCCATGGGCGTGGCGAACAAGCAGCTCGATGCTGCCGCCAACAACACCGAGAACATGGCGCTGATCAAGCAGAACAAGCCCGATGCCTTCGCCAACATCCGCGAAGTCTGGCGTTCGCCGCTCATTCCGTCCGACCCTATCGTCTGGCGAAAGGATCTGCCGGATGCGACGAAGGAGAAACTGCGCGAATTCTTCCTAACCTACGGCACAGACAAGTCCACGGGTGATATCGCAGCGGAAAAGAAAATCCTCGCCGGTCTGAAATGGGCACCGTTCCGTGCATCCACCGACAAGCAGCTTCTGCCGATCCGGGTCATGGAACTGTCGAAGTCCATCGCGCAGGCGCAGGCAGATACTAAGCTGTCCGCTGAAGAAAAAACCGCCAAGATCAAGGATCTGACCGAGCAGAAGAGCAAGTTCGAAGCCGAACTCGCAACCGCTTCCAAGACCTGATCCTAAAACTGCAATCTCTCTGGGGGGTGGGCCCGTAGGCCCACCTGCTTCAGCACGGAACGATGACCATGAGCGACACATCTCTGCACGATAAGGCGATCCCGTCCGCCGCTTTCAAACAGCCCGGCGGTTTGCGCAACGGCTTGCTTCTGCTCGCATTGTTGGCAGCACTTGCCGTCAGTTGGGGACCTGCAGAGATGGAACGCTGGACCTATCTGTTCAGCGACAGTGGCAACATGGCCACCTACGCCAAGGATTTCCTCAAGCCCGATTTCACCACGTGGCAATATTATCTCGAAGAGATGGTCGTCACGGTGCAGATCGCGGTCTGGGGCACCTTTCTCGCTGTTCTTCTGTCGATCCCGTTCGGCATTTTGTCGGCGCATAACATGGCGCCATGGTGGGTCAACCAGCCGGTGCGCCGACTGATGGACATGTTTCGCGCCATCCATGAGGTCGTCTTTGCGGTGCTGTTCGTCGTTGCCGTTGGGCTGGGCCCTTTTGCGGGCGTGATGGCGCTGTTCATCCACACCACGGGCATTCTGGCCAAGCTGTTTTCCGAAGCCGTGGAAGCCATCGATCCGCGCCCAGTGGAGGCCATCAAAACCACGGGAGCGTCGCGCATCCAGCAGGTCGTGTTCGGGGTAATACCGCAGGTCCTGCCGCTGTGGATTTCATTCTCGCTCTACCGGCTGGAATCGAACGTTCGCTCGGCCACGGTGCTTGGATTGATCGGTGCTGGTGGTATTGGTCAGGTTCTGTTCGAAACGATCCGCGGCTTCTATTACCCGCAGGCGTCGGCCATCATCATTATCATCGTTCTCACGGTTACAGTGATGGACCTTATTTCCCAGCAATTGCGCCGGATCGTGATCTGACGCGCGACGCTTAAATTTCCCTCACGTTCACGCGCGCCAGCGCACCAGCCCGAATGAAATCGCCATGCAAAAAGAACTCGTTTTCACCAATTGCGCCATCGTCACAGCTGATGACATCATCCACGGCACCTTGCTTGTCCGTGATGGCAAGATTGCCGACATCTCATCGGGACACTCGCCATCCGGCACTGATCTCGACGGCGATTATGTCATTCCCGGTTGTGTCGAGCTGCACACCGACCATTTGGAAACCCATGTGCAGCCGCGTCCGAAAGTGCGCTGGAACCTCGATGCCGCTCTTCAGGCGCATGACGGACAGATTGCCACCGCAGGCATCACCACCGTTTTCGATGCGCTTCGCGTCGGCATGGATGGCGATACCGAACTCGGCTCCGATGACATGTCGGCCATGGCGCAGACCATTTCTGCGGCAACAGCGGCAAACAGGCTGCGGGCCGAACACTTCATTCACCTGCGCTGCGAAGTTTCCATGCCCGATGCCGTGGAGCATTTCGACCAGATGAAGGGCAATGATCGTGTACGCTTGGCATCGCTGATGGACCACGCGCCCGGCCAACGTCAGTTCGTCAGCCTTGAGGCATATCGCATCTATTATCAGGGCAAGAAGAAGCTGTCCGACGCGGATTTTGCGGCTTTCAGCGAAAGGCGCATCGCGCAATCGGATGCCTATTCGGCAAAGCATCGCCGGGAGATCGCGCAGCGCTGCCACGACGCCAACATATCCATCGCATCCCACGACGATGCGACGGCAGAACATGTCGCAGAAGGCCTTGAGCTTGGAATTTCGCTGGCTGAATTTCCAACGACCGTATCGGCAGCGCAGCTCTCGCGCGAGGCCGGATTGCAGGTGCTGATGGGGGCGCCGAATGTGGTGCGTGGCGGTTCGCATTCCGGCAATGTTTCGGCGCTCGAACTACTGGAAAAGGGTGCGCTGGATATCCTATCGTCCGACTACGTGCCGTTCAGCCTCGTTCAGGCTGCCTTTCTGTTGTGGGAGAAGCAAATCATCAATCTGCCCCACGCGATCAGGCTGATCTCCGCCAACCCTGCGGATGCGGCCAAGCTTTTCGATCGTGGCCGCATCGACGTGGGGCGGCGGGCGGATATCGTCAGAGTGCGGGCAACGGCAGGACTGCCGCCCTTTATCGCGGGCGTCTGGCGCGAAGGCATGCGCGTGGCGTGAGGCTACAGTCGTGCTCTCGTTGAGCGTGACGTGGACAGAAGCAGGCTGGTCTCGCTGCCGGTGATGCCCGGAACCAGCCGGATGCGGCGCAGGATGGAATCGAAATCGCTCAGCGTCGCGGCGCTGAGTTCGACGATCAGGTCCCACCGCCCGTTGGTGGAATGGACCTCCGATATTTCGGGAAAGCCGCCCAGCGCCCTGATGACCCTGTCGGTCACGTGGCCTTCGATCTCGATCATCATGATCCCGCGCACAGCCTCCTCGACCGCATCTGCGCGCAGGATCACCGTATAGCCGATGATAGTGCCGTTGGCCTCCAGCCGCTCGATGCGCGCACGCACGGTGGCACGTGACGTCTCGGTTTCTAGCGCAAGATCGGAAATGCTTCGCCGCCCATTGTGGCGCAGCAGCGTCACCAACTTTTTGTCCAGATCATCCATATTTGCCGCTTTGCTCATCACATGAGCCAAAATGGTAGAATGTTTCGACTATATTGCCAATATATATCGTTCATTTCGCCATCGTCAGATGTTTGAATTTCCTTAAATCGAAGGGAGATTTGGATGGAATGCAGGCTGATTGGAGTTCCGCTGCAAATAGGTGCCGGGCAACTGGGATGTGAAATGGGACCTAGTGCCCTTCGCGTTGCCGGACTGAAGACCTCGCTTGAGGATTTAGAACATGTCGTTGTCGATATCGGCAATGTGACGCCAGCACCCATGCGCGAATTTTCGCACCCCAACCACGCCGTCCATCACCTCTCGGAAACCGTCGCATGGACGGAAGCGCTGGCGGACGTCGCCTATCTCGAGAGTGAGAATGCGATGCCGATCTTCTTGGGTGGCGACCATGCTATCTCAGCGGGCAGCGTGACCGGTGTGGCAAGGCGCGCTGCAGAACGCAACCGCCCGCTTTTCGTGCTTTGGCTGGATGCGCACACCGATTTTCACACGCTGGACACGACGCGCAGCGGCAATCTGCACGGCACGCCGGTCGCCTATTACAGTGGTCGCCACGGCTTCGATGGCTATTTCCCGCCGGTGACGAACCCGGTCGATCCTGCCAATATCTGCATGATCGGCATCCGCAGTGTCGATCCCGCAGAAAGCGCCGCCTTGAGCGAGACCGGCGTCACCATCTACGACATGCGAATGATCGATGAACATGGCGTCGGCGTCTTGCTTCGCGCCTTTCTGGAGAGGGTCGTTGCCGCCAACGGATTGCTGCATGTCAGCCTCGATGTCGATTTCCTCGATCCGGCCATTGCGCCAGCCGTCGGCACCACGGTCCCGGGCGGCGCCACCTTCCGTGAAGCGCATCTTGTTATGGAAATGCTCTGTGATAGCGGCCTTGTCTCCAGCCTCGATCTCGTTGAACTCAACCCGTTTCTCGATGAACGCGGAAAAACCGCACGCCTTATGGTGGACCTCACTGCAAGCCTGATGGGCAAGCGCGTGTTGGACAGACCGACGAGAGCCGGTTGAGGGAGGATGCCATGATGACCGCGATACCCAATCTCAACATCGTTCCCTTTATCAGCGTCGACAATATGATGAAGCTCGTTCTGAACGTCGGCATCGACACGTTTCTGCGGGAGCTTGCCCAAACAATCGAGGACGACTTTCGGCGCTGGGAACATTTCGACAAGACGCCGCGCATCGCTTCTCACTCGCTGGACGGTGTGATCGAATTGATGCCCACGAGTGATGGGCAACTCTACGGCTTCAAATATGTGAATGGTCATCCAAAAAACACCAGAGAGGGGCGCCAGACCGTCACGGCATTTGGCGTTCTGTCGGATGTCGGCAATGGCTATCCGATGTTGCTCTCGGAGATGACGATCCTGACCGCGCTCAGAACCGCTGCGACATCGGCACTCGCGGCGAAATACCTCGCGCGCCCAAATGCAAAATCCATGGCCATCATTGGCAATGGCGCGCAAAGCGAATTTCAGGCGCGCGCCTTCAAGGCCATTCTCGCCGTCGATCATGTGCGGCTCTATGATGTGGACAGAAATGCCAGCCTGAAGTGCCAGCGAAATCTCGAAGGCCTCGGCTTTACGATCACGGTTTGCAACACGGCGGAAGATGCGATCGAGGGCGCGGATATTATCACCACCGTGACCGCCGACAAGCAATATGCCACCATTCTGAGTGACAACATGGTCGGCCCGGGCGTTCACATTAACGCCATCGGCGGTGATTGCCCCGGCAAGACGGAACTGCACAAGGATATTCTGCTGCGCTCCGAAATCTTCGTGGAATATCCGCTGCAGACCCGCATCGAAGGTGAGATCCAGCAGTTGCCCGCAGATCACCCGGTGACTGAACTCTGGGAGGTGATCGCGGGCCACGCCGAGGGGCGCAAAGATGAGCGGCAGATCACGCTGTTCGATAGCGTCGGTTTTGCCATCGAGGACTTTTCCGCGCTCCGTTATGTCAGGTCCAAACTCGCTTCGACCGGTCTCTATGCGGAACTCGATTTGCTGGCGGACCCCGACGAGCCGCGCGATCTCTATGGCATGCTGCTGCGCTCGGCATCGCAGTCCAAGATCGAGACTGTTACGGCGTAGATTGTCTCGCCTTGCGGGCGGCCCTCCGCTCACGCCAGATCGTGAAGAGACCGGCTGCAATGACGATGGCAGCACCGATCACCATGTGCACGCTCAACACCTCTCCGTAGATCGTGACGCCGACGATGGAGACCAGAACCAACTGGTAATAGGAGAAGGGCTGCACGGACGCCGCATCCGCAAGCTCGAATGCGCGTATCAACAGGTAGTGGCCGCTCATGCCAGTGATGCACAGAGCCAACATCCAGCCCCAATCGGCAGGAGCCATATTTACCCAGTAAAACGGGCCTATGAGTGTCAAAACCACTGCGCCGGGAACGCCGGTGTAGAAGAAGCTGGTTATGGCGGGGTCGGTCCGACTGGCAAGTCGCGTCATCACACTATAAATCGCCGACATAAGCGCTGCGGCGAATGTGATTATCAGCGTCATGTCAAAGCCGCTCTCATCCGGCTTGAGAATGATCAGGACGCCCACGAAGCCAACGAGAATGGCGGACCAGCGTCGCCATCCCACCTGTTCTCCGAGGATCGGAACGGACAGTGCCGCGACCAGCAGCGGTGCCGAGGCGAAAATGGAATGCGTGTGCGCAAGGCCGACGATGGAAAAGGAGATGATCGACATAACGATCTGAACGGCGAGAAGCGCGCCTCGGCCTGCCTGGAGAAAGAAACGACGCGTCGAGGCGGCCTGCCGGATGCCGCCCTGCGATCTCATCGCCAGAATGATGACGAAAATCGCGAAAGCCCAATAGCGCACCATGGCCACGAAGACGGGTGGATAGGCCGAGCCCAGATGCTTGGAAATGCCGTCCTGCGCCGCAAAAATGGTGAAGGCCGCTAACGCGTAGATATAACCGACAGATTGGTGAGGCATGGGAAGGCTCTGTGTTCGCGCAGATTGCTGCTGGGGGATTGTGCATTGTTTCTAAACGATTGCCGCCGGATACAAAACCGCAGAAAACCCAATTCGATCCTTTCGACGAATATAAATGCCGAGGTCTGGCTGGCGTGGTTAAAACAACATGTCATACATGTTTGACAATTATGGAGATATCTGTCTAATAGGATGAACTACAGATTGTTGGCCGCCGGGCTGCTTGGGAGGACATATGATTATTACCGACGTCGATGTGCGGGTGTTCAAGACGACGACGCGTCGCCACTCAGACAGTGCCGGACACGCTCACCCAGGCCCGGCGCATCAGGTCGAGCAGGCCATTTTGACGATCCGCACAGAAGACGGCAAAGAGGGCCATTCCTTTACGGCGCCGGAGATCGTGCGTCCCCACGTCATTGATAAATTCGTCAAGAAGGTTCTGATCGGGCAGGACCACCGAGACCGGGAACGCCTGTGGCAGGATCTGGCCCACTGGCAGCGGGGCTCTGCGGCGCAATTGACCGACCGCACACTTGCAGTCGTTGACTGTGCGCTGTGGGATCTGGCCGGACGCACGCTCAACCAACCTGTATACAAGTTGATTGGTGGTTACCGTGACAAGGTGTTGGCCTATGGCTCCATCATGTGCGGCGACGAGCTGGAAAACGGCCTCGCGACCCCTGAAGACTACGGACGCTTTGCGCAAACGTTGGTAAAGCGCGGTTACAAGGGTATCAAGCTCCACACGTGGATGCCGCCTGTCAGTTGGGCGCCTGATGTCAAGATGGACCTCAAGGCCTGCGCGGCGGTGCGTGAAGCTGTTGGTCCCGATATTCATTTGATGATCGATGCGTTCCATTGGTATTCCCGCACGGACGCTCTTGCGCTCGGTCGCGGCCTAGAAAAACTGGATTTCGATTGGATCGAAGAGCCTATGGATGAGCAATCCATGTCCTCCTACAAGTGGCTGGCGGATAACCTCGATATTCCGGTCGTCGGTCCCGAAAGTGCGGCGGGCAAGCACTGGCATCGCGCCGAATGGTTGAAGGCTGGCGCCTGCGATATTCTCAGGACCGGGGTCAACGATGTCGGCGGAATAACCCCCGCGTTGAAGACGATGCATCTGGCCGAGGCGTTCGGTGTGGAATGTGAAGTCCACGGCAACACGGCCATGAACCTGCATGTCGTGGCCGCCACCAAGAATTGCCGCTGGTACGAACGCGGCCTGTTGCATCCATTCCTCGAATATGACGACGGCTTCGATTACCTGAAGTCGCTTTCCGACCCGATGGACGCGGATGGTTTCGTGCATGTCCCCGACCGTCCGGGTCTGGGTGAAGACATCGACTTCACTTTCATCGACAACAACCGCGTAAGATGAGGCGGTCATGAAGACGATTCTCGCTTTCGGCGATAGCCTGACCTGGGGTGCCGATCCCACCACCGGGTTGCGCCATCCCGCGCAGTTTCGCTGGCCGGATGTGCTGAAATCCGGTCTGGGCGGCAAGGTCGAGGTCATCGCCGAAGGTCTCGGTGGTCGCACCACCTGCTATGACGATCACGCCGGTCCCGCCTGCCGCAACGGTGCGAAAGCGCTGGAGGTGGCGCTGGCCAGCCACATGCCGCTCGATCTCGTCATCATCATGCTGGGCACCAACGATCTCAAGCCGGTTCACGGTGGGCAGGCGGAAACGGCAGTGTCCGGCATGAAGCGTCTTGCGCAAATTGTGGAGACATTTCCCTATAAACCACGGTCTGCCCAGCCGAAGCTGTTGATCGTGGCCCCGCCGTCCTGTGTGGCCGGGCCTACGGGCGCACCCGCTGCCGGGCGCCGGATCGCGGAGTCACAACGTCTCGCGCCGCTCTACGAGAAAATTGCGCGCGAGGCTGATGTCTCATTTTTCGACGCGGGCACGGTCGCCACCGCATCGCCGGTCGATGGCGTTCATCTGGAGGCCGAAGCGACAGCACAGATCGGGCGGGCACTCGTTGCGCCCGTTCATAGACTTCTTTTCTGACCAGCGCCGCGCAGAGGAGCGCGGTCTGGTCTCAAATTAAACGCCGTCATGGATGAGCGGCCCATGGGAGGAAAACATGAAACAGTTCTTTGCAACAGTGGCGCTCGGTGCATTGCTGATCGGTGCCGTGCCGCTTAACGCTTTTGCCGAAACGCCGAAAGACCAGTTGGTCGTCGCAACGACCATGAGCAACATTCTGACGCTCGACCCCGCAGCCATCACGGGCCGCGAGACGGTGCAGGTGCTGAACAATGTCTACGACACGCTGGTCGTCCTGTCCGATAAGGACCGCAGCATCCAGCCGCGTTTGGCCGAGCGCTGGGAAGTCTCGCAAGACCGTAATTCGATCACCTTCTTCCTGCGCAAGGATGCAAAATTCGCCTCCGGCAATGCGGTCACGGCAAATGACGTCGTGTGGAGCTTGAAGCGCGTTCTGTCCCGCAACCTTGCTCAGTCATCTTTTCTCAAGACCCGTGGTTACAAGGTCGAGGATGCCGATAAGCTGTTCGTTGCCAAGGACGAGTACACCTTCGTCATCAACCTGCCCAAGCCCGATGACACGAACCTGCTTTTGATGATCCTCGGGCAAAACGGCCCCGGTTCGATCATCGACAGCAAGACGGCGCTTGAGCATGAGAAGGATGGAGACCTCGGCGCCGCGTGGCTGACGCTGAATTCGGCAGGCTCGGGCCCCTTCAAGCTCGGTCAGTGGAAGTCCAACGAATTCATCATTCTGACCCGCAATGACGATTACTGGGGCGAAAAGCCTGCCATGAAGCGCGTGCTCATGCGTCATCTGCCGGAATCGCAGTCGCAGCGGCTGATGCTGGAAAAGGGCGATATCGACGTCGCCTATTCCCTACAGGCACCCGATCTGAAATCGCTGGAGGCAGACAAGGAAATCACTATCGAATCGACGCCCGGCTCCGGTTTCTATTACCTCGGCGTATCGATGAAGGACGAGCGTTTCGCCAACAGGAAAGTTCGCGAAGCCCTGCGTTACCTGATCGACTACGAGGGTCTGGACAAGGCTGTGATGCCTTATTACGGCAAGCTGCACCAGCGCCCGGTGAGCACCGGCGTCCTGGGCTCCCTGCCGGATCAGGGTTTCAAGCTCGATATTCCCAAGGCCAAGGCGCTCCTGGCGGAAGCTGGTTACCCGGATGGGTTCAAGACGACCCTGCGCGTGCTGTCCGAAGACCCGTTCATGAAAGCGGCGACCGCGATCCAGAACACACTGGCGCAGGCCGGTATTCAGGCGGAACTGATCAGTGGTTCCGGTGACCAGATTTACGGTGCGATGCGCGAACGCAAGTTCGAACTGCTCGTCGGTCGCGGTGGTGGTGGTCAGCAGCCACACCCGGACAACAATTTGCGTTCGATGGCCTATAATCCAAACAATGCGGACGAAGCGAAGCTCACCAATTATCAGGGCTGGCGCACGAGTTTCTTCGATGAAAAGCTCAACAAGATGATCGAGGATGCGCTGGTCGAGCGTGATGCCGCCAAGCAAGCAAAGGCCTATGAGGATATTCAGGCCTATATGGATGAGATCGTTCTATCGATCCAGCCCTTCTCCGAAGTTGTCGATACGGCCGCATTCCGCAGCGACGTCAAGGGCATGATCGTCAGCCCATGGTATTCACGCTTCGACGTGGTGACCAAGGAGCGGTAGTCGTTCGACTGGCAGTCAAAAAAAACATAACGGGCGCGTCAAGTACGCGTCCTTTGCATTTGAACCATGTGGTCAGGCATTGAGCATTTTATAGCGCTCCACGACCGTTGAGAGCACCTCGTCTATGGGCCGTCCATTCCAGTCGTTAGAGAAAATCTCCACCTCCTGCGGCCCGGAGAATCCCGCCTTTTCGATCATCCGGCGGAAGCCTTTCAGGTCGATGACGCCGTCGCCCATCATGCCGCGATCATTGAGTGGGTCTTTCGTCGGCACCAGCCAGTCGCAAATGTGATGCGCCAGAATTTGGCCGTTTCGCCCAGCCCTTGCAACCTGCTCTTCAAGGTCCGGGTCCCACCACACGTGGTAGACGTCGATAGCAACGCCTGTGCCTGCACCAAGCCTGTCGCACAGATCGAGCGATTGTTTCAGCGTGTTGAAACAGGCGCGATCTGCCGCGTAAAAAGGGTGTAGAGGTTCAATCGCCAGCGGCACGCCCATTTGCCGCGCATAGGGCAACAGTTCGGCCATGCCGTCCTCCACCATCTGCCGCGCACCGGCCATGTCTTTCGAGCCAGCCGGCAAACCACCCACAACCAGTGCCAGACAATCGGCCCTCATGGCGGCTGCTTCATCCACCGCGCGCTTGTTGTCTTCGATGGCATTGCGGCGCCCTTGTTCATCGCTTGCCGGGAAGAAGCCGCCACGGCAATGGCCGCTTAAGCGAATGCCGTTCTCCTCGACAATGCGCGCAGCTTCCGAGAGGCCAATACCATGCACCTGGTCGCGCCAGGGAGAGATCGTCTTGATGCCGTGAGCAAGACAGGCATCCACCAGCGTTGCAAACGATCCACCCTGTTTGATGGTGGCGAAATTGATCGAAAGACCGTCAAGGCTCATGTCTTCTCCCCTTGTCGAAGTGTCTGGAACGTGGCGCGCGCTGCGCTTTCCTCAACGCCCAAACCTTTGGCGGCGAGAACGGTGTGCAGCGACAGTTGACCATTCTCGATTCTCAGGCGGGCACGACCCTGATGGTTGCTATAGAGATCGCCGTGGGTGGACATCCACTCGGCATTTTCAGGTCCTGATGCGCCGTGCATGCCATCCACATAGTGGTGGCCGTTGCGCTCGATGTGATCGAGACCGAGAATGGCGGCGAGTGCGAGATCCTGTTGCACGGCCATACCAGCCTGCGTCGTCAAATCTTCGGCAGACATGAAGTAACCGCCGTTGGAATTGTTATTCCATTTTTCAACGCGCATTCTATTCAGCACGGATCGATAGAAGCCTTTGCAGGATTTGGATGAAACGCCCAGATATGCCTGCTCTTTCGCCTGCAAGAAGGCATCCTGCGTGCCATCGGACTCATCAATTTCGAGCGCGATACGCTTTGCCAGTCTGTTGACGGGTTTCGACAGCGCCGCGGTGCGGATGATCGGCTGTTCCACGAAAAGCAGCTTCTGCCGCAGGCGTGTGAGGGATGGATCGGTGTCGATACGGTCCATTAGATCGATGACCGCATCCTCGTCGGCAAATTGCTCGTTGCCATCCAGCGTCACCCGGTAATCCGGCAGGGGCGCAATGACAGCCGCAATCTGTGTCAGCCGATGGGCATCCTCTTGTGGCTTGCCGGAAAGTTTCAGCTTGAAATGGCGGATGCCGTAGGCTTGGATTTCCTCACTCAGGCATTCCGGCAAGCCGTCATCCCGGCGCGGCCCCTTTATCTCGTCGGGGGTCAAAGGATCGATATAACCGACCGTATGGCGCAGATGAATGGTCTGCTGCGGGTTCAGATCACGCAGGAAGCCTGCGGTGTCGAAGCCATCGAGATCGCGCGTAGTGGAGGCATCGATTGCGGGAAGATTGGCATTGACGGCTTGGGTGATGGTCAGATCGTGCAATCGGCACAATGCATCCAGAATAGCGCGATCCACCAGCGCCAGCCCGAAGGAGGCGATCAGCCCGTTCAAGCCATCGCTGGCTGCCTGCGCATGGTGTTGCGGCTCCAGCGCGGCATGCAGGCCAAAGGCTGTCGCAGGCTTGGCCTGTCTGGCAAGTGCAACCGCCATATGGACCGAGCGGCGCAACTGATCCTCGTTGTCGGCATTGCTGAGAGCCGGGTTCTTGTCGAACCATTTCGGTACCATCAATTCAGCGGCGTAACCATCGGCGGTTCGTCCTTGCGCATCCTCGATCACCAGATGGACGAAGATTTGCGCGGCTTCCGTGACCGTCGCTGCACCGAAGCGAAACGGCATGCGCATGGACAAGCGGCGCTCGAATATAGACGCGTCTTTCACGCTCACAATGGGCGCGCCTGTCATGTCAGTGCACGCCTCTGACGCTGAGAAATGCTTTCATGCGCCGCGTGGCGTCATCCGGGTCTGCAAGCACATTTGCCTTATCGGCAAGCCGGAACAACTCTGCGAAATGCAGAGTCGAGCGCGTGCTTTCCTGTCCGCCGACCATCGTAAAATGGTCCTGCAAGCCGTTGAGATAAGCAAAGAAGACCACGCCGGTCTTGTAAAAGCGTGTCGGTGCTTTGAAGATATAGCGAGAAAGGGCGACAGTCGGCTCAAGAATATCGAAGAATTCGGTATTGCGACCCTGTTTCAAGCTGTTCAGCGCTTTGGAGGCGGCTGGTGCGATTGCGTCGAAGATGCCAAGCAGGGCATCGGAATGACCGTGTTCGTCACCAGCAATCAGCTCCGCATAGTTGAAGTCGTCACCCGTATACATGCGCACACCTGGCGGAAGACGGCGACGCATCGCGATTTCCTTTTCTTTCGACAAAAGAGAAATCTTGATGCCGTCAATCTTGTCGGCATTCCCTGAGATCATGTCCAGGCAGGTGTCCATCGCCGCCATATGGTCAAGCGCGCCCCAATAGCCCTCGAGTGCTGGGTCGAACATCTCGCCTAGCCAGTGGATGACGACCTTCTCATTGGCCTGCGCCAGCACGCGGGCATAGGTTTCCAGATAATCATCCGGTGACCTGGCGCTTGCCGCCAAAGCGCGACTGGCCATCAGGATGACCCGGCCACCTTGGCCCTGCACGAAATCCAACTGTTCCTGATAGGCATCGACAATCTGATCGAGACTATAGCCGGTGCCGGTCAGATGATCCGTGCCGACGCCGCAGGCGATCAGCGCATCATTGCGGGTCGCGGCTTCTTTCAAGGCCCTCGCGATCAGTTCCTGCGCTTGCGGCCAGCCCAGCCCCATGCCGCGCTGTGCGGTGTCCATCGCCTCGGCGACACCCAGACCCAAATCCCATAGGCGGTGTCGGAAGCGAAGGGTGCCTTCCCAGTCGATGGCCGGTGTCAGCCACGGGTCGTTGTCTGCAAAAGGATCGGCCACCACATGGGCGGCGGCAAAGGCTATGCGGTTAAAATCGCTCGCTGCCCGCTTCTCCAATGGAATGGGTGTTCCAATCAATGTGTAGCGTTCCATGGAGCGGTTAGCGCCAGGCAAGTTGAGTTCGGTCATTTCAGCCTCCTCAGACGATGGCGGGAACGTCGAGCCAGCGGCGCTCCTTCCACGATTGCAGGCCAAGCTCTGCCAGTTGCACGCCCTTGACGCCCTCCATCAGCCCATAGGGCCACGGCTCGTCGTTGGCGAGGTGCCGGACGAACATTTCCCACTGCGCCTTGAAGCCGTTGTCGTAGACGACGTTGTCGGGCACTTCCTGCCAGGTCTTGTAGAAATCGATTGTCTGCGGCTGGTCGGGGTTCCACACGGGCTTTGGCGTGTTGGTGCGGTGCTGGGTGAAGCATTTCGTCAGACCGGCGACGGCAGACCCGTGGGTGCCATCCACCTGAAACGTCACCAGATCGTCACGGCGGACACGCACCGCCCAGGATGAGTTGATGTGGGCAATGACGCCGTCTGCAAGCTCGAATGTCGCGTAGGCGGCGTCATCGGCATCGGCTTCATAGGGCTGACCCTGTTCATCAAATCGTTTGGGAATATGCGTTGTGCCGAGGCAGCTGACCGCTTTGACCTCACCGAACAGATTGTCGAGAACATAGCGCCAGTGGCAAAGCATATCCAGAATGATGCCGCCGCCGTCTTTGTGGCGGTAGTTCCATGACGGGCGTTGCGCGGCCTGCCAGTCACCCTCGAATACCCAATAGCCGAACTCGCCACGCACCGAGAGAATGTTGCCGAAAAACCCGCTGTCGCGCAGCATGGCCAGCTTGCGAAGACCGGGCAGGAACAGCTTGTCCTGCACCACGCCGTGTTTGACTCCTGAACTTTCCGCAAGCCGCGCGACCGCGAGGGCCTCTTCCATGTTGTCGGAAATCGGCTTTTCGCAATAGACGTTCTTCCCGGCCTTGATGGCCTTGGTCAGAAGGCTACCGCGCATCTGCGTGGTTCCGGCGTCGAAAAACAGCGTGTCATCGGGGTTTGCCAGGGCAGCATCGATATCGGTGGTCCAGCGCGCGACGTTGTGTTTGTGGGCGATTTCTTCGATTTTTGCGCCGTTTCGGCCAACCAGAATGGGGTCGAGCATGACCTTTTCGCCCGTCTTGAGGGTCACGCCGCCTTGATCGCGAATGGCCAGAACGGAGCGCACGAGGTGCTGGTTATATCCCATGCGGCCAGTAATGCCGTGCATGATGACGCCGATGCGTTGCATGAAACTTCCTCCCACAGGCACCCGACTCCCGGCAGGCGCAATTTTTCAGTCACGATATTTGTAACTATTTGGTTATTTGTGAAGTCGAAACTCGGTTTCTGTCAAGAAGTTTTTGGTGTAAAAAATCGCTGACACATTCACGGCGATGTATCTGCGTAAACGATCGCCGCGCGATCATATCTTCATTCTTTCGCATATGCGAAGACGCGCAGGATTGATCTTGTTCAGCAAATTGGATCAGGCGTTCAAAATGGCCGCAATGCAGCAATCACCGTGTTGACGATATGCTGGCCCCAACGTTCCAGTTCAGCCGGTGCCGCAAGGTCGCGCTGAAAGATCGTCGATAGCGTAAAACGGTTTGAGAGATAGAAGAAGCCGAGCGAGGCGATCGTCAGATAAACGTCCACGGGATCGAGCCCAGCGCGAAAGTCACCCGTAGCTTCGCCGCGCTTCAGCACATCCTTCAGCTCTGAAATGAAATTGGAATGCATTTCAGGAATGCTGGTGGATTGACGCAAGTATCTGGCTTGATTGATATTTTCTGTTGCGAGGATGCTGAGAAACTCAGGATGGTCGAGAAAATAATGCCATGTGAAGAGCGCCAGCTCCCGCAGTCCCTCGACCGGTGGTTTACGGGTCAGGTCCAGCCGGTGTTCGGCGTGGCGAATATGACGATAGGCATCTTCTAGCACCGCGAGGTAGAGCGCATCCTTGTCGCCGAAGTAGTGATAGATCATGCGCTTGTTGGTGCCTGCGCGTCTTGCCACGACATCGATACGCGCACCTGCCAGACCCTTGGCCGCGACCTCGCGACGGGCGGCTTCCAGAATCGCGGCGCGGGTTCGCTCCGGGTTGCGAGGCTGGGTCGCAGGTTTCCTGACGGTCCGCTTGGTCTTTTTTTCGGCCGTATCGTCCGTTTTATCGGAAACGGTTTTGCCGGTGTCATCCATCGTTATTGGCCGCTTGACAATAGTGTTGATCAGTGTTCCCATGTAACCAGATAGTTATAAAACAGCAAGCGCTGTTCACCACATCATTCAATTTGGCATTCAATTAGGGAGGAGTTGCCAATGTCCATGATGCTTCAGAGACGTGCCGTGCTTTCGGCGGGTCTGGCGGCTTTATCTTTGGCGACAGTGGGTGGAGGACCCGCTTTCGCACAGGCAGCACGCATTCGCCTGCTCTGGTGGGGTTCGCAGGAAAGAGCGGATCGTACCAACAAGGCCATTGCGGCTTTCAAACAGGTCAAGCCTGATCTCGATATCGCGGGGGAATTTGCTGGCTGGTCGGATTACTGGCCGCGTCTGGCAACGCAGGTCGCGGGTCGCAATGCCCCTGATCTCATCCAGATGGATTATCGCTACATCTTCGAATATGCCCGCCGCGGTGCTCTGGCGCCATTGGATGACTATCTTGGAAAGTCACTGAAAATCGAGGATTTCGGCACGCCGAATATCGATTCCGGTCGGGTGGACGGTAAACTTTACGGTATCAATCTTGGTGTGAATTCCAGTGCCGTGTTTTACGACGCCAAGGCTTGGGAGAAGACCGGCGCCAAGGCACCATCTGCGGGCCAGAGCTGGGAAGAGTTCTCCAAGAACGCAGCCGAGTTTGGCAAGAACAAGCCAAAGCCCGGTTACTATGCAACAGCCGATGCCAGCGGTGTCGAGCCGAGCTTTGAGAACTGGCTGCGCCAGAAGAACAAATCGCTGTTCGCCGAAGGCGGCGGCCTGGGTTATGACGCCAAGGATGCGGGTGAGTGGTTTGCCATGTGGGCGGCCATGCGTGAGGCCGGGGCCTGTGTGCCCGCCGACATTCAGGCGCTCGATCAGCTCAATATCGAAAGCAACGCGCTGACCACGGGCAAGGCTGCGACCGCTTTTGCCCACTCCAACCAGTTCGTCGGCTATCAGGCCATCAACAAAGCCAAGCTTTCGATCACGTCCTATCCGAAGGTCTCGGCAGACAGTCCGTCCGGTCATTATCTCAAGCCATCGATGCTGATGAGTGTCGCCAATGGCAGTGCGGGCATTGAGGCGGCGGTGGATTTCATCAACTTCCTCGTGGCCGTGCCTGAAGGCGTTGACATTCTGGGCGTCGAGCGCGGCGTTCCGGCGTCTGAATCGATGCGCAATCAACTCAGCCCCAAGCTCAACGAGGTCAGCAAGGCGATGGTCGATTATATCGCCGAAATCACGCCTGGCGTCGGAGCCTTGCCACCATCACCACCGCCAGGTGCTGGTGAGTTTGCCTTCGTACTCAAGCGGACCTCGGAAGAGGTTGGTTTCGGCAGAATGACGCCGGAGCAGGGCGGCAAACAGCTGGTGACCGAAGCGGAAACAGTTATCAAGCGGAAGTAACGAACCATGGCGTTTCGATCCGACACGATGACGGGGGAGGGCCGCTCGACGGCTCCTCCTCCGCAGGGTGCACTGCGCAAGATGTTCGACCGGAACGTCCACGCCTATGTCTTTCTTCTGCCCTGGCTGATCGGCTTTTTCGGGCTGACGCTTGGTCCCGCGCTGGCGTCGCTCTATCTGTCCTTCACCAATTACGATTTGCTGCAATCGCCAGACTGGGTCGGCGCATCCAACTATGTCCGCATCGCCACTGCTGATCCCAAGTTTGCAGCGGCGATGAAGGTGACGTTTACCTATGTCATCCTATCCGTGCCGCTGAAGCTGATCTTTGCTTTGATGGTGGCGATGGCGTTCAATCGCGGTATCAAGGGGCTGACGCTTTACCGCGCGGTGTTCTACCTTCCGTCGCTGCTTGGATCGAGCGTCGCCATCGCCGTTCTGTGGCGCCAGCTATTCGCCTCGGATGGTCTCGTCAACATGGTGCTCTGGCAGGCCTTCGGCTATGAAGGGCCGAGCTGGATATCGAACCCGAACTATTCCATCTACACATTGGTAATACTGTCTATCTGGCAGTTCGGTTCGCCGATGATCATCTTCCTTGCCGGTCTGCGGCAGATACCGCAGGACATGTATGAGGCAGCTGAGATGGATGGCGCTGGCAAAATGCGGCAGTTCTTCCGCATCACCCTTCCGCTGCTGACGCCGGTCATTTTCTTCAATGCCGTCATCCAGACCATAGATGCCTTCAAGGCTTTCACGCCTGCCTTCATCATCTCGGAAGGCTCCGGTGGGCCGATCAACTCGACGCTGTTCTACACGCTCTACCTCTATCAGGAGGCGTTCGGCTTCTTCCGCATGGGATATGCCTCGGCGCTGGCGTGGATACTGGTCGTCATCATCTCGCTGTTCACGGCCTTTTCCTTCCTGAGCGCACGCTATTGGGTGCATTACGATGACTGATGCCGTCACCTCACTTCGC
Source organism: Agrobacterium vaccinii (assembly GCF_021310995.1). Taxonomy (NCBI): domain Bacteria; kingdom Pseudomonadati; phylum Pseudomonadota; class Alphaproteobacteria; order Hyphomicrobiales; family Rhizobiaceae; genus Agrobacterium; species Agrobacterium vaccinii. Next base: position 710,153 of record NZ_CP054151.1, on the reverse strand, counting down.
CCCAGTCAGGCCGTTCAGCGCCCTCTATGGAAATCCATCCTGCTGCATGCGGCGCTAATCGCTGCCTCCATCGCCATGATGTATCCGATCCTGTGGATGATCTCCGGCTCCTTCAGGCCGCAGGACGAGTTGTTCGGTTCATCGTCTCTCATCCCCTCGTCGGTCGATCTTGGCGGCTATATCAGAGGCTGGACGGGGCTTCAGGTCTCGTTTGGAAAGTTCTTCTGGAACTCGTTCTTCATCGCGGTTCTCGCAACCATCGGCAATGTGGTCGGGTGTTCGCTGGCAGCATTTGCCTTTGCACGGCTTCGCTTCGGGGGTCGCAATTTCTGGTTCGCGCTGATGCTGGGCACCTTGATGCTGCCCTACCATGTGGTGCTGATCCCACAATATATCCTGTTTCTGGAGCTGGGCTGGGTGAACACCTCGCTGCCGCTCATCGTGCCCAAATATCTGGCCACCGACGCGTTCTTCATCTTCCTGATGGTGCAGTTCTTCCGTGGCATTCCCCGCGAACTGGATGAGGCGGCGGTGATGGACGGGTGCAGCCCCTTCCGCATCTACTGGAAAATCATGCTGCCGCTGTCATCGCCGGTGCTGGCGACGGCTGCGATTTTTTCCTTCATCTGGACCTGGGACGATTTCTTCGGGCCGCTGATCTATCTCAACGATATCAACACCTACACCGTGCAGCTGGGGCTTCGCTCTTTCGTGGACAGTACCGGCAGTTCGGACTGGACGGCGTTGTTTGCCATGTCCAACCTGTCCCTCATTCCCGTTTTTCTTTTCTTCCTCTTCTTCCAGCGTCTTCTCATCGAAGGCATCGCCACCACAGGCATGAAACGCTGAAACATCAAGGCATGGCTATGAAACCCGTTCGCTTCGCAACAATCGGTATCAACCACAATCACATCTACGGACAGACGACCTGCCTTTTGAATGCAGGCGCGGAGTTCGTCGGTTTCCATGCGGTGGAGGACGATCTCTCCAAAGCCTATGGCGAGACGTTTCCCTCGGCCCTGCGTGTGGATGACAAGCGGCGCTTCCTGGAAGACGACAGCATCGATCTCATCATCACCGCGGCTGTCCCCGGAGATCGTTCAGCCATAGCAATCGAAGCTATGCGCGCCGGAAAAGACGTCATGACCGACAAGCCGGGCATGATCAGCCTTGAACAGCTTGCCGAAGTAAAGCAGGTTCAGGCTGAGACAGGCCGCATTTTCTCTATCATGTATTCGGAGCATTTCGAGACCCGATCCACCGTCAAGGCGGGAGAACTCATTGCGGCAGGCGCTATCGGGAAAGTGGTGTCAACGGTGGGTCTCGGACCGCATCGCCTGCGCGCGCCGACACGGGCCGAGTGGTTCTTCAAACGTGAGCGATACGGCGGCATTCTCACGGATATTGCTTCGCATCAATGCGAACAATTCCTGTTCTTCACCGGCGCGCAGGAGGCAACGATCCGCTCTGCCACCGTGTCCAATCGCGCACACCCCCAATGGCCCGGCCTGCAGGACAGTGGCGATATTCACCTCTCGACCAAGGAAGCGGATGGCTACATCCGCGTCGACTGGTTCACGCCGGATGGCCTGCCCACCTGGGGTGACGGACGCCTGTTCATCACCGGCACGGAGGGCACGATAGAGCTTCGGAAATACGTCGATATCGCAGGTCGGGAAGGGAAAGATCATCTGTTCCTGACCGACAAGAACGGCGTGCAGCACATTGATTGCGCAGATGTCCTATTGCCCTATGGTCCGCAGCTTCTGGAAGATATCCGCAGCCGCACCGAGACGGCCATGCCGCAGGCGCGCTGCTTTGCAGCCATGGAGATTGCACTCAAAGCTCAGCAGATTGCGGAGGGTCATCACCATGGCTAAACGCTACAGGGTCGGCCTCATCGGTTGCGGCATCGGCAGCTCGCATATCTCAGAAGGCTATGCGATGCATCCAGACAAATACGAGGTCGTGGCCCTTTGCGATCTCGATGAAGTGCGCCTGAAGGCGGTGGCGGATGAGTTCAACGTCGAGCGTCGCCTAACCTCGACTGACGAGCTGATGGCGATGGAGGATATCGACATCATCGATATCTGCACGCCGCCCGCCATTCACACCAGACTCATTCTTCAGGGGCTAGCGACCGGAAAGCACGTGGTCTGCGAAAAGCCGCTGACAGGTTCCCTGTCGGAGCTTGACGAGGTGGTTGCAGCCGAAAAGGTCGCCAAGGGCAAATTGATGCCGATCTACCAGTATCGCTACGGCGACGGTGTTCAGCAGGCGCGCCGCATCATCGAAAGTGGTCTGGCTGGCACGCCTTACGTGGCAACCGCAGAGACCCTTTGGAAGCGGGATGCCGCCTATTACGACAATCCATGGCGTGGTCGCTGGGCAACCGAACTCGGCGGTGTGCTGATGACCCATGCGATCCATCTGCACGACATGCTGACCTATCTGATGGGGCCAATCGACCGCGTCTTTGCCCGCACCGCAACACGCGTCAACCCCATCGAGGTGGAAGACTGCGTCTCGGCTAGTCTTCTGATGAAGAGCGGCGCGCTGGTCGCGGTATCGACGACGCTGGGGTCTCAGGAGGAGATCAGCCGTTTGCGGCTGTCGTTCGAAAATGTAACGATGGAGAGCAACCATTCGGCCTATTCACCGGGTGATGGACCCTGGCGTTTCATTCCCGCCAGCGAGGAGATCGGCAGGAAGATCGACGCGCTGCTGAGCGATATGCCAACTGTTGGCCGCAGGTTTAACGGGCAGATGGAGGCATTCTACCACGCATTGGAGAACGGCGATACGCCACCGGTGACCACGGCCGATGCGCGGGGTTCGCTGGAGCTTCTCGCGGCAATCTATCATTCCAACGATATCAATGCGGACGTTGCCCTGCCGATCACCCAGGGGCATCCGAAATATATCAGCTGGCGTCCCTGAGACCGTCGGAGGAACCTATGGCAAGCAGCATTACCCTTCAAAAGATCGTCAAGCGTTTCGGCGCCTTTCCCGTGGTTCACGGTATCGACTTGCAGATAGAGCCGGGCGAATTCACCGTCTTCGTCGGCCCCTCCGGCTGTGGCAAATCCACCCTGCTGCGGATGATTGCCGGGCTGGAAGAAATATCGGATGGTGATCTGATTATCGATGGCGCGCGCGTCAATGAAATGGCGGCTTCCAAGCGCGGCATCGCCATGGTGTTCCAGTCCTACGCATTGTATCCGCATATGAGCGTCTACAAGAACCTCGCATTTGGGCTGGAAACGGCAGGCTACAAGAAGTCGGAAATAGAGACGCGTGTGGCCAAAGCCGCCGATGTGCTGCAAATCGGCCCGCTTCTGCAACGCAAGCCGAAGGCGTTGTCGGGCGGGCAGCGTCAGCGCGTGGCCATCGGGCGTGCCATCGTTCGCGAGCCGAAAATCTTCCTGTTCGATGAGCCGCTATCCAACCTCGATGCCGAGCTGCGTGTCCAGATGCGCGTGGAAATCGCCAAGCTTCATCAGACACTTGGCAGCACCATGATTTATGTTACGCATGATCAGGTGGAAGCCATGACCATGGCCGACAAGATCGTCGTGCTGCGCGAAGGTCGCATCATGCAGGTTGGTCGTCCGCTCGATCTGTACAACCACCCTGCCAACCAGTTCGTCGCCGGGTTCATCGGCTCACCGAAAATGAATTTTCTGGCAGCAAAACTCGTGGTGTCCGACACGTCCCGCCGCACCATCGAGATTGCCGGACAGCAGATCGTTCTCGAAAGGCCGCTGGAGGCCGAGAATGGCGAGGCGCTGACCTTTGGCATCCGCCCGGAGCATATTCAGCCGCATGTGCAATTGGCCAGTCTGGGGGAGGGCAATATCCAGCTGGTGGAACATCTGGGTGGATCGACGGTCATCTACACCAATACCGCTGACGGCCAACCCGTGACCGTCGTGCTGGAAGGGCAGAAACAGTTGCGCATGGGCGAAAAGGTGTCTCTATCTTTCGATCTGGCCAACGCGCATATTTTCGGCGCGGATGGCCGAAGGGTCTGAGATTGAAAAGCGGCTCTACCAGCCGCCCGCATCAGGATAATCCGGCTATGCCGAGATCTCTGAACTCGCCACTATCGATGAAGGTTTCGAGCATGGCGCGATAGGGCGTAGTGTCGATGCCGTTCTTGGCCAGCCAGTCGGGATTGTAATAGGTTGCGGCGTAACGGTCTCCGCTGTCGCAGATAAGCGAAACCAGAGAGCCCTCTTTGCCCTCCTTCATCATCGCCGCGGCAATCCAGCATAGGCCGAAGAAATTCGTGCCGGTCGATCCGCCAACACGGCGAAACAGTCTTTCGGAGAGAACGTGCATCGCCGCGATGGAGGCCGCGTCCGGTATCTTGATCATGTGGTCGATGACGCCGGGGATGAAAGACGGTTCCACCCGTGGTCGGCCCACGCCTTCGATGCGCGATGGTGTCGGGCAGGTCACGTTGCGGTCGCCGGACATATAGGACGCGTAAAAGGCGGAATGTTCGACATCCACGACGCATAGTCGTGTGCGCAGGTTTCTGTAGCGGATGAAGCGGCCAATGGTGGCGGAGGTGCCGCCGGTGCCGGCATTCATCACCACCCATTCGGGTTCGGGATGCTCTTCGCTCTTCATCTGCTCGAAGATGGAATCGGCGATATTGTTGTTGCCGCGCCAGTCCGTTGCGCGTTCGGCATAGGTGAACTGGTCGAGATAATGACCGCCAGCTTCCGCCGCCAGCCGTTCCGCCACGGTGTAGACCTCTGAAGGCTTGTCCACGAAATGGCACTTTCCACCAAAGCGCTCGATGGCCTCCACCTTCTGCGGGCTGGTGGAATGCGGCATGACCGCGATGAATGGCAGATCGAGAAGATGGGCGAAGTAGGCCTCGCTGACGGCGGTTGAGCCGGACGATGCCTCGACCAGCGTCGTGCCCTGAGCAATCTTGCCGTTGCAAATCCCGTACAAAAACAGGGAGCGCGCCAGCCTGTGCTTGAGGCTGCCGGTAGGATGTGTCGACTCGTCCTTCAGATAGATCGAGATGCCACGCAGGCCTTTGAACACCGGTTTGACCAGATGCGTGTCCGCCGACCGGCGTCCATCACCCTGGAGAATACCAATTGCGCGCCTTGCCCAATCACGGTTTGTGCATTCCGGCAAAGGTGTCAGCGGTGGGGCAGCGAGACATTCCGACGTCATGCCACGCTCCTCCTGATCGCAAGTGAAATCCACAGGGGTCTGTAACAGGTGTGACTAAAGCGGATCACGACGTTTTATCTCTTTCCGGGCGACTTGATGGAATATCCTTCTATAATTTCGTCATATATTGGAAAGTATCGGTCGCCAAGTCAAAAATTCTTCGAAAATCTGTTTCTACAGCTGGCCGCCTAGTTCATCTTCGATATGCGCCTGAATGATCTCATCGAAGGAGGTCTCGGCTGTGAAGCCCAGTGCCTTTGCGCGTGTCGCTTCAAAGCCGGGTGCCCAGCCAGCCACCATGTTCATGATCATCTCATCCGGCTCCCTGCGGATCAGGGCCACGGCCTTTTCGCCTCCTACGCGGCGCAATGCTTCGATTTGTTCGCCCACAGTGGCGCTAAGGCCCGGCATGGAGAGCGCCCGGCGTGGTCCGACCCTGTCAAGATCGATGATCGCGCCGTGCAGCAAAAAGCCGACGGCGGAGCGTGGCGATGTGTGCCAATGGCGCACGTCTTCAGACACGGGCAAAACTGCTTCCTGACCGACCAGAGGTTCACGCAAAATGTTGGAGAAGAAACCGGAGGCGGCCTTGTTTGGCTTGCCGGGGCGGATGCAGATGGTTGGCAAGCGGATGGCAATGCCATCAAAAAAGCCGCGACGGCTGTAGTCGGATAGGAGCAGTTCGCAGATGGCCTTTTGCGTGCCGTAACTGGTCAGCGGTGTCGTGTGGTAATCGTCCGCGATGGGATAGGGCAGCGGTGCACCGAAGACGGCAATGGACGATGTGAAGACGACGCGGGGCTTGTAGCCATCTTCACCATGGGCCAGACGAATGGCGTCAAACAGGTAGCGGGTGCCATCCAGATTGATGCGGTAGCCCTTGTCGAAATCCTGCTCCGCTTCGCCAGAGACGATGGCCGCCAGATGAAAGATAACGTCGGGCCGTGTCGCAATCAGCGCCTCGGCCTCACCCGGTGCCGAAAGATCGGCCTCTCTTGCATCGACGACGCCTGTGAAACCCTGCGGTCCCTCTGGCGCAACGACGTCAACCAGTGTCATCCGCTCAACGGCTTTGCCGCCCAGTTGCCCGTCGCTGGAGAGCTTCGCCGCCAGTTTTCTGCCGACCATCCCCGCCGCGCCAATAATCAGAATATGCATCGCTTTTTCTCCTCCGCAACATAGCCGTGACGCGCTTTTAGGCATCGCCACCCGGCTTAAAATTCCTATTGTAAGGTTGTCTGATAACCTTATATTGGCATTTTGAAAACAGAGATTTGATCCATCAAGACAAAAAATGAGCTGGTGGATTGCGCGAAAGGTGGGACGATGAGTGTTGGTGTCATGGATAAATCGGCGCATTTGCAGACATCTCTCATCGCAGCTCTCGGCAACGATGTCGTTCTGACCAACCCGGCACAAATGGAACGTTTCTGCCGTGACTGGCATGGCGATGTGACGAGCAATGCCCTTGCCGTTCTGCGCCCACGCTCGACGCAGGATGTCAGTGATGCCATCCGCACCTGCGGGGCGCTGGGGCTTTCGATCATTCCGCAGGGCGGCAATACCGGCCTCGTGCTGGGCGCTATTCCCGATCAACCCGAAACGCAAATCGTGCTTAGCCTTGAGCGTATGAACACGATCAGAAATATCGATGCCGACGATTTTTCGGCGGTGGTCGAGGCGGGCTGCGTCCTCTCCGAGGTCAAGGACCGGATTGCTGAAATGGGCATGTTTTTCCCGCTAGCTCTGGGTGCACAGGGGTCGTGCCGCATCGGCGGCAACGTCGCCACCAATGCTGGCGGCATCAATGTCCTGCGCTATGGCATGACACGGGAGCTGGTTCTGGGTCTGGAAGTCGTCTTGCCGGATGGCACGATTTTCAACGGCCTTTCCACGCTGCGCAAGGACAATCGCGGCATCGATCTGAAGCAAATCTTCATCGGCTCCGAGGGAACGCTTGGCATCATCACGGCGGTCTCGATCAAGCTGACGCCGTTGCCGGACCAGGTCGAGACGGCTCTTTTGGGCCTAAACTCGCTCGGTGATGTCATCAAGCTATACCGCCGCGCCCGGCGCGACTGCTGCGACCTGATGTCTGCGTTTGAATTCATGCCACCGGTTGCGCTGACGCTTGCGAAGGAAGCGCTGCCCGATCTGCCCATGCCGATGGCTGGTGACTATCCCGCCTATGTGCTGATGGAGATATCCGGTTCCGGGCTGGTCGATATACCGGATTTGATGCAACGGTTCCTGACCGGCGTCATGGAGGACGGGTTGGTGGTGGATGGCGTTATTGCCGTCTCGCAGGCGCAGGCCCGCAATCTCTGGCTCATTCGCGAAGGCATGAACGAGGGTCAGGCGAAGCGCGGACCACATATGCGCACGGACATTTCCGTACCGCTGTCGCGCCTGGCCGATTTTGTGGCTGATGCCGAGCGGGCCGTGTCAGAGGCTTTGCCGCAGTGTCTCAGCGTGTCCTATGGACACGTGGGGGATGGCAATGTGCATCTGAACGTGCTGCCTCCGAGCGGCGTTGGCAGGCAGGAGACCGACGCGATGATCTATGAGGCCAAAACCGTGGTGAATGCGGTTGTCGATCGCTACAGCGGCAGCATCAGCGCTGAACACGGCATTGGTCGTCTCAAACGTGCGGATTTCGAGGCAAGGCTGGCACCCGCCCACCGCGCACTTCTGGGCGCGCTGAAACAGGCCATTGATCCCGCCATGGTAATGAACCCCGGCTGCCAATTGAATTTCACCCGCAGTTCATAGAATAGTCTGGCAACATCAAAGGACGGACCGATTGCATGACGGCGGATTTTGGCCAGTTAAAACGTAGCGAACATCTTCCGGCGCGCATTGCGGGGCATATCGGCAAGGAGATTGCCGAAGGACGGATCGTGCCGGGAGACCGGCTGCCGACCGAACATATCCTTGCCAAGACGTTCGGCGTCAGTCGCTCTGTCGTGCGCGAAGCCATTGCAGAGTTGCGCAATGAAGGGTTGGTCGAGACCCGGCAGGGCATCGGCGCCTTCGTGACCGAGGCCACGGGTCGTGGCTCCATCCGAATCGAGCAAACCGCGCTATATGACCGCGAGAGCTTTCGTAGTCTGTTCCAGCTGCGCATGCCGCTGGAAATCGAGGCCGCAGGCCTTGCCGCCGTTCACCACGATGACGATGATCTGAAGAAGCTGGATGAGGCACTAGCGCTGATGACGGGTGCTGCGAAGTGGACGGGGGAGGGCATCGTCGCCGATCTCGCCTTCCACCGCGCCCTGGCGGCGGCAACGCATAACGAATATTTTCCGCTGTTCATCGGCTTTATCGCAGAGCGCATCAGTCTGGCAATCAATGCCGCGCGCGCCACTGCCATTCTCGAAGAGATCGTGGAAATCACCATTGCGGAACATGTGGCGATCCGAGATGCGGTCGTGACGCGCGATCCGGTCAAGGCGCGCCTGGCCATGCGCCACCACCTGATGGGCGCTGCCGGGCGGGTCGATCTGACGATGGAAGTTTACTGACGCTTAACTTTTCCACAGCCTGCATACGGTTTTACTGAGTTTTGCACGCTGGACATGATGGAAAAGTCATATTAGAGATTTTGAGGGAGCATTGTCAGACATCCTGACAATAGGGCAAGCACTGCTGGAGGGCAGAGCCTGTCGGAAATGTGGAGGACAAACCTGTGAATTCCGAACGTGTATTGCGCGCAGAATCCATTCTGCCCGAGGATGCCGCCAATGCTCTCTTGGTCGGGCGCGTCTGGTCCAATGCCAGCGATGGCCCATGCCCGGTGCTGATTTCCGGCGGGCGCGTTCTGGACCTGACAAGCGTTGCTGCCACCATGTCCGCCCTTCTGGAAATCGAAAATCTCGGCTCCCTCTTGAAGCAGACACAAGGGCTTGCGGACCTTGGTGATGTGGAAAGTTTTCTCTCTGGCGAAGCAGGAAGAATTCTGGCGCCGATCGATTTGCAGGCCGTGAAGGCCGCAGGCGTGACCTTTGCAGACAGCATGCTGGAACGCGTGATCGAGGAGCAGGCCAAGGGCGATCCACGCCGCGCGCAGGACATTCGCGCTAAGCTCGCTCCCGTTCTGGGCGATAGTCTGCGTGGTCTGGTTGCCGGTTCCGAGCAGGCCGCGTCCGTGAAAAAGCTTTTGCAGGATATGGGTCTCTGGTCGCAATATCTCGAAGTCGGCATCGGTCCCGATGCGGAAATCTTCACGAAGGCCCAGCCGATGTCGTCGGTCGGATGCGGCGATCTGGTCGGCATCCATCCTATTTCGCAATGGAACAACCCTGAGCCGGAGGTCGTGCTCGTCCTGCGTTCCGACGGTACGGTTGTTGGTGCCAGCCTCGGCAATGATGTCAACTTGCGCGATGTCGAGGGGCGTTCGGCACTGTTGCTGGGCAAGGCCAAGGACAATAATGCGTCCTGCTCCATCGGCCCCTTTATCCGCCTCTTCGACGATGGTTTTACGATGGACGACCTGCGCCGCGTCCGCGTGGCACTTCGCGTCAATGGCGAAGATGGTTTCGAAATGACCGGCGAAAGCCCGATGGAGGCCATCAGCCGTTCTCCCGAGAGCCTTGCCGCCCAACTGCGCAACCGCAATCACCAATATCCCGACGGTGCCGTCCTGTTTCTCGGCACCATGTTCGCCCCGGTCAAGGATCGTCGCGGTGCGGGCGAGGGTTTCACCCACGAGGTCGGTGACCGGGTGGAAATCTCCACGGCCAAACTGGGTCGGCTGGTCAACTGGGTCGAGCGAACGGATGCCTGTCCGGAATGGACGTTCGGCGTCGGTTCGCTGATCCGCAACCTTGCCGGTCGCGGCCTTTTGGGAAAGATCTGAGCCATGCAAAGAGCGATCGATCTGTTTTACCGCTTCCTCGAACTTCTGCTGATCCTGCTGCTATCTGGCATGGCGATCATGGTTTTCGTCAACGTCGTCATGCGCTACGGCTTCAACTCCGGCCTCAATGTCTCTGAGGAAATGTCGCGCTATTTCTTCGTCTGGCTGACCTTTATCGGCGCCGTCGTCGCTTTCCGCGAACACAGCCATCTCGGCATCGAAACGCTGGTCATGTTTCTATCGCGACGTGGCCGCATCATCTGCATGGTCCTGTCCAATCTGGTGATCATCACCTGTTCTGCCATTTTCTTCTGGGGAACGTGGAAGCAGTTTCCGATCAATGCCAGCATGGCGGCTCCCGTCACCGGCATGTCGATGATCTGGGTCTACGGCATCGGCCTGTTTACGGGCGCGGGCATGGTGCTGATTGCACTGGAACGTTTGATCCGCCTTGTCACAGGACGCGTGACGGATGAAGAAATATCCGCCTTTGCAGGTGAAAACCTGACCCTTGAGCAGTTGGCGGAGCGGACCTGATGACACTTCTTGTCTTTATCGCATCGCTGCTGGGCGCAATGGTCATCGGCGTGCCCGTCGCCTTCGCGCTAATGTTCTGTGGTGTCATTCTCATGTGGTTCATGGGCATGTTCAATACGCAGATCATCGCGCAAAACATGATTGCGGGTGCCGATACCTTCACACTTCTGGCCATTCCCTTCTTCATTCTCGCAGGTGAACTGATGAATTCCGGCGGCCTGTCGCGCCGCATCATCGATTTCGCCATCGCTTGCGTCGGCCACATCAGGGGTGGCCTCGGCATCGTTGCCATTCTGGCTGCCATCATCATGGCCAGCATCTCGGGCTCTGCTGCCGCCGATACGGCAGCGCTCGCCGCCATCCTGCTGCCGATGATGGCGAAGGCCGGGTATAATGTGCCGCGTGCCGGTGGTCTGATTGCCGCCGGTGGCATCATCGCTCCGGTCATTCCGCCGTCCATGGCCTTCATCGTTTTCGGCGTGGCAGCCAACGTGTCGATCACCCAGCTCTTCATGGCGGGTATCGTGCCCGGCATTCTGATGGGCCTGTCGCTGGTTGTTGCTTGGTTGATCGTCGTTCGCAAGGACAATGTGCAGCCCTTGCCGAAAGCGCCGATGTCAGAACGTCTCAACGCAACCGGTCGTGCCGCGTGGGCGCTGGGCATGCCTGTCATCATTCTCGGTGGCATCAAGGCGGGCGTCGTCACGCCAACGGAAGCGGCGGTCATTGCTGCCGCCTATGCCATGTTCGTCGGCATGGTCATCTACCGCGAGCTCAAGCCTCGCGACCTGCCGCGTGTCATTTTGCAGGCGGCCAAGACCACCTCGGTCATAATGTTCCTGGTGTGCGCTGCGCTTGTCTCCGCATGGCTTATCACCGCCGCTAATATTCCCGCAGAGATCGCAGGTTATATCGAGCCGCTGATCGACCGGCCCATGCTGCTGATGTTCGTGATCATGATCCTCGTTCTGGTCGTCGGCACGGCTTTGGATCTAACACCGACGATCCTTATTCTGACGCCGGTACTGATGCCGATCATCAAGCAGGCTGGCATTGACCCCGTCTATTTCGGTGTCATGTTCATCATGAACAATTGTATCGGCTTGATCACGCCGCCGGTCGGCGTGGTGCTCAATGTCGTCAGTGGCGTCGGGCGCATTCCGCTCGGCAAGGTCACCATCGGGGTGTGGCCGTTCCTTCTGGCGCAAACCATCGTGCTGTTCCTGCTGGTCATATTCCCTGACATCGTGCTCGTGCCTGCCCGCTGGCTGCGATAGCAGCCGGCACTTAACCGTCGTTTTCAATCATCCTGGGAGGATAAAATGAGAAAACTGCTTCTAGCCACCACGGCATTCGCCTTCGGCCTATCCGCTGCCATGCCAGCTTTCGCCGAATTCAACGCCCGCAACATTCGTGTTTCCAATGGCATCAATGCCGACCACCCGGTTGGCAACGGCATCAAGGCCATGCAGGCCTGCCTGGATGAAAAGTCGGGCGAAAAACTGAAGATCACCGCATTCTGGGGCGGCGCACTGGGCGGCGACCTTCAGGCAACACAGGCGCTTCGTTCTGGTGTTCAGGAGGGTGTCGTCACCTCGTCCTCGCCGCTTGTCGGCATCATTCCCGCACTCGGCGTCTTCGACCTGCCGTTCCTGTTCGCCACCCCGCAGGAAGCTTACAAGGTCCTCGACGGCAAGTTCGGCGACATGATGAACGAGAAGCTGGAAGCAGCCGGGCTCGTGAACCTCGCTTATTGGGAAAACGGCTTCCGCAACCTGTCCAACTCGGTCCGCCCCGTGACCAAATGGGAAGATTTCTCAGGGATGAAGGTTCGTGTCATGCAGAACAACATCTTCCTCGATACCTTCCAGAATCTCGGTGCCAACCCGACGCCAATGGCCTTCGGTGAAGTCTTCTCGGCGCTGGAAACCAACGCCATCGATGCTCAGGAAAACCCCTACGTCACCATCGATACGTCGAAATTCTTCGAGGTGCAGAAGTACATCACCGAGACCAATCACGCCTACACTCCGTTTCTGCTTCTCTTTTCGAAAGCCATTTTCGACAGCTACACACCGGAAGAGCAGGCCGCCCTTCGCGAATGTGCCGTGGTCGGGCGCGATGAGGAGCGCAAGGTCATTCAGGAACTGAACAAGACCTCACTCGAAAAGATCAGGGAAGCCGGTTTGAAGGTCAACACGCTGTCTCCCGAAGAGCAGGCTCGTATTCGTGAAAAATCGATGATCGTCTACGAAAAGCACAAGGAGCAAATCGGCCCTGATGTCGTTGATGCTATTGTCAAGGAACTGTCGGAAATGCGTAAGTAACTGTTTCCAGAAAAACAATGTTTGGAGGTCGGGCAGTGCCCGGCCTCTTTTTCGTTTCAAATCTATGCTGCCGGTCAGGATATCGCTGAATTGCAAACCACATCTTCAAGATCGACGCCCCGGACATGCTTTCTACTTGCTCACTGACGGGCGATCTGGCTCGCCAGTTTGAACGGGCTTGCGACGGCGGCACCGGCGGCATCGAATACGAAGGCGCCGATATTGTTGCCGTTCGTGCGCATCCTCGCATCCGCTTTCAACATATCCCCGGAGAACCGGGCAAGCGAGGCATAGCGGTCGTGCCCCAACCCATCGGATGATTGCAGCGAAGAAATATCGATGACCGTAAGTCGTTCCTGTTTTGCAGCCTGCTGGATCAACGGGTCCTCGATATTAAGCAGGCCCACGCGTGGTCGCTCACCGCCAATGAAGCTCGACACGCTCAAGGCATTGTCGCTTTTGGAAACCAGGAGAACGATAGGGTTGGGAAGACGACCGATGTCACGCAACTGCGACTGGAACACGTCGACATCAATATCCGGTGCGGCAAGCACGATCTGAAGTTTTGCCAGAACGTCGTCACGTCGCTGAAGTTTCAACTGCCGTGCCACTTCCATCGACAGGAAGCCACCCATGCTATGGCCGAACAACACGATGCGCTTGATCTTCGGCGCCTTGGCCATCGCCTGTATCAGCGCATCCAGTTGTGAGCGGGAATACAGCACGGCATCCTTGTCCGTAACGTAACCCGTAACGCTGGCAGCCGATGGCCAGGAGAACATGACAGGCGGGCTCATGGAGGTCGCGTCGGCGGACATCTGGGCGGTTCTGAACAGGGCCTCTTGGTAGGAGTAATTGTATCCATGCACGAAAATCGAAGCTGTCCCATCGAACCGGTCGGCCCGCGTTGCATCCTCGACCAGCGCGTCCAGGGACAGTTTTTCGCGCTTCGTTACGATGAATTGCCGTTTGGGATCGGGCTTTGCCGAGGGATAGGTGATCGCAGCACCTTCGCGGTCCGTTGGAACGGAAAACACGAAGCGGTCGTAGTGAACATCCGTTGCCCATCGGTTTCCGAAGGAGTGATCCTTGCTGTCGGACGTACGGTTCGTCACCGCGAGAATGCTGACCTGTTCGCCCGCGCCCTGACGCAGCGTTACCGGTTGCAGAACGGTCGTGGTCGGGCGTGACACGCAGCCAGACACTGCCATCACAATTGCTGCGACGGTCAAAACGCAGCGCGAAGGGCTGGCAATAGAAGGGGAAAAAAGAACCACGGTGTTGCTCTGCTCTATGGGTGAAAGTGGAGAGGGCGTTCGCGACGCCCTCCCAATATCAAACCGTTGCCGGTTCCTGCGCAGGCTTTGTATCGTCTTCACGCGGAATTCGGAACCATGCGACGTAGAGCGCTGGAAGGAACAGCAACGTCAAGATCGTGCCGACCACGATGCCACCCATCATGGCATAGGCCATGGGTCCCCAGAACACTTCACGTGAGATGGGAATGAGCGCAAGCGTTGCGGCGGCGGCTGTCAGCATGATGGGTCGCATGCGATGCTCGGTCGCTTCGATAACCGCGCGCCATGCGCTGACACCTTCCTCTCTCAGATGCTCGATCTGGACCACGAGGATCACAGAGTTTCTGATCAGAATGCCGATCAACGCCAGCACACCCAGAATGGCGACGAAACCCATGGGTGCATTGCTGAGCAGCAGTGCTGCAACGACACCGATGAGGGCCAGTGGCGCAACCGCAAAGACCAGGAACAGGCGGCTGAAGCTTTGCAACTGGAACATCAGGATCGTTGCCATGGCGAGCAGCATCATAGGCGCCACGGCAGCGATCGGGCCTTGCGCTTCGGCACTCGATTCCACCGAACCGCCGATGACCACCTTGTAGCCGGGGGGTACCGAAGCATTGAACTTCTCGACCTGCGGCTTCAGTTCCTCGACGATCGTTGCTGGCTGGGTTGGTCCGACGACAGCCGCTTTCACGATGATCGTCGGCATGCGGTCACGGCGACCGATCAACGGTTGTTCCAGCTCGTATCTGAACTTGGCAACAGCCGATAGTGGAACGGATTTTCCGTTTGCCGCCGCAAGCTGGAGGTTGCGAAGCGTGTCTATCGAACCCCGCTCGATGTCTTCGGCACGACCGACGACATCGATCAGATAGATGTCGTCGCGAACTTGCGTGACCGTGGTCCCTTCCACGATATCGTTCAGAGCCGTGGCGATATCCTGCGAGGAAACGCCAAGCTGCCGTGCCTTATCCTGAAGCACATCCACCTTTACGACGCGGGACGGCTCGTTCCAGTCATAGGTCATGTTGGAAAGCAGCGGATTGCCGTTGATGATGGTTCCGAACTGCTGCGCGAGCTTTCGCACCTCCTGCACATCGGGTCCGCTGATGCGGTACTGAACGGGTTTGCCGACGGGTGGCCCGATATCGAGCAGCTTCACAAAGGCGTCCGTGCCAGGGTAAGTCTTGACGAGGTAACCTTGAAGGTCATCGCGCAGCCTGTTTCGTGCCTCAAGGTCCTTGGCAACGATCACCATCTGCCCAAACCATGGTGCCGGGCTCTGGACGTCGTAGGACAGAATGAAGCGGGGCGCGCCCTCACCGACATAGGTCGACCAATGGTCGATATCGGCGTTGCCAACCAGCTTGTCCTTTTCGAATTCGGCCATCTGCTTGTTGGTCTCAGCAATCGTGCTGTTCTGCGGCAGGCTCCAGTCGACAATCAGTTCGACGCGGTCGGATGCCGGGAAGAATTGTTGCTGGACCAGTCCAAGACCACCGATCGACAGGCCGAATATGATGATCGTCGAGGCGATGGTAACCCAACGCCAACGCATGGCAAGAAGCAGCAACCACGCAAAACCGCTGGCAAACCGGCCCTTCTCACCATGATGCTGCTTCATCGTCTTGGGCAGAATGACCACGCCGAGCAGCGGCGTGAACACCACGGCAACGATCCACGAAACGACCAGCGAGACGGCAATGACGACGAACAGCGTGAAGGTAAACTCACCCGCCGCACTGCTGTTGAGACCGATCGGTATGAAACCTGCCACGGTAACGAGCGTCCCCGTCAACATCGGAAAGGCAGTCGATGTGTAGACATAGGTCGCGGCCTTTCGCAGGTCGTCGCCCGCTTCCAGCCTTGACACCATCATTTCCACCGCAATCATGGCGTCGTCCACCAGAAGGCCGAGCGCGATGATGAGCGCGCCAAGCGAAATACGCTGAAGCGAGATGCCGGAATATTCCATGAAGACGAAGGTGATGGCCAGCACAAGCGGGATGGAAATGGCGACCACGAGGCCTGCACGAACGCCCAGACTGATGAAGCTGATGGCCAGAACGATGACGATGGCTTCGAACAGTGCAGTCGTGAAGCCTGATACGGCTTCTTCCACCACGGCGGGCTGGTCTGAAACGCGATCGACGGTGACACCGATGGGAAGATCGGCCACCACGCGCTTCATTTCTGCGTCAAGATTCTCACCGAAGGTCAACAGGTTGGCGCCCGGTGTCATGCCGATGGACAGACCGATTGCGGGCTGCCCCTTGAAACGGAACAGCGATGATGCGGGATCGGCATAGCCGCGCTTGATGGTGGCAATATCCGTCAGCGGAAAATAACGGTCATTGACCCGCAGATTGATGGACTTCAGGCTTTCTTCCGAAAGAAACGCCCCGCCGACGCGCAGCGCAACGCTTTCCGGCCCTGCTTCCACGAAACCGGACTGCGTCACGGCATTCTGCGCCTGCAGGGTGTCAATGATGGCCTGACGGTCGATGCCCATTGCGGCGATCTTGCGGGTGGAGAATTCGAGGTAGATGACTTCGTCCTGCGCGCCGACCACATCGATCTTGCCGGCATTCGGCACCGTCAGCAGCTTTTCACGCGCGCTTTCGACAAGGTCGCGCAATTGCCGCTGGGACAGGCCGTCGGAGGTGAAGGCGTAAATATTGCCATAGACATCGCCGAATGTGTCGTTGAAGAACGGCCCGACGACACCGCTGGGAAGGTCTCCCTTGATGTCGTTGACCATGTTGCGGACGCGAATCCAGTTCGTGTTCACGTCCTTGGCTTTGGTCGTGGGCAGAAGCTCCACGTAGATGGTGGTTTGGCCCGCGCGCGTTTCGCTGCGAGTGTAGTCCAGCGCGTCAAGCTCCTGAAGCTTCTTCTCGATGCGGTCAGTGACCTGTTTCGTCACCTCTTCGGCAGACGCGCCGGGCCATTGCGCATTGATGATCATAGTCTTGATCGTGAATGCGGGATCTTCTTCACGGCCGAGATTAATGTAGGAGAACGTGCCCGCGATGATGAAGATGATCATGAAGTACCAGACGAGCGAACGGTGATCGAGCGCCCAGTCGGAGAGATTGAACGATTTCACTGGGCATTCTCCTGCTCGATACGTACGGCCTGGCCGTCCTGAAGTTGGTGCACGCCAGCCACAACGACACGGTCACCGGGATTGAGGCCCGTGGATATGACGATCGTGCCGCCGGGCACGGAGCCCGCCTCGGGTTTCACGTCACGCGCCGAAACCTTGCCGGCCTTTTCGTCCACGATCCAGACAGATGTCTTGTCACCCTCGCGCTTGATGGCGGATGATGGCAGACGGATCACGGGGTGAGCGTCCGCGGTGGCAGTGGCAGTGATCACGGCACCGAGGCGTAGTGCGTCGGGCGGATTTACCAGGGCCAGCTTCGTGCGCAGTGTGCGGGTCGCATCGTCCGCTTCGGGGGCAACTTCGCGCACCATACCCTGTGCATGATAGGTGGGGTCAAGTTGCAAGGCGACGTCGAAGGCGGTGCCGGGTTTCAAAAGTGAGCCCGCCGCTTCCGGCACGTCGATCACAGCGTCACGCTCTTCCGGGCGGGCAACGGTGACGACGCTCTGGCCAGCCGAAACGACCTGCCCGACCTCGGCGGATGTGCTGGTCACGACACCGTCGAACTCCGTCAGCAGGCGTGAATAGCTCAGCTGCTCATTGGCTTTGTCCAGATTGGCCTGCGCCTTATTCATGTTCGCCTCGGCGGTCACGCGCTCCTGTTGCGCGCTCTCGAACGTTGCCTTGGCGGCGGATTGCCGCTCGAACAATGTCTGCTGGCGTTGCTCGTTTGTCTGTGCGTTTGCAAGCTGGGCCTGTGCGTTGGACAGGTCCGACTGCGCGCTTCTGACGGCCAGTTCCAAAGAGAGGGGATCGATTGCAGCCAACACATCGCCCTTTTTCACGATATCGCCGACCTGCACATTGCGCGCGACGATACGACCGAGAACGCGAAAACCGAATTGGGTTTCAATGCGCGCGTTGACAGTCCCGGGCAGCGTCAATGTTGCAGCGGGGGCTGGCTGCACGACGATGGAGAGGACGGGGCGAGGCTTTTCAGGCGCTTCCTCTTCCTTTTGGCACGATGCGAGAAAGGTGGAGGCAAGCGCAAGCGTCACGAAGGTCACGGAAATTCTCATTGAGCGGCTCCTTCATAGGCCACGGTCTCGCCGATGGCTAGAAATTTGGTGCCATTGACGACGACCGTTTCGCCCTCGGAAAGGCCTGATTTCACCGAAAAATGCCCATTTGCATATTTAGCGACTTCGATTTTGCGCAGCGATACAACTTTGGTTTTGGGATCGACGACCCACACCGAAGGCTGACCGGAATCGGATGCAATGGCCGACCATGGGAGCTGCATGGTTTTGACCGGTTTGTAATGCGCGGTGGCGACAATCGGGCTGCCGAGCCGCACATTGGCTGTCGCATCCAGCGCCAGCTTGACACGGATCGTGGCGGTGGTGGTATCGAGAGCAGGGGACAATTCCCGTAATGTCGCCTTGATCGGCGCGCCGCCCGACAGCATTCTGACGACGACATCGTTCTCGATTTCACCGCCCAGAAGGGTCGTTTCATCGGCATTGATCACAGCGTCACGCGGACCATCATGGGCCAGCGTGAACACCAGTTGCGCTGCCTGCGCGACTTGGCCGACTTCAGCGCTGCGTGCAGTGATGATACCATCGGCATCGGCCTTCAACTCGGTCTGCTCCAGCGCGTCGCGTGCGGTATCGACCTGCGCTTGCGAGGACTGCACGGTGCCTTGACCCGTCAGCAGGGTTTCCTGCGCCTGGTCCAGAGCGGCGCGCGTCGTTACACCAGTATTGAAAAGGCTCTGTTGCCGGTCGAATGCCTGCTGCGCTTGCGTCTGCTGGGCCTGTGCCGATTGCAGCGTGGCCAATGCGACTTGAAGATCGGCCTTCTGTTCCTGCGGGTCTATTCGTGCCAGAACCTGGCCCGTGGTCACATGGTCGCCCACATCCACAAGTCGCTCCACGATTTGACCGCTGACACGGAACGAGAGGTCGGATTGAACGCGCGCGCTGATTTCGCCTGTGGTCGAGACTGCGTCTGACACATCCACTGATTTGACCTGCACCACCTCGACATGCCGGGGCGCTTTTTCCTGCGCCTGTTTTTCGGGCGAACAGGCGGCCAGCCCGGGCAGTGCTGCCGCGAAAAAGGCGATTGTTGCATACCGTCTCATATATTGCCTCTTGAACCGTGATGAAGACGTGATACATTTGACTTACCGGACAGTCAATGAAATTATTGTGTCCTCGAATTGATCGGGCGCAGATGGTTAAGGATCACTATGAAACGGCTGACACGCGCCGAACAGAAGGCACTTCGGCCCACGCAAATTCTGGAAGCAGCATTTGAAGAGTTCGTGGACCACGGGTTCACGGCGGCACGCGTGGAAGACATCGCAGAACGCGTCGGGGTCACTAAAGGCACCGTCTATGTCTACTTTCCCACCAAGGAAGAACTTTTTGCGGAAATGATACGCCATATCGCCTCGCCGCTCGAAACCTTTCTCACTGATTTGGGAGAGTTGAGCGGCAACAGCGAGGAGCGGCTGAAGAACTTCATACTCCAGCTTTATGATCGGCTGCTAACAGAACGACGGTTGCGGCAAATGCTGCGCTTCGTCATCTCTGAGGGAACGCGCTTTCCACATGTTATCGATACGCATACGGAAGAACTGATAGAGCCGATTATCGGGCGTTTGCAGGAGTTGCTCGACGAAGGCGTCAAGCAGGGCGAGTTCGTTCCAGGCCCGAGAGCGAGCGCACGGATCGTCTTCGCACCGATCGTCGGAATAGCCGTGGAGACCCTGATCCACGGTGACCGCCGCGATCTGGAACTCCCGTCCTTTATCGAGTCACACCTCGATCTCATCATGGGCGCGCTGCTGACGCGGCCCCAAAGCTAAAAATCGATAAGGCGGGTTGCGTCCGGTCAGTCTTAGAAGGCCGGGCGCGGAATGGGGATGGGCACATTGGCCGCATCTGCGCCCTTGCTCGCCGTGCTGGCACTGTTGGCGACCACCGTCTCGCTGCCCGGAATGAGGCCCGCATAGGAGTAGACCGGCGGGCGGGTCATTTCCTGCACATAGGGAGATTTGATGATCATGCGGCCTGCTTCGTCGCGGCTTTCGCTGCGAACCTTTGCGGCCTTCGGGTTGCAGATATCGGCGCTGATATCGTTGACATCGGCTGTCTCACCATAAGGTGCCAGCGATGCCAGAGAAACGCCCTGTCCGCTCGAGGATGTCAAAGCCATCTGTAGCAGGTCTGCGGATTGATCGGTGCGACCAGCGAGGCTATCGGCGCCCAGCACGACGCTGATGACCTGACGGCCGTTGCGCGAGGCCGAAGACACCTGGTTGAAGCCGGAGGCGCAGATGAACCCGGTCTTCATGCCATCAGCGCCCTGGAAGCGACCGACCAGCATATTGTAATTGGCATAGTTCTTCTTGCCGGTGCTGACGCCTTCCAGCGAGAAATAGCCCGCATATTCGGGAAACTCTCGCTTCAGGAGCAGGGCCAGAACGGCAAGATCGCGCGCGGTCGTGTACTGACCCTTGCCGGGCAGGCCGTTGGGATTGACGTAGCGGGTGGACGTCATGCCCAGACGCGCTGCCTGCGCATTCATCTGCGCCACAAAATTTTCTGTCGTTCCGCCCACCGTCTCGGCAATGGCAACGGCCACGTCATTTGCGGATTTGATCAGCAACAGCTTCAGCGCGCTGTCCAGCGTCAGCTTGGAGCCCGGCTTGAAATACATCTTGCTGGCAGGCTGATCGGCGGCCTTCTTGCTCATCACCACTTCGGTCTGTGGGCTGAGCTTACCGGATTTCATCGCGCTGAATGCCAGATAGGCCGTCATCAGCTTGGTCAGCGAGGCAGGATACCACTTGCGAAACGCCTCCTGATGCGAGATCACCTTGCCGGTTCTGACATCGATCACCATCTTTGGGTTGGCGTAGGCCGCAGACGTCATCGTCAGGACACCGGCCAGAATTGCAGCAGTGGTTTTTACCAGCCGCCCTGCGGCGCGGCCATGTCTGGAAGTAGATTGCAAGGCGGATCCTCGAATTCCCGTCATCGTTACGGGATTTGCAATATTCACAATATATGGCCTAGCAATGGCAAAGTACATTGATTGCGTCAATTATGCGGCGCAATATCCACCGTGGGGAAAGCGCATTTCGCCATGCCGAGAATGGAATATCAGGAATAAATGAATGCCAGTATTGAACAGAGCCGCGGAATTGCAGGTGCAGGCCAGCGAGTGGCGACGTCATCTCCATGAAAATCCCGAGCTGCTCTACGACGTGCACGACACTGCTGCATTCGTCGCTGAGAAACTGCAATCCTTCGGCGTCGACGAAATCGTGACCGGCATCGGTCGTACCGGCGTCGTCGGCATCATTCACGGCCAGCGTGGCAAGGGCCGCACCATCGGTCTGCGCTCCGACATGGATGCGCTGCCGATCGTCGAGGAAACCGGCAAGCCTTGGACATCTAAAGTCGATGGCAAGATGCATGCCTGTGGTCATGACGGCCACATGGCCATGTTGCTGGGTGCTGCCAAATATCTGGCGGAAACACGCAATTTCACCGGCTCGGTCGCGCTGATTTTCCAGCCTGCGGAAGAGGGTGGAGCCGGGGCGCTTGCGATGGTGCAGGATGGCCTGATGGACAGGTTCAAGATCGATGAAGTCTATGGCATGCACAATATGCCAGGTATTCCGTTGGGCTCTTTCGCCATCCGCAAAGGCGGCATCATGGCAGCCCCAGACAAGTTCTCTATCGTGGTGAAAGGGCAGGGCGGCCACGCCGCGCAGCCGCATCGCACGGTGGACCCGATTGCCATCGGTGCGCAGATCGTCACCAACCTCCAGATGATCGCATCGCGCAACGCAGACCCCATCCGCTCGGTCGTGGTCTCCGTCACCCGTTTTCAGGCGGGCTCCAGCCACAATATCATCCCCAACGAGGCGGTGATTGCAGGAACGGTTCGCACGCTGGATGAAAACGTGCGCGATATGGCCGAAGCGCGGATCAAGCAGATGGCTGAAGGCATCGCGCAGGCCAATGGTGCGGAAGCCGAAGCCATCTATGAGCGCTACTGCCCTGTTACCGTGAACCACGGAAATGAAACCGAACATGCCATCCGCATCGCCCGAGATGTTGTGGGCGACAAGAACGTCGATCCCGACGTCGATCCGTCCATGGCCGGGGAAGATTTCTCCTACATGCTGAACGAGCGGCCCGGCGCATTTATCTTTCTGGGCAATGGCGACAGTGCGGGCCTGCACAATCCCAGCTACGACTTCAATGATGAAGCCCTGGCCTACGGCATTTCCTACTGGGTGAAACTCGCCGAGCAGCGACTGGCTGAATAATTATGTGACTCAAGTGATCACGATCGCGCCATTGGTGCGGTCGTCACGCTTCAGTGTTTCCACAACAATAATGGACGTGAAATATAATCACGTCGCCCAAGACTATGAAGCGTTTCACAAGGCGGCAGAGGATGATTGAAGTGCAAAGAGAAAAGTCCATGTATCTGGATTTTCAGTTTCAATTTACTCATTTAGAGGAAATTGGAGCGGGCGAAGGGATTTGAACCCTCGACCCCAACCTTGGCAAGGTTGTGCTCTACCCCTGAGCTACACCCGCTCAAAATCCGTGGTTCGGGGTAGATCGCTGAACCGCGGGTCGCTGCGTTGCGGCGACGAGGGCTATATCGCTCAACCGCTTTTTAAATGCAACAGGGAAATGACAAAAAGGGTAAGAAATTTTGGAGAAAGCTGTCAACTAACGGAAAACATTATATTATTTCAATATCTAAATCCCCTGGGTGATTGCAAAAGCTGTTTTGAGGGCTTAATGACAGTGTCAGAGAAAACCGAATCCGACGGCATAAGAAGGTGATGATGACAGAGCAAACCCCGAAAACCGCGCAGGACCTTTTCGCTTTGCTGGATAGCCTTGGCATCCAGCATAAGACGGTGCAGCACGAGCCGGTTTTCACGGTTGCCGAGTCCGAATCTCTGCGTGACAGCATTCCCGGTGGTCACACCAAGAACCTTTTTGTGAAGGACAAGAAGGACAGATACTTCGTGCTGACCGTGGAGGAGAATGCGGTGGTGGACCTGAAAACGGTTCACAAGACCATCGACGCTTCGAGTCGCGTTTCGTTCGGTCGGCCTGAAAAGATGCTGGAGTATCTGGGTGTCGTTCCCGGCTCCGTTACCGTCTTCGGCGCAATCAATGATCTGGGTAACGATGTGACCTTCGTTCTCGACAGCGAGTTGATGAAGCACGATCTGATCAACGGCCACCCGCTTTCCAACGATGCGACCACCATGATTGGCCGCGATGACCTCATTCGGTTTCTGGAGGCGACGGGGCACACGCCGCTCGTCTTGAAAGTCACCGAATAAAGTACGATCTTTGCGCTGCGACATGAACGGAGACTTTATATGAGCGATAATCCCTACGGAACGTCCAACAGCGGACATATGACTGGCTCCGTCAATTATGGCAGCGCGCCGCAGGCCGCGGCTGCGGCCTCGCATATCAAGGATACGACGACAGCGAATTTCTCCAAGGACGTCATGGAGGAATCCCGCCGCCAGCCGGTGCTGGTGGATTTCTGGGCGCCATGGTGCGGCCCTTGCAAGCAACTGACGCCGGTGCTGGAAAAGGTCGTCAACGAGGCTGGCGGTCGCGTTAAGCTCGTCAAGCTCAACATCGATGATCACCCCTCCATTCCCGGCCAGCTCGGCATTCAGTCCATCCCGGCTATCGTCGCCTTTCAGGATGGTCGCCCGGTGGATGGCTTCATGGGTGCCGTGCCTGAAAGCCAGATCCGAGAATTCATCGACAAGATTGCTGGCCCTGCTGGAAACGATCCACAGGCGGAAATCGATGCTGCCCTGGCCGAGGCCAAGCAGCTTTTCGCCGATGGCGACCATCAGGGTGCAGCCCAGCTTTTCGGCTTCGTCATGCAGGTGGACCCTGATAATGCCACGGCTATTGCCGGTATTGCCGAATGCATGATTGCCGTTGGCGAATATCAGCGGGCCAGCGATCTCTTGGCCTCCGTTCCAGAGGAACTGCTGGCCGATCCGGCCATTCAGGCGGCATCCAAAAAGCTGGCGCAATATGAAGAAGCCCGTCAACTGGGCGATCCGGCAGCGCTGGAACGCGAACTTTCAGCCGATCCCGACAACCACGATGCCCGCATGAAGCTTGCCAAAATCCTCAATGCGCAGGGCCGTCGCGATGAAGCGGCAGACCAGTTGCTGACGGTGATGCGCAAGGATCGTACCTATGAGGACGACGGTGCTCGCAAGCAGCTTGTCGAGTTTCTGGAAAGCTGGGGCTTCAAGGATCCGGCATCGGTATCGGCGCGCAGAAAGCTGTCATCGATACTGTTTTCCTGACCCGCGCCTTGCGATGTCAGGTCGCAGACCACACTTATAGCGTTGTGGCGCCTTAAACGGAGCAAGGCGGCGCGGCCTATGTCTCGAAGCGAGGACCCTTCCCATGCACGTCGGAAATGCACGATATCTCAAGAGCACCGATCTGCCGGACGTCGTCCCTGTGTTTCCGCTGTCGGGCGCCCTTCTTCTGCCGGAAGGGCAATTGCCCCTGAACATCTTCGAGCCACGCTATCTTGCCATGTTCGATGCAGCGTTGTCGGGCGATCGTATGATCGGAATGGTGCAGCCATCCTTGCAGGGTTTGGATAACGGCAAGGGTGATGGTCCGCTCAGTCAGGTCGGCTGTCTGGGGCGCGTCACGTCCTTTTCGGAAACGGGAGATGGGCGGTATCTCGTCTCTCTCAGCGGTGTGTGCCGTTTCCGTCTTCTGGATGAAATCGCGACCAGCGCGCCGTACCGTACTTTCAAGCACGCGCCGTTCCTTTCGGACTTGACTGGCGAATATGACGAAGATGCCGTTGACCGTGAAAACCTGCTGCGGGTCTTTCGGTCCTTCCTCGATGCCAATCAGCTGGAAGCGGACTGGGAAAGTGTGGAGCGCGCCGGAAACCGCGTTCTCGTCAACTCGCTTTCCATGATGTCGCCTTTCGGCCCTGCCGAAAAGCAGGCACTTCTGGAAGCACCTGATCTCAAGTCACGCGCCGATACACTGATCGCCATCACGGAAATCGTTCTTGCTCAAGGCAGCAGCGAACCCGGCACCCTGTTGCAGTAAGGGCCACGAGATGGACGAAAAACTCAGCAATGTCGATCCGAAACTGCTCGATCTCCTGGTCTGCCCGTTGACCAAGGGACGCCTGTCCTATGACAGGGAAAAACGAGAGCTGATTTCTGAGAGTGCACGGCTTGCCTATCCGATCCGCGATGGCGTGCCGATCATGCTCGTTTCGGAAGCGAGGACGATAGAAGACTAGGATGAGGACCTGATCAAACAACTGTCTTTATTGCATGATTCTTGCTTGTTTGAGTTTCAAAGCAAGGATGTTCATGATGAGCGATCTTTTCTGGCTTTCTGATGAGGCCTGGGCTGCGATTGAGCCGTACCTGCCGAAGAATCAGCCCGGTGCTCGCCGTGTCGATGACCGACGTGTGATTTCCGGTATTCTTCATGTGCTGAAAATTGGCTGCCGGTGGCGTGACGTTCCGCCGGAATACGGGCCTGCCAAAACCATCTACAATCGCTATCACCGTTGGGCACGACGGCGCATCTGGCAACGCATCTTTGAAAAGATGGCTGCAACCGGCCCCGTCCCTGAAGAATTGTCCATCGACAGCACGCACATCAAGGCGCATCGTTCCGCTCAAAGCTCAAAAGGGGGGCGTGGGCGCAAGCGATTGGCACGTCACGCGGAGGAAGAACAAGCAAAATCCATTGTCTGGCCGATCATTGCGGCAGACCGGTCGCGTTTGCTCTGACACCAGGAAACATCGCAGACATCAGGATGGCCATTCCTTTGCTGGAAGCCGTGCGCCCGACCAGACGCCTTCTCGCCGACAAGGCCTATGATGCCGATAGCCTGCGCGGATGGCTCAAAGGTCATAAGATCAAGGCCGTCATCCCATCATCGGCGACACGGAAAAAACCATATCCACTCGACCGCAAAGCTTATAGGCGCAGAAATGTCATTGAACGCCTGTTCTGCAGGCTCAAAAACTGGCGACGCATCGCAACAAGATACGACAGGCTCGCCGCAAACTATCTCTCTGCAATTGCTCTCGTATCAGCAATCATAGCGTGGACTTGAATGAGTCCTCACCATAGCGTCCTGTCCCGCTAAGCCTCACTCAGTCGTCATCGTGAAATAGGGGTCAGCCTGATGGGCCAACCCGCATTGTTTCAAAGAAATTCAGCCCTGTGGGGGGTGAACGTATCGATCAGGCGACCTTTCGCCAGCGCTTTCACGCCGTGCACGAGGTCCGGCTTGACGATGAACGTGCCGCCAACGCCAAGCTCCTGCGTCACACCATCGATCGTCACTTCGAAGCGGCCTTCGGCGACATAACTGGCCTGAATGTGCGGGTGCGAGTGGAGGGAGCCGACGGCACCGTCTTCGAAGACGACCTCGACCATCATCATCTCCGGCAGGTAGGCCATGATGCGGCGCGAAACGCCGGGTTCGGTCGGCGTCCATGTGCCGTCCTCGGCGTTTACGAATGCTTTGCTTTTACTCATCTGCGCGGTCCTTATTTCAGGTCGTCCATGGTGACGGGATCTACATCGGTATAGTCGACATTGTCTCCGGCCATGGCCCAGATGAAGGAGTAATTCGCGGTTCCGGCACCCGAATGGATCGACCAGCCCGGCGAAAGGGCTGCTTCTTCATTCTTCATCACCAGATGGCGTGTTTCGCCCGGCTCACCGAGAAAATGGAAGACGCGCGCCGTTTCCGGCAGATCGAAATAGAGATAGGCTTCCATACGGCGGTCGTGAATGTGGCACGGCATCGTGTTCCAGACGGAGCCCGGCGCAAGGCTGGTCATGCCCACCACCAACTGGCAAGTCTTCACGCCTTCCGGGTGGATGAACTGGAAGATCGAGCGCTCGTTGCTGGTCGCCTGCGAACCGAGATCGACGCGCTTTGCATCGTTGATGCTGATATGTTTTGCCGGATAGGCTGCGTGCGCAGGTGCGCTCAGCAGATAAAATTTGGCAGGCGTGCCAGAGTCGGTGGACGCGAAGGAAACTTTCGCACCAAGGCCTGCATAGACCATGTCGCGCGTGCCGGTTTCAAACGCCGTGCCATCCACAGTCACTGTGCCCTTGCCGCCAATATTGACGACGATCAGTTCGCGTCGGTCGAGAAAGGACTTCGTGCCCGTTGGCTTGATGGCCTCGAGTTCAAGCGAAACGGACACGGGCACGGCGCCACCCACAATCATACGATCGTAATTGGTGTAGTGCAGTTGAACGGTGTCGTTGACGAACAAAGGCGGCAGCAGGAAGTTCTCACGAAGCTCTTCTGTGCCAAATTTCGCAGCGGTTTTCGGGTCGATGGCGAAGCGGTTCGTATATTCAGTCTGGCCCACGGCTCTTCCTATCATATCTCGTAAAAAGTCATCATACATATATGAGATGAGAATCCTATGTCAACAATGCGCCGTCGCTACTTGAAGGCGGTTGGCCTCTTACAGGGGCTGAAAATGGTGAGTTATAACTTGTAAGGCAAATATATCACCTAGCTGATGGATTTGTCCCCTCAGCCGTCCGTCTGCACAACGCCGCCTGTTTGCGGGCATCGGTCTCACATTGACTTTTCCTCATGAATGCGAGCAAAGTCAGCGCGGTCAGACGGACCGGGGGAGAGACGGATGTCCATGCGCGCTGCTTTGAAAAGCCTGTTGTTGGTCGTGGCAACCTTAGCCGTCCAGCCTGTGTCCGCTCAGGAGATGACGCGAAAAATCGTCACTACGCAGAACGGTGACTATTTCGGTTTTGATCTGCGCACGGAACAGAACGTCTCCCAGCCGCAATGCGAAACCATCTGCATCAACGACGCATCCTGCAAGGCCTTTACCTATAACCCCAAGGTGAAGTGGTGTTTCCTCAAGTCGGATTTCAACCAGCTCAATGCGTTCCCCGGCGCTGTCGCGGGTAAGGTGGTCGAGGTCGCCAGCGAGCCGGATATCGGCGCGCCGCAAAAACTCTCCTTTGTGGATGACAGCCTTTATCAGCAGGCCCGCCGCTTGACACTAGACCTTCCCGCAGCCGGTGACGGCCAGCAGGTGGATGATCTTCTTGCCGCTGCCCGCCAGCAATCTGCCGTAGGAAATGACGCACTGGCCGTGGATGGTTACAAGGCGGCGTTGGCGCTAGCACCTGACGACGGCGCGGTCTGGGCAGAACTTTCTCGCTCGGCAGCAAAGGTCAAGAACAATTACCAGATCAGCGGGCAGGCAGCGTCCGCCGCACTCAATGCCTATTCGCTGAGCCGCACCCTGTCTGCCCGCACCGACGCGCTGAACACGCTGGCGCAGGCATTCGAAAAGACGCAGAGCTACCGCGCCGCGCTCAATGCCTATAAGGCGAGCCTTGCGCTCTCCGATGTGCCGCAAACCCGTGCCATCTATGCTGACCTGAGAACCCGCCAAGGCTTCCGCGTCATCGGCAACACTGTCGATACCGATAGCGTCAGCCCGCGCGCCTGCATTCAGTTTTCCGAACCGCTGGTGAAAAACGGCGTCGATTACACATCCTTCGTCACACTGGATGGCGCACCGCCAAAGGCCATCGAAGCCAAGGGCAGCGAGATTTGCGTGGAGGCACTCACCCACGGTCAACGCTACAAGATCGCCTTGCGCGCAGGTCTGCCTTCCTCGGTTGAAGAGCCGCTCGAAAAGCAGGTCGATCTGGACATCTATGTTCGTGACCGTTCCGGCTCGGTGCGTTTTACCGGCGAAAATTTCGTTCTCCCCGGCACCGCCCGCCGCGGCATTCCGCTCGTATCCGTCAATATCGACCACGCCGATCTCAAGCTTTACCGCGTCGGCGACCGCAATATCACCGCACTGCTGTCCAATTCGCAGTTCCTGACGCAGATGGATGGCTATGGTGCAGAGCGCATCGAAACGGAAATCGGTGAGCTCGTCTGGCAGGGTGCCATCGATATCAAGAGCGAGCTGAACAAGGACGTCGCCACCAGTTTCCCGGTGGATGAGGCGTTGCCGGAGCGCAAGCCGGGCATCTACATGCTGACCGCCGTGCCACCTGGCACTGCCGCAGAGAGCTGGGATTCTCGCGCCACACAGTGGTTCCTCGTGTCCGATACCGGCATCACCACCTATGCCGGGACCGATGGCCTCAATGTCTTCGTTCGTGCGCTCAGTAGTGCAAAACCGCTCAAAGGCGTCTCGCTGCAGCTCCTTGCCAAGAACAACGAAATCCTCGGTACCGCCACCACGGACGGCGAAGGCCGCGCCACGTTTTCGGCAGGCCTCATGCGCGGGACGGCAGGGCAGGCGCCTGCCATCATCACTGCGCGCAATGGCGAGAAGGATTACGTTTTCCTCGATATGACCCGCGCCGGTTTCGACCTCTCCGACCGTGGTGTAACGGGCCGCGCCGCGCCGGGTGCGATTGATGTGTTCAGTTGGACGGAACGTGGCATCTACCGTGCCGGTGAAACCGTGCATGCGGCAGCACTGGCGCGGGATATCGAAGGCAATGCGGTGGAGAACCTGCCACTGACCTTCATCTTCTCCCGGCCTGATGGCGTCGAGGACCGACGTTTCGTCAGCGACGGCAAGGCGCTCGGCGGCCATGCAGTGGACCTGCCGTTGCAGGAAAACGCCATGCGCGGCACCTGGACGCTGCGCATTTACACTGATCCGAAAACCGCTGCCATCAGCGAAAAATCCTTCCTCGTGGATGATTTCGTACCTGACAGAACCGAATTCGATCTGACGAGCAAAGCGAAGGAGATCGATCCCGCCGGTGAAACGGCAATCGACGTCGATGGCCGTTATCTCTACGGTGCACCCGCTGCCGGACTGGAACTCGAGGGCGAAATCGCGCTCAAGCCAACCCGGACCCATCCCGGCTTCGAAGGGTACATGTTCGGTCTTGCCGATGAGGAAACGGAAGAGGAAAGCCGTACGACGCTGGATGCGCTGCCTGTGCTCGATGAAAACGGCAAGGCCACGTTCAATGTCACGCTGGCCGATCTGCCGTCCACCACGCAGTTCCTGTCTGCCGATATCACTGTTCGCATGCGTGAGGCGGGCGGTCGTGCCGTTGAGCGGTCGCTCACACTGCCGGTCAAATCCGATAGCGCGATGATCGGCATCAAGCCGCAGTTCTCAGGTGATCTCGCGGAAAACTCCATCGGTCGCTTTCACGTTATCGGGCTAAGCGCCGATGGCGCGAAAAAGGCCATGAGCGGGCTGACATGGAAGCTCATCAAGGTCGAGCGTAATTATCAGTGGTACCGCCAGGGCAGCTCGTGGCGCTACGAACCTGTTGTCTACACCAAGCAAGTGGAGACCGGCACGATCTCGGTCGATGCCAATGGCGGCGAAATTTCCGTACCCGCCTCCTGGGGCCGCTACCGTCTGGAAGTGGAATCGCCTGAGAATAACGGTCCGGTCTCCAGCGTCGAGTTCGACGCTGGCTGGTACGTGTCGGCAAGCTCCACCGAAACGCCCGATGCGCTGGAAATCGCGCTGGACAAGCAGAGCTACAAGATAGGCGACACAGCAAAATTGCAGGTTACGTCCCGTTTCTCCGGGCAATTGATGGTCGCCTCCGGTTCGGAAAAGCTGATCGCGGTTCAGAATGTCGAGATCGGCGATAAGGGCGGCGAGATCGATATTCCCGTCACCAAGGATTGGGGTGCTGGCTCCTACGTCACCGCCACGTTGTTTCGCCCCGGCGATGCACAGGAAAGCCGCATGCCCATGCGCGCTATCGGTATCAAGTGGCTAGCGGTCGATCCGGGCGAGCGCAAGCTTGGCATCGCGCTCGATCTGCCAAAGCAGACGTTGCCGCGCCAGCCGCTGGAAATCCCCATCCATGTCTCCGGCGCCGGTGCGGGTGAAAAAGCCTATGTCACCCTTGCCGCCGTGGATGTCGGCATTCTCAACCTCACCCGTTATGAGCCACCTAAGCCGGACGAATGGTATTTCGGCCAGCGCCGTCTGGGTCTGGAAATCCGCGATATCTACGGTCGCCTGATCGATGGTTCGCTAGGCGCCACGGGTCGTCTCAGAACCGGTGGAGATGGCGGGCAAACAGCACTTCAGGGCAGCCCTCCCACAGAAAAGCTCGTCGCTTTCTTCGAAGGACCGGTGGAGCTGGACGCAGATGGCAAGGCCACCGTGCGTTTAGATATCCCGCAATTCAATGGCACGGCCCGTGTGATGGCGGTTGCCTGGACGAAGACGGGCGTCGGTCATGCCGTGTCGGACGTCGTCATCCGTGATCCCGTCGTCATTACCGCCAGCGCGCCGAAATTCCTCAGCCCCGGCGATGTGTCGCAAATGCGCATCGATATCGCCAATACCGATGGCGAGGCGGGCGATTACACGCTTGCCGTTGCCAGCAACATGGCGATCACGGTGGATGAGGGCGAGTTGTCGCAGACACTGTCGCTGCAAAAGGGCGGTAAAACCTCGCTCACCGTACCGCTGACGGGTGAAAACCCCGGCAATGGCGCTATTTCCATCAAGCTTTCCAATGCCAGCGGGCTTTCGCTGGAGCAGGCGTTGAATATTCCGGTGCGCCCCGCTGTGCTGCCGGTCACGACCCGCCGCAACATCAAGATCGCGCCCAACAGCACGCTGACGGTGGACGGAAACCTGCTGGCGGAAAGCATGCTGCTCGGCTCGTCGGTTGCCGTCAATGTCACCCGTTCCCCGGCTTTCGATGTGCCCGCACTGGTCATGATGCTGGACAAGTATCCCTATGGCTGCGCCGAGCAGACCACCAGCCGTGCACTGCCCTTGCTCTATGTCTCGGAACTGATGAAGCAGCGTGGCGGTGCCGACGATCCTGATATTCGCAAGCGCGTGCAGGAGGCAATCTATCGCGTGCTGTCTTTCCAGTCTTCGTCAGGAAGCTTCGGTCTCTGGGGGCCGGGCGAGGGTGATCTGTGGCTGGATTCCTACATCACCGACTTCCTCACCCGGGCGCGAGAACAGTCTTACGATGTCCCTGAGACTGCCATGGTGCAGGCGCTCAACAATCTGCAAAACGGCCTTGCCTATGACACCAATGTAAGGGATCGCGGCAACGAGATCGCATACTCTCTCTACGTTCTTGCCCGCAATCGCAAGGCTGCCATCAACGATCTGCGTTATTACGCCGATACGGCACTGAACGATTTCCCGACACCGCTGGCGAAGGCGCAACTTGCGTCGGCACTTTCGCTATATGGCGATGCCGTCAGGTCGAAATCCGTTTTCGGCGCGTCGCTCAGCATGGCCTCGGCTAACACCAAGGTGAGCCTTGCGCGTGCGGATTACGGCTCCGCGTTGCGCGACGGTGCGGCCTCGTTGGCGCTTGCCGCAGAAAGCCGTCCCGTTCCCGCCGTCGTGCCGCAACTGGCCAGCGCCGTTGCCAAGGCATGGGACGCAAAGTCCTATACCAGCACGCAGGAACAGGCCTGGATGCTGCTTGCGGCGCGCGCGCTTCAGGGCGAGGACAAGGATGTGCGGCTCGATGTGAACGGTGCGTTGATCGACGGCGGCTACAGCAAAACGCTCACCGGCGACGAACTCCTGCAATCGCCCATCAAGCTCACCAATGCGTCCGCAGATGCGGTGACTGCAGTCGTCACGACCGTTGCGCCACCGGCCCAGCCGCTGCCTGCGGGCGGCGATGGCTTCGATATTCAAAAAACCTATTATTCGCTTGCTGGAGAAGAGGTAAATATCAGCGAAACGCAGCAGAACGAACGCTATGTCGTCGTCATTAACGTGACGCCGAAGCACGACTGGCAATCGCGCGTCATGCTGACCGACCTTTTGCCCTCGGGCTTCGAGATCGACAATCCAAGCCTCGTCAACAGTGCGGCCCTTACCAATTTCGATTGGTTGCCAGAAACGGAAACGGCCCATACCGAATTCCGCTATGACCGCTTCGTGGCAGCATTCGATCGTACCGCCGGAGATGCCTCGGACATCACGCTGGCCTATGTTGTGCGTGCGGTCACGCCCGGCACCTACGATAATCCGGCTGCGACGGTTGAGGATATGTATCGTCCGCAGTTCTCGGCCCGCACCGCGACCGGGCGCATGGAGGTTCGCGCAGCGCAAAAATGATCAAGTGGCGCGCGTTCATAGGCGGTTTCGTGGTATCAGCGGTGCTGACTGGCGCTGCCGTCTACGGGCTCGACCGACTGGACCGCGCCTATCCGCCGCCGCTGCACAATGCCGCTGTCGCCTCGCAGGAAGTGCTGGATGCGGATGGCAAACTGCTTCGCGCCTTCGCGACGCCGTCTGGTCGCTGGCGGCTGAAAACCACAGCTGCGGATGTTGATCCGCAGCTCGTGCGCATGCTGGTTGCCTATGAGGACCAGCGCTTTTTCGATCACGGTGGCGTCGATTTTCAGGCGCTGGCAAGGGCTGCCGGGCAGTTGCTGACCAATGGCCGCATCGTTTCTGGTGCATCGACGCTCTCCATGCAGGTCGCACGCCTGATTGAGCCGCGCACAGACCGTTCCTTCAGCGCCAAACTGCTGCAAATGGTTCGCGCATGGCAGATCGAGCGGCGATTGACCAAGGCCGAGATCATCGATCTCTACCTCAACATCGCGCCCTATGGTGGAAATCTCGAAGGTATCAGGGCCGCAAGCCTTGCATGGTTCGGTAAGGAGCCGAAGCGGCTGGATACGGGGGAGGCGGCCCTTCTGGTGTCCCTCCCACAATTGCCGGAAAAGCGCCGCCCGGATCGTTTCCCCGAGGCAGCCCGCATGGCTCGCGAGCGTGTGTTGCAACGACTTGCCGTCGCCCGCGTGGTGGGTGAGGGGGAGGCGGCCCGCGCCGCGATTGCTGCCGTGCCACTGAAGCGTCTGGACCTCCCGTCCTTTGCGCCGCATATGGCGGAAGCGGCGCGTGCCAGATTTCCCAAAATGGACAAGATACGCTCGACCCTGCGCCTCTCAATTCAAAGCGAACTGGAAGAGCTCGCCCGTCGGTCCGCCCAGAAACTCGGAGACAAAGTCTCTGTCGCCATTGTCATGGCGGATAGCACCACCGGCGACATCATGGCCGAAGTCGGCTCGTCCGATTTCCTCGATACCAACCGTCGTGGCTGGGTGGAAATGACGCGCGCTGTGCGGTCTCCGGGCTCGACACTCAAGCCTTTCATCTATGGCCTTGCCTTCGAAAATGGCCTCATCGCGCAGGAAAGCATCATCGAAGACCGCCCGGCCGATTTTTCCGGTTATCGCCCGCGTAATTTCGACATGCAGTATCAGGGCGATGTCAGCATTCGCCAGGCCTTGCAACTCTCACTCAATGTGCCCGCTGTACGCCTGCTGGATGCCGTCAGTCCCGCAGCGCTGATGGTCCGCTTTCGCCGCGCATCGGTGCAGATGGTGCTCCCAAAAGCCGAAGCGCCGGGGCTTGCCATCGCGCTCGGTGGCGCGGGTCTGTCGCTGGTTGATCTCGTCCAGCTTTATGCGGCGCTCGCCAGTGGCGGTCAGCCGGTGAAGCTTGGCGATGGCGTGCGTGGTGCACCGCAGGTGCTGGATGCTGACCCTCTGTTTTCGAAAGCGGCTGTCTGGAACATCACCGATGTGCTGTCCGGCGTCCTGCCGCCGCTCGGCATGAAAAAACGCGGTATCGCTTATAAAACCGGCACGTCCTATGGCTATCGCGACGCATGGTCGGTGGGTTTCGATGGGCGTTACGTCATCGGCGTTTGGGCCGGGCGTGCCGATAATGGTTCCGTCCCCGGTCTTGCGGGTTATGTCTCTGCCGCCCCCATTCTGTTTGAGGCCTTCAATAAATCCGGCGTCGCCATTACCCCATTTGCCTCCCCGCCGCCGGGGGCATCTCGCCTCGCCTACAAAGACCTGCCCGCCAACCAGCGCCGCTTCAGCGTAACCTCGTCCGGTCTCCTCTCAGCATCCCGCCGTGAAGCCTCTCCGCAAATCGTTTATCCACCCGAAGGTGCACGCATCGAGCTCACCGGCCAGACAGGCAACCTTTCGCCACTCGTGCTGAAACTGCAAGGCGGCCGGGCGCCCTTCCACTGGCTCGCCAATGGCAAACCTTTGCCAGAACCCTCCCGTCGCCGCAGCAGCGAATGGGTGCCAGAAGGTCAAGGCTTTTCCACCCTCACCGTCATCGACGCCGATGGCCGCGCATCGAGCGTGCGGATTTTCGTGGAATAGGCAGACCTCCACGGGACATCACCTTTTAGAGTGTCGCCAGCAACCGGTTGCTCAGCATACCCGCAGACGCCTGTTGCATCGACACCTTCTTTTCGATGGATTCGATAATAG
This sequence comes from Agrobacterium vaccinii, assembly GCF_021310995.1. Lineage (NCBI taxonomy): Bacteria > Pseudomonadati > Pseudomonadota > Alphaproteobacteria > Hyphomicrobiales > Rhizobiaceae > Agrobacterium > Agrobacterium vaccinii. The sequence continues at coordinate 674,408 of NZ_CP054151.1, read as the reverse complement.
TGTCGGTAAAATCGACTTTGGCGAGGTCACGAATATGCGCCAGTCCACCAGGTGAGAACACGTTCACCTCGAGAATTTTGTCACCGACGATGTCCAGGCCGACGAGGAACATGCCATCTTCCACCAGCTTAGGGCGCATCATTTCCGCCAGAGCTATGACGTCATCCGTCACCTCGACGGTCTCAGCCGTGCCGCTGGCATGAATGTTGGAGCGTAGATCGCCCTTGGCGGGCACGCGCCGCAGTGCCGCATATTGTCCATCACGCATCAGCGGCTCTCCATTCATCATGAAGAACCTTATATCGCCACCCTTGGCCGCAGGCAGATAGGCTTGCGCGATCAGGTAGCCCTCGATGCTGACAGCCTCAAAAATCTGGTTGAGATTGGTTTCCTTGCTGGACTCGATCTTAAACACGTTCTTGCCGCCAGAACCCTGCAACGGCTTTACGATGACGCCTTTGGGGTGCGAATCCGCAAAGGCACGAATTTCTTCGACGTTGCGTGAAATCAAGGTCGTGGGGCGCACGATTTCCGGGAAGCTCTGGAAGTACAGCTTGTTCTGCGCCAGTGCCAATCCCTCCGGGTCATTCAACACGACCACGCCACGCTGCTCCGCCAACCGCCCGAACAGGATGCCGGAATGCACAGCCCAAGGCCGCACGGTCTGGTCCAGCGACGGGTCGTTGCGCAGCATGAGAGCGTCGATCTCCTCGATATCGATCGTCTGTCGCTCCAGTTTCTTTTCCTGAAGCACTGAGTGGAATGTTTCGATTTTTTTGTATTTCTGGCGTGGCATGATCAACGCATGCACGACAAGCGTATCGTCTGCACGCAACGTAAAATCACCGGGTGTCAGATAGACAACCTCGTGACCGCGGTTCAGCGCGGCCATCGCCATCAACCCGGTTGCAAAGGTGGGTTGTTCGCCCTCGATTGAATTGACGAAAAATGCAAGGCGCATAGATCCCTCCCTTATAAAGTTGCCATTTCAGCTATCGATAAACCTGATCGTATTTTCTCAAGGCGCTCGCTCGCCTTCGCAGGCGCCAAAAATGCCGGGCGAATGCCGGGCGGATGCAGCAGGCCGCGCAACGCCAGTTCCTGCATGACAGGAAAATGCGCGGCGGAAATCTTGCCCATCCAGAACGGATCGAGCGCGCCGCCCTTGCGCAAATGCTCAAGTATTTCACTAAGGCCACGCAGATAGATCGCGTCCTTCGAAAGCCCGCCACCCCGGTAAATCCGTAAAACCATGTTGAAGGCATTCGCCTCTTCAAAACCATGCTCACGTGTCATCATGCGGAAGGTCTCGACGAAGCCGGCGCCATCCAACATGGCGGCGCATCCAACCACGCGCGCTGCAATCAGCCGCAATCTCTCGCGCGTCATGCCGCCAGCAAGGTATTCGGCCATAACTGCCAGCCCTTCCTGAACACCTTCGTAGCCTGACAGCCCCGTTCGAAACAGCCGCAGCCCCTGGGCCGAACCGTTGAAATAGGTCAGCAGGTGAACACCAATTTCATGGTGCAACAGCGCATCCAGACGACGCCGCTCCATAACGGTGTGGCGGGAAATCAGAAGTTTTTCGCCTGTCACCATAAGTCCGGGCGGCAGGTCGTCTCGTATCTCGACGCGCGCTTTGAAAAGCGGATTTTCCGCGTGGTAGTCATCCACCATCTGCCGTGCGCTCTTCACAACCTCGTAGCAATCCACCATTGCGATATCTTCGACATCGCCGGGGCGAGGGCAGCGCTTCAACACGTCTCGCGCCAAGGAGAGCAGCTGAGGTTCGACAGAACCATACAGCGCCCGGCTGAAATCCGTAAACTGGCGTCGGTGCAGATGCGCCAGCATGCTGAGCTGGAGGTCGATCTCCTGCTGCTTCTCGCGGTAGAGATTGTAGAGAACGGGATCTTCGAGGTGATCGAAGGCCACCGAATAAAGCTTGCGTTTTTGCTCTTCGACATCGACGCTCAACGGGCGGTATAGAAAATGCGGAGCGTATTCAAAACCGTTCTCACGGAAATCCTTGAGGGCCTGTCGCGCGTTGATTGGTGTGACCGAGAGCAGAAAATCGAAGGAAGCGGCAATGTCGTCGATAGAACGATCCGCTCGGCGCACCGCATCCACGAAAGCCTTTCGTCCAAGCGCTCGATGCGAGGAAATGGTCAGCGCTTGCGTCTTCGTGGAAAATGCTGCGAACGCTCGCAGACCTGCATCGAAAAGATCGGCGATCATCGTCTCACGCAGGCCCGGATAATCCGCTCCCGATTCTGGTTGACGGTAGATCGGCGCAAAACGCACGCTGATGACAGGGTAATCCAACCCTGCATTCTTAAATGCGGCGATAGGGTCATGCTCGTCATCGGGCCGGGTGATGTGTGGGGTGCGAAAACGAATTTCAGCGTCACAAACAGCCTTGATGAAAACGCGCTTCGAGTCGTGCGTTACTGGCTCTGCCGTAGAGGAAACCGCAACCTCGTAATGCGGCAGAAACGGTGAATCGTCCGCAAGCAGGATATCGTGTTCCAATTCGCCCACATCCAGCACCATGAAGGTCCCGAACCGTTTCTCCATCTCCGCCCCAATAACCGTCAGGATTGGCATCGCTTCGGCCAAGCTGGACGCAATAAGATAGGACGCATGGGCCGACGCGATATCTCTGGCCGCCAGATTTTTGGTCCCGGCGGTCAGGTGCAGGCAAAGGAATGGCAGCGGCCTGTCCATATGCAGACGTCCATCGGTGCCGATATCCGTGCGGATGGCTTTTCCCGCGTTGAGACATGCCACGACCTCGTCCAGAATATCAGACGTAGCGACCCGCTGTCTTGCCCCAGCTGCATTCACGTCCGCGCCCTCAGCAAATCCTCCAGTTTCGCCTCAAGCGCGGTCATCGCGTTGCTGATGTCGCGTATAATCTGCGGGTGGGGCTGTCCCGTCCATTCGTCCATGAATATTTTCTTGAATTCGATCGCGAGGGCGCAGCCGTTTTGCGGGAAATTTTCGTGAATGAAACGGGTCTGTTCACCCTTTCCCTGAAAGGCAATATTTTCTCGAACGTCCAGCTGACGTCCGCCAATCTTCGCGGCGCTGAAATGATCTATCACAGTATCGACCACATCGGCCCAACGCGCCCGGTCCATGGAGATGGTGCCGATATTGATATCGGGAGCATCGTGGGGGTTCGTTGGCTCTGCATCCGCACCGCCGCGCCTGTGATTGTAGCTGTGAACATCCAGCACGACGAACGCGCCATGGCGTTTCTCGACAATCTCAAGCATCTGTCGCAGCATGGCGTAATAATCATCGTGGAATGCAAGCGACTGCTCAATCGAACCATGTGTCGGCTTTTCGCGCCAAACCTTAAGCCCCCAAGCCTGCTCCGGCGTCAGATAAATTGCCTGGTCTCGCGCCCGATTAAGATCAAGCTCGAACCGCGATCGATGCACGACAATCCGGTTGGTCAGCCCAGAAATCATGTCAGCCGTAAAGGGATCTTCTTCCCTCAGTCTCTCATCGGAAGATAAACCCATGATGGGAAGCAGGTCATCGCGCACACCGTGCCCCTCATGGATCGCCGTGCTAACCACAGGGCTTAATCCACATTCGACCGACCAGAAGCGCCTCACACTCTGCTCAAAAACCTCTCCCGACAAACCCATCTCGCCCTCACATTGAACAGCATTGAAACCGCACGACGATAAGTTTTGTTCCGAATTCATTTAACGTGACAGGCGAACGTCGCCTATCAGAACACCCCATTCACAAATCCATCAAAAACTTGACCCACCGCCGCCATAGCAAGCATTTAGCCCTTGCACACATTCAGATTGCTGGTTATGAGAACGCCCGCACGACCCTAAAAAATCGTGCCCGCGGAGAGGTGGCAGAGTGGTCGAATGCACCGCACTCGAAATGCGGCATACCTGCAAGGGTATCGTGGGTTCAAATCCCACCCTCTCCGCCATAGCGAACCTTGGGTTTGAAGGTTTTTCCTCCATTTTCTGATATTTTTCGATGTCACCGATTAATGCCGGTATCGGCCAGGGCCACACTTAAGGCACTTCTTATTAAATAGCCTGCGCGCAGCGTTTACAACTCATCTCTCTACATGCCACATCTGACAACTCAGCGGGGCAAGTCCCGCTGAGGACAAGAAGGGGACTAGGTGCGTGTTTCTGAGGAAAATCACTGCGCTCAATAATATCGGTCGTTTCAAAGCAGCGCGTGTAAGCGGTGGCGAATATGGTCGCTTCACACTCATCTACGGAGGCAACGGGCGTGGCAAGACCACGCTATGCGCGATCCTTCGCTCTTTGCACCGCAACGAGCCTCAGATCATTGAGCGTCGTAAGTCTTTCCGGGCAACTTCGGAGCCAGAAGCCAAATTAATCTTCGATGTAGGCCAGGCTCGATTTTCCGGTGGCGCGTGGACAACTACGCAAGTCGCTATTCACATATTCGACCAGCAGTTCGTCAACGAAAATGTCCATGGCGGTGAACAGATCGATGTAGAGCACCGTCGTAATTTTTATCGAATTGTTGTCGGCCCGAAAGGTGTCGCCTTAGCCGAAGAGGTCGACCGGCTCGACATGGCTGCTACGGCTAAACAGTCCGAGATCACAGCTGAGAAAAAGGTCATAGAACAGCATGTCCCGGTAGGCATGAAGTTAGACGCCTTTTTGAGACTGCCAGCAGATGCTGATATCGACGAGAAGATCGAAGGGGCGACAAAAGCACTCAGAGCTATCAATGACGATGCGAAAGTTGCGTCGCACAGTCTGTTAAGTGCGCCAGCGCTACCCACTTTGCCAGACGGTTTCCTCGATTTACTAGCAAAAGGAGTAGAAGGAATAGCTGCCGATGCAGCGGCACGTGTTCAACGCCAACTTACACACCATAATTTCCGCGAGGGTGGCGAAGCTTGGTTGTCGAAGGGCTTAACCCACGTCGTTGATGACATGTGTCCCTTTTGCGCAACGCCGTTCACCGGCAACAGCTTGATAGATGCCTATCAGGGCTATTTCAGTGAGGCCTATGCGGTGCATAAAGCGGCAATCTCAGACATGGCGAATGCACTCGATGAGGCGTTGTCGTCAACGCCAGTGCTCAGGGTCGAGCAGAGTTATACTCATCTCTCAGCCGATGCTGCCTTTTGGAGCGCCTATTGCGATCACGGCTATGTGCCTTCTGAAGCTGCGGACCGCATTAACAACGAGATCGGCGCCTTGTTCGAATCTGCAAAAGCGATGCTTGACAGGAAAGCAGCCTCCCCGCTCGAACCTGTGGAGACGTCAGGTGCATTCATCGAAGCACAAGCCACCTGGTTAGCGACGTGCGTCGAACTTAGCGCCAACATGGCGACATTGACCGAGGCAAATCATCTGATCGAAGCTGTAAAGGATGCCAATGCCACATCTAGTAAAAGCAGGGCTGAAGCGACGCTCACCGAACTTTTGGCTATCAAAACGCGGCACTCGACACCCGTGCTTGGTCTGGCATCTAATTATGACCAGCTGCTACGCGACAAGAAGGCTCTCGTTGAGGCAAAGGATACCAAAAAATCGGCGCTCGACGCTTACGACGAGAAAATTCTCGGTGATTATGAAGCCGATATCAATCAGTTCCTCACCTCGTTCGGTGCGAGTTTCAGACTAGCACGATGCAGCAAGACTTATGTCGGCAAGACGCCCCAATCCACCTACTGCCTCCGCTTCGAGACCAGTGACATCGATGTGACTAGGTCCAGTCCTAGCGCTCCTGGTTTCGACACTACGATGAGCGCTGGGGATAAGAGCACTTTTGCGCTTGCATTCTTCTTATCGCAACTCAAACGAGACCCTGACATCCGGGACAGGATCGTTGTTTTCGACGATCCTTTTACCAGCCTCGACGACTTCCGGAGAGCGATGACCGCGAAGGAGATTGTGCGAACGGGCGATCCGGGTAGGGCTGCCCAGATCATTTTGCTTAGCCACGACAAATTCTTCCTCGATACAGTTCGCGGCATGATTCATAATGCTGTGTGCACACCATTCCAGCTTTCTACGAGCGCAACCGGCTCTTCGATAGAGCCTTGGGACATTGAGCTTGAGGTTAAGGAAGGGTATTTGCAAGATCATATGAGGTTACAAGATTTCGCCGAAGGCCGTGCCGGTGACGCACGGGATATGCGAACCGTGATGCGCCCACTGCTTGAAAAATACATTCGCTACCGGTTTCCGAACCAAATTCTTGAGGGAAAATGGCTGGGTGAGATGATCGGGATAATCCGGTCTGATCTCAATCATCCACTATCATCTCAATACAACGAGCTTGATGATATCAACAGTTACACAGCTCCTTTCCATCACGACCCTAACACTACGTTTGTTGAGCATGAGGTGCGGACCTATGTCCAGCGAACTCTCGCAATCGTTGGAGGAACCTAAATCGACAATACTTCTTGTCGTTTCGGTCGGACGAACATGCCTTGGCACCAGTTTACAGGTATCCCACTCGTGATCTTCAACACCGTTTGGACTTGGTGACGATCCGGAACTTCGAATACGTTTGATAGTTTAACGACGTGACCTCGAGATCTAGCTTGTTCACGGCTGGGAAACTGAGTTGACATTTTGTCTCGTCCGGCTATCGTCGATTGGCTTACGTGTATTGAGTGCATTGTCTAGCACTTGGTCTAGCGCTTCGCTGGACCTCATTATATTGCGGAATTTTGGTGCCCTGTAAGGTAGTGATTGAACATCGCCCTTCGGGACGCTCCGCTCGATAATCAATCCCTACCTTACAGGGCTTCAAGGGTAAGCTATGTTGCTATTTGCAGAGGAATTGGACGTGGACAAAATCCATGTCCAATCTCCTTCTGCAGTAGTGTTCCTTTGCGGAGGTCCATATTCCAATATCGATGAGCCAGTTGCGCTGTCATTACGAGATGGCTTTCTCAAGATCCTGGATAACCCTGCAATAAAAGGAAAAGCGATTATCCAAGCGGAGGATATTACCAAACTTCACATTTTCGCTGATTCATATGAGGACGTTCTCCAGTTTGAGACCGATTTGGCGGAGATTTCCGATCTGATCCTGCTTTTTTGTGAAAGCGAGGGAAGCATGGCAGAGCTAGGAGCGTTTTGCGTCATTCAAGAGATTGCTTCAAGGCTGCTTGTGGTAGTTAGAGACAGACACTGGCGGGGCAAGGGGGAAACCTCTTTCATCAGGCTCGGACCGTTACGCTTTCTTGAGCGCAAGCACGGGAATACGTCTATTTTCGTAATAGATGATGCTGATGTCGGCGACGTGAGTGCGCCTGGGGGCATCAAAATCGGCGTGCTGAAAGAGCAGCTGCAGGCACCATTAAAACTAAGATTGGCTACGACGCGGGATCCTACGACTTTTAACATTGACCGGCCTGGCCACATCATAAAACTTATTGTCGGTTTAATACAAGAATACGGCGCACTCACGTTCAATGAAATAGATGAACTACTTCTGATCGTCGGTGTATATGTTCCTACGCCGGATCTGAAGAGATACCTTCTGTGCGCGGAGTCTGTCGAGTGGATCGCCCGACGAAAAAAGGGTCTTGACGAGTTTTTTATTGCAAACCCACTTCCTGACGCTGCTGTCATAACGACCAAAGTAAGCAGGGCCCTGCAGAACAAGGCCCGCCGTCGTCTCGCCATCCGCGAACACTGGAAAGACCATGAGCCACTTCGTTACAGTGTTATTACTCAATTCTATGGCAGCGTCAGATGAGTGAAATTTTAAAAGCTCTCTCGACCGCTACAGGCCTAAGTGACAGGGACCTTCGCGCGATAATAAGCAACTCCCCCGACCGCTACAAAGTCTATAGTATCGCGAAGCGACGGGGCGGGCGGCGAGAAATAGCGCAGCCAGCCCGAGAACTAAAGGTCCTGCAGCGAGCCTTGAATGATATTGTCCTCTCCAAGCTGCCAGTGCACCCGGCTGCGATGGCTTATCGCCCCGGTATCGGCCTAAAGCAGAATGCTCAGGCCCACTCCCACAATGGTCCGATCTTGAAGTTTGATTTTCAAGACTTTTTTCCATCCCTTCGGGCTGAGGACTGGCAGGAATATTGTCATCGACACAAAGTTTTTAACGATGAAGAGGACGTCGAGTTAAGTTCAAAAATAATGTTTAGAAGAAAAAACCGGCATTCAACTGTCTTAAGACTGGCTATAGGAGCACCATCATCGCCGCCTTTGTCAAATATTCTTATGTTTGATTTTGATATTGCGATGCAAGCGTATTGTGCCTCTCAGAAGGTCACTTATACAAGATACGCAGATGACATCACGTTCTCAGCGCAAAGAACTGGTTTTCTGACAGGAGTTCCAAAAGCACTCGAGCGTATTGTTAAAGATCTTCGGTCTCCACGGCTTAAAATTAACCATGACAAGACCGTTCTTGCGACGAAAAAGTATAAACGCATGGTTACTGGTTTAATATTGACAAATGACGGGAGTGTTTCTTTAGGTCAGCAGAGAAAACGAAACATCAGGGCTGGCGTTCACAGGTGGACGCTGGGTGTGCTGTCAAACGCAGACATATGCCGATTAGCTGGTCACTTGTCATTTGCCGAGGATATCGAGCCTGCTTTTATTTCCCGCCTAGCCAACAAATATGGAGCGCAGGCTATAGCTGACATAAAAAGAGCTTACCTCCAGCAAGGTTCTGACAGTTCCCAAAATCCTGTAAAGATTTAAACTCGTATGGTGCTGTTAGAACGCAAATTGGGTGAACCTGACAGCGGCCATGATAATCCTTGGCACCCCTCCGGGGACGTCCTACGCATGATCTTCAACATCGCTTGGAGATCACATGGCAACAATCAGAAAACTCAGAGGACGCTGGCAAGCACAGGTTCGTCGCCGCGGCATGAAGCCACGCTGCAAGAGCTTTGACACGAAGCTCGAAGCTGAAAAGTGGGCGCGTGATCTCGAAGCGCAGGTGGACCGGTTCGGTGCGGCGCCGGACACGAAGATCCTCGAGAGCACAACGCTCGGACAGCTTCTTGAACGATACCAGCGGGAAGTCTCTCCTTTGAAGCGCGGCTCCGTCCAGGAAATCCAGCGGATTGACGTGCTGCGTCGTCATGATCTCGCCTACCGAACGCTGATCGGACTGAGTCAGCAGGACATTGCTTCGTTCCGGGATGAACGCCTTCAAGCCGTAGCTCCATCTACCACTGTCCGGGAGCTTGCTATTCTCAGCCATGTCCTTGAAGTGGCAATCCGCGATTGGGGATTGCCGCTTGCCAAGAATGTGGTGAAGCTGGTGCGCCGTCCGGTCATTCGTAACGAACGCAGCAGACGGTTGACGGGCACCGAGGAACAGCGCCTCCTCAATGGCTGCGACGGCGGGCAGACGCCATACTTCAAGACGCTGCTGATCTTGGCGATCGAGACAGGGATGCGGCGTGGTGAAATCCTTGGGTTGCGCTGGTCTGATATCTCCCACAATCGCCGGGTAATCACGCTTACGATGACTAAGAACGGATCCAGTCGCGAGGTGCCGCTATCCCAGAGAGCATTCGATGCACTGACGGAGTGGAAGGAGCGGGCTGTGGTAGATCTATCTAAGGTTTTTCCGATGACACCGGGAGCGCTGGAGCAGGCGTGGCGCAGGTTGTTGATCCGGGCAGGTATCAAGTCACTGCGCTTCCACGACCTGCGCCACGAAGGCGTCAGCCGTCTTTTCGAGCGTGGACTGAACATCATCGAAGTTAGCAGCATCTCTGGACACAAGGAGCTCCGGATGTTGAAGCGCTACACCCATCTCAGCGCTGATGACCTCGTGGCTCGGCTGGGATAGATTAATATACGGTTGATGGCGTTGCCTTGCGCGACGTTTACATAAACCTTGCCTCAGCACCGAATCCGTCAAGGTTGACCGACGAAATCTGTTAAAGACATATATCTTAGGTTGCGAATATCCTTCCCCTAAGCTCAAAAACACTGCCGATTTGGACCCAACCTTGTCATGATGTTTACATCATCTTGCGGATTTTTCCCATTTCAAGCGTTTTTGGTGCCGATGTAAAGATTACGCAACGCGCTTGAGTTGCATCAGGTGCCTTTCACCTCGGTTCCTTTCAGCCAACGGAGCCTTGGCTTCCAAACTTCGCAACCGCCGCACTGGTGAGCCGGCTAGTCGACGCTACCGATCCTTGGGTGCCAGTGGAGAAAACATATCCGCCGTCGCGCCAGGAAACATGCGTAGATCAATCTATATCAGTGTGCCAGGGCATGGCGATTAACGTGATCTGCGAATAGGAGCTGACAGCTGTCGAACGCTCCCATGCGCCAAAGCTCTCCGTGGACGATCTAGACCGGGGCGTCCGCCTCTCGTTCGCGTCCACCCGGTGCCGTTGAACCTCCTCTGCCAAGGGTTGTGGAGATGGTCAATCATGATCCAGTTCGATCGTGGACATCGAAGTCCTAGAAAAAATCAAGCCGCACGATGGGGATGCCTTCCGTAGCGGCAATGATTGGGTGCCCTATCCTCCCATACCGCAAATTGACAGAGAAGCCCCCATACGGGCGTCATCTGCCTGACAGTGCAGCGCATCACTTTGGTTAATGGAACGCTCCTACGCGAAACCTCGAGTCAGTGCGCACAAGCCGAGGCTTGAAGATTCTTTAGCGATCATATGCGCTCGCTTCGCCATCTTGCTATAACTCAAAACAGCAAGCGCTTGCCGACCCTCGAAGAACACTAGCCGGACGACTTTGGTCGCCCGAAGGAGAAACTGTGCCAATGGATAAGGCAAAGCTTGATAAACGTATTGCGGATATAGTTCGAATGCGGACTGTCCTTCACCCCACGGACTGGAAGGACGAGAGCCAGTTGATGATGAAGCGCTGGTTTGACTATCGCTTCATGTCTCCCCTGGAGGCTACAATGCAGTTCGGACAGCACTACATCGCTGGGCTCCGGCGGTATGTGAGCCGCAACGTTGATATGGGGCTCGCTGAAGCGGTATCGGGCACCAAGACCGGCGTTCCTTCCGAGCGTGCTCGCTGGTTTACCGCGCTCTGGCGTGCACGCGCCCGGACCGACGCAATCTTCGTCCCGTATGATTTGCTGGTCGACTTCAGCTTTTACTTCGCGTCCCGCCGCAAGCGCTTCTGGACCATGCTGCCTAACCAGCTTCATGCATCGAAGAGGAATAGCGTGGCCTGGTGGGCGTTGTTTCACGAGCACGTTGAGGATGTGCTCCCGCTTCGCATGAAGAGCGTCGCAGACATTCCTCACTACCGGACGGAGAACTACCGCGTTTTGCCACCTCAGGAGGATTTCTGCGAGCTGATGACGTCAGAGATCCGGCACGAGCACCGGCCGCTGGCCGACCAGATCGCCGACAGTGTATTCATCAAGCGTCATCTGAGTCTGGAGCAGGGGCTTGCGTTAGCACCCCCGGACGAAGATCGCGAAGAGCTTGTGCACCGCGCAAAGATCGCAGCCAACGATCGTGCCTGGGAGGTCAGGCCGGTCGTCAAGCTTGATCAGGCAGATCTTCTCCCCAGCTGTTTCGGAATCGCCGAGACCATCGATGTCAATCGTGCGCCGTGCGACCTGTGCCCGCTAATAGCTAGATGTAGCGCGGCATCTGCTGAGGCCATCGATATCACCGTCAAGATCACCGGGTCCGCATCCCCTGTTCTGGACGCAGACCGGAAGCGGATCTCTATTAACGTCGCGAACCATCGTAGGAAGGCAGGTGCCGCTCCAGTCACGTCTTGCCACTAAACGCCGAGCCGGGATGTAATCATTCCCTATTACAGCTTCTTCTTTCAAAGAGTATGTAAATATAGGGAACGATTACGAGGTGATATCCTTTCGGCAAGTCGTTTCGGCCATCAGCTACGAAGATATAGAGCGTCCCGCGAGAGCGCGGTCGCAGCCTTTTGCTATTTAAGGAAACCAAAATGAACTTTACTGATATACGCCGGTTCTTTCGAAACCGCGTCAATTACTACGCCTACATCCGTGACAGCCACTGCGTGGGCGTTCACGACGGCTGCCGTTTGACCCTGCGCCAGCTGTGCGAATGCCTTGCTTTTGATCCGGACCCCTTCCCTCTCGAATACGAGCCTGAATTTCGCAGGCTCTGCGGCAAGCTCTACCCCATGTGGCGTGATAAGCGTCGCACTTATGGTGACGTGGTCGCTGTGCTAAACCAGAAGCTGGCCGAAGAGGAAGGACATGCGACATTCTTCTCAGGCGGTTCGGCATCTCACGCATCGAATTACATCAGGCCGACCTGACCAATCGCGGAGGCAGACGATTGTCGGAGCGTCTCATCCTAGCCAGGGACGCTCTGGATCTTTGGGATTGGGTGCGAATTCGCCCTTTCCCTGGCGTCGCTTCGACAGAACACGGTCAGATTTCACTGCAGGCGATAGTGCAGCAATTACGATCAACGCGATGATGCTGAAGAAGAAGCCGAGCGCGAACCATCCAATCGGATCGCGGCCTTTATTTGCCGCCAATATCGCGCAAGCGCCACCGAACACAAAGCCTGATGCAAAAATGATCAATGAAACGTCCATGCACTCCTCACTGCTAATCGGGCCTAGATGTGCCTGCAAGAGCGAAAGGGAACCTTTGTCCGATAGAGGTCAGCTGTAACTGCTTATCTGGAAGCATCCTGTAGTTTCAAGGGCTTCCGGAGAAGCTCCATTTAATGACCGACAGAGCGAAAAGGTTCCTTTATGTCAATCGCTTAGCAAGAAAACGGCGTGTGAAGGTAATGAACATGAAGCTGGTCGGTTATGCCCGTGTATCAACGGTCGAACAGAACCTCGGACTGCAGATCGCCGCGTTGGAGGCGGCAGGATGCTCGGAAATCTGCACCGATCACGGACTATCCGGTGCCGACTTCCAGCGTCCTGGTCTTCTCAAGGCTCTCAAGAAACTAAAGCGGGGTGACATGCTCATCGTTTGGCGGCTCGACAGGCTTGGAAGATCTCTTGTCGACCTGATTCAGACCGTGAACGGTCTATCGAAGAGGGGCTGTGACTTCCGGTCTTTGACTGAGAGTATCGACACATCGTCATCGGGCGGGCGGCTGGTTTTTCACATGATGGCAGCAATGGCAGAATTTGAACGAGCGATCATAAGCGAGCGAACCAAGGCAGGAATGGAAGCTGCGAGAGCGCGAGGATCTCGCATCGGACGCCGTTGCTCGATGACAGTGGAGCAGACCGAAGCTGCGCGCTTGGCAATCGAAATAGACTTGGCGTCCGTCGCAGAGGTCGCTGCCACATATGGCGTGCATCCGAAAACGTTGGCCCGGCTTCTGCGAGATCCCGTCAAATCGACGCGTTTGCCGTCAACCACTTCTGCAACGCAGTGATGACGTCTGGCTGTAAAACGCCAGAGAGATTCACCGGCGCACGCCTCGCGCTTTGCACTGCGATACATCGTTTTGGTGCACCAAGCCGGCCAGCAAGCTCCCCTGCCTCAAATAGCGCTACGCCAGAGCCAACCTGTTCTTCTCAAGCGCTTCCCGCGCCCATCCAGCCCATTGATCCTGGGGCGGCAGCCAAAACCAGCCGCCTATATCGTCGCCCACGACCACAGCTTCGCCAATTGCGGCGCATCCCGCAGTGAGTAAGCAGATCCATGCAGCCCGCTTTTCGTGGTCGCGCTCGCCAAGAAGTGCGGTCAACAGCTGAGGATTATGCCAGCCAATCTTTTGAAACAGGTCTGAAAGAACGCCGCTATCGACGGCATGCTCATACAGCCAATCAAATTTCTTGCGTTTACCCGCCTTCGGCAGGGCAAACCGCGCCTCTGGCAGCAGAACCCCCAAAAAGGCGTTTGGAAATGCTTCAATCATTAAAGTGTCCTGCCGGATCGCCCTCGATGCGCCTGCAATGTGTTCTGCAAGATGGAGCACTTGATTAGCAGTTTCCGCAGCAGCTCGACGCAGATCCCTGCCATAACCATGATTGCTCAGGCCAGGCTTGCATCGCGTCTGGAATGCGCCGCGAATGAACAGGCGTTCGCAGAGACGGTCCAAGCTATCATCGTAACTGACGGGGACCAGCGGCCCGTCGATGGCTATCACAGAGAACTTCGTAGACGCTGGAATGTGCTGGCTGCGACGTTCCCAATCCGAATACGTTCTGTCTGCTCCAAACTCGCCGTTGTTGCTCCAGGCGATGCCAGTGGTCGCCCTTGATTTCGAGAAGCCCACGTCGATGCCGAGAAGAGCGATGCGGCTGAGATCGACTGAGGGCTCACTCATCCCACTGCACTTTCATTAAGCCCATTGATCACCTCGATCAGACGCTTCGTCCTCTCAAAATCAAAGACCTGCTGCGGTCCCTCCGGGGCCTTGTCGATGAAGGGGCTCTCGTAGAGCATGCCGGGATCCATGGTCCCCTTCTCCGTCAGATGCTCAATCACCATATCAACGAATTCGATCTGCTGGGCGGTGGCAGCGCCCTCTGCCAGGAATTCGCCGAAGGCTTCCACAACGGCATGGCGATCCAGACCGACAATTGATCGGATAAACGCGCCGAAGCCATGCGCCAGCTCTGTCGCCTTGTCGAAATGTTCCTGATCGCCGATCCCGGCCGTTATCAACATCTGCTGCAGTTCGGCAATGTCGGTGGGGGTTAGCGGCTTGCCATGACGTAGCTTGGCGATCGCAATGTGGCCCTCGTGGTCGCGCAGGAAATGCCGTGCCTTCTTCTTGAAACGGGCAAAATCCACCTCGCCAACCTGCGGCAAGTCGAGCTCTGTCGCAACACCCAACTCATCCTCGAAATTGGTGTAGACAATCGCCTTCCTGCCCTTTTCGATATGCAGAACAAGGCCACGCAGACGAAGCCGCACCAGCTCCAGCAGCGGCACCGTGACACCTTCCCACCAGGCATCAGAGAGTATGTCGAGGATAAGCGCATGCTGAGCTGCAATGACAGGAATTGCCGTCTGTTCATCAAGCGCCGACGCGATATCGACGAGCTGCTTCTTCAACCGGTCGAAGCGTTTGGAGCCCTTCAGGAGGGCGATTTCCAGGTTGAACATCAGCAGGTCGAAGCGCTTGGCCTCTTCCGGCTCACTCTTCATGGCATTGGGAAGGGGTGCCACCTCCTCGACGAGCTCATCGCGCATCTCATCGGAAAGCGTGCCCCAGGCATCCGGCACTTGGTATTTTTCCACCAGCCGGCGCTTGGTTCGAACAACGAAATTGTCGAGGTTCATGGTCTCGACATAGGTCTTCAGGAAGTCCAGCGCGGCATCGCGGATTTGCTGCTCAGTCGGCGGCGCGTTCGGCCCTGCATCATATGCAGCGCCATCCTCCGCCACGCCGGGCGGGCGGTCTGCTGCAGCCATCTCGTCAAGTCCCCGCACCAGATCGAAGCGGGCGGCGAAAAGCCGCTCGCTGAGCGATTTCGCTGTCGAACCTTCATCAGGCTTCAGGTTCTGGCGGAAGAATTCGAGGTTCTGGCAATAGTCGAAAACCCGGAAAAACTCCTTGTCTTCGCCCGGCCCAAACAGGTTGGGGCAAAGACGCGTGCCGCGCCCGATGATCTGCCAGAACTTGGTCTTGGAGCGGATCAGCTTGAAAAGAACGAGGTTCACCACCTCTGGCACGTCGATGCCGGTGTCGAGCATGTCAACGGAAATCGCAATATGCGGCGCGCCATCCTTCTTCGAGAAGTCGTCGATCAGCGTCTGCGCATAGTCTGTCTTGAAGGTGATGATGCGGGCGAAATGCCCGGCTTCCAGATGCGGATAGGCAAGGTTGAACCGTTGCTCGATGAACTCTGCATGCTTCTGGTTCTTGGCGAAGATGATCGTCTTGCCGATGCGGTCACCGCCAGCCACCTTCACGCCGTCCGTCATCACATGGGCCAGCACCTTGTCGACGGTGTCGGCATTGAACAGCCATTTGTTGACGGCCTGCGCATCGACGCTGTCAGGCGGATCGCCATCTTCGTCATCCCATTCCAGCATGTCCCACTGCTCTTGTTCCGTGGCGGACAGATCGTCATAGCGAATGCCGTCCCGCACGAATTTGAGCGGCACGGACACAGCGACGGGCGGCACCAGCCATTCATCGGAAATAGCCTGATCGAGCGAATAGGCATCCGTCGGCACGCCTTCTTCCAGATCGAACAAGCCATAGGTATTGCGGTCAATCTCCTCGCGCGGCGTCGCGGTCAATCCCACCAACAGGCTGTCGAAGTAATCGAAAATGGCACCGTAGCGCTGATAGACGGAACGATGCGCCTCGTCGATGACCACAAGATCGAAATGCCCCGGCCCGAAGCGCGCCGTGCCGCCTTTGCGCTCATCGATCAGGTTCATCATGGTCGGATAGGTGGAGAGAAAGACGCGGCCCTCCCCGGTCTTTTCCGTCACCAGATTGACCGGCGAGGATTCAGGCAAATGCGCCTTGAAGGCTTTCACCGCCTGGTTCACCAGCGCCACCCGGTCCGCCATGAATAGAACGCGCTTCACCCAACCGGCACGCATCAGCACATCAATCAGCGCAATCACCGTGCGGGTCTTGCCGGAGCCGGTGGCCATCACCAGCAGGCCCTTGCGTTGCTGGCGCGCCTCAAAGGCTTCCTTTACCCGCGCAATCGCCCGCTCCTGATAGTAGCGTTCGACAATCTTGCGGTCGATCGCCACGCCCGTCATCGGCTTGCGGGTGCTGCGCCGCTGGATCAGCAGTTGCAGCTCGTCCTTCTTGTAGAAGCCGGAAACCTCGCGTGGTGGATAGGCAAGATCATCCCAGAGCCAGTGTTGATAACCGTTGGTGTAGAAGATAACCGGGCGCTGGCCGAATTGCTGCTCCAGACAATCGGCATAAAGCTTGGCCTGCTGTTGGCCTTCGCGCGGGCTGCGCTTGGTGCGCTTGGCTTCCACCAGCGCCAGCGGCTTGCCGTCATCGCCCCACAGCACGTAATCGACAAAACCCTGGCCCTGATTATTGGGCATGCCGGAAACAGGAAATTCGCGGTCGCGCGCCGCGTTCAGCGCCCAGCCTGCTTCCTTCAGAAGAAGGTCGATGAAAGTATCGCGGGTCTGCGCCTCGGAGTAGTCGTGATAGTCAGGCCGCTGCTCATTCTCGCGGCGAATACGATCCCGCTCGGCACGTGCCGCCTTCAGCTCGGCATCCAGATCGCCCTTGTCGCGCAACAGCTCGGTAAAAGCCTTGTCCTTGGCCTCCATCTCGCCTTTTAGCCGCGTCAACTCCGCAAAGGCGCGCTTGACGAGATCATCCTTGCGCTGAAGCTGCGCTAGCTCGAAACTCAAACCATCCGGCGGCGGTGCTTTGGCATAGGTGCGGGCCAGCCAGAAACAGAGGTGAAACAGCTCGCGCACCGTATCACCGGCATCCTTGGCCGAGGTGTCACGGGTCTCGTGAACCGCCAGATTGCCGATGCGGATAATGAGCTTCGCCTTGGTGAAGATCGCCTGCCCGGCGCGCTGCTGAAAGCTCGGCTCGTGGATCAGCGCCGAGATCCTGTCATCATAGGGAAAGGACAGCCCGCCATCGTTCTTGTAGACCCATTGCACCGCCAGCTCCACCGTGCGCCGGGCATAGAAAGCAGCCGTGCGCGGATCGCCCGCCGCATAGCCTTCGGCCTTCTTCGCGCTCTCGAAGATTTCGGGAAATTCAGCGGCGAGAAAGGCGAAGTTCGACATGGGCGACCTCAGAGTTGTCCGGTGAAGGCGCGGTGTTGGAGGGAGGCGAAGAGAGCATCTTGTTGCGTGTGGATACGGCTTAAATCTCGCGCTAAGGCCTCAACGCTACTAGTGCGTTCTGCATATTTAGTTTGGCCTTCGACATCGGGAATTATTATCGGCAATCTGAGCTGCTTAGTAATTCCGATATAGGCTCTCGTCGATTGCTCGGACGCATTTGACAATATTGCCTGAAAAGATGGTGATGTGAAAACACCTTTTAGAAACTTAGAATTCAAACTAGGACCTGGCCGATAGTAAGTAACCTGAGGAGATAGAATTGCGTGCGGTGTGTTTTTCGACAAAACTGCTGCCTCACCGATCGTTCCCTTATGGGTTAGCAGGACATCACCCGACTTTGCAAAACCTACTCGAAGTTTGCTTACCCATACGGGAGAAAGCCTATAGGCATTCTGGAGGTTAAGCGTTCCTTTTCGAAAGCAGTTAGCGGTCACAAAGGGAATACCTTCATCGCTAAAGTCCGCAACTTTTGGATGGCGTTCTCCATGGTTTCCATCTTGTATCTCAAGAATATGACCATCTGCCAAAGCCTGTCCAACGGATAGATTTGGATAACTCTTCGGATTGCTCACCGGATCGCCAAACATCTCAAGAAAGATCGATTGGTTGAGGCTGTCGAGCAGGGCGATGGCCTGACGGCGCTTGGCGCGCAGCGCATCGGCCTTGTCCAAAATCGCCGCAATCCGCTTCTGCTCATCAAGGGATGGCAGGGGGATTTGGAGAGACTTGAGGTTTGTAGTGGAAATGCTAGCTTGATTAACGGCCTTGTTGACGAAGGGCAGGAATTTAGCCCGAAAGCTAGAGTGGCTGAGCGCATAAAAGGCGAATTTGGGGAAAAGTCGCTTACTAGGCCGCAGCGCAATAAGGTTCATTCCATGCACTAGCTTTTCAGGAACACCTTCATAGATGGCGCATTTGCCTATGTGGTCAACGCTATTTATGTGGCTAAACAAGATGTCGCCTGATTGCAGCAGCCACTGCTCATTCCCGCTTTCAGATAGACCCGCATATCCTACACGGTCTGGATCGATATGCCGCTCCGCAATTGTCTCGATACGAGTGATCGGCAAACCATCTCGCTCCTTAGTTTGCTTTACGTTTTTGCCATTGCGGACGAATTCAAAAGCCTCACCGACCAGGACATTCTGCCAGCTCACAGCATCGCCTCCAACTCTTTCAGCCCGGCGGCAATCTCGTCCTCTAGGACCAGCAGTTCTGCAATAATCTCCTTCGGCGGGCGGTGCTCTGCGGCTTCGTGCACCAGTTCCTTGTAGCGGTTGAGCGAGAGGTCGTAATCTGCTGCTGCAATGTCATCTCGACTGACAGTAAAGCTCTGGCCGGTGCGCGGGTTAGCCAGTTCTTCGCCGTCTCGCTCCTTCCAGCGCGCCACCACATCCGGCAGGTTGTTCTTGCCGTGCTCTTCTGCGGAAAGTGCTGCCTTCGGCACGGGGCCGAATTTATCCTCGCTCACCAGCATCTGGCGCTTGTCATCCAGGCTCATGCCATCGGCCTGCACATCATAGAACCAGACGTTCTCAGTGCCGCCGGAATTGGTTTTGGTGAAGAAGATGATGGCGGTGGAGACACCGGCATAGGGCTTGAACACGCCCGACGGCAGTTTAACGATGGCATCCAGCTTGTGGTCATCCACCAGCATCTTGCGAATGGCCTTGTGCGCTGTGGAGGAGCCGAACAGCACGCCATCCGGCACGATGACGGCAGCGCGTCCGCCCGGCTTCAACAGCTTCAGGAACAGCGCCATGAACAGAAGCTCGGTCTTCTTCGTCTTGACGATGGCGCGCAAATCGGCGGACGCCGTTTCCTCATCCAGCGAACCGGCAAAGGGCGGATTGGCAAGGATCAGCGAATATTTGTCGGCATCGTCCCCATGCGACGACGCAAGCGAGTCCCGGTAGCGGATATCGGCACCCTCGACCCCATGCAGCTGCATATTCATGGAGCCGATGCGCAGCATGGTCTGGTCGAAATCATAGCCATGAAACATGCCGTTATGGAAATGCTCGCGGCTCGCCTTATCCTGAAAAAGCTTCGGATGGTTGTCCCGCAGATATTCGCCAGCCGCGACCAGAAAGCCGCAGGTGCCGCTGGCCGGATCGCAGATCACATCCTTCTCCGTCGGTGCCGTCAGCTCCACCATCAGCTTGATGATGTGGCGCGGTGTGCGGAACTGGCCGTTCTGGCCTGCACTGGCAATCTTGCCCAGCATGTATTCATAGAGATCGCCCTTGGTATCGCGATCCTCCAGCGGAATTTCTGCCAGCATATCCACCACCTTGGCCAAGAGGCCCGGTGTCGGGATGGTAAAGCGCGCACCCTTCATGTGCTCGGCATGCGCCGTGCCCTTGTCACCCATGTCTCGCAGGAAGGGGAAAACATTGTCCGAAATGATGAAGAACATCCGCGCCGGATCATCATTGCGCAGCCGCGACCAGCGAAGCATGGCGTAGGTGATCTCTTCCTTCACCTCGCCGGTCTCTTCGTCACGCACCGTGCGATAAACGCCATCAGGAAAGATCACCCGCTCCATGGGGCGGCCCAGCATATTGGCCTTGTTCTCTTCCCGCGTCTGGATGTCATCCAGCCCGCGCATGAACAGCAGATAAGTGATCTGCTCGATTACCTCCAGCGGATTGGCAATCCCGCCCGCCCAGAAGGCATTCCAGACCTGATCGACCTTCGAGCGAATTTCACCTGTGAGCATGTGTTCTCTTCTGCATGTTTCGACGATTCGATTTGACACTAAGGCATTACACCATCTTACTGAAGACACATCATTGGGTTGAGTTCGTTGGATAACATACTATGAACGCTGAGGGTCCGGCTGGGCGAGTAAGCGCGGCTCTCTGCCATCGATAGACGCCCCCTAGTTGATACTGAGGCGTTTGGAGGATCCATAAATTATGGAAAATCAAATGAAAGTTTCGTTCAAAGCTAGGGTTCAGGCTGCCCGCCGCGTGCTCTTCGGCCAAGGCGACAACGCTGTAATATGTAGTTTCTGCGGAAAATCCCGGCAGGACGGCGTCGGCAATATCATTGCCGGACCAGGAGTGGCGATCTGCGCCTCATGCTCACATATTGCTTCTCACTTAAATATTATTGAGGATTTTTCAGAGGTTGAAGGGACACTCGTCCATGTTCTTTCAATTTTCTTCGACCATCAAGCATGCTTGCTCCCTGAGCGTAGAAGCCGAATGCATTCCGAGCTTCTGCAATGCGCCAGTGAATTAGATGCAAAGATTGTAGGGTGGACCTATGGGTGGGCCGAGAACGATTTCGGTGATGTCTTGATGGTATATGCGCGCGTGCGCCGTGATGTGAATCTAGCGATCTTTCAGGATACCTTTACTGAATTCTTTCTTCGATTGATGCCAGCTAACGAAACAACGCCACGGAAAGCCACACTTGCGGCACCCTGGATCAGGCAACAGCTCTAATATGTGCTCAACCATCTCGCTCTTTGCGCACGACCCTAAAAAATCGTGCCCGCGGAGAGGTGGCAGAGTGGTCGAATGCACCGCACTCGAAATGCGGCATACCTGCAAGGGTATCGTGGGTTCAAATCCCACCCTCTCCGCCATTTATCAGATATTATGCTTGTTTTTTTAGTGGCTTAGGCTTGGGTAGCCGATCAACCCCACAAAACGACCCACGAAAATCAGCAGGCATATTTGGTTTGTGTGGAGGGTTACGATCGCCCCACCTCGAACCTACAGGTTTGGTGTGATACCAAGTGCCCGCCAAAGCATCGGAGTAACCCGGTATGATGCGTCATCAGTAATCTGGACTGGCGCGACAACAGCGTCGTTTCTGTAGCTTGCGTAGAAAGTTTCCTGTTTGCTTAGTTTCAGTTCAATGGCACCTATTTTGTAAAGAACGCTCACAATGCATGCAGCAAGCTCAAACAACTTTCTTGAGTTTTCTCGCTTCAGATATTGACTTGCTTTTTCGAAGCATTCGTCTTTGTGTTTATCGCTTCCTTCAAGTTCTGCTAATTCAAGGCAAACTTCCAACAGACGATCTCTAGCTGCCAAGTCACGGACGTCATTTTTTCCTGTTTGTCGGCTGAGCAGAGAGATGTAAGAGTCGGCTTTTGGATGGACAGAGCGCCATTCAGTTTTCAAGGCATCAAGCCGCTTCCGCGAGTAATCGGCTTCTACGTCAGCTACAGTTTTTTGCGAAATGTTTGTCGAACCAGAAGCCTTGTCTAATATCTGATTTATAAAAACAATTAGGTCTCTTGGCCTTAACAAAGTTCTGTCACACAGATAGTCGAAACTTGGCAACGATCGAATATTCTCAGGGAAGAGATCGTAAAATTTGACGTTCGTTTTACCACTGTATTGGCGCTTAAACATCAATGAAATCCGCTTATCCAGAAGGACGCGAAGAGATTCTTTATTCCATTTTATCGTTGTAATTATACCGTCATACTTCTCGGGCTGCATTCCCTCGGATTCGATCGACGCGATAGATTTTTCGTAAACGTCCGAGCGCAGGGCGGCCAAGATTTTTACATTTCGAAGCTTACGAAAATTTTTGATTGTTTCGATTAATGATTGAATAAGCTTATACTGAAGTGCCGGATCCACCCAGTCCAAGTCGAGGTCGTCAACGAGTACGTAGAAATGCCGCTGCTTATTGCTCATGAGCTCGTTTAGTGCGTCTATGGCCCGATTCATGTCACGCAGCTGCAGCTGTGAAACAGCGTACTTAACTCTGCTCTGTATCTCGCGTTTCTCAGACCCAGATACGCTTTGAGTGGCTGTAAGCGACGCCCTTATTTGCGCTACTTTTTCAGCGCCAAGCGCACTTTCCAAGCCTGCTGAAATCTGCTGCTCGAAGCCACTCGATATCTCTTTAATTACAACATCTTGTTCGATCCAGAAAGTTTTCTGATACTTCTCAAAATACTGTCTTGCTGGATTATTGCGGTCAAATAAATTATCTAGAGCTGTCTCAAAACTGCTCCTGTCCTTAAAATATTTTCTTATGCTATTACTTAAAAATACATGTTTCCATAGTAGTTGAAAAAGGAGATTTACGTCACAACCTAGCTCAATCACGAATCTTATAATGTTCGAGTTGGAAATATAATCGAACGCGACCTCCTTTGGATCAATTCGAATCGTGTCATCTCTATTACGTTCTATCTGCCTGAGAACAGCAGTCTTACCAGACCCTGTGCGTCCAAGAATAATCGACTTGGAGGAATCCATGTCTAACAGTTGCACATAAAAGTCCTGCACCACAAAACATTCGGCCAAGAAAGTTTCGTCATCTTCTGCAGAAATTTCTCCTACATGCACGCCTTGCCGATAAACAACGCCATTAATCATCGCGCATCCTATCAATCATTCAATGCTGAGTTGATAGATATGCTATCCTGATTCTTTATAAGCAGTCCATAATAGACGTGGTTTGTCTACCAAGATTCTTGTTTGCAATATTTGACCTTACCCGTCACCCAAATAACATCGCGTGACGTGCCCGCAATGCTAACTAGCATCGACAGGCGCGGCCATGTGGAGAGTGCACTGGCGACGCGGGCGGCAATTAGTTGTTTGTTTCTTTGCGTCATCGCAACTGCAATGGCTGATAACAATCCCAGCTCATCGCTTCGGGGTGCTCCGCAACGGCACGTGGCAGTTAGTCATGCTGCATTCACAACAAAGGCTGAAATCAGTGGCCTGATGCGGGCCATCTACGGGTATTAGGCGTGGCCATCTCTGGTGGTAGTGCTGAAAATCTAAGGGTTATGCTTTGCTCGTTCCGGGGAGACGCAGTCGATGGAATGGACGGCGCTCGATTTTAATAGGGCGTTATGGACTATCCCTGCTGAGAAGACGAAAATGCGCGGGGATCACTATGTTCCGTCTTTCGAAGCGGGCACTTGAGGTTGTCTCGGCGATGAAAGAGCTTTTCGGGGATATGCAGTATGCTTTCCCATCGATGATGTCTGGCAAGAATGTTCTTTCCGAAAGCTCAATTAACTCAGCGCTAGTACGCATGGGAGTGAAAAAATCCAGCATACCGCGCATGGCTATCGGTCGTCTGCCAGCAGTATATTGAACGAGTCTCAGCGCTTCAGTGCTGACTGCATTGAGGCTCAGCTCAGCCAACTTGACGCTCAAGTAGTAAGACGCGTTTATCATCGAGGCACCTGCTGGGATGAGTGCACGCGAATCATGCATTTGTGGGCTGACACTCTCGATGAGGAGCGAGTGAAAACCATTCAGTAAATGATCCGCATAAAATGACTCACTGAGCGCATTGGAAAACCTCGCTATATTTCTCTGGCGCGGTTGTTTAAGTAGGGTGTTTGTGATTCAACTATTGCGTCAGCAATTCCAACAACGGGCTTTGAAGTTGTCTATTTTTTCGGATTATATTTCGCTTGTTCAGAGGCTCGGTGCAGGTGGTATCAATAGAAGCGAAAACGATCTTTCGTCCAACTTAAAGGGTGCATTGTCTAGCTTCGGGCTCTTTGGTGTGATCGACACGGCCTCCGGCAATAGTCGATTTAAACGTCCAGATATTGCATTATACACCCTGCGCGACGCTGCAGACGTGAGCGCAGCTGCAGATGTCGTTGTGGAGTCGAAGAAGCCAAGTGAGCTACAAGCTTACGGTACTTTAATTGAAGCACTGGTTGATGATGTTCTGTGGGCTGATAAGTTTGTGCCCTACGTCACCGCCCATATAGAACGTATTTCATTCTTCATCCTAACAACCTTCGAGCGTGTTCTAGTCGTCACGATACCTCCTGCTGTGCGCGCTGCGGTGTCGTCAGGCGTTACCTCGCTGGATAGACTTAGTCGCATGTCTTTGTTGGAGGGCAGTCTCCAGTTCGACCTAATGAACGCCAGCGAAGCTGAGGCATTTGAACGGTGGTGTTCAAGTTACCTTACACCGGAAGCCATTCAGCCCCCCGCACTTTCAAGTATCTGTGATCTGAGGTCGATAGAACGTGCATCGGAGCTTGAGGCGTTTGCGAGTGATCTCGCAGACATTGTTGTGGGTCGCGTTGAGGGACGTGGTGCTACGGCTTTGATTGGCACGGTTAGGGCTGGTGGAAACTCTGTTGAGGATTTGGCGCCAGAAATTCAAAGTGCCTTGACTGTATATACGATGGCTGCGCATGGCGGAATGTCGATGGAAGCAGCGCAGGCTTACCTAGCGTCGCATTGGCAAGACGAATGGTCCGAATTTGTGAGCGCAAGTGTGCATTCCCTTATAGGGCGCTTGTTCGCGATAAAGGCGATTGAAGATGGCTTTTGTTTGGAAACAGATCCGCCACTGATCCCCTCGACTGACTGGATATTCCACTCAAATCGCTTTGATAATGTTTCACTAGCTGAACTTCCTAACGTTTTTTTCGCTAGCATGGGTGCGCTTTCGCGTGTGGAAAATACGGCAGTGAAAGATTTGGCCGCGACCGGACGATTTTACGACTGGCTAGGGCCTCAGGTCGATCCATCCGCTTTCCGGCGACTCGTTGCGATTTTTACATCTCATAATTTTTCTTGCTTAGATGATGACCTGCTGGGCCGATTTTTTGAAATCTACGCTCAGCGCGTCGATCGTCGGAGGCGAAAGCAACTAGGGCAATATTACACCCCTGTACCTATCGTTCGACACATGTGGCGTATCGCGATTGAGGTCCTCGATGAACGTGGGGTGTTAGGAGATGTTGTCGCGTTGGATCCTGGCGTCGGATCAGGTACCTTTCTCATTGAAGGTGCTAACAGCCTTCACGCGGCAGGCTTGCCTAGGTTTTGGGAAAGGCTTACCGGATTTGATATTTCTCCGCAGGCAATCGGTATCGCACAAATTAACGTTTACCTCGCCGTTCTCGCTCACCTTGACCGACGGGAAGCGGAAGCTGTTGGGACGCTAAATCTATACCCAACAGACGCACTCGATCCCCGAAATGGTGCGCGCCTTCGGACCATTATGCCGTTGCTGACGGACGAAAGTACAAGAGCTTTTCTAAAGTCCAGGATCGATCTTAGCGAAACTGTGAAGCAGCGCTCGCAATTTCCGTTAGTGATTGGCAATCCGCCTTACAGAAATAATTCTAATCAAACCTTGGCTCAGGTGGCGGAAAGATTTCCCGTTTTATTGCGTTCTTCTCGGGCGAATGCACGGGCTAGGAAGCGAAATATACGAGACGACTACGCATGGTTTTTCGCAGCGGCCGACCACTATGTGGCGGAACGAGGTATTATTGCTTTCGTTGTATCCGACAGCTTTTGTTACGCCAGTTCATACCGTTATTTTCGGGAGGATTTGTTACGGCGTTACAAAGTCCGCCATCTGGCGATTTTGGGAGCTTCGATATTTAGAGACGTAGGTCCTCGCACGCAGTTCGTCGTGATCATCCTTGAGAGAAGAGATATCGACTTAACGCGCGCTGACGACGTTGAAGCCTTCGATGTATTCGATCTACGCCCGCTTGCCGGAGATACTTCAACTAATGGGACTGAAAAAGATGCTCGTCTCATTGCTCTTGAGCGGGGAGATTTACCAGAGCCTCTAAACCATCGTCCCGGAAGGATACGGAACTTTGCTCTGTTTCCTGAGGCGGGGATCGTACGAGACGTCGAAGCATTTCCCAACGTGTTGCACGGAGATAGTCCGCGTCGGGTATTCGTAAAAAAATGGCCAGGAATAATTACTGCTTTTGATGAGCTTTTTCGTGGTGATACTAGCGACGAAATAGGCGCAAAGGCGCAGCGGTTCTTTGAAGTTTCAGCAATCGTTGACCGAACCCTTCGTGAATCTGCGCTCGACGATTTTGCTAGCTCTATCCGAGCTACCTCTCAAAAAGCCCGTTCTCGATTATCGCTGATGGCGGAAGATGCCAATCAAGCTCAGCTAACTTTCGACCCGACACGAGTACGCCGTGTCGTAACAGGAAGTGCTCCAAATGAAGTGACATGGTATCCCGATACTCGTCTTCATTCGTGGGTTTATTATGAGCCGGGGTTAAGAATCCCGAGAAATGTGCATGAAGGGCGCGATCCGGGTTACGGTACGATGTCTCAGTGGCGAGACGCCGCAAGTCATGGCATCGGGCCGAAATTCGTGTTCACCACAGGGACAAATCCCGACAGTGGCCTAAAAGCCTTGCTCGTCCCAGGAGATTGGATGGTGAAGTCACACGGTGGAGAAAGCCAGCAATTTCATTACACTGGTCTAGATAATCCTCTTCGTGAGCGCACTCTGGCAGGACCGAATAATCTGGGTGCGGACGCGTTATCATTCTATCACGCACTAATGAGCGCGGGTTTTGAA
Organism: Agrobacterium vaccinii; assembly: GCF_021310995.1. Lineage (NCBI taxonomy): Bacteria > Pseudomonadati > Pseudomonadota > Alphaproteobacteria > Hyphomicrobiales > Rhizobiaceae > Agrobacterium > Agrobacterium vaccinii. The sequence continues at coordinate 647,336 of NZ_CP054151.1, read as the reverse complement.
GCTGACGATATTCTTTTCTATTTGGCGGGTATTTACAATTCGCAGACCGCAGAAGACTACCTCGAAGGCGGGGGACAGAACGTGATGCGTATCCCGTTGTCGATTTCCCTGATCGAAAATGGGGCCGCTGGCCGAATTATCGATTGTTCTAAAAAACTTCGAAATCTTCACTGGCTTGCGGCAGAGGGAGAGACTGGCCTTGAAAAACAACTTGCGGAAACTCTAGCGTCCTCAATCGAGTTGGTGCGTCTTGGTTTCGAGGAGGTTGGTGGCTCGGGGGGGAGGTTTAAGCAAAGACCAGTGTGGCGTGCACTCGCAGGAGCCACTGAGAATATCGACGCCGAGATTGTTGGTGTGCGACCGCTTCTAGATGAAGCTGTCAGCGACCTCTACCATCGGCCAATTGCGATAGCTAATGCGTTGTGACTTAAAGGTCTGAAAACCGGCGCAAACTCAAACTTTTACGTGCTTCGCGACGTTTCGGCCCGCGAACCTAGTATTCGATATATCTGCATGCGGGAGCAACTCAACTGTTTCGCTATTGATGATACCGACATTCCTTCGGCGTGCATTTTCCGGATCTGACGGTGATCAAGCCGTCGTTGGCCGCCCTTGTACACTCCGAGTTTTTTTGCACGTTCGATGCCATCACTCTGGCGGCTTTTGATAAAGTTCCGCTCCATCTGTGCGACCATTCCCAGGACAGTTATGATGACATTACCCATCTCACCTTTTGTGGATACGTGCGGCTCAAGAACGGTAACACAGGCGCCGCGCGCCTCACACTCGTGAACAATGTTGAGAACGTCACGCGTGTCTCGACCAAGTCGGTCAAGCCGCGTAATGATCAGTTCATCGCCTGCTCGCAGAAATTGGATGATCGTTTCCAGCTCGGTCCGGCCCTGTCGGCTTGCCCCTGATATCTTTTCGCACCTGACGATTTGACACCCTTCGGCAGCGAGGCGTTCTTGCTGACTTTCCAAATCCTGATCGAATGAACTCACGCGAGCGTACCCAATACGTGCCATTTGTCACCTCAAGCTTTAGGCCCATACGCTACCTTGTCACAAATAGTCGATGTCAACTCAGATGTTACAGGCGACGCGATAACATCTCATGTGTCACATGCGGGTATACCCTGATGCGACACGTTGCCGTCGCCGTTGTGAATGATGGTTGTCGGATACCGCGCGATTACCTTTCGCCTTCAAGGCAAGAAGGTTTGTGCGCTTAACGGTTCGATTTGGTGTACAACCCAATGAACCGCAACGCGCACTCCTTCATCTAGCTCCAGATTATGCGGCTTAAGGCGAAAAGGAGTTTTTGGCGTTTTTCGATCTCTTCGGGGCCGAACTTTTCATAAGCTTCAAAAGCTAGTTGGTGCTTTTTGATCAAATCGGTGAAATCGAGCTTGGCCTTGTAGGCATCAGCTCTGAGTGTCTCGTTCCAATACAGCGTACCTGCATATGATTTTAGCTTGTCTTCATAAGTTTCGTTGCTACTGGAAATGTTGTCCTTCCCCTTGAGCAGCAGGACCGCGCCCAGCCGATTCCTGTCGATCTCAAACTGCTCATTATTCTCCTCGTACAACGCTACGTTTTCAGGGTTGTAAGACATGATGTGTTCAATGTGATAACCGTTGACAACACCTGTCTTGGTCACCAAGTCGTCAACCTTGTAGGCGGGTTTGTTAAGGCCAGCTGCAAGAAACGCATCTAGGCGTGCGAAGAAATAGCGCGTGAACCGCGTCGGAACGTCGGTAATCGATGTGTTTTTGAACTGCGCATATTCGAAAGCATCAAGCGCCTTCACACCTCTTCGAATTGATAGTAGTTCAAGTAACTTCTTCTCGAATGCGGGACCTATTGCGCTTGCAGGCTGGTTACGAATCTCGTTCGATATCTCATAGATAGCATCGCCGAATTCGTTGCTGTCGTACGCGCGCTGCAGTCGAAGTAGGGCAAATAGCCTGTCCAAATGAAAAGCGATAAGACGTATCTTCTCGTCTTCTTCCTCATCATCGACACCGCATGCGGACAAGATCAGCAGGTTCTGGCTGTCCATTCCATTGAGCCGATTGTAGTATACATGCTCGAGTGGTCCCTGCGCGGCTTGTGCTGCATTTTGTATCCGCGCGTAGAGTGCTGTAAAATAGCGAAAGTCTTTAGAAATGAATTTCTTAACGGAGCTGGCGTTGTGGTCAAGATCAAGGGTATCATTGACGTCTTTTTTAAACATCTCCCTGTGGTAGTCTTTGTCGAATTTTTCCGCAGTACCACGAGAGCTTGAGAATTTTGCTTTGAGTAGGTAGATGAAGAAAGTATCAATCTCATCCGTGCGAAAGCGATTGACGGACTGGAGGCTCCTTTCCCAAAGGCCGTTGTAATCGTTTGTGTCAAGTTCGACTTTGTCGATTTGCCCGAGTAGCTTTCCCTTCAGGATTTCATAGGGGCGGAGGCGCACGCCACGGTCGTTAATAACCTCGAAGACCATTGGCACGTCGGTTTGCGCAACAGATAGGTTGATCAATACGAGCCGGTGCAAAAAATAGAAAACAAACGTCTCCAGCTTGTGCTTGCTAGTTAGTCGCCCGTTCAACATTTCACTAATGAGATTGTAGTTGCCCAACATGTTTAGGGCTGTAATGCCGCTGTCTGTTGGGACTTCGTCCTGCTCGTTGAAGAGAGACTGCAACGTTGCGAGATGCCGCTCATGGTTCATCCAGAAACGCTTATTGAATCCGTCTTGACCGGCGATTTTGGCTTTGATCCAGTCGGCAAGTGTAGACTGCTCAGCTACAGCCATACGATGAAGCTTGATCAGGATCAAAGTGAGTGTCGTCAGTCGTTGCTGTCCGTCAACAACATAAACACGACCGTCAATGTTATTTGTGACGTATGTATTTAGATAATACCAAGGATACTTCGCGCTAATTATCTCCGGGCCGGGGTCTAGTTTAGAGTTGTTCTTATATTTTTCCTCAAAAGCATAAAATATGTCGTCAACTAACCTTGCAACTGGCTCGCCTGTCCATTTGTAATCTCGCTGATAAAAGTCGATGTAGTACGTCGTATTGGAAAACAAGCGGTCGATATTCTGTTTGTCAGGCGCAATTTCCATCGGCTTCCCCAGTCTCAAATTATTGGAACACAACTTACTCGGAGTCTAAAACCCACACGTTGTCAAAACCTTACTGGCCAACGACCATTTTGGGGTGGTCAACTGTTAATTGAGCTTACAAGTGGTTATCCAGTCGAAGCCTTGCATGCCGAGGGAGGCTGACGGTTAAAGCTTTGCAGACCCGCCAATCCACCATGCCCGCTGCCTAATCTACCTGCTAGAGTGCAAACCATTACCTTCAGGTTGGACTCAGTATATTGCGCCAGCAATTGATGCCAGTTTTTCTCACGTTGCGAATGCGCCTGACGTTGTCTCGGACGCAAGGCTCTTTCCTCCTCTGATGCCTATTGCAAAACTTGATCTCACAGCCTCATAACGACCTTGGGCTTCTTTGGTAAGAAATTTTCCATTACTCAACTTTATGTTGCTCGCTAGCTTACGCGTCTTAGATCTGGATATACCCCACAGGGCGAAGGCAGAATTTGGGAACTGAGGGCATGGAAGAAGACTTAGGCTGGTTGAAGGCGGTACTGATCGAACATGGCGGCATCGAACTCGTTATTGCGGTTGAACGGGCGGCGCGTGAAGCAATGCCGCCAATTGACGCGCGTAGTGAGCTGAAACTCTTACTCGACGAGCTTGAAGCGGTATTAGTACAAGGATTTGAAATCGTATCCTTCACGATGGGCAAGCTAAAGGCCAAAACTCTCCAAATCCAGGAAGATTTTGGAGCTATTGACGCTGAAAGCGGCGTGGTGAGTGAAACGTCGCGCAAAGATGCCAAAGGCGTTGCCCTTTCTAAGGGGGAGTTGGAGGAGTGGGGGCAGTTTGCACGTGAAGCTAGTGAAATACTTGGAATAATGAGGAGACGCTATGACATCGTTTGACGCTGTCTTGAAGAGTCGGCTGAAAACTGTAATTGGTGGCTCAGCCAAGTTCTGGCCTAACAAGAAGCCTAAGCTCGACGATTATTATGAAGCTTACCTCTGGGCCGAAACACTTTTTGTCGCAGATGAGCAGAACTGGCAAATTAACTACGTCAACGCCGGATCCTCAAACGACCACTTTACTTTTCGGATGGGTCCCGGCTTAATCACAAGCAGTGGTTACACCTATGCCGAGATTCGCAACGGTAGTCGCGTAGGTGAACTGCATATCGGCGTTCGCGTACATGGCGAGTCAGGCACACTGCACGAGTTCGACGTTCTGGGGCTCGATAAGAATTATCATGCCCACGGCCGGTCTGGCCAGCCTGTGCAGCGCGATGTCAAGCTTCACATAGAGGCGAAGTTCCATAAAAGCGATCTCTCCCTCGGCGTCGCACGCGCGATTGTGGGACTGGGTGCCGATTGCCCAGATATTGAGCCCTTTCTCGTGGCAAAGAATAATGCGTCAAGCACGGTTCGCCCTTTGATCAAACATTTTCATGGCCACTTTGTAGAGCAAGTATACCCCGGTGGGTCTGGCGTTGAGCCGTACTTCCGCAATTGTGTGCGTGCGGCGCTCCGGCATTGGTAAATTGCTCCGGCAAGATTGCCGATGGAAATACATTTAGATTGAATCTGTTCGAGAATGGTCCGTAATGCGGGTTTTGATCTTCGGCGTCTATCCTACTTTGAACCCTAGAATTTGAACTGCCCCCCCCGCTTTCGAGCGGACCGACGGCTTTTGCGCTCTGTTGCCAGCAAGGATCATCAGGAGTGGGTCCGAAACTCATCAGCATACGCCAGTGCTGCTAGTCCATCGACAGTCCAAATGCGGTTGCTGCGTCAATGGCCCTTATGGATGACGCCATCCGCCGCTAGTGGACACTGAGAACGCCGAGGACTTGTTAGACGCGACTGCAACAGTATCGACCAATATGATCCGTGAATTCATAGCGGCGGCCTGTAATGGAGGTCCGTCTTCTTCGTCGTGTAGCCTTCGATCAAAAAGGTCGATGGACGCAAAGCAGTTTTATCAGTCCACGTGTTCTGGTGCGAACTTATCTATTTATCTGTTGAAGCGAAACTGCTATCATTTTGCTCCGTCACAAACGCGAACGCTTTCGCTTTTCCAGCATTTTGCATCACGCTTCATTTCACCCAGTGGCGTGTGAGCGTGAGTCGATCCCGGCGTTTCATTCCACCAGCCAGCGGCGGTGTTATTGTCAATCTCAATGATGGCGAAGTAGCCATTCGCCTCCATCACGAAGCTGCCGTCCATGTTGCCGTATGGGCCCCAATAGCACGTACCATCGATTGCCTTGGCTCCGCCGACTTCCAGAACGCAGCCTTTCCGATTTGGAGCCGTGTGCGTCGCCGCAGGATAGTTGATCGCCTTTTCCGCCTTCGGAGCAGCCTTGTTGAAACATGCCTGAAACTGGGAAAAGGGCACCGCGGCATCGGCGAGACTGATGGCAATTGTCTTACCATCTAGGTCGACGATTTCTAGTTTTTTGCCTTTCTTGCCTTGATCCAGGATTTGCGGTGGGATTTCGTAGAAGCCGTGCCAGCCAAAATAGTCTTCTGGATGGCCGTTGGATATTTGAACCGCCTTATCATCGACCTGCCAAGACGCGCGAACGGTACCGTCAAAGTTTCCATTCTCGACAAATGCAACGAAATCCTTGCCCGGTGCACCCATGAAGCCGATCGTCACGCCGCCCTGCGTCGCTTTCACAAAACAGGTATCGCCCCAATCTTCTTCGCGTTTCTCGAACGTCCAGGATGAGGCCGAAACAACTGGGCTCACTGCGGGCGCAGGCGGGGCGTCTCCAAACATTACGCTACGGTTTGATGATTGCTGCCGAGAAGTGCCGCTGCTTTGACTTGGAGGTTCGGCAAATGGTGATGTGGCTGAAACCTCAGGTGACTTGAATAGTGACGGGCCGAGTTGGGTCAAGGTCGTGATACAGTTGTCAAAACCCGTACCCAACCCAATGGCGTCCGCGTAGCTCACCACCGGCACGTGCCATACTGGTTCGTTGCCTTGAAAGGTCACGGCCAGCGTAGCTGGCTTGTTGGTCGAGATTGCCGTGCCCAAAATGGTGGTGACCATGAAACCGCCGCCGTCTTCTGCGTTAGCGCCCGGAATTTCTCCGTACATTTCATCAGTGCTGACGACCTTGGAAGTGAACTGAATACCACCTGCCCAAGCGGTACCGATGGCGACGTTCGTCGTTTGGCCAACCGGCAGATTCCAGTTTTGCTTCGTCACCCGTAGCCGCGGAACAATTTTATCTGTGCCAATCAATGTGTACTCAATCGCAACCGATTTTCCTGACCATGTCGTACTGCGAAAGGCACAAAATGCCTGTTTTCCATCCGTTGGGGTATGCAGGAAAATCTCCAAGCTGGTTCCCCTGTAGTAGGACTGCTCTTCGGCGCTCGCTTGCGTAGCGACGGAAACTGCAACGCTGATACCCAGCGCTGTAACGATCGTGCTGACTTTCATGCTCTTCATACTTTCATTCGCTTCGCTGTCCGCACCGCGTGCGCTTCAGGCCGGTTTCTGCGATGGCTGAGTGTTTTTGAGGATGCTCGCTTTCATCGTTTCGAACTCGGTATCCGTGATCGCGCCTGACGAACGCAAAGCGGCCAGTTTTTCGATGCGCTCAATCTGATCAGCCGAACTGGTAGCGTCAGGCTGATGCGCCCGGTGTTCACCCCCACCAGTGCGCGCTGCAATGTCCTGAACGTGAGGCTTAGACGGGCTGCTTCCAATCACGATGAATGCGACAATGCCAACCAGCGGTATGAGGCAGGTCAGCACCAGCCAGCCACTTCTATCCAGGTCATGCAAACGCCTGACGAGGATCGCGAGCGAAGGAAGGTAGTGGCCGATCACGATCAACGCCGAAACCAGCGGCTGCGGTTCACGAGGCCCAGCAATGATGACGTCGATAATCAATCCGCCAAACGCAAGGCCCAGAAAAACAAGGTGGTAGTACCAGAATTCCGTCCGGGTGGATCGCCCTGAAAACGTCGCGTAGCGACGCATGGCGTTAATGTAAGCGCTCATAAGATGTCCAATGTCCTGTATGAATTACCGTCAAGCCGGGTGAGCCAGCTTATACCGTGGGGTGGTTTTTCTTCCGCTTTGCAGAGCGCCACGTGAAAAAGCCCATGATCGCCAGCACCATGGCGATGTAGCCCCAGATGGTGATGTCGCCGAAGTTGCCTTGGGTCGAAGCCATGAACGCAAGCAGTCCGGCAACGAAGAACATGATGGCCCCCACCAACGGCAGTGCGAACGAAAACGCGCCAGCGATGGCGAACACGAGGCCCACAAGCATTCCAATCGATGCCGCTGCCCCAGTGGCGCTGTCGTTCATCAATCCGCTGCCTGCGGTCACGGCACATGATTGCATCAGCACCAAAATGCCGAGAAGCAAACCAATAATTCCAACTGCGATTTTCATAGTGCCCTCTGAGTGAAATTTGCGAGTCGTTGCTCGTTATTAGTTTAATATGGGACTAACAGTCCGTCGATTGTCAAGCCGTGTATATGGCTTTCTGCGATCATGGATGTGCGCAAAACAATCGGTTGGAACTTGCGACGCTTACGCGTCGAGCAATCCCTATCGCAAGAGCGTCTTGCGCTAGAGGCAGGTATTGACCGGTCGTATATCGGGCGTGTTGAACGAGGCATGGAAAACGTGACCGTCTCCACGCTCGAAGCCGTGTCCAATGTGCTGAAGGTACATGTGTCGGAACTCTTCGCCGCCGTTGAGCCGGATGCAAAGCCTCCAAACGCATTAAAAGCTGGGCGAAAGGCTCAAGGGTAGCAAGCTGATCTAACGCCAATGGAGTTAAGGGTTCCATCGCTCAATATTCCTCTGCCCGCATAATGGTGAGCACGCGGCAGGTCACGGCATCATCTGCTGGATCAGGCGAACCGTTTTGCAGGTCGCCGTCATAGTAATCGATTTTCCAGAAGAACACGCTCTCGTTGACAGTGATCGCGCCAAAGTCATGCTCACCGTGGGGATCGTTAACGGGCGAAAAGTCATCAAACACCTGCACCGCCTTGAGGACAGTTCGACGGTCGTGTTCGGCAAGGCAGTTTACCCCGTTGGTGAGCATGATCCGCCCGCCCATGAAACTGGTGCGAAAAGAGTCGTTCTGGTTGCTTATGGATGCGGTTTTCTGAGCCGCATCCTCAGTGGGTGATCGCATGAGTGCGCTGGCCATCACCAATCAAGCCTCGACGTAAGAAGGGTGAATGAGGGCGACCTGATCGATACGGCGTGTGAATGCTGGGTCGTCAAGATAATCGCGCCATTGAAGCCGCAGGTTACCTTCAGCTTTCACCTCTATGACCTTGGCCTCATACCAGCCTTCAAGTGGAGCTTCGGTTGCGAGCACCACGCTTCCGACAGCGATCTTATCAAAACTCTCCGGCATGTTTTTCGGGCGCGCCGGGTGGGTGACTCCGACGGGTGGTTTCTCTGCTACGGCGCGTGGTTGCTCAAGCCGCTCGCGTTCCTCGTCGGAAAGGTGGGCGGCAATCTCGTTGTAGAGGTCTTGCTTCACAAACGGCACAAATGCCTTGCCACTGTCGAACAGCTTGCCCTGTGGCAACCGGCTCAGGAATGCCCGGACCTCATTGCTTTCGACCTTCAAGGCAGCCATCCCCATCAGTTCAGCGGCTTTCTCCGCTGACCGGGTGTCCGTTGCCGGGAAAAATGAGGCATGGGCTTTTCGCTTGTCGTCACGGCCCAATATGATGATCGGGCAAGGCAGGGTGACGGGTGAAACAGCACTTGTCGTTGCGATGTTCATATTCGTAGCTCTCCAAATAGAAGAGGGGCCAACTGAGGCCCCTTGAGCTGGCAAAAGCGCCAGTTCGTAATGGTATATCATTACAATCATAGATTGTCAATACTAGATGCGGGATCGCGATTTACGAGAGTAGAAATGCAAAATTTACAACATCTAATATATTCATCCAGTATGACGGTGGGCATGATTGCTGCAGAAGCATAATCTGGCCTGCCAACCCTGAGTATGCCTCCCTTCGAGAATGATAAGGCTCCAAAGCATTGACCCGATTGCAGCAACGTCCCTTGCTTGGACTTTTCATCAATCCTTTCGGCAAGAACATCCGAGCCTTAGAACTGACTGGGAAAAATCTCTCGCTTTCGAGACGACGCCATATGTCCTCGGTGTCATTGGAAGCAATCGCATTACCTCCGTCCGTGACAAAGCAGTTGTTTGGCTCTACCTTGCACGTATCCCTCTCCCAGCGAGAAGACGTGGTTCTAAAGGGCGTCGGGCATTTTGAAGCCTGCGCTTTTGCTGACGAGATAAAAAACGCTTGGGTTGCGTTCAATCTGCGCATGCTCGATCTGGAAGCCGCTCGGATTTCCCGCATTTATGACGCCGTGGTGAACTTGTGCCAATCAACCAATTACCCCGCGGCCTGCATCATTTCACCACTCTTGGATGACGCAAGGGATCTTAATGAAAAGGTGTTATCGAAAATCCAATTGGAGGCAATTGGTCAGCAAGAGGCCGCTCGTATCGCGCTCGTAAGAAAGTTCGTCGCACATCCCAAGGCGTTCCGAAAAGTCGCTACCGAAGCGTTTGTTGCGTCTGCTCTGGAGCAATGGGGGACTTTTTTCGATACGATTGAAAGCAAGCCGTTGACTCAAGAGCAGCGCCTTTCTGTTGTCGTTGACGAAGATGCAACATTGGTTCTTGCTGGTGCCGGATCCGGCAAGACCAGCGTCATTACCGCCAAGGCCGCATATCTCGTGAAAACAGGTATTCGAAAACCAGAGGAAATTCTCCTGCTGGCATTTGCAAAAAATGCCGCTGCGGAAATGTCAGAGCGGGTTAAAGAGCGCTCCGGGGTGCCAGTCGTCGCGCGGACGTTTCATGCTCTTGCTTATGACATCATCGGTAAGGTCGAAGGGTCAAAACCGGCTCTTGCCGATCATGCAACTGACGATTTGCTCTTCGTCAACGCCATCAAACAGATTCTCAAGGACTTGGTCTTACGATTGTCCGAAGTCTCTCGGGCCATTATCCAGTGGTTCGCCCATTTCTTAGTAGAGCCCAAAACAGAATGGGATTTCAAATCGAAGCACGACTTCTACAAGCACATGGAGCAGCAGGATTTACGAACGCTCCAAGGCGAACAGGTCAAAAGCTATGAAGAATTGCAGATTGCCAACTGGCTTTACGAAAACGGCGTGGAGTACGAATACGAGCCCACCTACGAGCACGAGCTTGCCACTGGTGGTCGCCGGGTCTATTGCCCAGATTTCCGGCTGATCGAAAGTGGCGTTTACATCGAGCATTTTGGCGTGCGACGCAAGAAAATGCCCGATGGTAACGACCGGCTGTTCACCGCCCCTTTTGTCGACAACGACAAGTATCTGAAGGATATGACGTGGAAACGTGACATCCACACTGAAAATCAGACAACCCTCGTCGAAACCTACAGCTACGAACGGCAAGAGGGCACTCTGTTGAAGGGGCTTGCGGAAAAGCTCGTACCATACGTAACCCTCCAGCCACGCCCCCCCGAAACGATTTTTGATCGTGTCGTTGAGCTAAAACAGGTCGATAACTTTTCCCAGCTGCTCGCTACGTTCCTTAGAAAATTCAAAGGGGGTGGATATAGTGTCGCTGACTGTGACGCGAAATCCGAACGGATGAAAACTGGCCCTCGCGCCAAGGCTTTTCTGGCCGTCTTTGAACCGGTGTTTCAGGAGTATCAACAGCGGCTCAACGGGCGCATCGATTTCGAGGACATGGTTTTAAGGGCGGCACGTTATGTCGAAACCGGCCGATATGTGAGTCCCTTTCGCCACATCCTCGTTGATGAGTTCCAGGATATCTCGCAAGGCCGCGGCAGATTGGTGAAAGCCTTGAAGACGCAACACACGGACGCGCGTCTTTTCGCGGTCGGTGACGACTGGCAGTCGATCTTTCGCTTTGCGGGGTCGGACATTCACCTGATGCGGCACTTCGGTCAAGAATTCGGTGGGAGCTTCGACGGTGAGACAGGTGTACACAGGGCAGTCGATCTCGGTCGAACTTTTCGGTCTGTGGATCAAATCGCATTTGCGGCAAGAAGCTTTGTGCTGAAGAACCCAGCCCAATTATCAAAGAATATCGTGCCTGCGGGCAAAGCGACCGAACCCGCGATCAGGATATTGATGACGCCGAAGAACACAGCTGAAACAAAGCTTATCGAGGTGCTTGGGGGAATATCCGGCAAGCTTGAGGCTAATGAGAGGGCGAGCGTCCTATTGCTGGGCCGATATCGCTTTGTCGCTCCAGATATCGTGGGCTTGCAAAAGCAATTTCCGAAGCTGCGTATAAATTTCAAAACCGTGCACGCCTCTAAGGGGCTTGAAGCCGACCATGTTATTCTTTTGAATGCAGACAGCGGGCGCATGGGTTTCCCTTCAGAAACGGTCGATGATCCGTTGCTAACGTTGGTCTCCCCCGAGGGTGAACCGTTCGAACATGCAGAGGAGCGGCGCGTGATGTACGTCGCAATGACCCGTGCCCGGCTTACGTTGACAATTCTTGCCTCGGATTCAAAGCCATCATCATTCGTCACTGAACTTATGGAGGAGCCGGCATATGGTGTCGCTGTCGTTTCAGACGCAGCAACCAGTTCATACCAGTGCCGCGAGTGCGATGGCCGGTTGTTGGCGTCACAAAACCACGGACAAACCTTCTATTCGTGTGAACACGCAAATCATTGTGGAAATTGGCTCCCTGCTTGCTCGTCCTGCGGGAGTGGTCTGCCGCACAGAACCGATGGATCTGCTCAAGCCACCTGTCAATGCGGTAAAATTTTTCCAGCATGCAATGAATGTCAAAGCGGTTGGCTGGTTGAGCGCACTGGCCGTTATGGCAAGTTTCTGAGTTGTGTTCGATACAAGGTTTGCAATGGAAAAGGGCGAATTGCGTCCCCAAGGCAGGTCGGGGAGAAGCAACGTCAGTTTTCGAGAATTCAACCGCGCCGATAGCACTGGCGTCGTCTCACATTGGAGGCGTCACGCTTGAAGCTTCTGTGTTTCCATCTGCAAAGCATATTTCGCAGCCCTTCGTCTAGGTCGCTGAGGCGCATCACATGCGGCGATCTGAAGGACAATGTAATTGCGGTCATCAATCGCAAAGCGCTGCCAACTCTTCGAGCCGCTGATGACTCCAATAAGATCAGCGCGTTCTTTTTTGAAGATTTTCCAGTCCAAATCACGATGTGCCCCACTGTTCGCCAGCTCAAGCGCGCAGCGTGAACACAGGTTCAGACCAATAAAATTTAGGCAAATTTTATCTTAATGCGACCGCGACGGACACCGCCTTCTGGCTGTTACGCGCAAGATTCGACTCGAAAGACGAGGCCGTAAACAACCTACGGCGAAACGCCAATTACATTCGTAAGCAAACGACGTGCGGGGAAGCGCCACGCATGCACGCGCATACCTTATCCGGAGACATAAATGCTGGAGCCCAAAAGGCAAGGCATATGGGCAAACTGTACCTATAGGACAGCATCAGTACCTAACGTCATACCAACCCACACAAAACCAACCACGAAGGAATAAAGCATGACAGATGCAAAGCTAATCGACGGCTACATTACCATGATGGAGGAGCGAGTGTTCGGGGGATGGGAGCCATACCTTCTCACCCTCATGTTTAATCAAGTGAAAGGGAACGAGCAAACTAAAAAGCGTTACATGCTGCAGGAATGCGAAGCCATTTATAGCCGGTTTCTAACAAGGTTGATCAAAAGACCGCACAACACCGACATCGAACAAATGCCTTTTTGGATATCGTGCTTCGACTGGCCGGTGAACAAAAAAGCAAAAACGGCTCTCTCAGATATCCTGACAAACGACGGAATGCACGTGCATGCGTTCTTCATGGTGCCACCCAATGCCAGAACCGGCGATAGGCTGGGTGACATCGTGGCGCGTTCACCAAAATCGTTTCTGGTAGGAAAAGGAATGTCATTGGCGCGTTTACATGTCGAGCCGATAGAGAAGACTGCGCCGAAGGCAGCGTTGTACACGCTGAAGCAGATACCCCGAAAAAGACTGACCCCGGCAGACATCATGGTGCTGCCGAGGTCACATAGTGAAATATACTAGGAATTGCGGGTATTTAGTTACAATTCCTCTCTAACAATTTTCATTTTGGAGACAACCAACCTTAAAGTTTGGCCGATGGCGTCAACTTCTGCAGTAATGCGAACCTTCAGCCCTTCTTTGAGGTTGGTCATGCGATTTTTTTTGTCATCAAAACTCAATAAGGCCGACCATTCATGTTTCTGTCCTTTCAGCTTTTCGTTGCGCTCATTCACGCCTTGCTTAGTACTCGTGACCTTATCGCCGCCTGAGGCTTTTTTAGTTATCGGATTTTTCGTCGGTTTTTCGGAAACCGTGCAGCCACTCTTCTCAACTGGCGACGAGGATTTCATATTCTTTTTATGCTCAGTATGCTTTTTCCTAAGGTTAGCGAGCCCTTCCGCTTTTAGTACCTGCTTTAGCTCTTCACCCCTAATGCCGCTGTCAACAGACAACTTGACGGCACTGTAATAAAAGCTTGCTTTGCTGCGTCCAGAGCGGCTCGCCCCTACCATGTACATGATCGCAAATTTGACAGCTTTATCAATCTGGCTGACTTTTGGTGGATTCTCTTTCCAACAATTTTCACAAAAGTAAGCCCACTGCTCGGGGTCGTTCTGCATCTCCAAGCCGATTTCGACTGCGGCGACGATGTCAGCTCGAATTGCCTTTCGATGCGCCTTACGATGATTTTGAAAATCGAAATACAATGCAGTCATCTTGTCAACGAGGGGTCTGGTAGACTGACCATTTTTCGGATTATCCGATTTTCCTTTCTTCTTGACGTGGGTGGGTTTGCTAGCTTTTTTTGTAGACTGGTTTGCAGTCATAACTACCTGCCTCTCAGTTCGGATTCGCAAAGACGGTTATTGATCAATTTCTTACTCATCCCCCAAACCAATTCCGATTTGAACGCCAGTTAGAAGAAGTTATTTTTGCGTCTAAATCATCGCACCCTTCTTGATCGCTTCGTTCGTGATACTCCCGATAGGTCTCGTCATGCACTTCGTCGTCATCGTCATCTGGTCGAAATTCTGGGACGCTATCTTTTTCTGGGGAGGTGTTTTTCTTGGGTGAATTGCGACGTTTAGACATCTGAGTCTCCCTGAATTTCAAGGCGGTCGATCAAAGCGGTGATTTCGGAGGCTCGCCATGCACGCATCCGCGGACCAATTTTGATACCCTGCGAGATTGTTCCAGCGCGCACCATCGACCAGAACGTCGATTTGCTTACCCCGAGAATACCCTCTGGTTTTGCAATCTGCCCTACGCGTAGAAGTTTGTGTCGAGTATCAATTTCCATGTTCTATTCCCTTTATTTCCCATCCGTATTGGATGCGAGGAAAATAGACCGAGGGCGGAGCGATGAAAATTTCTCCACGAATCTCTGGAGATCTCTACAAAAATTTGGAGAGGATCAAATATCTGAATATGTTGATCTTTTGTTATGCGGAAATCTGAAATTGTAAGCTACGATTCCGACCAATGGCTAATACCAACTGGACCATTTTGATGACAAAAAAGCTAACGGAACCCCATGCGACCCGTTACCCCTTGTCGCGATTTAATTTTACGCGGGTCGCTTTTGCTTTCTGCAGCAATCGATTCTTATTGACGTTCTTGTCGTTTGCTGAGGCTAATTCAGTTTTATCAAGTCGGAACAAATCAAATTCAATAGGACTCACTTTTTTCAATGGCTCAACGTTAACGGCATAGACTTCAAAGTCGTGCATCTTAGCGAGAACGTGATCGCATACATATCGGGCACGCCCCAAAAGAAGCGGTACTAAGTTTGACTGCTCTTTATAATCAAAGTTTCCGTCATACCATTCGTCCAACAACACGCCGTGATCCATTACAATCGAGCTCGCCGCGTATCTCAAGGCGACAGTATGCTTCATTTTGCCCCATACATCGTATATTGCGGCCTCAGAAGCCCAGAAACGTTCGGGATCAACCTCTTGTTTCACGGCGTTAATGCCGCGACGAACACTCGGCTTAATTTTCAAATTCGGATTTGACGACCAATAATGACAATATCGTATGAATTGCAGAACCGTACTTTCGGCCCTGTAGTCCTCGCTCACAGCAATTTTGATATCACCTTCACTTGCGATCTCGTTTAGCAACCGCACTCCACAAATCGCATTATAAATCTGCTCGATAAACTGCGGCCCTGCGATAAAGTAACGCGCCAAAATGTCCTGATTTAGAGGCGATCCATATGGTAGTTCGCTTGCAATTTCTTCTGCTTCACCAAGTAGCCGCATCACGGATGCCGCGACTAAATCTAGAATAAAACCATCGCTATTATCGTCGTCATCACCGCCAACGCTTGGGGGAGAGAATATCCAGCCACAGAATGCTGCATATACCGCATCCTTATGTCCGTAGAAAGATGGCGCGCCATCAGAGAGAAGCTGAACTGCGCGTGATGAGTCGAACCCGTGTAATAAATATGACTCTGCGAAAAGCGGCTCATCGTCTGGCCTCTCAACGAAGTTCATTTCGCATGCTAAATCCGTAATTTTTTCGGCTAGATGCTTGGCGGCTTCAGGGAAATCAAAGAGAGGTGTTTTTCCCATTCAGTCATTAACTCCCGACGTTTTTCGAATAGATCGCCGCGACGGTATGCTGCCTCAACTTTATTTTCAATGGCGTGAGCAAGAGCCATTTCGACAACATCACGTGGGTGATTGGTAGATTCCGCTGCCCAATCCCTGAAAGAAGATCGAAAGCCATGAGCTGTTACGCCCAGCTCCATGCTACCAAGTATTTTGAGGAAAACCATATTGGATAGTGGCTTGCCCCGCTTTTGCCCTGGAAAAAGGTAGTCGCCGCCCAATGAAAGCTCCTGCGCCTGTTCGATGATTTTGACAGCACGATCTACAAGGGGAATGCGGTGCTCACGTTTGGTCTTCATTCTGTCGGCAGGCACAACCCACACTTTTTTCTTCAGGTCGAATTCACCCGGCTTTGCAAGAATGGTTTCGCTAGTCCGTGTAGCCGTCAAAATGAGCAACTCGAATGCCAATTTCGATATCAGGTTACTGTTGGATGCTTTTAACTTGATGAGAAAGTCTGGAACCTCCGCAAACGGAAGCGCCTCATGATGTTTGACCTGCTTCGTTTGCTTCGGTAGCCCCCTCGTAACTCCCTCGACAGGGTTGTCGCCATCGCGAAAGCCTGAGGCTTTCGCCCAATCGAAAACACTGGCGATGCGTTGACGTATACGCCGCGCAGTTTCAGGTTTACTCAACCAAATCGGAGACAAAACCCGCAAGATGTCAGGGGTGTCGATTTTGTCTATCCGCATCTCGCCGATAATCGAGAAGGCATATTCCGAGAGCGTATTGATCCACTGCTGAATATGTTTATCGTTCTTCCAAGCCAATTTGTGCTCAGCGTGCACCGTCCGGGCGGCTTTTTCGAAAGTGGGGTAGACCCTTTTCGCTTGACGCTTAGCTGCAAGTGGATCTTCGCCCTGTCGAGCCGCTCTACGATACTCCAGAGCCTTTTCTCGCGCGTCTGCCAAAGTCACCAGAGACAGGCTTCCCAACCCCATGTCTGAGCGCTTACCTTGTATCGTGACACGCAACATCCATCGCTTTGCACCAGATGGGTCAACCACGAGATATAGTCCATTGCCGTCTGCATAGCGCCCCGGTAACGATAGTTGCTTCACCTTGAGCGCAGAAAGCGCTTTTTCGGGGTGTTTACCTGCTACTTTGCCCATACGTCCAATCATAACCCCACAAAATGCCCCACATAATATGTCGCATTTCACCGATACACAATGGACGTTATCGCATAATTGAAATTATTATGCCATTGATTTAAAATAACTTATTCGATGTCACTACACGTCTTCGTCTTCTAATAAGGCGGCCACCCTCTCCGCCATGATTGTCTCAGAAATGCCGATGATACCTTGTGTCTGCCCTATAAATTTAAGGCCGTGCGTTTAATCGCTACACATCGCGGCTTATTAGGCGATAAGAGTGCAATCACAATCTATTCGAAATCGGTAAGATTAAACCTGCCGCTGGTCACGAGGAGTCTCTAAATCGAGGCTGCAGTGAATCAAAACTAGGGCGATTATAGGCTCGAAACCTAGCGAACTCATCTGAGAGGCGGCGTGGGCGACTATTGGTTCGCCGATGATCGCGTTGTCTAGCAAGCATCGCGCAGCTGTAAATCTCAATTGCTTTTACATCCGCTTCGATATCGACATTGAAGATATTGCTGCTCATGGTGAGCCGAAATCGCAGTTGGTGTCGTTGATGACTCCGTGCGATGTTCATCTGGCAACGACAGACCAATGTAGTGGCTTGGTGGATGCGAAGAGATTCAGTCGAATATGGGTTGAGCGAGCCACGAAATGAGTGAATTGTCCTGGAGTTCGTTGCGTCGTAGGTATCTGACGGTCCCTACTTTGTTGCGATCGATCCCCATCGGGGTCGTGATCGCGTCAGGCGTACTGGCTACGACATGGACCCACACCCTTTTGAGCGATCATCAGGATATGGTTGTTCACACCTATGAGGCGATCGACACGACGAAGGATGTTCTGATAGCGCTCGATGATGCGGAAACGGGGCAGAGGGGATATCTTGTCAGTGGCGACCGTCGATATCTTGCGCCCTACGAAAAGGCGATGGAACGACTGAATGTCCTCCAAAGTGACCTATCGACAAGGATTTCCGACAATAGTGCGCAGGTCGCGCGTGTCGCAACTCTAAAGGGTTTGGTCGATCAGAAGTTGGCCGAGTTGAGCCACTCCATTTCGCTGCACGACAACCAGAGTGCGGAAGCCGCGCGTGCGAATGAAATATCTTACATGGCGGTCGGAACGATGGATCATATCCGCGATATCATCGGCAGTATTACGGTTAGCGAACGCGACCTGTTGGAGACGCGTCAGGCGGAGGTCGAGACGGATGAATTGCGTATCCGTATTGTGGCGATCATCGTAGGGCTGGCTTCTTTTTTGACGCGGGCAGGGGTTGAAATGTACCTGACGAGAAAGCGCTTGGTATCGTAATGCAGGTTTTTTCATAAGTCCGGTCATTCTCCACTCGCGGACCGGGTTTGGAAGATTATTTGCAGATCATCGAAGACTTTGACGTGTCTTCATTTGCGCTGATCACCATAATGCCAGGAAGGATGAGTTCATTCTGAAAATGCCACCATTTAAAATGGTTTTGGAACTATGGGCGGTCGAGATCGTCTGCGTTGTGGGACATCCGAAACAGGAGACGCTTCAATGGCTGATGACAGCACCACCACGATACGCGCTATTTTCAATACAAGGGCTTCGGCAGATCTTGCAGTCGAACATATGGTCCAGCAGCACGGCATCGCGCGGCCGGACATTTTCGTTCAGTCGGCTACTGCTGAAAACACAGTGGGTTCTCAGCCTTCCGGTGGCGATGTAACGAAGGGCGAGGGCGCGCGGGATGATGCGCCGCTTGAGGGTGAAATCGAAGTCTCCGCGGATATAGCCGCGGGGGATGTCGCCGACGTTCAGCGCAGCCTTGGCGAGGCCGGGGCCATCAGGGTTTCCGGCGGTTAATGACTGTTTCAGCGGTGCCGTGAATAACGAGGGCTCTTGAATGGAGCTCACGGCATACCCATTCCTTTATCACATATGATTTCTCTTTTCGGGTTGGAGTCTCCGATGGCTGCAAGAACGTGGAATGCGAGCGGGGCGAGCCCCGGAATGTCTGATGAGTTCCTTGACAGCGCGGAGCGCTTGCGTCGATTGCGCCGCCTGTCCGGCATTGCTCGGCTGATGGATACGGCGATCGGTATTCCCGGCACACGGCTGCGCTTTGGTGCCGATTCCATCATGGGTCTTGTGCCATTGGTAGGTGATGGTGCAGGTGCGCTGGTGGGGCTTTACATCGTCAACGAAGCCCGTCGCATGGGTGTGCCGCGTGAGAAGCTGGCGCGAATGATCGGTAATATCGGCATGGATGCCGTGGTCGGCAGTGTGCCGCTGTTCGGTGATTTGTTCGACGTTTACTTCAAGTCGCATCGCCGCAACGTCAACATGATCATCGATCATTTCGGCATACACGACGATGAGCTAGGCCGTAAGCGGTAGGTTTGAACTGCCGGCTTTCATGCTCGCGGGCAGAATGAGAACAGCCCGCAGCCCATTGGGTGAATTGCTCTCCAAGGCAAGCGAACCTCCGTAGAGTTCGGCAAGTTCGTTGGCAATGGTGAGCCCGAAGCCGGAACCGGCGATCCGTTCGTCCTCTCGAACGCCCGGCAGCAAAACGGCCTCCATACGAGAGGCCGGGATGCCCGGGCCGTCGTCCGCAATACTGATACGCAGATTGGCGCCATCCTTGATGGCGCTGATGTTGACATGAGACGATGCCCATTTGAAAGCGTTATCGATCAGGTTGCCGAGCATTTCCTCCAGATCGTTCTCGTCGCAGGCGACCCGCGCAGCGTCTTCGATATTATTTTCAAAGCTGATGCCTCTGTCGGCGTGAATGGAGCCGATTGCAAGATGCAGGTTAGACACCACCGATCCGATATCGGCACCGGCCACCGCGTTAGCTGCGGCCATGACTTGTCGGGTTGCGCTGAGGTGGTGCTTGATCCGATGGTCGATGCGTCTGCCCAAATCTCGCAATGTACCGTCGGGATCATTGCTGTCGGTCAGCGCTAGAAGCAGACTGGCGACGGGCGTCTTCAGGCCGTGAGCGAGATTGGCAAACTGCATGCGTGTTGCGATCAACCGCTCCTCATTTGCCGTCAGCAAAGCGTTGGTCTTTGCAGAAAGTGGCGCAAGTTCGCTCGATGGCTGCGGCGGCAGTCGGTCGAGTTCGCCGCTGTTGATAGCGTCGATATCTTTAGCCATCGACGCGAGTGGTCGCAGGCCGAAGCGTATTTGCCAGAGTGTTCCGCCCAGAAGAACGATGCCGAGAACAAGCATGCAGGGGACCAGCCAGAACAGGGCTCTCAATGCGGGTTCGATCAGCGCTGTGGAGGGCGCACTCGCGGTGATGATCATTACGGTGCCGCCGATTTCGCGGGAGATTTGACGCGTATAGAGCATCTGGCCGTTGCTGTCCCTGCTTTCACCGGGCGAGGCCATGCCCGTCAGCATGTGTTTTAGGCTTTGGCGCGGCGGAGGGGCTTCCAGTGTGCTTTGCATCAGCGAGCGGGATGTCAGGTGTTGATCGCCTGCATCAATCTGCCAGTACCAGCCGGAGCCGCCACGATCGAAAGGTGGCGCATCCAAGGGAGTGGAGAGTGAGAGCCTGCCTTCAGGTCCTTGCCTGACAGCACCGGCAAGCGCGCTGATTTGCGTGTCCAGCCGCTGATCGATCTGCTCGCGTACCACTGTTTTCAGAGCGAGCCATAGGATAACCGAGGCGACCACCAGTGCCGCAGTGACGAAAATGCCCGAGAACAGCAATAGTCGTCCGGCGATGGACCTAGGTGATTTCAGGGGAAATATCGTCAAGTGGCCACCGCTGCCGTCAGCATGTAGCCGCGGCCCCTCACGGTTTCGATGCGTTCCGCACCGACTTTCTTGCGCAGTCTGGCAATGATCACCTCTATCGAATTCGAGTCCACTTCCGCATCTCCGTCGTAGACGCGCTCGTTCAGTTCACGGCGGTCGACGATGGTTTCCTTGCGCAGGATGAGGCAGGACAGGACACGCCATTCGAGCGCCGTGAGTTTCAAGGGAAGGCCATCGAGTTCGAAGGTGCCGAGTTGCGCGTCGAAGACCAGCGGCCCGCAATTCAGCCGGGCGGAGGCATAACCGGCAGCCCGGCGCACCAGTGCCCGCAGCCGCAACACCAGCTCCTCGACCTTGAAGGGTTTTGGCAGAAAGTCGTCTGCCCCGGCTTTGAAGCTCGCTACCTTGTCGGGCCAGCCATCGCGGGCGGTGAGGACAAGAACGGGGAGATTGCGCTCACTTTCGCGCCAGCCTTTCAGCACCGAGATGCCATCGATCTTGGGCAGGCCCAGGTCGAGAATGGCGACGTCGAAGAGTTCCGTGAGCCCGGCGTGAAGCGCATCTTCGCCATTGCGGGCGACATCGACGACGAAGTTTTCAAGCCTGAGCGCACTTGCGATCCTGCCGCCGAGATCTGCGTCGTCTTCCACGAGCAATACGCGCATGAGTGAACTTTCCAATGAGAGAAGACCGGAAATCTAGATATGGCAGCTTAACTCAAACTGAACAGGAAGGTTCAGGCAGCTGTGTGGGAGGCTGGGCTAGATTGCAGTTGTCATTCACAAGGAGCAACGCAAATGGAAAACGAAAATCACACATCGGATCATATTAGTCCCACACCAGCACCGGATCATCCTCACCATAAACGCCGCAGCCGACTGGCACTGCCAGCCATCGCCGCAGTCGTTGCCCTGGCACTGGGTGCTGCGGGCGGTGCAGGCGCCATGAAGCTGGTGCGTCCAACGGCTGAAATGGCACCCATGACGCCCGTCGAAATCTCCACAATGCCAGCATCGAGCCTCGTCACCATCAAAGGCACGGTCGCCGAAATCTACGGCAATAAATTCGTGTTGCAGGATGGTAGCGGCAAGGCGCTGATCGAAACAGGTCCCGGCGGGGAAGATGGCGATCTAGTCAAGCAGAACGAGGCCGTGACCGTGCAGGGCCGTTTCGACGATGGCTTCGTGCACGCCAGCTATCTGGTGCGCGAAGACGGAAAGACGGAAGCGCTTGGTCCGCAGAAGGGCCCACCACCGCACAAGCGTCTGGAAGATATGGTCCGCGGACCGGCACCTGAAGCGCCAAGGCCTTGAGGCACCTGAGATAATACAACCCCGGTGGTCGCGAGACCGCCGGGTTTTTGCCGTTGAAGATCAGGCTGCTGAAGAGTAGCGCGCTACGGACTGGACTGGCAAAAGCCGCATGACTTCATCGGCAAATGCACTGGCGTTCTGCATGGCCTTATCCAGATTGCTGACCTGCGCGGGGTTCATCATGTGCAGGTAGCCGCCGAAATCGAACATGTCGCGGAAGGCGGCGCGCTCGATGATGGGGGTATCAAGCACATGTACATTGCGCTTTGCGAGCAGTGCTTTGGCGGCGAGAAGTGCGCGGGTCGTGACCATGGAATTAACGCGCGACAGCACGACGGAATGTGGAATCTTAATCGAGGCGCGATCATCGAGATAACGCAGCAGTTCGAGAACCTGCGCGCCACCCTGCGCATCCATGGTGCTGCCCTGCACGGGGATCAACACATGGTTCGACAGTCCGACGGCGGTCGCCAGAAGGGGTGACTGGGCCCCGGGAAGGTCGATGATGACGTGATCGAATTTCCTGCGGTTTTCGAGAACGTGGTTTTGAAGGCTGGAGGCGGAAACATATGTGATGACGGAGAGATCGACGCGATGGTCAGCCGATTCCCGCCACTTGGAGAGCCAGCGCTGCGGATCGGTGTCGACAACGCAAATCCGCAAGCCGCGGCGTGCCAGTTCCGACGCCAGCAGCAGAACCGCCGTCGTCTTGCCTGCGCCACCTTTGGTGTTTGCGAATGTAATGACCGTCATGGAAAGATCCGATAAAAGCTGAGACGGTCATCGCCTGTTTCGACGCGCCGAAATCATGGCGCCAGCCGATCATTGAACATTATGGTTAACGATTTCTAAATAAGATGAGCGAAATTAGTGACGGCGGTCTTCGGCCAGGATTTCTCTGAAAATCTGATCCAGCGGCACGATCTTGTCCACACCACCATGGGCGATGGCTTCCTTCGGCATGCCGAAAACGACGGAGGAGGCCTCATCTTGGGCAACGGTATATGCGCCCGCCTGATGCATTTCCAGCATGCCGCGCGCGCCGTCATCCCCCATGCCGGTCATGATGACGCCCATGGCGTTTGACCCTGCCGACCGCGCGGCGGAGCGGAAAAGCACATCCACCGACGGGCGATGGCGGGTAACGAGAGGGCCATTGCGAACCGACACGTAGTAGCGCGCGCCTTGTCTTTCCAGCAGCATATGCTTGTCACCCGGTGCGATCAGCACATGGCCGCGCAGGACCGGATCACCATCTGATGCTTCCTTGATCTCTACCTCGCAAAGCGTGTTCAGGCGGCGCGCGAACGCGGCGGTAAATTTCTCCGGCATGTGTTGGACGATGACCATTCCCGGCGCGTTTGCGGGCAATTTTTCCAGCATTTCCCGCAAGGCTTCGGTGCCACCGGTGGATGCGCCGACGCAGACGACCATTTCGGTGGTACGGGCCATGGCCTTGCCAGACGGTGGCGGCAGCACGGCATCGGCAGTCAGTTTCGCCTGCGGATCGCTGGCGGCAGACCGGCGGGCAACGGCTTTGGCGCCCTTGACGCGGGCATGGGCGGCACTTTTCACCACTTCACATATGCGCTGTGCCGATTCAGCCAGATGATCGGCTGCGCCGATGCGCGGCTTGACGATGATATCCACAGCGCCCGCTTCCAGCGCCTGTAGCAGCGTTTCGGAACCGGCCTCGGTCAGCGATGAACACATGACGACCGGGATGGGGTGCTGGGACATGATCTTGCGCAGGAAGGTAATGCCGTCCATGCGCGGCATTTCCACGTCCAGCGTGATCACATCCGGCATATCTTCCTGTATCTTCTTCGCCGCCATGAAGGGGTCGGACGCTGCGCCGATCACTTCGATTGCAGGGTCGGACTGAAGAACCGCCGTCAGCGTCTGCCGGACGCTGGCGGAATCATCGACGATAAGGACGCGGGTTTTTTTGATCATGCTACTTTATTGTTTCATGAAGACAGTGTTGGCAACCTGCTTTATCGGAAGATCGATACCCGTCACGGTCTCTGAATGGCCGATGAGGAGATAGCCACCCGGTGCGATGCATTTGCAAAGCTCGGTCAAGACATGGGTCTGCGTCTTCTTGTCGAAATAGATCAGGACGTTGCGGCAAAACAGGATGTGAACAGGATCGCCGATTTCATATTTCGGGTTCATCAGGTTCATGCGCGCAAAGCCGATCTTGGAGCGAAGCTTTGCAGCAATTCGCACGTCGTTGCGGTTGCGCTCCTTGGCCTGCATCACATATTTGCGCTTCATTTCCGGCGGCACGGGATCGACGAGATCACGGCTGTAGATGCCGCTATGGGCTTTTTGCAGCACATCTGTCGACAGATCGGTGGCGAGGATGTTGTAGTCCGAGATGACGTTCCGTTCGACGGCTTCAGCCATGACCATGGCCATGGTGTAGGGCTCGGCACCGGTGGAGCAGGCCGAACTCCAGGCGCGCACGCGTCCGATCCCTCTCTTTGCCAATGCAGGCAGCGCGACTTTTTCCATAAAGTCGAAATGGTTCGGTTCGCGGAAAAAGTCTGTCTTGTTGGTGGTGACGACGTCGATCAGGAAGATCGATTCCGCTTCCATTCCGCCGTGGCGAAACAGGTAGTCGCAATAATCGCTGAAGTTGGCATAACCCGTGGCGCGCAAGCGTTTGCGCAGACGACCCTCCAGCATGGAGCGCTTGGTCTCCGGCATTTTGATGCCGCAATATTCATAAATGAAGCTTGAGAGTTCGCGAAAGTCGCGGGTGCTCAGGCTGTCGTCGAAGTTTACGCTGACGGCGGTACTCAACTCTCAAATTCCTTTCACGCAGCGCGCATAGGTCCGGCGTTGACCTTCGCCAGATCGCCAGCTTCGCTTGAAAACAACTGTGCAAGATCGATGATGACGACGAAATCACCCTCACGGCGTACCACGCCGGCGATGTAGCTGGAGTTCCAGCGAATGCCGATATCCGGCGCAGTCTCGATCTGGTCGAGCAGGAACGGCGTGACTTCGAAGACCTTGTCGGCCACGAGACCCAGCGCCAGCAGCTTGTCGCCGAAGGGGATGTCGAGAACGAGGATGCGCGTGTGCGGCGTTTTTACCGTTCGTGTCATGCCCAGACGCAGGCGCAGATCGATGACGGGAACGCCCTGACCGCGCACGTCTCGTAGCCCCAGCAGATAATCCGGCCCATGGGGGATTTTGAACGCCTCCTCATGGTCGAGAATTTCTCGCACGACATCCACAGGAACGGCGAAGACTTCCTCGCCGAGACTGAACGTCACGTACTGGGTATGAGATGATGGGCTCGCCATTTTACGTCTTCTCCAAAGTCATGGTTTCGTCAGTCGAGGTCGTCTGCGTCTGATCTCGGTATTCGGTATTGACGCGGCGAAGGGCAATGCCCGCCGCGCCAATGTGTCATCAAGCGGACTGGCGGAAGTCCTGGTCGGCCGCGTCGGGGCCACCCATGGACATATCCAGTGCAAAGCCCTTGGCGCGTGCCTGCTGAGCGCCAATCGAGTTGTCGTTCGGTTTGCGTGCAGCGGCCTTCGGCGCACTCTGAGTTGCGCGGATGGAGCCGTGGAACTGCGGTTGTGCCCGGTTGGCTGCCGCTGCGTTTGCACGCTGGACCTTGAAGAAGGCGATGCTGGCCTGAAGTTCTTCGGCCTGGGCCGCGAGCTCTTCGGAGGTTGCCGACATTTCTTCCGATGCGCTGGTGTTCTGCTGCGTCACCCGGTCGAGCTGCTGGATCGCCTCGTTGATCTGGTTGGCGCCGATGTCCTGCTCGCGACAGGCCGCAGAGATTTCGGCAACGAGTTCAGCCGTCTTGCGGATATCGGGAACCAGACGGTTCAGCATCTCGCCTGCATCGGCAGCGGCAGTCACGGTTTCGCTGGACATGGCGCTGATTTCGGCGGCGGCAGACTGGCTACGTTCTGCCAGCTTGCGGACTTCCGAGGCAACGACGGCAAAGCCCTTGCCATGCTCACCTGCACGGGCCGCTTCCACGGCTGCGTTCAAGGCGAGAAGGTCGGTCTGGCGGGCGATTTCCTGAACGATGGAAATCTTCTCGGCAATGGTGCGCATGGCGACGACAGCGCGACCGACAGCAGCACCGCTGGCTTCGGCATCGGTGGAGGACTGGCGGGCAATCTTTTCCGTCTGAGCCGCATTTTCAGCGTTCTGACGGATATTGGCGGCCATCTGCTCCATGGATGCAGATGCTTCTTCGGTGGAAGAGGCCTGTTCGGTTGCGCCCTGCGAAACCTGTTCTGAGCTGGCGGACAGTTCCTGGCTACCAGTCGATACATTGTCTGCGGCAGACAGGGAGTCGGAGACGACGCCACGCAGACGTTCGATCATGACGTTGACCTGCTCGAGAAGCTTGCCGATTTCATCGCGCGATGTGATTTCGCTCAAGGTCGTCAGGTCGCCATCGGCAACTTTCTGGACGGCTGCCGATGCCCTGCTGAGGCCCTTGACGATACCAAGTGCGATCAGGAATGCCGCAGCAAGAGCAATCACGATTGCTGTTGAGGAAATGCCGGTGATCATCGTCCATGTGGTGTCGTAAAGCGAATCCGTATCCGCGTCGGCCTGGCGCATCTGGGTTTTGCTTGCCTCTACGCGCTGGTCGATAATATCGCCGATCTTGTCGGTGGCCGTGCGGCTTTCAGTCTTCGTCTTGATCAGAGCAGTCTGAAGATCGCCAGATCTCACGGATTTGCGGATGTCGTCGTCAATGTGAAACAGTTCTGCGCCCAATTCTCCAACGAGACGCCATTGCGTACGACCCGCATCTGTGGTCGCGTTCTTCTGAAGCCAATCGACTTTTTCATTGAACTGGCTGCGGTAGGTGTCACTGTCCTGAATGGATTTTTCGGCCGCTGCTGCATTATCCGCAGTGGACATGTTCATCTGCGAACGGGTGAAGCGCAGCTGGATGCGGCCAAGTTCCTGCGCGGCCTCAAGGCGGGCGGCAGGACCAGCTATGAGGTTGCTGATGGCAGTGTTGAGGCTATTGAGGCTGTTGATGGAGTAGACGGATGTACCCGCCATCATCAAAATGATGAGGCCAAAGGCAAGCGCTAGCTTAAGTTTAATGGTGAGGTGCATGATACTTGTCCCTTATAAATCTTGAACGCAAGCCAGGTCATCTCAGGCCCCAGATCGATTGGATGGAATGCTTCATTCTCTAATTTTGTAGTCCCCGCTTCGTCATTAAAATCGAACGAAGCGGGGGTGTTGCTTTGATTTACGCGCTTTCGCGGAAATCCGCGTCGCTGGCATCTGGGCCGCCCATGGACATATCAAGTGCAAAGCCCTTGGCGCGGGCCTGTTGGCCGTGGATGGACTGGTCCTGTGTCGGGCGGCGTGCCGGTGCGGCAGGCTTTGCGGCCTGACGCGGTGCCGGTGCGGAAGGCCGTGCCTGTGTCTTCTGGGCGTAGCCGGAGTTGCCGCGCTCTACCTTGAAGAAGGCAATGCTGGCCTGTAGCTCTTCGGCCTGTGCTGCCAGCTCTTCCGAGGTGGCGGACATTTCTTCAGACGCGCCGGAGTTCTGCTGGGTGACGAGATCGAGCTGCTGGATCGCTTCATTGATCTGGCTGGCACCGATGTCCTGCTCGCGGCAGGCGGCAGAGATTTCCGAGACCAGTTCGGCGGTCTTGCGGATATCCGGCACCAGGCGGTTCAGCATATCGCCGGCTTCGGTCGCGACCTGAACCGTTTCGCCCGACAGCGAAGAGATTTCGGCAGCAGCGGCCTGGCTGCGTTCGGCCAGCTTGCGCACTTCCGAGGCGACGACGGCAAAGCCCTTGCCATGTTCGCCAGCACGGGCTGCTTCAACGGCGGCGTTCAGAGCGAGAAGGTCGGTCTGACGAGCGATTTCCTGAACGATGGAAATCTTTTCTGCAATGGTGCGCATGGCAGAGACGGCACGGCCCACGGCCTCGCCACTGGCTTCCGCATCCTTGGAAGACTGGCGGGCGATCTTTTCGGTTTGAGCTGCGTTGTCGGCGTTCTGCTTGATGTTGGCAGCCATCTGTTCCATCGAAGCAGATGCTTCTTCGGCAGACGATGCCTGTTCCGTTGCACCCTGCGACAGCTGCTCGGAGCTTGCCGACAGTTCCTGGCTACCAGACGAGACGTTGTCGGCAGCAGCCAGTGCATCGCCAACGACGCCACGAAGACGCTCGACCATGCGCTCCAGAGACAGGCCAAGTGTATCTCGGTCAGAGAGCGGCTTTGGTGTAACTGTCAGATCGCCATTGGAGATTTTGTCTGCAACGTTCGATGTATTTCTCAGATTCGTTACCATGCGGACCATAGCCAGACCGAGCACGTCCTTTTCCGACAGCGGCTTTACGTCTTTGGAGAGGTCACCTTCTGCAATTGTGCTGGCCACATCCGCGGTTGCGCGCAGATTGGCTGTCATCAAGTTCATGGTGTCGACTAGGTCCTTGATCTCGTCATTCGTTTTGACTTCGACCTTCTGATCAAGGTCACCAATAGCGACAGCATTGGCTGCAAGGCGGACGTTGGAGAGGCCGCGATTGATGGACAAAGAGATCCACACAGCCGAAGTGATCGACGCAATACTGGCAATCGATGCCAGAATGACGAGGGTCAGGAAGGTTGAGTTGTAGGCGTTCTCGCTTGCCGTATCGGCTTGCGTAATACCGGTTTCGGTCAGAGCAGACAGGGATTCAGTCAGGCCATCAAGTTTCTCGCCTGCTACGGTGCCCTCGGTCTGATTAAGTTCCAGTGCCTCATTCAGCCGGTTGGTCTTTACGAGATCGATGAGTCGGTCCTGCAATTTTTCGTAACCCGACCAGAAGTCGCGAATTTCTACCCACTTGGCCTTGAATTCCTGCGGAGCGGCGGCTTCGCCTGCGGTCAGTGCAGTCGTAAAATTCTTACGCTCTTCTTCGATGGTCTTCAGCGCATTCTGGGTTCGCTGTTGGTTGGTGGACATAAGCAGATCGCCTTCGGCAAGACCGAGACCGTCAAATGCAGCTGCCAGATCATTGGCGACATCATCCTGCTGGATTGGTCCCGTCATCATGGAGTCTTTGAGGGAGTCCATTTGTCTGAGGCCATTGATCCCAAACACGGCGCAGGCTGCTACCAGCGCGACCAGCAAGGTAAAGATCAGAGTCAATTTCAGTTTAATCGTAAAGCGCACTGCATATCTCCAGAAGAGCGAGGTGTGGGGCTAGGCTCATCATTGCCAATGCGCCGCATGTAAATGAGCTTCAGTAAGCCCGGACGACAGGCTGCAGCGCCTGCCGTCAATTCTGTCCTTCAAAAGAAGAGGTTTTACGCGCTTTCGCGGAAATCGGCGTCGCTGGCATCCGGGCCGCCCATGGACATGTCCAATGCAAAGCCCTTGGCGCGAGCCTGTTGCGCGTGGATGGACTGGTCCTGCGTCGGGCGGCGTGCCGGTGCGGCAGGTTTTGCGGCCTGACGCGGTGCCGGTGCGGAAGCCCGTGCTGGTGCCTGTGTCTTCTGGGCATAGCCGGAATTTCCGCGCTCTACCTTGAAGAAGGCAATGCTGGCCTGTAGCTCTTCGGCCTGTGCTGCCAGCTCTTCCGAGGTTGCGGACATTTCTTCAGATGCGCCGGAGTTCTGCTGGGTGACGAGATCAAGCTGCTGGATCGCTTCATTGATCTGGCTGGCACCGATGTCCTGCTCGCGGCAGGCGGCAGAGATTTCCGAGACCAATTCGGCGGTCTTGCGGATATCCGGCACCAGACGGTTCAGCATATCACCGGCTTCGGTTGCGACCTGTACGGTCTCGCCCGACAGCGAAGAGATTTCGGCAGCAGCGGCCTGGCTGCGTTCTGCCAGCTTGCGGACTTCGGAAGCGACGACGGCAAAGCCCTTGCCATGCTCACCTGCACGGGCTGCTTCGACGGCAGCGTTCAGAGCGAGAAGGTCGGTCTGACGGGCGATTTCCTGAACGATGGAAATCTTTTCTGCAATGGTGCGCATGGCAGAGACGGCACGGCCCACGGCCTCGCCACTGGCTTCCGCATCCTTGGAAGACTGGCGGGCGATCTTCTCGGTCTGGGCGGCGTTGTCGGCGTTCTGCTTGATGTTGGCGGCCATCTGTTCCATCGAAGCGGATGCCTCTTCGGCAGACGATGCCTGTTCCGTCGCACCCTGCGACAGCTGCTCGGAGCTTGCCGACAGTTCCTGGCTACCGGACGAGACGTTGTCTGCGGCGGTCAGTGCATCCGAAACCACGCCACGGAGGCGCTCGACCATGCGCTGAAGAGAAATACCAAGCGTGTCCTTGTCAGAAAGCGGTCTTGGCGTGACTGTCAGGTTACCGTCTGCAATTTCGTTTGCAACGCTTGCAGTGTTGCGCAGATTGCCGGTCATGACGTTGATGCGGTTAACCAGATCCTTGATCTCATCGTTGGTCTTGATCTCAACTTCCTGATCAAGATCGCCAACCGACACGGCTTCTGCCACGGTCATGATCTTACGAAGGCCGCTGCTGATACCCAAGGCAATCCAAAGTGCTGTCATCACCGCAATAACAACGGCTGCAATCGATGCGGCAATCAGCATCATGCGTGTCTGCTCGTATTCGGAAGCGGCAGACTGTTTGGCTTCGTTAAGGCGTGTGCGGTTCATCTGCACGCCTTCATCGAGTTTCTGCGTCAGTGCGCTTGCAGCCACACGGCCTTCACCCGAAGAGTAAGTCGATGCGGCGGAGACATTGCCTTCGGCCACATATTCGCGAACGCGTTCGTCGCTCGTCTCGAATGCCTTGGTGATTGTCTGCAGGTCGGTCCAGTAGCCGCGCGTTTCGGCGCTCGCCGTTGCTGCCATGTCAGCAATCATCTTGTCCATCTCACCGCGGATTTCGTTGCTGGTCGCGATGTGTTTTTGTGCTTCCTGCGGCGATGTCGCCAGAATCAGGTTCTTCTGCGCACGGACCATGGAAAGCGACAGGGCGTTGATCTGGTGTGTCTTGTCGAGGCGTACGACGGTGCCGTCTACGACGTCATCCATCGCACCCTTTGCGACGCCAAGGCTGAAAATGCCGTATCCGGCTGTTCCTGCGAGCATCAAGATCAGGAATCCGAATGCGACAGCTAGCTTCATCTTAATGGTAAATCGCATTCTAGAATTCCTTAGAGAGTTCGATGACGTTGTTGCGGGAGGTGCCCTTGGCGGATGCGTCAGGCTGTGAGGTAAAAATCGCATTCAGGTTGGGAAGAATGACGAATTCGCTGCCCCGTTTGATGAGGCAATTGATGTAATCGGGACGCCACCGCATGCCCACGCTCGGCGGCTGCTCGCTCGCCGTTTTGGAAAACGTAGTGACTTCGTAGACCTTGTCGGTGCGAAGGCCGATCAGGGTGCGCTCGCCTTCCATAGGAAGTTCGATGACGACGATGCGGCTGTCGATGGTCTTTTCCGCAGCGCCCATGCCGAATGCCAGTCGGATATCCGCAAGCGGAATGACCTTGCCGCGGAAGTTGATGACGCTGGCGACGAAAGGCTTGCTGCCGGGAACGGCTGTTTCAGGCAACAGATCGAGAATTTCCTGAACCAGAACCGCTTCGATGGCGAATGTTTCGCCCTCGATGCTGAAGGTCAGAACTTCCAGATCTTCGCGGCTTGCCCACATATCGTCTGGCTGTTTCAAGAGAGGCTGGTTCATCCGGCAATACGCATATGCGCCTCCTGCTGCTGGCCTGCAATGACCAGGTGTCCGACATCGAGAATGAGGGCGACGCTGCCGTCTCCCAGAATGGTCGCGCCCGAAAAGGTCGCGACGTCATGGTGAAGTTTCGACATGGCCTTGATAACGGTCTGGTGGTCGCCGATGATCTGGTCCACGACGAGACCGACACGCTCGGACCCCGTGGAAATGACGACGACTTTCTGGAACTGGTCAGGGCTGGTGCCTGTCTGGAACAGTTCGCGCAGACGGATGAAGGGCACGAGGCTTTCACGCAGCGATATGAAGGAACGGCCACGCGATTTGACGTCGTTTTCCGGGGAAAGCTCCAGGCATTCCTCCACCGCCGAAAGCGGAATGACGTAGCAACCGTTGCCGACCCGCACGAGCAGACCATCGATGATGGCCAGCGTCAGCGGAATGGCGAGGGTGATTTCGGAACCGACGCCTGCGGTGCTGGAGACGTTGATGGTCCCGCGCAGCGCTTCGATTGTTTTTTTCACGACATCCATGCCGACGCCGCGACCCGACAGATTGGTGACGGCAGCGGCGGTGGAAAAGCCGGGCTCGAAGATCATCTGCAGGAGTTCCTGATCGGACAGGTTTGCACCCGCGGCGACGAGGCCCGACGATTCCGCTTTGGCCCGGACGCGCTGGCGGTCGATGCCGCGACCATCGTCCTTGATGGTGATCGTCACGTCGCCACCGGTCTGGCGGGCAACGAGTGTGACCTGTCCCGCAGGCTTTTTGCCAGCGGCAATACGTTCTTCCGGCGTTTCAAGGCCGTGGTCGCAGGAGTTGCGAACGAGATGCACCAGCGGATCGGCCAGACGCTCGATGACGACCTTGTCCACCTCGGTGGACTCGCCTTCGGTCACAAGCTCGATCTGCTTGCCGGTTTCGCGGGCCAAATCGTGTGTCAGACGGCGGAAGCGGCTGAAAAGCTGGGCGATAGGCACCATGCGCAGCACCATCATCGTGTCGCGCAGTTCACCGGAGAGGCGCTCCACATCTTCCGATACGGAGCGAAGCTGAATATCGACGCTCGTGTTTGCCAACTGTGACAGGCGCGACTGGGCAATGACGAGTTCGCCGACGCGGTCCATCAGTTCATCAAGGCGCTCGGCAGGAACGCGGACGTTTTCCGCGCCCTTGTTTTGCTTGCTATCGGCGGCTGCCTGCGCTGCTGCCGGATTTGCCTTTGCGGCCTCTTCGACAGGTGCCAGAGGTGGCACGATTTCGGCGGAAGGAGCAGGCTCGTCGGTGAGCTTTTTGACATCGATCTCCATCTCATCCATGACGAAAATGAAGACGTCGTCGATGGCGGAACGTGGCTTGTCGGTGGTGAGTGTGACTTTCCACGAGAGATAGAGATTGGTCGGGTCGATGCTGTCGATAGCCGGAATGGCGCTGGTGTTGGCTACAATCGTGCAGTCACCCAGTTCCGCCAGCTCATCCAGAAGGCCAAGGGGATTGGTGCCGTTGGCCATTGCGTTGGAGGGCAGGCTGAAATTGATCTGCCATGTTGCGACAGAAGGTGCGTCTGCTTTCTTCGTCGCCACAGGCTGGACGTGATGGACCGTACCCGTCGCGTCGGTGCCGACTGCTGCCTGCAATTTGGCCAGAAGACGGTCGCCGGTCTCGGGCAGCGCACGGGCCGGATTGTCGACCAGGCAACGCATGTGATCCTGCGCTTCCAGCACGGCTGCGATCAGTTCACTGCTTGCAGGGACTTCGCCCTTGCGAACGCGGTCGAATGCGGTTTCACAATGGTGGGTGAAGGCTGCCAAGGCTTCGAAGCCGAACATGGCACCGGACCCCTTGAGGGTATGCAGGCCGCGAAAAACGGCATCGATCTGTCCCTGATTGGACAGATCATGCAACAGGTCGAGCAAACCGCTTTCGATCTGCTCGAAAAGCTCTGCCGCTTCTGTTCTGAAAACCTGAATGGGGTCCAGTATATTCATCTACCAAGAACCTTTTTAGCAATTTTTACGAGATTTTCCGGGTCGAAAGGCTTCGTGACCCAGCCCGTGGCACCGGCGGCTTTCGCGCGGGCCTTCATGTCTGCGTCCGATTCCGTGGTCAGAAAGATGATGGGAATGCCGGTATGCGCAGGCGACTGGCGCAGCGCTTCGATCATTTCCAGGCCGTTCATGTTGGGCATGTTCAGATCGGTGACGATGAGATCGAACGTGCCAGCCTTGGCTTTGGTAAGGCCATCTGCGCCATCAACCGCTTCCGTTACCTGATAACCTGCATTCGTCAGGGCAATTTTGGTGGTCATTCTGATGCTTGCAGAGTCATCGACGGTGAGAATGTTGGCGCTCATTGTATTTCCTTTCCATGCAGCCAGAAGAGGCGAGAGGCCTCGTCCATGTCGGTCAGAAAACCGCCCCGCCGCAGGGTGTCGACAATTGCTGGCGAAGCCGGTTTTGTAAGTGTGATGTATTTGCCTTCGGCGCGGGCATAGAGCCGCGATGCTTCGATAAGCTGGATAAAGCTGAGGTCCGCGTGGGCATCTGCCGGGATGTCGACCGTGACGGCCTTGTTCATCTGCAACGCCTCGAAAAGCGTTTCATGAATGGCAGAGATGCCCCGTATGGAAAGCGAAGGAGGCAGATTGAGTATTTCTGGTGTCATCAGTTTTCCTAAACGTCCCCTGTTGCTTTTCGCTCTGGCCAGCGAAGAAGTATGATCCGCACCCAGCAACGATCAGGCACGCGTATTGGTACGCATGTCGGCGTTGACAGTTTGTTTTGAGGATTTGCATCGGGCATGCGCCAAGCGCTAGACACAGCCATGACCGCACCATCCAGTCGAACCTGGACAGCGTTTCAAATCGATACATTGTTGAAATCGGGTCGGCTTCATGCAACCCGTTATAGCGGTGCACAACTGCGGTGATGCGCCGCTATCTGTTGGTTCCGCTTGTTATATTAGCCATATTCATATGCGCGGACTAGTTAATGCGTCGTTAAGCCAGGTTGCGATTAGTCGCATTCCTTAAGATGTATGGTTGCGCTGCCTTAATTCAAAATGCCTGTCGGCAATATATCAGATTTACTACCGATGATATATGGTACTCAAACACCGTGACGTTACATAAAGTTGATAAGAGTATCGTCGTCGTTACTCGATAACGTTCCTGTGAAGCGCAGGTACAGGTGCCTCATATCCGTGGTTACGACCTCTCACGCTCCGTGATCGTCACAGCCAAAGAAATTATCAGCCATTTTTCACAGGCCGCTGTAAATCGCGTCTGGACGAACGAAAATCTGGCCGACGAAACAGTTCAAAGCATTGATATAAATCAGTAATTACGAGTCTTAATTTTTTATGACCGGTGCTGTTGCAGAAGGGGGATGATTCGAATAGGTTTTTACGGCAACGTTTCAGTGAGGGAGGAGACTCATGCGCATTCGTTTTATTTTGGCCGTTCTGTCGGCTGGTGTGATGCTTCCGGCAAGTATTGCCGGGGCGACAGACCTGGAAGTAACACACTGGTGGACATCCGGTAGTGAGGCCGCGGCGGTGGGAGAGCTCGCCAAGGCTTTTGATGCAACCGGAAATAAGTGGGTGGACGGCGCCATTGCCGGATCGGGTGGTACGGCCAGACCAATCATGATCAGCCGCATCACCGGCGGTGATCCGATGGGTGCGACCCAGTTCAACCACGGTCGTCAGGCAGAAGAATTGGCGCAGTCCGGTTTGATGCGGGATCTGACAGACGTCGCTGAAAAGGGCAACTGGAAAGAGATCATCAAGCCAGCCAGCCTGCTCGAAAGCTGCACGATCGACGGCAAGATTTATTGTGCGCCCGTCAATATTCACTCGTGGCAATGGCTTTGGCTTTCCAATGCAGCTTTCAAGAAGGCTGGCGTAGAGGTTCCCAAGAACTGGACGGAGTTCATCGCCGCAGCGCCTGCTTTGCAAAAGGCCGGAATTCAACCGCTCGCGCTGGGTGGTCAGGCATGGCAGGCCAATGGTCTGTTCGACACGCTGTTGATTGCGATGGGAGGCAAGGACCTTTACGAAAAGGTCTACAAGGATAAGGACGCCGAGGTTGCCGCCGGACCGGACATGCAGAAGATTTTCGCTGCTGCCGACGAAGCCCGCAAGCTGACAAAGGGTTCCAACGTTCAAGACTGGAACCAGGCGACGAACATGGTCATCACCGGCAAGGCTGGCGGTCAGATCATGGGTGACTGGGCACAGGGTGAATTCCAGCTTGCGAATATGAAAGCGGGAACCGATTACACCTGCCTTCCAGGCCTTGGCCTCAACGAATATCTGACAGCAAATGGCGACGCCTTCTATTTCCCTCTGTTGAAAGACGAAGCGAAGTCCAAGGCGCAGGAAGTTCTGGCTGAAGTGATCGTCGATCCCAAGACACAGTTGGCCTTCAACCTGAAGAAGGGTTCGCTTCCCATCCGCTCGGACGTTGACCTCGGTGTCGCGAACGACTGCATGAAAAAGGGTCTGGATATCTTGGCGAAGGGCAATGTGCTGGCAAGCACGGATCAGTTGATCTCCGCCGATACGCAAAAGCAAAAAGAGGACTTGATGTCCGAGTTTTTTGCCAATGCGTCCCTCACTGCCGAGGCTGCACAGAAGCGTTTTGCTGACATTATTGCCTCAGCAGACTGATCTTCTTTGTCTGTCACCGCAAACGCTTACGTTTGCCGGTGACAGACGCCTCCTTACTCGACGCCCCTGATTTTGCGTCTGGAAAATCGTGCCGCGGGATATGCTGAAGCTACCCGCCGCGCAATCAACCTTTATGATTGATGAGGAGTGGTACATGGCGGTTAAAAGCCATTCTGGTCGTCCCAACCAGCTATTCCGCAATCTGAATTCAAAGATTGCATCTATCCCCATGATCCTGACCGCGATGGTCATCTTCATGGGCGGAACGATCTGGACAGTCGTTTATTCCTTTACGAATTCAAAATTGCTACCTCGCGCGACATTCATTGGTTTTGAACAATATGAACGCCTCTGGGCGGCGCCCCGTTGGCTGATATCGATCCAGAACCTAGCCATATACGGCATTCTTTCGCTGATTTTCAGTCTCGTCATCGGCTTTGTGCTGGCGGCGCTGATGGATCAGAAAATCAGGTTCGAGAATACCTTTAGAACTATCTTTCTCTATCCCTTTGCCCTGTCCTTCATCGTCACCGGCCTTGTCTGGCAGTGGCTGTTGAACCCGGAATTCGGCATCCAGGCCGTTGTTCGATCTCTGGGCTGGGAAAGCTTCACCTTCGATCCGCTCTATAATTCGGATTTCGTGATCTATGGAATTCTGATCGCCGCCCTTTGGCAAGGCACTGGCCTCGTCATGTGCCTCATGCTGGCGGGTCTGCGCGGGATCGATGAGGACATTTGGAAGGCCTCTCGTGTGGACGGTATTCCCATGTGGAAGACCTATATCCTCATCGTCATCCCGATGATGCGCCCGGTTTTCATCACTACCTTGGTCATCATCGCCAGCGGCATCGTCAAGGTCTACGACCTCGTGGTGGCGCAAACCAGCGGCGGCCCCGGCATCGCATCCGAAGTGCCTGCCAAATACGTCTACGACTATATGTTCCAGGCGCAGAACCTGGGGCAGGGCTTTGCCGCATCTACTATGATGCTGCTGACGGTCGCCATCATCGTCGTTCCATGGGCCTATCTCGAGTTCGGAGGGCGCAAGCGTGGCTAATATCTCGACACTGAATACGGTCGCGGCAGGCGTCGATCCCGTCTCCTCCCAACTCGATGGTCCACGCGGGCGCAAGCCTAAGAAGCGGCTGTCCCGGCGCAACATCATCCTCTATGGCAGCCTGACCATTGCTGCGCTCTATTATCTGTTACCTCTTTACGTGATGGTCGTGACATCGCTTAAAGGCATGCCTGAAATCCGCATGGGCAACATCTTTGCTCCGCCGCTCGAAATTACTTTTGAGCCGTGGGTCAAGGCATGGTCCAATGCCTGTACCGGTCTCAATTGCGATGGCCTGTCACGTGGCTTCTGGAACTCCGTGCTCATCACGCTCCCATCCACCATCGTATCGATTGTGATTGCATCGGTCAGTGGATACGCATTGGCGAACTGGAAGTTCAAAGGCTCGGAGTTTTTCTTCTCCATCCTCATCATCGGTGCGTTCATTCCCTATCAGGTGATGATCTATCCGATCGTGATCGTTCTGCGGGAAATGGGCGTTTATGGCACGCTGACAGGCCTCGTTATCGTGCACACGATTTTCGGCATGCCGATCCTCACCCTGCTGTTTCGCAACTACTTCGCGGGTCTGCCGGAAGAGTTGTTCAAGGCAGCGCGCATCGATGGTGCTAATTTCTGGCAAATCTATTTCCGCATCATGGCGCCCATGTCGCTGCCGATTTTCGTGGTGGCCATGATCTTGCAAGTGACCGGCATCTGGAACGACTTCCTGTTTGGCGTCGTCTTCACCAGACCGGAATATTACCCGATGACGGTTCAGCTCAACAACATCGTCAACTCGGTTCAAGGCGTGAAGGAATACAACGTCAATATGGCGGCGACCCTTCTGACCGGTGCCGTTCCGCTGTTCGTCTATTTCGTTTCAGGCAGACTTTTTGTCCGCGGCATCGCCGCAGGCGCAGTCAAAGGTTAAGCTTCATGAATAAAAGCGTCTCCATTCGCGACCTGTCTCTGTCCTTCGGTGCGGTCAACGTGCTCTCGGATCTCAATCTCGATATATACGAAGGGGAGTTCCTCGTTCTTCTGGGCTCGTCCGGCTGCGGAAAATCCACATTGCTCAATTGCATTGCTGGACTTCTGGAGCCTACGGAAGGTCAAATCTTCATCAAGGATCGAAACGTCACCTGGGAAGAGCCGAAGGACCGAGGCATTGGCATGGTGTTCCAGTCCTACGCGCTTTACCCGCAGATGACGGTCGAAAAGAACCTGTCCTTCGGCCTGCAAGTGGCCAAAATTCCCAAAGAAGAAATCGACAAGCGCGTGAAGCGCGCCGCTGGTATTCTCCAGATCGAGCCACTGCTGAAACGCAAACCGGCAGAACTTTCGGGCGGTCAGCGTCAACGTGTGGCCATCGGGCGCGCGCTGGTGCGTGACGTGGATGTCTTTCTGTTCGATGAGCCGCTGTCCAACCTCGATGCCAAGCTGCGCTCTGAACTGCGCGTGGAAATCAAGCGGCTTCACCAGTCGCTGAAAAACACGATGATATATGTCACGCATGACCAGATCGAAGCGCTGACACTGGCGGACCGCATCGCCATCATGAAAAGCGGTGTCATTCAGCAGTTGGACGATCCGATTTCGATCTACAACAAGCCGAAGAACCTGTTCGTGGCAGGCTTCATCGGCTCTCCTTCGATGAACTTTCTGCGCGGTGAACTGGCGGAAAAAGACGGCAAGGTCGTATTCGCCACCAATGGTGTCAGCTTCACGCTGGATGGTTATGACGCGTCTTCGGCACTGAGGCCGGGAGCGACGGCTGTGCTTGGCGTTCGGCCAGAGCATGTGCGTGTCGACAACGACATTACCGGTGGTGAAATCCATGACGCCGTTGTTGATATCGAAGAGCCGATGGGGGCGGATAATCTCATCTGGCTGAAGCTTGCCGGTCACACCATGTCCGTGCGAGTCGGCGGCCACCGCCGCTTTGCGCCGGGCACGAAGGTCAAGCTCGCTTTCGATATGTCCATGGCCTCACTTTTCGATGCGGCAACGGAAGACCGCATCTGAACCCATATCCCACCCTTCCACCGGACACAGTCCCAATGTCAGGAGAGACAGATGACGAAACTCGGCTTTCAACTTTACAGCGCGCGTAACTTCCCGCCGCTTTCAGATACCCTCAAGAAACTCTCAGCGGCAGGCTACGCCCATGTCGAAGGCTTCGGCGGCATTTACGGCACGATGGACGACGCGGCTTTGAAAGCTTTGCGCGCAGATCTCGACGCGAACAATCTGACCATGCCGACCGGCCATTTCGGTCTCGACATGCTGGAGAGCGAGCCACAGAAAGCACTGAACATCGCGAAAATCCTCGGGGTTGAGACGATTTACTGCCCTTACCTTCTGCCCGACCAGCGCCCAAGCGATGCAGCCGGTTGGCTGGCCTTCGGTAAGCGTCTTCAAGAGGCTGCCAAGCCTTACCGTGATGCAGGTCTCGCCTTTGGCTGGCACAACCACGACTTCGAATTCGTGAAGCTGGAGGATGGCACCACGCCGCAAGAGCAGATTTTTGCTGGCGGTCCTGAACTGGAGTGGGAAGCGGATATTGCCTGGATCATCCGCGGCAAAGCCGATCCGTTTGAATGGATCGAGCGTTACGCAAGCCGGATCACCGCGGTGCATGTGAAGGACATCGCGCCATCAGGTGAAAATACGGACGAAGACGGTTGGGCGGATGTTGGCCACGGCACCGTGGATTGGAAAGGCCTTGTCGATGTGCTGAAGAAAACCGCCGTCAAATATTACGTGGTCGAACATGACAATCCTAGCGATGCCGACCGTCTGATCACAAGATCGATCGCATCCTTCAACAGCTACTAATCCAAATCTGGAGTGACATTCATGGCCAATGAACTTGGCGTCGGCATCATTGGATGCGGCAATATCTCAACCACCTATTTCTCGCTTTCGCCTCTGTTCAAGGGGTTGAAAGTTCTGGCCTGCGCCGACCTCAACCGCAGTGCCGCCGAACTGAGAGCCGAAGAATACGGGGTCAAGGCGCAGTCCATCGAGGAGCTGCTTAAGAACGACGACATCGACGTGGTGGTGAACCTCACCATACCCGCAGCGCATTTTGGGGTGTCGAAAGCTATTCTGGAGGCTGGTAAGCACGTCTATTCCGAAAAACCGCTCGTTCTAACGCTGGAAGAAGGCGAGGAACTGCGGCGTCTGGCGACAGAAAAGAACCTCGCTGTCGGTTGTGCGCCCGATACGTTTCTGGGCGGCGCGCACCAGTTGGCGCGCAAATATATCGATGAAGGCGGCGTTGGTCGCATCACGTCGGGCACATGCCATGTCATGAGTCCTGGCATGGAAATGTGGCACCCCAACCCCGGCTTCTTCTTCCTCGAAGGCGGCGGCCCGATCCTCGATCTCGGCCCCTATTACATCGCCAATCTCATCAACCTTATCGGCCCGGTCAAACGTGTCGGTGCCCTGACGTCGATGGCGAACCCGACGCGAACGGTGACCAGCCAGCCTCTGAACGGTCAGGTCATTCCTGTGGAAACGCCCACCAATATCCATGCCCTCCTGGAGTTCGTGAACGGCGCGACGATCACCCTGTCAGCCAGCTGGGATGTGTGGTCGCACCGCCATGCCAATATGGAGCTATACGGCACGGAAGGCTCGATCTACGTGCCCGATCCAAATTTCTTCGGCGGCGTGGTCGAGGCCAGCGGTCGCGACAAGGACATCAAGCCGCTGGACAACTGGGAGCATCCCTTCGGGATCGCCAATCAGGAAAGCCCGCAGGGTGCACGTGCCAACTACCGCACGGCAGGGCTTGCCGACATGGCGCTGGCATTAATCGAAGGACGCGACGCGCGCTGCTCGCTGGAACGCTCCCTTCACGGCATCGATGTCATGACGTCGATCCTGAAGTCCGGCGAGGAGGATCGGTTCATTGAGTTGACCACCACCTGCACGCAGCCGGCGGCATTGGGTATCGAAGAAGCCAAGGCATTGCTCCGATAAAATGGATAAGGCGGGTGCGCATGCTGCATCCGCCTTGTCTGCCGTTCAACCGACGAGAATATCCGTGCAGATTGCCGCCTTGAGCGGCAGATGGTCGGATGCGACCCGCGACAGCGCGCTGTCATGCGCCGTTACATTTTCGATCAGGCCTTTTCGGTTGGAAATGATCCGGTCAAGCGCAAGTACCGGCAATCCTGATGGGAAGCTGGGAACTGCTGGCGGCAGGCTGCCGAAGGCATCGCGGAATGTGTTGAGCGATGAGCCATTTCCCAGCCGCCATTCGTTGAGATCGCCGAGCAGAATTGTTGGCTGCTCGTCGCGCATGTTGAGAAGATCGACAAGCGCCTTTGCCTGCTGCGCGCGTGAGCGGCGCAAAAGACCGAAATGGGCAGCGATGATGCGCAATGTCCCACCCTGTTTCAATTCTAACTCCACCACCAGAGCACCACGCGGTTCCAGACCTGGAAGCCTGAGCGGATGCACATCACGAACGGAGCCTTCCCGGAACAGAACGACGTTGCCGTGCCAGCCATGGGCCTTGGCGCCCGCGCTGATCGGCACCGGCGTCAGCCCGCATTCGCGCTCCAGCCTGCCAAGGTCGAGCAAGCCGGTGCGCTCTCCGAAACGGCTGTCGGCCTCCTGTAGCGCAATGATATCGGCACCTATTTCCTTGATCACATGGCAGATGCGGTCCGGGTCGAATTTACGGTCGCGCCCCACACATTTGTGGACATTGTAGGATGCGATGATGGGCTGTCCCTCATCTCCGCAACCGTTGCTTTCCGTCTGACGCTTCTTGCGATTGCGCAGGGATGTCATCAGGATGGAGGACAGGCTGTCGGGCTTGGTTCGTTTCAATTTCATATCTCGCATCAACGATTTCATTCCCAACACTCAAAGGTGTCGCCTTTAAAGATAAGGCGATGCCAGCCACAAAATCCGCTCGAAAAGCCGGACGGGAAACGGGCGAGCCCTTAAGGCTTCGAGGTTCACAGCCACTGCCGTCTCCATCGCGTCGGTGATGCGCGCGGAGACTGCTTCGGCGAAACCCTCATCCATAACTTCTATGTCCACCTCAAAGTTCAATCGCAACGACCTTGGATCGAGATTGGACGAGCCGACGTAGGACCAACGGTCATCGATGACGAGCAGCTTGGAATGGTTGAAAGGGCCGGTCGCGCGCCAGATGCGACAATAGCTTTTCAGCATTTGATCGAACTGTGCCGTCATGGCATGGTCGACCAATGTCAGATTGTTGTTCGCAGGAATAATGATATCGACCTGCACGCCTCGCCGGGCCGCCGTCGTCAGTGCGGAGATCAATTCGCGATCCGGCAGGAAATAGGGCGACATGATGCGGATGGACGAGCGGGCAACGGAAAAAGCGCCCATCAGCATCTTGTGACTGGTCTCGATGCTGTTATCCGGCCCCGAAGCGACCACGCGTGCCAATACCGGCTGACCCGGCTCGCCCTCGGGAAGCGTGACATCCCAGACCGGGCCATCCAAAAGCTCGCCCGTAGTAAAGCGCCAGTCTTCGGCGGCAACGGTGAACAGATCGGCGACCAGCGGCCCTCTCACCTTGAAATGGGTGTCGTGAGAATGGTGCTCTCGAGCAAACTCCGCTGTGAAACCTTCGCGAATATTCATTCCGCCGGTGAAGGCAACGCGGCCATCCACCACCAGAATTTTCCGGTGCGTTCTGAGATTGGCGTAGGGAAGGCGAAGACCCATGATGACATTGCCGTTGAAAACTGCAGCCCGGATAGCGGCTTTTCGAAGGGCAGGCAAAATGCTTGGAACGGAATAGCGGGCACCCACCGCATCCACCAGCACCCTGACCTCGACGCCACGATCGCAGGCATCTGCCAGCGCCTCGACGATACGGATGCCGATATGGTCCTGATCGAAAATGTAGGTTTCGAGAATGATGGACCGCTTGGCGTTCGCGATGGCA
The DNA here is from genome assembly GCF_021310995.1 of Agrobacterium vaccinii. Taxonomy (NCBI): domain Bacteria; kingdom Pseudomonadati; phylum Pseudomonadota; class Alphaproteobacteria; order Hyphomicrobiales; family Rhizobiaceae; genus Agrobacterium; species Agrobacterium vaccinii. The sequence goes on along the minus strand of NZ_CP054151.1, from coordinate 603,967 downwards.
TCCAGCATGTCGGCATAGGCGATATCGCCGGAGTTCAGCGGCTCGATGACATTGCCGGTCGTCAGCGCCGTGCGCGTAACTCGGTCACCCACGGTTTTCATGGAGGCAAAACGTCTCCCGAACCGCTCGATGACAAGACTATCGTCGGCATCGAAACGCGCGACCCGGTCCATGATGGTGCCGTGCATCAAAGAGCGCTGCTGGCCGAGTGCCGTACGCCTGATGCGGTTGATGCCAGCGATGGCGTAGATGGCGGCGCCGACGAAGGGTGAGAGCAGGATGACGCCAACCCAGCCAAGTGCCGTGCGGACTTCCTGTTTCGTCATGGTGGCGTGGATGGCAGCGGCTGCACCCATGATTGCGGAGAGAGTTGCGAGGATGTGCGGCCAGTAGGCGGTCATGAGGTCGATCATGTCAGGAATATAGATGAGTTCGGTCCTGCCGCAAGCGACATCGCCCGCGAGCTGTGTAGCGATGTGTTAAGACTCTGTAAGCTATATTCCACCAACGGATTCAACAACGCCGATGAGATCATGAGAGCCGATCAGCAGCCCTTTGCCGGAAATAGACCGGCGATCACAAGTTCGCGGACTTGTATTCAAATCCGAAATATTTTACCACCTTTGCACATCCTGAAAATTGGTGGAACGCCATGCGTTTGAGACATATTGCGCTTTTCGCCTGCACCGCTCTCATGCTTGCAGGCTGCAACGAAACGCTCGAGACCGTCGAGCGTGATGTTTCCCATGTGAAAAACAAGGTCGATTACCCGCTTGCTCCATCCATTCTTGCCGAAATGGACAAGAAGAACATGGATCGCAACGCGCCGATCATGATCCGGATTTTCAAGGAAGAGGGTAAGCTTGAGATTTGGAAGGCCCGTCGCGACAACCGCTTTGAGGTCATCGCCTCCTACGACATCTGCGCATGGTCTGGAAAGCTCGGTCCCAAGGTCAAGGAAGGCGACCGGCAGGCGCCCGAGGGCTTTTACAATCTGACGCCGGGGCACCTTAACCCCAACTCCAATTACTATCTGGCGATCAATACCGGTTTTCCCAATCGGTATGATCAGGCAAACGGGCGCAACGGCACCAACCTGATGATCCATGGCGCCTGTTCGTCGTCGGGCTGCTATTCCATGACGGATGCACAGGTTCTGGAAATCTACGGCTTTGCGCGCGACGCCTTCAAGGGTGGCCAGAAGACGGTTCAGTTGCAGGCCCTGCCATTCCGCATGACAGCGGAAAACATGGCACGCCACCGCAAGAGCGAGCATTTTGAATTCTGGAAGATGCTGAAGGTCGGTTACGACAACTTCGAAGTGACCAAGCGTCCGCCGGAAGTCAATGTCTGCGAAAAGAAGTATGTGTTCAATCAGCAGCTCGAAGGTGGGCAGTTCAACGCTTCCGCTGCCTGTCCCAAAATGAGCACGCCGCCAGCCCTCGCCAGTGCGCTGACGAGCTACGACAAGACCTACCAGCTTGCCTATGCCAAGGCGACCAACAAGCTCGACGGCATGGTCTGGTATGATCCGAGCGAAGCCGAGCGCAAGGCACTGGTTGCCGAAAAGCGCAAGGGTCGCGAGCCGGCCTATGCTCCGACCGGCTCGGCGCTCAAGGCAGGCAAGCTGATGAAGGAAACCGAGTTTGCCGCGCTGATGGAAAAGAAGGCAGCCAAGGGCATTTCCGGCCAGGCTGCGACAGCCATGGCTTCGGCAGCAAATCCGGGTGCGACGACTGCGGCGACGGTCATGACACGGCAGCCCGCAGCCACCCCAGCGGCGGCACCGGCGATGGTCGCTTCCGCCGCGCCAGTGGCAGCACAACCGCAGGCGGGTACGCCGCAAAGCGTGCCGGTGCCAACGGTGAACCCGCTTGCCTTCAGCGCACCACCGTCACCCGACGATGCGCAGAAGAAGCCGTTCTGGAAGTTCTGGGCCAAGCAATGACCGCTGGTCACGCCGAAATCTACGATCTAAGGGGGCTGAAATGCCCCCTTCCTGTTTTAAGGTGCCGCAAGAAGCTGTCGCGGATGCGGGCCGGTGATGAGCTCAGCGTCGAAACCAGCGATCCACTTGCCATCATCGACATCCCCCATATGTGCCGTGAAGACGGACACAGCCTGCTGGAAGCCACGCCCACGGAAACAGGCCACAGGTTCCATATACGTAAGACGTAGAGATTTCAGACGCCGCGCTTGTTTCCCCACAGCAGCACATGCAGTTGCGGCAGCACGCGGACGTCGAACCAGCGGTCGTCGCTGACTTTGTCCACCAGCCAGATCATCCGGTCCATCACGCCATTGATATCGACCACGGCGTTATCGTCCTCCGGTGGCGGCGGGGTGTGGTTGCCGGGCTGGAGGTAGACGGGCAGATGGGGATAGCGGGCGCTGGCGTCCTTGGCGTAACGATAATCCGCATCATCGAAAATCACGAATTTCAGCGCGATGTGCGGACGGTCTCCCGCCGCTGCAAGACAGTTTTCAAAAGCTGACCAATCCGTTTGCATGCCGCTGGAAGGTGGCTTGGGGCTGAGCACCAGATAATCGAGGCTGGCAAACCAGTCTTTGGCAATGCTGCCCTGCGTCTCCAGTGCAAAGCGGTAACCTTCACCATGGCCTTTGTCGATGAGCGGTCCGAGCGGTTGAATCGCAGGATTGCCGCCGGATAGGGACACGGTCAGCGGCTTGCCACCGGATAGACGCAAGACCTCCTGCCAGATCGCATCGGCAGACATAGGCTTCCAGTTATCGCGGTATTCGCTGTCCACCGCATGCAGCGTATCGCACCACGAACAGCGATAATCGCAGCCGCCCGTGCGGACGAATACCGTGGGAACACCGATCAGCACGCCTTCACCCTGAATCGTCGGGCCGAAGATTTCGCTGATACGGATCGGGCTTTCCTTGGCCGCGCTCATGGCTGGGGACGGGGGCGATATTCTGCCCAGGTCTTGGCAGTCTCGCTGACCCGCACGGCGCTCGTTTCCGGCAGACGCGCTTTGCACCAGTCGTAAAAATGCCGGGCGAGGCGCTCGGCCGTGACCATGTCGTGCCCCAAGACGTCGTTGAGGTGACGGTGATCGAAGCTGTTGTCGATGTATTGCTTCAAAGGCGCAAGCTCGTGGTAATCGCGCACGAAGCCGTGCTCGTTCAGCTCATCTGCGGAAAGCTCGACTTCAACGATGTAATTATGACCGTGCAGACGTGCGCACTGGTGGTCATCGGGCAGGCCCTTGAGTTGGTGCGATGCGGAGAAATGAAACTCCTTGGTGATACGAAACATCATTTCACCTCCTGCGCCGCGTAGGCACTGGTGGCCGCTACCCAGAAATCCGGGTCTTCGTAATCGGTGGGATCGCTGATGCCTGCCAGATGGAAGGCTTCGCGCCGCTCCACGCAGGTGCCGCAGCGCCCACAATGGCGCACGCCACCCTTGTAGCAGGACCAGGTCTGCGCAAACGGCGTGTCATGCTTTGATCCGTCCGTTACGATATCGGCCTTGGACCCGTTGACGTAGGGCGCAACCAGCTTGACGTTGGCATAGCCATCCAACGCGTGACGTTGCATCTCGTTGAAGCTGTCGATGAAAGCGGGGCGGCAATCGGGATAGATGAAGTGGTCGCCACCGTGCACGGCAATAGCAACGGCATCCGCCTGCTGCGCTGCGGCCAGCCCGAACGCGATGGTTAGCATGATGGCATTGCGGTTGGGCACCACGGTGGAGCGCATCGTCTCTTCCGCATAGTGACCATCCGGTACGGCGATATCGTCGGTTAGCGCCGAGCCTGTCAGATGGGCGCCAATGGGGCGGATATCGATGACATGATGCGGCACGCCGAGCCTGTCGGCGCAGGCCGCTGCATAGTCCAGCTCCTTTTTATGGCGTTGACCATAGTCGAAGGAGACGAGGGCGAGAAGTTCGTTTTCCGCTGCTATTCTGTGCGCAAGCGAAACGGAGTCCAATCCGCCGGAGCAGATGACGATAGTTTTCATGGTTCGGGATCCCTTGTTTTGACCGGGTGGGCTGCGACCGGATTACGGTGCGGCTTCTAGTGCAACTCGGGACCGTTGTGAAGGGGCGCAGCGATTTTTGCGCCTCTTCAATCACGTGAATGTGCCGTTATTCGACGATGACCGATACGGAATTGCCGGTGTAGACTGGGCGAATCTTGACCGAACCTGCATCGATTTTGGCGAATGTGCCATGGAGCGCGTTGGCTGATAGCACTTCAAACCGGGCTCCGGCAGTGGGCGTGGTTTGCCCGAAAGCAAGATGGAGAGTTGCACCCTCGATGCTGGCCTGCCTCTTGATTTGTAAAGGGCCATTCGCAGCATCGAGCGCGAGCGTACCGCCGGTCTGGCTGTAATCGCCCGTGATCTCGACAGCCTCTGAACCCAGCGCCAGGGTTCCACCGCTGACGTTCACGCTGCCAGTGCCAAGCGCGGTTCTGGAGCCAACCGTCAGCGTACCGTCTTGCACAACGGTGCCGCCGGAGTAGCTGTTATGGCCGGTGAGCGCGAGCGCACCGTCACCCGATTTCACCAGACGACCAGGGCCGGAAATATCGTTCGTCCAACGGTCCTGCGCGTTGAAACCGCCAGCGGCTGCGTTCATCGTCACGCTGACATCGCCATCGAATGCGCCATATCCGGATGCTGCGGCCACAAGGTTGATGCGGCCCCAGCCATTGCTGTCATCAAGCAGCGGATAGCCGGATTCGATGCCGGTGGAGAACAGCACGGCGCGGCGTTGTGCAGCGTCCAGATAGGGCAGGCGGGTTTCCAACAGGACTTCCGCACCCTCCGGCACCACCATGGCAAGGCGAGGCGCAGAGGTGTTGCGGCTGAAGGAATAGGTCATACGATTGCGGAAATCGACCTTGTTTTTCGCCTCATCCGCATAAGGATCGATGGTGATATCAGCACTGTGCGCGAAGCTTTGCAGGGTTTGTCCCTGTGGCAAGCGCTTGGTCAGATAGGCCTGCACTTCGTCATGCGCCAGCTTCTTGGCATCCGCGGATTTCGCATCTTGCAACACGGCTGCGGCAATGGCCGTTGCCGTGATCCTGCCACCGATGACATCTAGCGGCGAATGCATGCCCGCCTCGATGCGGGTTTCTCCCAATTCAGACGCCTTGGTCAGAAGTTCGGAAAACCGTTCGGGCACCGCATAGGCGTAAGCAATTGCCGCGAGATAGGCGGCATTGGTGTGGCCGCTCGGGAAGCCGCCATCCTTGGCGCGACCACGGTTTTCCCGGGCATAGCGCAAGGCGGGGACCGTGACGTCGGGCTCGGTTTCGTAGCGCTCGAATGTCTTGTCGCCGATGGTCTCGGTGCCTGTTTCGATCACCTCACCCTTGGCGTTCATGCGCCATGGGCGGGGGCTGGAATAGAAATATTTGGAGGGAGACGTCGTGCCTTCCGGGCCGCGCATCAGCTTCATGAAGGCGACGAAGTCCTTGAGGTCGGACGTGTCCGTTCCTGCTTCCGCGCCCTTGTCGTCTTCTCGTTTGGTGATCACCTCATTGACGTTGAAATCGCTGAGTGTGTGGTTGATGGTGGTCGTTGCGCCGGACCCTTCGCGGTACCATGGGGCGAGGGGGCCAAGACCTTCGATAACGCTGTAACCCTGGGAGCGGCGGTCGTTCAGATAGGCGTTAAGCGCCTGCGCATCGGTGCGGTTCTTGCCGGTGACGGACAGGACATAGCGCATGTTCTCGGCCCAGATATCCGCATCGAGGATTTTGACCCTGCTGTAATCTTTGGGGCCATCGCCATTGGCGCCACCATTGGCCCAGGCATCGTCGCCCAATGTCCAGATGCGGTTGAAGCCTGTGAGTATGTTGATGACCGGGTTTTGCTTGTCATCATAGGCATTAACGGCCTCGCCCTTGGCGTTTTTACCCGTCTGGTTATGGTAATTCTCAGCAACAGGCAGTGGATAGGCAACGGATGGCGTTGGAACAACGACGCTGTAGCCAGCGCCTGATGGCGTCTTTCCATCGAATGCCAATGCGTGAGATGTGATGCTGAGTGCGGCAATGGATGCAAGCAAGCTGGAGCGGATAAAAAAGGAATACGCGCGCGTTGTGGCCAAAACAGCCTCCTGATGATGTCAATTAATTCGTCTGGAATCGGTGGTCGGCAAAATGCCCGTGGACCATGACATTTTGTTTACAATGAATGACGAATTCGGCGTCTGCATGGCGCTGGTTGTTAGTACAGTTCTTCAAGAGACGCATCGGTCATGCGATGGCGGCCAATGGGTAGCATCATCGGGCGGCCCGATGTGGGGTCGATGATCACGCGGCTTTCAAGGCCAAAAACCTCACGGATATGATCTTGCGTCAGCACGTCTTGCGGGGAACCGGTGATGTGGAGGCGCCCCTTGGCCATCGCGACCAGATGGTCGGCGTAACGTGCTGCGAGATTGAGGTCGTGCAAAACCATGACGATGGTCGTGCCTCTGCTATGGTTGAGGTCGACAAGCAGATCGAGAACCTCGATCTGGTGGCTGATATCGAGGAAGGTGGTGGGTTCGTCCAGCAGCAGAATGTCCGTTTGCTGCGCAAGCGCCATGGCAATCCACACCCGCTGCCTCTGCCCACCGGAAAGCTCGTCCACCGGGCGTTCCGCAAGCTCGAAGGTCTTGGTCGCTTCCAGTGCTGTCGCCACGGCGTCATTATCCGCGCTGCTCCAGCGCGATAAAATGCCCTGATATGGGTGGCGACCCCGGCTGACAAGGTCTGCGACCGTAATGCCCTCCGGCGCGATGGGAGACTGCGGCAAAAGCCCGAGAGTTCTAGCCAGCTTTTTCGGCGGCATGCTGTGGATGGACTTTCCGTCCAGCAGCACATGGCCACGGCGCGGAGACAAAAGCCGCGACATGGTGCGCAGCAGTGTCGATTTTCCGCAGGCATTGGCACCCACGATCACCGTGATCTTGCCTTCGGGAACAACAAGATCGAGGTCTTCCAGAATAAGGTTTTCGCCATATCCGGCGGATAGGTTGGTCACGGTAAGGGCGTGGTTGGTCAAAGCGAGCCTCCGGTCCGGTTGACGCGGATAATCAGGAAAATCAGATAGGGTGCACCCAGCGCACCGGTGATGACGCCAACCGGGTAGCGGCTGGGTAACAGAAACTGTCCGGCGTAATCCCCCGCCAGCACCAGAAGCGCGCCGATGAGGGCTGCGGGCAGCAGCAGCGAGCCGTTGGCGCCGACGATGCGCGCCGCAATTGGCCCCGACAGAAACGCCACGAATGCGATCGGTCCGGTGATGGCGGTCGCGATGGCGATCGTGCCCACGGCAGCGATTATGACGAGGATGCGGGTCACACCGACGCGAACACCGAGGGCAGCGGCAGTATCGTCCCCCATCCGCAATGCCTCCAGATCCCGCTGGCGGCTGAAAAGCAGGCTCCCGAAAGCAACGAGCCCGATCAGAAGCGGCAGAACCTGCGAAAGCTGTGCGCCATTGACGCTTCCGGTCAGCCAGCGCATCGCCTCTTGCAGGCTCCAGGCTGGCGCGGTGGAGAGAATGTAGGCGATGACGCTTTCCAGCATGGCCGAAACGCCGATGCCGACGAGAATGAGTCGCGTGCCTGCCACCCCATTGCGCGAAGACAGCGCATAAACGGACAGTGCTACGCCAAGCCCCGCCGCAACCGCAAACACCGAAACAATTGGCCCCTTCAGCGACAGCACGACAATGGCGAAGACGGCGGCGGCGCTGGCGCCTGAACTGATGCCGATAATATCGGGGCTGGCCAAGGGATTGCGCAGCATGATCTGAAACGCCACGCCGCCAAGACCGAAACTGAGACCGGCAAGAACGCATAGCGCGGCTCGCGGCAGGCGCAATTGCCCCACGGTAAAGCCAGCGCCCGGCACGTCATGGCCCAGCAGAATCCGAATAACATCCATCGGCGGGGTGAAGGACTGACCGAGCACGAGTGTGAGCGAGAAGATTGCGACAATCAAAACAACGAGCAACGCAATCACGCGCATGCGTTTTCGTGTCTGCTGGGTACGATTGCGCGTGAGGGAGGTGGCGATCGCCGAATGCATGGTCATAGGTCACGTACCCGCTGCCGTCTAACGATCCAGATAAAAAAGGGTGCGCCGATCAGCGCGGTTACGATGCCCACATCCAGTTCCGCTGGCCGCGAGACGATGCGACCTATGATATCTGCTGCGAGCAGCAGGCCTGCGCCGCAAAGCGCTGAAAACGGCAAAAGCCAGCGGTGATCGACGCCGACGAGCAAGCGACAGATATGGGGCACGACGAGGCCGAGAAAGCCGATGGGTCCGCAGACGGCGGTCGTGGCCCCGCAAAGCAGGATCGCCCCGAGTGCGGAAAAGGCACGGGCGATGGCCACGCGCTCGCCAAGTCCTGCGGCCAGTTCATCACCCAGCGCCAGCGAGTTCAGCTTGCGTGCCGATAACAGGCTGATGACGAAGCCGACGGCGAGAAACGGCAGGACATGGAAGATACGGTCGAAGGTCGCGCCACCGACGCCACCAATCTGCCACGACCTTATGCCACCTGCGATATCGTTTCGCGGCAGAACGACCGCGATGACCAGCGAGGAAAAGGCGACTGATGTTGCCGCACCAGCCAGCGCCAGCTTGAGCGGGGTTGCCCCGCCCCGGCCAAGCGAGCCGATGGTGTAAACAAACACGGCAGAACAGCCCGCACCCAAAATCGCCGCCCAGATAAAGGCGTTGGCGGACGCGATGTTGAACCATGCCACGCCGATGACAACCGCAAGAGAGGCACCCATGTTGACGCCCAGAATGCCCGGGTCTGCCAGGGGGTTGCGCGTCACGCCCTGCATGACAGCCCCGGCCAACCCCAGAGCCGCCCCGGCAGCAAGCGCAAGGACGGTGCGCGGAATGCGCACGGCAACTGCGGCCTGACCAATGTTCTCTGCCCGGCCACCAAGTGCCGCCGCGATATCGACCCAGGCGACATCCCGCGTGCCGATGGCCACGGACAGAATGCAAAGCAGTGCCAGAACACCAAGCAGACCCAGCAGCCAGAGCGATCTGACGCTGTTCGAGCGTTTTATGACAGCGCTGCGGGCCGGTTGCCGGGCGTATCTGAAGGTCATCAAGGCTTTCCGGCAGACTTTTCCGCAGCCTGCGCCAGCATGGCCGCGTAGTCTTTCAACACCCATGAAATCGACAGCGGCGTCGGGTTTGCCGCTGTGCCGAGCGGGTTGCGACCGAGCATGACGATGGAATTGTGCTCGATAGCTGGCATTCTGGACAGAAGCGGATCGGCCTTCACTGCATCGAACAGCGCCTGACCGCCATAGGTCACGAGGATATCGACATCGTCGAAGGCATCGACACGCTCTGCGCTGACACCGGAAGCGAACTGGCCAGGCTTGGTCGCATCCTTCACGCTTTTCGGTGATGTGAGGCCCAGATCGGCAAAGAATTTCACGCGTGTGTCATTGGCCGTATAGAAATTGACGGTGCTGAGGTTGGTCGTATCGAGGTGGGTGACGAACATGGCCGTCTTGTTCTTGAGCTGAGGAAAACCCGCCACGACATCGGCAATCTCCGCGTCGATCCGCTGGATCAGGGCCTCGCCTTCCTGAGCCATGCCGAGCCCGAGGCTATTGAAGCGGATCATCTCGCGCCAGTCTGTTGCCCATGGTGATTGCGGATAGGCGATGACGGGCGCGATCTGGCTCAGCGTATCGTAGTCGGCCTGACTGAGACCGGAATAGGCCGCGAGGATCACATCCGGCTTGGTGGCCGCGACAGCTTCGAAATCGATGCCATCGCCCTCATCGAACAGCACAGGCTTTTCCGCACCTAGAGCTTTCAGCTTCTCCGCCACCCATGGCAACAGCCCGTCACCATCGTCATCTCCAAAATTGGCCGCAGCGAAACCCACAGGCAAGATGCCAAGCGCCAGGGGCACTTCATGATTGGCCCAGGCAACGGTAGCGACGCGCTGCGGCTTCTTTTCAATCGTTGTGGTGCCCAAGGCGTGTTTGATGACGAGAGGATAGGATGTGCCCTCGGCGTGTGCAGCGCTCGCTGCAAAGAAGAGGTGCAGGCACAGGGCCATGAAGGGCGCGAGAGCGCGAATGAAGCGCAGCATGGGCAAACTTTCTTCCGTATTGAAACTTGACTTGAAGTCTCAGCTTCACGATGGAAGGTCAAGACCGATCTGACAAGCTGTTGCGATGGCCAAGGAAGTTTCCGTGGTTTTTTACAAAACCGTGGAATTGTACAATACCAGACTAACGGCCTCAAGTTATCAGGCGATACAGGGGGCGCCGGGTTTTCCACCGAGGTTGCCAGAATCAGCACTCGACATCTGGAATTTGATCATGAGCATTGAAACCACCAGCGCAAACCATGGCCACGCGCGTCGCCGTTACCGCCAGGCGTTTCTATTGGGTTGCACGGCCCTTGTCGCGCTGGCGCCAGTCAGGCTGCTTGCTCAGGAGGCTGATGCACAGGGTTCCGGCACAGTGCTGGAGACGATCGTAGTACAGGGTGCGGGTGGTGATAGCGATGCCAAGACCATCGTGGCGACGAATGCGTCGAGCGTCAGTAAAATGGCAACCGATATTCTTGATACGCCTGCGTCGGTTTCAGTCATTACAGCCAAAGAAATCGAGCAACGAGGCGCGACCAGCGTTGAGGAAGTGCTACAATACACGCCCGGTGTCAGCACGGATTTTTATGGCTCTGATGATCGTTATGATTTTTTCAAAATACGTGGTTTCGATGCTTATACGTATCGTGACGGATTGGCCTTGGGTCGTCCATTTGGGGCTGCACGCGAGGAAACCTACGCTTTTGAACGAGTAGAAGTACTGAAAGGGGCTAACTCTACGTCGGGCGTTTCAGACCCAGGCGGTTCCGTAAATTTGGTGACGAAAACGCCAAAATCCGAAAGGTTTGGAGAGGCATATGTCACTGGCGGAGTGAATAATCGAGCAGAAACCGGCGTGGATTTTGGCGACAACATCACCGATGACGATACTCTGTCCTACCGGTTTACGGGAAAGCTTAGAAAAGCGGACGCGGAATATGATTATTCACGGGATGATCAGAAGTTTTTCATGGGAGGCCTGACGTGGCGTCCAACTGACTCGACGACTTTGACTATCGTTTACGATCACATAAATGGTGATGGTGTACCGGGAAGTGGTGGCCACCCAGTAGGCTCCAATTTTGACCGGAGCCGTTTCTTTGGTGAGCCTGACTTTAACTATCGTGGCACGAACAGAAACACGGTCAGTGCCATGCTCGATCATGATTTTGGATCAGGACTTCGATTTGGAGCTAACGCTCGCTATAGCAACACGAATACAAACTTTGGTTATGCCTATATTGCGACAACGCCGACAAGCGGATCAACGACGGCCGGCCGAGCTTTTTTTGCTAACGAGTATTCTGCGGAAGATTTCATCGTTGATGCACATCTTCAGTACGACACAAATTTCAGCGACGTCGAAAGCCGCACGTTACTGGGTGTAGAGTACAATTCAAATTCCTCAACAAATGATACCTATTATGGACCTGCTCCAGGAATAGATTGGACCAATCCGGTCTATAGCGGTCGTCCGACGTCTGTTCCACTCTACGCAAGCACATCCTCTGACGATAACTCCAAAGCATTGTATCTTCAGCAAGAGTTGACATTCGCAGAGAAAGTCATCGTTTCCGTCGGTTTACGGAACGACTGGATAAATGTTGATGAGACTGATGAAATGTCAGGCGTATCCGGTAAAAGTAGCAACAGTGAATTTACAAAACGGGTTGGCGTCAGCTATCGAGCTTTCGAAGAATTAGCGGTGTATTCAAGCTATGCTGAATCAGTTTCCCCGCCGTCTGTCGGGCTTGATCCGGAAACGGGTAAGCAGGTCGAGGTCGGGGTCAAGTATCGGCCTGATGCCTTCCCGGCACTTTTCACGGCGTCTGTCTTCGATCTGACCCGTGAAAACTATGCTGTGGCTGATCCGAATACAGGCGTTCAGTACACGGTCGGACAGGCCAAGTCGCGTGGTTTTGAGCTAGAGGCAAAAGCTGAAGTTACTGAAAACATCAATCTGACCGCTGCCTATACGTTTCTCGACACGGAGATTGCTCGCAACATCGGCGGAGTCAATGTCGGTAACCAGCTTGCGCTCGTTCCAGAGCATATGGCCTCTGTTTGGGCAAGTTACACCCTGGAAGGCAATGACAGTCGCGGTGACATGACGTTTGGGGCAGGTGGTCGCTACGTGGGCTCTTATTTCTATGGTGACGACAATGCATCCGGGAAAAAAGGAACTGTCGTCTTCGATGCAGCCTTTTCTTACAAGCTCCAGGAAAACACGACGCTGGAAGTCAACGCCAGCAACGTGTTCAACAAAAAATACGTAGCGAACGGTGGTTTCGGGGCCGATTTCTATAATCCCGGACGTGAGGTCTGGGCGACCTTGCGACATAAGTGGTGAGGTGTAACAACACCGAATATCTCGCGCCTAAGACTGATTAACCCCGCTGCATACGACGCCATGCGGCGGGCGTTTCGCCTGCGACTTGCCTGAAGGTCTTTGTCAAATGGGCCTGATCTGAAAAACCGAGCTGTGCCGCAATCGCTGCCACGCTGAGATCACTGTCCGTCAGCATGGTCCGGGCAAGGTCGATGCGCCTGCTCAATTGCCACTGTAAGGGTGTTTTGCCTGTGGTTAGCTTGAAGACATTGGCGAACCAGCTTTCCGAGAGACCGACGATCTCAGCCATTTCGCAGACGGTCATCCGGCGGTCGGCGCGGGTATTGACGACGGAGATGAGCTTGTTCATCTGCGCTTGGGTCAGCCGCGCGTTGGTGTTGTCTTCAGGGTGCCCCTCACGCAGATCCAGAAGACCTGCAATGATGCTGCCGACGAGGCTTTCGGCGTAGATTGCGTGTTTGGCGGGGTGGATCAATTCATCGACCAAAAGGCTGGCTAGCACTTCGACTGCCTGTGTATCCTGAATCTCGACCGGCCTGCGCAGCGCGCTGGCGGCGACGGAGCTTCCGACTGACGGCAGCAGATATTTCAACATCCGGTCTTTGTGCAGGTGAATGTCGACGTGGGAGAAGCGGTGAAACGATGTGAAGCTGGTCCACAGCGGCACCCCGGCGGGCACATAGATCGCCTTCTTCATTGGCCTGTAAGCATCGGCAGTTTTACCGTCGCGGTTGCTCATGAGGATGTGCGAGGAGACATCGTTGAAGAATATGACGATGCGCGGGTCTGGTGACAGGTAGTAACCGGTTGCTCCTGCATGCGCCTCGGCGTCCCAGAACACGCTGATCAGCCCGTCGAGACCACGCCACCTGGCAGGTCCCAGCGCACGGATGCCGTCCGTGAAAGATGTCATTGAGTGCAGATACGTCACAATTTCAAACCAGTCTCATGCGCTTGAAAATCGGCGCGCCAAGCAAAACTTCGCCATTACCCGCTTTATGCGCAGACATGGGCCAAGGCATTTCCGACATGAATGCCATTAGATGACTAGAAATATCATGTTTATAACATATAGCAAGTTAGGCTCGAAAACGGGTCTTCTCGAAACCTATCCCCTGATGTCTGTGGGAAACGTTTGACCTCTTGTTATGAACCGCAGCGCACTGAGCGCCTTCATCTGCAAAAGGGCGGTAATGACATCCCGGCCACACCATCCGCTTGCTGCATGAACCGTCGATAGAACGAATGGAACAAAACACCCGCCTCTTGTGTTGAAGAGCCACAAAAGCTCAGTATATTCAGGAGATTGTTGATGGAACGGGTTGCCATTGGTGCCGCCGTGGGTGCCGTATTTTGTTTTGTAACCGCCGCCGTAGCGCAGGACATTGAGGTGAGCAGCCTCGATATCAAACAGTCGGCTGTGAGCATCGAAACGAAACGACCCGTCAAGGCACAGGCTGGATACATCGTTGATGTCAGCGGTCGCCAGGTGAGGCTTGTCGGCCCACGTTTCTTCCCAGACAATTCTAAAGAGGTTGCGCTTTTCGGTCGCGCCGACGCATTAGTGCGTGAAGAAGCCCGTTCGCAGATGGCTTCAAACTGATATTCAAGCTTTTGGATTTTTGAGGAACAGAACATTTATGGGGCAGACCATGGAGACTTCGAGCATGAAAACTGGCTCGAAGTGGCGGCTTATCCGGCAGGCCGATGCAGAGGCTGGAAAGCCGACTTTTCCTGAACTATTTTTTGATCTCGTCTTTGTGTTTGCGATGATCCAGCTCTCTCATACCCTCGCCAAGGATTTCGGCTCTACCGCATTACTGGAAGCGGCCATCATCATTCTGGCTTTATGGTGGCTATGGGTGCAGATCACTTGGCTGACCAACATGTTGAATACGGAGGCCGGACTTGTCCGGCTGTTTCTGTTTTCGATGATGTTTGCAGGTGTGCTGCTTGCAATCGCGCTGCCCAAAGCGTTCGACGATCAGAGTTTTACCTTTGCCCTGATCTATAGCGGCATGCAGGTGATGCGATCGCTTTTCGCCCTCTATGTCTTCAAGGGCGTCGCTCACGAGAACTCGCTGACCTTCACACGCATGGCGATATGGCTGGGCGTCTCCAGCATTTTCTGGCTGTGCGGTGGCTTGGCCGAAAGTCTGGAATGGCAGATCGGTCTCTGGGCCGTTGCCATCGGTATTGAATATGCAGGCCCTACGGTAAAATATTATTTCCCCGGGCTGAAAACCGGAGAACACGAAAAGCTGCATCTTTCGGGAGAGCATCTAGCGGAAAGATGTGCACTCTTCGTGCTCATTTGTCTCGGTGAGACGATTCTGACGACAGGACAGACCGCGACCGACCATATGAACTCAAGTCTCAGCTTCATCGTTTTCTGCGCGGCCTTTACCAGCACGGTGTTGATGTGGTGGATTTATTTCCACCATGGGCAGGAAAAAGCATCCGAAAAAGCCGAGGAGTCTGCCGAGCCTGAGAAGATTGCGCAGACGCTGTTCAATTACGGGCATCTTCCTATCGTCGCAGGCATTATCCTGACGGCTGTCGGCGAAGACTTCAGCCTATCTCACAGTTACGAGCATTCCACATGGCGCGAGTCGCTTGCCATCGTTGGCGGGCCGATCCTGTTTCTGGCGGGAAACATCGGTGTGAAAATTGCGGCGTCATATGTCCGCCCGATCTCGCACTTCGTTGGGATTGGCGTGCTCATCGTTCTCTTGCTGCTACAGGGAATGCCGCTTTACGCGTTGCAGATTGCCGCCGTGACGGTTCTGTTACTGGTGGCGATTTGGGAATATGTGGCGCTGAAGAAGCAGGCACCCGACATGGCCTGATGGCATCGGGCGAGAAACCGTAGCAATCGCATGAGAGCGATTGCTACGGAGATTTTTCAGAACGGGTAGTGCTGTCCGGCGTCTTCGATTGTTATCCAGCGCAGGTCGGTGAATTCGGCGATGGCAGCCTTGCCACCGAAGCGGCCATAACCGGACGCCTTGACGCCTCCAAACGGCATTTGCGGTTCATCGGAGACGGTTGGTCCGTTGATGTGGCAAATGCCGGATTGGATTTGGTCCGCCACGCGCATGGCACGTCCGACGTCGCGGCTGAACACTGCGGCGGACAGACCATATTCCGTATCATTGGCAACGCGGATGGCCTCTGCCTCGTCCTTCACACGAATGACCGGCTTGACCGGACCGAAGGATTCTTCGTCGTAAATCTTCATGCCGGGCGCGGCGTGATCGATGATGGTGGCGGTAACGATCGTATTGTTACGCGTGCCGCCTGCAACGACCTTGCCGCCTTTGGCGGTGGCGTCAGCAATGATGGCATCCATTTTTTCCGCAGCTTCGGGCGTGACCAGAGAGCCCAGAACGACTTTCTCACGCGGGTTTCCGGCGGGAAGGGCGTTGGCGCGGGCAGCAAGTTTGGCGACGAAGTCGTCGGCGATGGACTGATCGACGATGATCCGCTCCGTGGACATGCAAATCTGGCCCTGATTCATGAAAGCGCCAAAAATCGCCGCATTCACTGCACCGTCGATGTCGGCATCATCCAGAACCACCAATGGGGCCTTGCCACCGAGTTCCAGCAGCGCAGGCTTGAGATTTTCTCCCGCCAGCCGCCCGATGATCCGCCCGACTTTGGAAGAGCCGGTAAAGTTGACGTGGCGCACACGTTTGTCTGCGATCAGGGCCTCGACAAGGGATGCTGCGTCCTGCGGTGCGTTGCTGATGACGTTGAGAACGCCGGCCGGGAAACCCGCCTCCGTAAAGCAATCGCCGATCAGCCGATGTGTCGCAGGGCAGAGTTCGGAAGATTTGAGGACGACCGTATTGCCACATGCGATTGCCATCGCGACGGCGCGCGTGCCCAGGATGACCGGCGCATTCCAAGGCGCAATGGCGAGGCAGACGCCTTTGGGTTTCAGGATGCCCATCGCCAGCGTGTTGGGCTTGTCTGCCGGAATGACCTCACCGCCAAGCTGTGTGACCATTGCTGCTGCTTCGCGGATGACACCGGCTGCAAGCTTGACGTTGAAGCCCGCCCAAAGGCCGGTCGCGCCAGTCTCCGAAATCATGGCTTCCACGAAGGACGCAACCTTGCTGTCCATCACGTCGGCTGCTTTCATCAACAGGGCGCGGCGATGGTTGGGGCCTGTCTTCGACCATGTCTCGAACGCCTTTGCGGCGGAAGCGACGGCACGTTCGGCATCCGCAGTGCTTGCAGCGGCAGCCTGTGCGGCCATGGTTCCCGTCACCGGGTCAAGGCGGTCAAAAGTGCGCCCGCCCTCGGCCTTCTGGTCTTTTCCATCGATAAGCAACTCGACGATCATATGTCATTCCTCCCAATACCGACTGCGCCAATCACTAGGCCGCCATCATCCGATATCAGCACACAACCGTGGGACGGCACAAGCCGCCCGCCGTTGACATTTGCGAGTACGCAGATTCAGCTTTGCCCGGTATCAGAACTTGACCCGCGCTGTCAGCGTCGCATTGAACGGTTCGCCGATCTGGTTGCCGAAAGCTGTGCCGCCGATCGATGACGTGTAGTAGGTACGGTCGAAAATATTCTTCAAATTCAGCTGAAGCGTAATCGGGCGTTCCAGCTCGAACGTGTAGGCGGCAAAGGCATCCACGACCGCATAGCCGGGAAGGAAATAGCCATTGCTGTTGATGCCGGCGCGCTCACCGACAGCCCTTATACCGCCACCGACCTTTAGGCTGTTGCCGGATGCTCCGAATTCCCCGACGTCGTAGGCGAGATACAGCGAGGCGGTGTGGCGTGCGACGTTGACCGGGCGCTTGCCCGCATTCTCGCCTTCCAGAACCTTCGCGTCGGTGTAGGCGTAGCTTGCGATGAAATCGAGGTCCGAGGTCAATGCGCCTGCGACATCCACTTCCAGGCCCCGCGCCCTGACGAGACCCGCCGTTTTTACAACCAGTCCGTCGGTATAGGCCACATTCTCCTTGTCGGAGGTGTAGAGCGCGACATTTGCGGTCAAGCCGGACGGGAGCTCGAACTTGGAGCCCACCTCGTAGGACACCCCTTCCTCCGGCTTCAGATTGCCGTACAGGCTTGCGATGGAGGATTGAGGACGGAAGGTCTTGGCGGCATTGGCGTAGAGCGAGATATCCGGTGTCACCTTGTAGACGATACCGGCGTTCGGTACGAGCGCATCGCCGAAGCTATCTGTGTTGCTGATGAAAGGTCTGCCTTTGCCTGCCAGCAGATCGTAATATTGATAACGCAGTCCGCCGACGACGATCCATTGTTCATTCAGATGAATGGAGTCTTGTACATAGACGGATGCGGTGGATAGCTCTTCACTCTGGTCGCTGTCGAAATTGGAAACGTTCGTGCAGGCAGGCATGTTGCCATAGACCGGGTTATAAATGTTGAAATTGAACGCGGAGCCGCAGCGGATCATGTTGGTTCGAAGTGTGTCGCTGTAGTCGTAGGAGGCACCGATCAACAGATCGTGTTGCAAACCGCCGATCTCCACCTCGCCAGTCAAATCGGCACGGAGAGCATGGTTGTAGATCGTCGAATAATCGGTTGCATCCGCGCGGCGGCTGACGGCGCCTGTAGACGGCGTATAGCCCATGACACGTGCCTGATTGTCGGAATATTCGTTGCGGCTGTAGCTGTAATCGATACCAAGCTTCCAGTTATCGGAAAGTTCGTGATCGATCTCGATCTGGAAGAGGTCTGATTTGCCGTCCGTGATGTTGTAGGGCTCGTCGAACCGGATTTTGCGGTCGACATTGACGGCGCGTCCCGTGGTGGTGTCGAAGATGGTGCCACGGTCGAACGGTACGCTGTAGTCTTCGTGCATATAGGTGGCTGTGATCTCCGTGTCTTCGCCGGTCCATGTCAGAGACGGGGAGATGAGCCACTTCTTTGTGTCGCCGAAATTGCGCCAGTAGTCGGTGTTTTCGTACTCACCGATGAGGCGATAGGAGAAGTCGGTCCCTTCGATTGGACCGGTGAAATCCAGTCCCGTCTTTCCACCGCCAAAGCTTGATGCGCTGCCGTAGACGTCGCCCGAGAACGTGTTCTTCGGCTTCTTCGTGACGACATTGACCATGCCGCCGGGATCAAGAATGCCGTAGAGCGTCGAGGAAGGTCCCTTGAGGACTTCGACACGGTCGGTCATGGCATTGAACGAACGGGGCAGGGCCGTCTTCAGGCCGTTGGTCAAAATCGAGCCGTCGCGATTATCCCCGAAACCGCGACGAATGACGGAATCCTGCGTGCCACCCAGCGTGTTCGTCTGCGTGACCCCGCTGATATTGCCTAGCGCTTCGTCCAGATTCGTTGCGTTCTGGTCCTCGATGACCTCATGGCTGACCACATTGACCGCCTGCGGAATGTCGATCAACGGCGTGTCGGTGCGGGTCGCGGTGCTGGTCGATTTCGGCTGGTAGCCGTCGGTCTGCCCGGCACCATCGACTATGATGGGCTGAAGGACCGTGCTCGTCTGTGCGGTATCGGCCTTGCGCTGCGATTTTTTGATGTCGGCACTGTCCTGCGCCTTCACAGGCGATACTATGGCGATACCTGCCACGGTTAGCAGAACGATTGCCGTCTGCATCTGAAATCTCTTACCCAGCTTCATGCTTCAGTCCCCACCGAACAGATCACGTCATTTCACCCGCCTTCTGTATTTCATGACTGTAGTAGTCAACTTTGAAGTGGCGATTTCCGTGTGTGCGGGTAAGATTTTTGCCGGGAAAGCGGCGGTTTCGCCCGCATATTTCCGGTCGGCGTCGCTGAAAATGCGTGTCGGACAGGAATTTTCAGCGGTTTAATTGTTGACTACTACATTCATAAAATACAAATGACGCAGGAATTTCACGAAGGAAGATGGTTGGTCGATGCGGTCGGATGGGAATGATGCGGCGTTGCGCGCGCAACATCTGAGCGCGAGTTACGGCCAGGTCGATGTGCTGAAAAGCGTGTCGCTTCTCGTGCCGCGTGGCAAGTTCACAGCGCTTGCCGGGCCGAACGGCTCCGGCAAATCAACCCTGTTGGCAGCACTCTCGCGTGTCCTCAAGCCAACCGGCGGCACGGCCTTTATCGATGGGCGTGACATCTCCACCATGCCGACCCGCGACGTTGCCCGCAAACTGGCGCTGCTGCCGCAGGCACCTGTCACGCCGGAAGGTCTCAGCGTTTACGATCTGGTGTCGCGTGGACGATACCCCCATCGCGGCGTGTTCAAGTCCTGGACACAGGCGGATGAAGAGGCCGTCGAGCAGGCGTTGGTCATTACGGGCCTCAGCGATCTTGCCGGCCGTTCGGTGGACAGTCTTTCCGGTGGGCAGCGCCAGCGGTGTTTCATCGCGCTGACCATCGCTCAGGACACGCAGACGCTGCTGTTCGATGAGCCGACGACATTTCTCGATCTGCGATATCAGGTCGAGGTCATGGAACTGCTCTCCAGACTGAGCCGCATGGAAAATCGCACCGTCGTCGCTGTCCTTCACGATCTGAACGCGGCGTTGCAATATGCAGACCGAATCGTTTTTCTGAAAGAAGGGGCTGTTCATCACATCGCTGAAACGACGGCCGAATGTTCGGCAGCAGACATCGAAAAGGTGTTCGACACCAAGGTCATCGCCGTGACGCACCCCATCACCGGCAGGCCCGCATTTCTACCCGATCCGGGCTCTGGGAACGCTTCGCCGTGAAGTCTCCAAGCAAAACGGCGTCGTCTGCCGTCTGGCTGTGGATACCTTGCGCGGTCGTAATCGCCTTGCTGCTCGGCGTCGTCCATCTCGGTGTCGGTGCCCGACCGGTTTCGGCGCGACTGGTCATAGATGCCCTGATGGCGCGCGACCACGCTAATTTCGAGCAGCAGATATTGCTGAAACTGCGCCTGCCAAGATTACTCGCCGCCATCTTGTGCGGAGCAGCACTCGGGGTTTCGGGCAGGCTGTTGCAATCCATCCTGCGCAACCCCTTGGGAGAACCGCATATTCTGGGTCTTAATGCCGGGGCTAGCCTTGCCATCGTGCTGACGATAGCGCTTCCATCCGCCTTCATCCCATTCGCTCTGACGCGACCTCTCGTTGCCGCCTTGGGTGGCGGGTTGCTGTTTTCAGCTGTTCTGGCGCTTTCCTGTGCCGGGCGAACCGGCTTGACGATGACCAAGCTGACCTTTTGCGGCATAGCCCTCTCCGCACTTGCATCGGCTTGCGTGTCCGCGATCCTCATTCTCGATCAGGAGACGCTGGAGCAGATGCGCTTTTGGCTCGCTGGCGATCTCTCCGGCATTTCGTTTTCCGACATACAGGCGGTCATCCTGACCGTTGTTGTCGCCACCATCGTGACTGCTTTCATCGTGACGCGGCTGGATATCATGGCGTTGGGAGACACGCTTGCAGCGGGCCTCGGCGTGCCGGTCCGTCAGACGCGGATGCTCGGAATGGTCGCGGCGGCACTGTTTTGTGGGGCTTCCGTTTCACTCTGCGGGCCCATCGGCTTCGTCGGTTTGATCGTCGGGGGCATGTCGCATCGGCTGGCGGGCGGACGGCACAGTCTCTCCGTCCCGCTTTCGGCGCTGCTGGGGGCATGCCTGCTTGTGGCCGCAGACATCGCCGCACGCACGATCGCCGCTCCGCGTGAACTGGCAACCGGCATTCTGACGGCTTTCATCGGTGCTCCCGTCTTCATCCTCGTTGTTGCCCGGAGGCTGAGATGACGGTGCGAAAGTTGAACGGGTCCTACCGCCTCATCGCTCTCGGCAGCATCAGCGCCAAAGTCCACCCAGTGCGGCTGGCCTTGTTGCTGGCCCTCATGGCGGGTCTCTTCTTACTCGTCGTCTGGGCACTTGTGTCGGGAAGCGGCAGAGCGGGGTTATCCGATTTTATTGCTTTCGCGACAGGCTCGGCAACGCCGGGAAGCTTGTCCGTTGTTGGTGATCTGAGGCTACCACGAACCGTCATGGCCTTGTGCTGCGGCGGCATGCTGGGCCTTTCTGGTGCCGCTCTCCAGTCCCTGACGCGCAATGGTCTGGCTGATCCGGGCCTTCTGGGCGTACGGGAGGGTGCGGCGCTGGCAATCGTTACCGTCATCATCATTTTCCCGCAGACTCCGCTGGTTTTCCGCCCATTCGTCGGCATTGCCGGAGGGCTGACAGTCGCTTTTGCGGTCGCGATGATTGCAGGTTCGTTCTCGCGGCTGCGCTTCGTGCTGATCGGCATCGGTTTTTCCTGGTTCCTGTCCGCTGCCATCGCCTTGCTGCTGACGATATCCGACATTGACCGCATCCAGATCGCTTTGACATGGATGGCGGGAAGTCTGGCAACCGTGACGCCCGACATGGTGCCTCTTGCCGTTACCGGACTGGTGATCGGCGCAGTACTTCTGTTTTCAAGTGCCCGTGCGGCAGACGTGGCCGCGCTTGGGGACCATTTCTCCGTCGGGCTCGGCGTGCGCCGCAATCTTCTTGCCGTCATCTGGCTGGTGAGCCCTATTGTGATGACCGCCACCGCCGTGTCCTGCGTCGGCAGCATCGGCTTTGTCGGGCTGATCGCGCCCCATACGGCCCGGCTAGCAATCGGTGGCGGACAGCGGTCACTTCTGGCTGGAAGCATGTTGATTGGAGCAGGGCTGGTGGTGATGGCGGATACGCTTGGCCGAACGCTGTTCGCTCCCTTGCAAATCCCCGCCGGTATCGTCATCGCGCTTGTCGGCGTGCCTGTTCTTCTCGCTCTTCTGTGGCGCCGTCGCGACCAATTGTGAAAGGTTTTATGATGCGTATCCTTGCCTTGCTGTTTCTGGCCCTCTTCGCCACCGGTGCAAGCGCGGCTGATGCCACGCATGAATTTCAGGACGATGCGGGACGAAGTGTCATCGTGCCGACAAAGCCGCTTAGGATCGCCTCGCTGCACGATATCGATGTCACCATTCCGCTGATCGAACTCGGCGTAACGCCCATTGCCAGCCACGGACGCATCGGTGCCGACGCAAAGCCTTATCTTCGCTCCAGCGCGATACTGACCGGCGTTGATTTCGACAATTCCGGCATGGCCTTTCTGGGTGCTGTCGATATCGATCTCGAAGCGCTTGCGGAGCAGAAGCCCGACCTCATCATAACCGCCGCAGGCAGGCCAACCCCGATAGCGACGCTGGAAAAAATAGCCCCGACCGTGGTGATCGATCCCACCCGATTCGGCACCGCGCACGCCTATCAAAAACTCGCGGAGCTGACCGGGACAGAGACAAAGCTCGCCATTCTCGACCGCCGATACCGCGCCGGTATCGAGGAGTTGAAAACTGCTGTCGATACCAAATCGATCACGGTATCGGTCATCCAACCGCTCAACGGCAAGATCAGTATCTATCATACATATAGGGCGCTTGGTCAGGTGCTGAGAGATGCAGGTTTCCGCTTTCCCGACATCATCAACGGCATTGCCGAGGGAGGGCGTATCGAAGTCAGCGGCGAACGTTTGCCGGATGTCGATGCTGACTTTATCTTCGATCCCTACCGGTCGGACACCGGCGGCACGTCAAAAGAAGACATCGACGCCATGGAAAAAGTCGTGCCGGACTTCTGCAGCTTTCTAAAGGCCTGCACAGAGGGACGATACGTCATGGTCTCGCGGGAAGAGGCCATCTCGAACAGCTACGCCGCCATGGCGCTGATGACGGCCATCGTGAAATCGACGACGGCCCCGCGCCCGGCAAAATAGTGGTTGCTGCTTTAAAAATGAAGACGTCTCAGGCACTGTGTATCGATACACGCTTTTGAAGTGACCACGATGGTATCGATGCGCAGTCCCGTTCTGAAGAAACGTCACATAGACCGCTTTGGCGAGCGATTGAAGAAGAAGCGGGATGCCCTGTCTCCCGGCCTGCTGGCCGTGGCGGAATATATTGACCGGCACCGGCACGCGGTGCTGGCGAAATCTGCGCTGGAAATCGGTCGCGAAATCGGCACATCTGACGCGACGGTCATCAGGGCCATTCAGGCGCTCGGCTTCGAAGGTCTCGTCGATTTGAAAGATACGCTGGAAGCGCATCTCGGTGAAACGGACTCGCCATCCGAGAAGATGGCGGCAACGACAGACGACCTTCTTGATGACACCAATTCCGCCATCGACTTCGTGGTGGCAGACATGGGCCACGCGATGGCGGCGCTGTCATCGCCTGACAATCGGCAAGCCATGGCTACGGCGGTGACGGTGCTATCCGCCGCCACGAAAATCGGCGTCTTCGGCATTGGCGCATCTGGTGTCGTGGCCCTTTATGCCTCCCGAAATTTTATCCGCTCCGGGTTTCCGTCCTATGCGCTTGATAGGACCGGGATCATGCTGGCAGAGCAGTTGCTGCAAATGGAGACCGGCGATGTTCTCCTCGTTCTTGCGCAAGGGCGCCCGCACCGCGAGGTCATGACGACGATCACCGAGGCGCAGCGCCTCTCGATACCCATCATCGCCATTGTCGGGAAAGAAGACAGCGCACTCGCCCAACACGCCTGCGTCACGCTCGTTCTGCCACGCGCGAAAAACGAAAAAGTGGCCATGCACGGCGCTTCGCTCGTTTGCATCGAAGCCCTGACATTGGCGCTTGCAGGCAAGAATCGCGACCGAACGCTCTCGACATTGGACCGGTTGGTGGAACTGCGCAACCAGATCAGGCCGAACAAGCGGTGACAGTTTCCGCCGACGTTTCGGCAGCGGCAATGGGCGCGTTATAACAAGTCACTCCACAATATTCGCACGTGGTAAATTCCCGAACCTCATAACGCAGGGTTGACACTGCCTCGTTCCTGCTTAAAGTTGCAATTGGTAAGACCATTTTACCAGATGGGATCTGGGGAGGATTTCATGTTTGTGGCTTTGGAGCCGCGCCGCCTGCACAGGCAGGTTGCGGACCAGATTCGTGCGTTGATAGAGGCGGGGGAGCTTGGGCATGGTGCCAAGTTGCCTGCCGAACGTGACCTTGCGGAACGTTTCGCGGTTTCGCGTCCCACCATTCGTGAAGCCCTGATCGTTCTGGAGGTGGAGGGCTATATCCAGATCCGCATGGGGTCCGGTATTTATGTAAGCCAGCGGCCCAGCCATCCGGCTCAGGTGCTACCGGTGGACGACAATGACAGCCCATTTGAAATCCTTCAGGCGCGCAGCATCATTGAAAGTGCGATTGCCGAGGAAGCCGCCCGGGTGGCGACTGCCGACGGTGTTGCGCGTCTCGACGCGTGCCTTCAGCAAATGGAAAACGCGATTGGCGATCCCGTCGATATGCTGGTTCAGGACCGCGCTTTTCACACTGCCATCACGGATATAATCGGCAATGCCACGCTGCACCGTTTCACCGGACAGATTTTCGATCGTCGCATGACGCCCTATTTCGAGCGGCTGGCCAGCCATTTCGAGGGACCGAAAACATGGCGTCTGGCGCTGGAAGAACACAGGGTCATCAGAGATGCCATTGCCAGAAATGACACAGCCGCCGCGCGCGATGCGATGCGTCGCCATCTGACGCAGTCGCAGAAGAGATTTTCCGAAAGCTTCGGGGAGGAGCCGTAGGGGAGGCGTGGTCCCGCAAGGAGAGAGAGGGATCATGAAAACAGCAGTCTGACATCTATCCGGGAGGGAAACCAATGACATCAAGATTTATCACATTGCTTGGCGCAACGGCCATAGTCGCCGTATCCGCCTTTACCGCACAGGCGCAGACCGCGCTCAAATGGGCGCATGTCTATGAGACGACCGAGCCATTCCACACGGAATCCGTATGGGCTGCCAAGGAAATCGAAAAACGCACGGAAGGCCGCTACAAAATCGATGTCTTTCCGGCATCGCAACTTGGCAAGGAAGTCGACATCAACCAGGGACTGAAGCTGGGAACCGTCGATATGGTCATCTCAGGCTCAAGCTTTGCCGCGCGGGATTACAAGCCCATCGGCGTGACCTACTTCCCCTACATCTTCCGTAGCCCCGAACATCTGATCGCCTATACCAAGAGCGACGTCTTCAAGCGATTGGCCAAGGGCTATCAGGACAAGACCGGCAACGTGATTGCGGCGGTGAGCTACTACGGCACGCGCCACACGACGGCCAACAAGCCGATTTCGACCTGTGCAGATCTGTCCGGCGTGAAGATGCGCGTGCCGGACGTTCCAGCTTACCTTGCCATGCCGCGCGCCTGCGGTGCCAACACCACACCGATTGCCTTCGCGGAGGTCTATCTGGCACTTCAGAACGGGACCGTGGATGCGCAGGAAAACCCGCTGACAACCATTGAGGCGAAGAAGTTTTTCGAGGTGCAGAAGAACATTGTCCTGACCGGTCACATTGTCGATCACCTGAATACGGTGATTTCGAAAAGCCGTTGGGCCAGTCTGTCGGATGAAGACAAGAAAATCTTCGTTGACGTCATGCAGGAAGCTGCGACCAAAACAACCAAGATCATCGAGGAGCGTGAAAACAAGCTGGTGGATGACTTCAAGGCACGGGGCTTGACCGTCACCGAAGTCGACAAGGCCGACTTTGAAAAGAACGTGCTCGAGAAGGTGAAATTCGAGGACTTCGGTTACGACAAGGCCGATTGGGAAGCCATTCGCGCCATTCAGTAAGTCCGTGTCCGGCGCGGTTTTCTGGGCCGCGCCGCCTTCTCGTTTTCTCCAGCGTCTGACGATCTGAAACGGTCGGACGCTCCAGCCGGGACAATTCAATGTCGCAGGAAACTCACACTCAGGTGACGCCTGAGGAACTTGCCCAAACCTTCGATGAAGCGCCGCCGAATGTCGATCTCTCGGTCTATTCCTTCGAGGATTGGCTTACGCTTGCCCTCTTCTGGGTCATGACCGGCTGCGTGTTTTTGCAGTTCTTCACCCGCTACGTCCTCAACGACAGTTACGCATGGACGGAGGAAATTGCCGTCAACTGCCTGATCGGCGTCGTTTTTCTCGGCTCTGTCATGTGCGTGCGCATGTCGCGTCACATCCAGGTGGATGTTCTCTACCACTACCTGCCTTCCAACGTGACGCGCATCATGTCACTGGCCGTCGATGTGCTGCGCATCGGCTTTTTCGCCTATACGTCATGGCTGATGTGGCGATATCTCGAAATCGTGGCGGATGAGGAGATGGTGACGGTGGCCCTGCCGCGTAGCATCGTTTTCTACACGGTCTTTGCAGCTTTCGTGCTGATGTTCCTCCGGTCGATCCAGGTTTTCGTGGCCAATCTTCAACGTGGTTATTCCGTTCTTGAAAGACCGGAAGAATTCCAGAGCGTGGAGGAGGTGTGACATGCTGGTTCTGATTGGATCGTTTCTGCTTCTCATGCTGATCGGCTTGCCGGTCGCCATTTCCATGGCGACATCGTCACTGATCTACATTCTGGCCTACAATGTCGCGCCGGATATCATTGCGGCGCAGCGCATGATTGCCGGTGTCGAGAGCTTTCCGCTTCTGGCCGTGCCGTTCTTCATTCTGGCTGGCAACCTGATGAACGTGGCAGGTGTCACGGGCCGCATCTACTCCTTCGCCGTTGCTCTCGTCGGCTGGATGAAGGGTGGGTTGGCGCAGGTCAACATCATCGGCTCGGTCATTTTCTCCGGCATGTCCGGCACTGCTCTTGCGGATGCAGCCGGTATCGGCACCATCGAAATCAAGGCGATGAAGGACCACGGCTATCCCGTCGAGGCGGCTGTCGGCGTCACGGCTGCATCCGCCACACTCGGGCCGATCTTCCCGCCATCCCTGCCTTTCGTGATCTACGGCATGATGGCAAACGTCTCCATCGGCGCACTGTTCATGGCGGGCATTTTGCCCGGTGTGGTCATGACGTTGCTGATGATGATCACGGTCGCCGTCTTTGCCTATATCAAGAACTGGGGCTCCGACACGCCGTTCAGCCTGCGCACGATCTTCGGCGCATCGCTGGAAGTCTTGGTCGTCATGCTGGTGCCGATCAGCGTCTATGTGCTGACGATGTTCGGCCTGTCGCTCAACCTTGCCATTTTCATCGTGCTTGCGGTGTTGATCGCCTGCGATTGGTACTTCGATTTTTCCGCTGTCATGGCCTTGATGACACCGGTCATTCTGATCGGCGGCATGACCATGGGCTGGTTTACGCCAACGGAAGCAGCCGTGGCCGCGGTCTTGTGGTCGCTGTTCCTCGGCCTTGTGCGTTACCGGACGATGACCTTCAAAACGCTGGCGAAGGCAACATTCGATACCATCGAGACGACGGCCTCGGTTCTGTTCATCGTGGCGGCGGCCTCCGTCTTTGCGTGGTTGCTCACCGTCAGCCAGGCGGCGCAGGTACTATCGGGTGCCATCCTGACATTGACCGACAGCAAGTGGATATTCCTCGTGCTGGTCAACCTGCTGATGCTGTTCGTCGGTTGCTTCCTGGACACGATTGCGGCGATTACCATTCTCGTCCCGATCCTCCTGCCGCTGGTGTTGCAGTTCGATATCGACCCCGTGCATTTCGGTTTGATCATGACGCTCAATCTGATGATCGGGCTGCTGCATCCGCCGCTCGGCATGGTCTTGTTCGTGCTGTCACGGGTGGCTAGGCTTTCGGTGGAGCGGACGACGATGGCTATTCTGCCATGGCTGGTGCCGCTGTTCATCGCCCTCATTCTCATCACCTTCATTCCAGCCATCACCCTTTGGCTACCGACGGAAATGGGATTGATCCGATAACAAACACCCGCGCGGCTGTCCGCGCGGGTTTTCCTCCAATCACTGGGACGAAAGCACATCATGTCGACCCGCGTCGCGCGTCTTTACGGAAAACAGAACCTCAAGGTCGAAACACAGGAGTTCCAGCCCCCCGGTCCCGGTCAAGTGCTGCTGCGCATGGCGGCAGGCGGCATTTGTGGTTCCGACCTCCATTATTATCAGGACGGTGGTTTCGGCCCCATTCAGGTGCGCGAACCGATCATATCAGGCCATGAGGCATCCGGTTATGTCGAGGCACTGGGTGAAGGCGTATCGCACCTGACGGTTGGCTCACTTGTTGCGGTAAACCCGTCGCAGCCCTGTGGTAAGTGTCATTATTGCCAGATTGGACAGCCCATCCATTGTCTCGACATGCGCTTCATGGGTAGCGCGATGCGCTTGCCGCATGAGCAGGGGATGTTTCGGGATTGGTTGGTGGTCGACGCAAAGCAATGCCTGGCCTTTGGCGGCGAGATAACGCCCGGCGAGGCCGCGTGTGCCGAACCGCTCGCCGTCTGCCTGCATGCGGTGGCTCAGGCCGGTGATCTCGAAGACAAGCGAGTGCTCGTCACCGGTGCAGGTCCCATCGGGTTGCTGACTGTAGCCGCTGCAAGGCATGCCGGTGCCGCGGAGATCGTGGTGACGGATATTGCCGATGCCGCGCTGGCAAGAGCGACCTCCATGGGTGCCGACCGCACCGTCAATGTCTTGACGGATCAGGATGGCCTGACGCCCTATCAAGCGAACAAGGGCGTGTTCGACGTCGTTTTCGATTGCTCGGCTGCCGGTCCTGCCTTGCGCTCCGCTTTTGCGGTCGTCAAACCACGCGGCACTATCGTTCAGGTGGGCGTGACGGGAGACATGACGATTCCACTTAATGCGCTGGTGGGCAAGGAAATCGTCTGGCGCGGTTCCCAGCGTTTCGATCAGGAATTTGCGCAGGCCGCAGCGCTCATATCGGCGCGCGCCATCGACGTGCGCCCTATTATTTCGCATGCGTTTCCGTTGCAAGATGCCGTCGCCGCATTCGAGCAGGCGGGCGACCGATCCGTTGCTTGCAAGGTTCAAATCACATTCGGCTGATGCCATTGATATCTGAGGGATAGACAAGATGAAGCATACATGGCGCTGGTTTGGGCCTGTGGATAAGGTTTCCGTGCGGGATGCCGCGCAGGCAGGCGCTGACGGCATCGTCAGCGCGCTGCATCACATCGAAACGGGCGCAGTTTGGCCGGTTGACGAGATTGCGAAAAGGCATGACGAGATCAAGGCGGGCGGTCTCTATTGGGACGTTGTGGAAAGCGTGCCTGTGTCGGAAGACATCAAGACGCAGAGCGGTGACTGGAAAGCGCATATCGCCCATTGGCAGGAGACGCTAAGACGCCTGTCCGCGACGGGTATTCGCACCGTCTGCTACAATTTCATGCCAATACTGGACTGGACGCGCACCGATCTGCGGTGGGATACGCGCCATGGTGCAAAGGCGATGCGCTTCGACCTGACGGATTTCGTAGCCTTCGATATCCACATTCTGAAGCGCCCGGATGCGCGTGCCGATTATCCCGACTGGCTTACCGAAGAAGCCGCGCGGCGGTTTTCGGAGATGCCCGATACCAAGGTCATCGCGCTCAGCGTCAATATCGGTGCGGGCCTGCCGGGGTCTGCGGATGGCTACACGCTGGATC
The DNA here is from genome assembly GCF_021310995.1 of Agrobacterium vaccinii. Taxonomy (NCBI): domain Bacteria; kingdom Pseudomonadati; phylum Pseudomonadota; class Alphaproteobacteria; order Hyphomicrobiales; family Rhizobiaceae; genus Agrobacterium; species Agrobacterium vaccinii. Next base: position 574,092 of record NZ_CP054151.1, on the reverse strand, counting down.
AACTTCTTGAAAAACTGCGCTCCTATCAGGGTGTCGACCGGCTACGGCTTCAGGCAAATCTGGTGGATTTTCTGTCGCAGGTGGTCCCGGTTGCCGAAGAGGTCGGTATCAATATCTGCGCCCACGGGGACGATCCGCCATGGCCTCTGCTGGGCCTGCCACGCATCCTGTCCACCGAATCCGACTATGCGCATATGCTCGGCCAGGTCGATAGTCGGGCAAATGGCGTGACACTGTGTACCGGTTCACTGGGTGCGCGGGCAGACAATGACCTGCCCATGATCGCTCGACGATTTGCGGATCGCATTCACTTCGTGCACCTACGCAATGTGACCCGGGATACGGACACGGTGCCGTGCTCCTTTTTTGAAGACGAGCATCTGGAAGGATCAACCGATATGGTTGCGGTCATCGCTGCCCTGCTGGACGAAGAAAAACGCCGCCGTGCCGAAGGGCGGGGGGACCATCGCATCGCCATGCGCCCCGACCACGGTCAGGAAATTCTCGATGACCTTCAGCGCGGCGCGCAGCCCGGTTATCCTGCCATCGGGCGTCTCAAGGGTCTGGCAGAACTGCGCGGCATAGAGCGTGCGCTTCTCCACCCGCAATTCGGAAGGAACTGACCCTTATGACGACGCTGTCCAATTCAACCCATCTGAAGCCTAACGTGACGAAGCCCGCTTTTGACCGCGCGGCGTTGAAACCTGGCATCGTTCATATCGGTCTTGGCGCCTTTCACCGCGCGCATCAGGCCGTCTTCACGCAAAAAGCGATCGAGAAGAGCTTCGGCCCTTGGGGCATCGTCGCCGTCAACCTGCGCTCCCCGGAGCCGGTCCGCGCCCTTGAACAACAGGATGGCCTCTATTCCATCATCGTACGTGGTGCTGAGGGTGACGATGCGCAGATCATGGGTGTAACCGTTGACTGGCTCTGTGCCGCAGAACGGGCTGATGACGTGCTGGACTATCTCGCCAGCCCCAACACCCGCATCGTGACCCTGACGGTCAGTGAGAAAGCCTACGGACTGGATCCCGTCACTGGCGGGCTGGACATGGCCCACCCCGCCATCGCGGCGGATAAGGCCAGCCCCCATTCACCCAAGGGCGTGATCGGGTTCATCGTCGAAGGCCTTGCGCGGCGTAGGGAGAAAGGCTTGCCGCCCTATACTGTTCTTTGCTGCGATAACCTGCCGTCCAACGGTCACGTCGTACGCCGTCTGGTGCTGGAAATGGCAACGTTTCGTGACCCGGAACTGGCGCAGTGGATTTCGCAGGAAGGCAAATTCCCATGCAGCATGGTGGACCGCATCGTTCCCGCAGCGACGGATGAAACGCGGGCCCGCGCAGCATCCTTGCTGGGTGTGGAAGACAAGCTTGCCATCGAGACGGAACCGTTCATGCAATGGGTCATCGAAGACGATTTTGTTTCGGGGCGCCCGGCCTGGGAAGGTGCAGGCGCGGTGTTTGCACAGTCTGTGGTGCCGTATGAAGACATGAAACTGCGATTGCTGAATGGGTCGCACACGCTGATTGCGCATCTTGGCATTCTGCACGATCTGGAATTCGTAAGAGACGTAATGGCCGTGCCCGAATTCGTGGCCAAGGTGGAGCGGCATATGGAAGCCGCGACAGCAACGCTGGATGCGGTGCCGGGCATCGATCTGCCATCCTACCGAAACCAGTTGCTGGAGCGTTTTGCCAATCCCACTATTGCCCATCGCAACGCTCAGATTGCCATGGACACCAGCCAAAAACTGCCGCAGCGCATTCTGGCTGCAGCGATAGAGACTCTTGAGGCTGGCGGGTATGGTGCGGAATTCGCCTATGTCGTGGCACTCTGGATTGCGTCTATCCACAAACGCGGCGATCTCAACGATCCCAGACGGGACGACATTCTGGCTGCCGCACGGAATGTGGATGACAACGACCCCTCGGCGTTTCTCTTCTCGGTCAAGGGACTGTTTCCGACGCCGCTGGTCGAAAACCGTGCATGGCGCGATCTCGTCAACGGTGAACTGGCCGCCTTGAACCGTTGACGGCAATTACTGTCAGGACATTGAAAAACCCGGCAATCGACTTGCCGGGTTTTGTGTTTCAGCGGGTGCGATTAATCCATCTTGTGGATGTCGCGATCCTTGGTTTCCGGCAGGAACAGCAGGCCGATGACCAGTGTGATGCCTGCGAAAATGATCGGATACCAGAGGCCGTAATAGATATCGCCCTTGGCAGCACTCATGGCGAACGCCGTTGCAGGCAGCAAGCCACCGAACCAGCCGTTACCGATGTGGTAGGGCAGGGACATGCCGGTGTAGCGAATGCGGGTAGGGAAGAGTTCGACCAGAAGCGCTGCAATCGGGCCGTAGACCATCGTCACGTAGATGACGAGCACGGTTAGAACGGCGATGATAGCGATCCAGTTGACGGCAGCAGGATCGGCGACCATCGTGAACGCACCGCCACCGGCAACCGTGTAGACGGCCATTTCAGTCGCGCCGTTGAGCTCGGCCGGGGTCAGCAACTTGTCTGCAACCAGCTTGTCTGCCGGTATGGTCTTTGCCGGAGTGGCGCGAACCGTATCGGCATTGAGGCTAAGTTCCGGGTTGGCAGCAACGAAGGCATCCAGCTTTGCAGCCGGGACCTGAGCGGCACCGCGAACCAGCGGATAACCACCATCGTGAAGCGCGATGTTGATCTGCTTCTGGAATGCGCGATCATTTGCAGCGGCGTTTGCACCCGCGGCAACAGCATCATAGCTCGTGATGGTCTGCTCACCGATCTTGACGGTTGCAGGCTGGCCAGCCGGACCGGCGACGACATCGTAAGGTACAGAGTTTCTGGTGAGGAACGAGGTTGCGATATCGCAAGACGTGGTGAATTTAGCCGTACCCGTCGGGTTGAACTGGAAGCGGCAATCGCCGGGAGCAGCCGTCACCGTGGCGCGAACCGAAGCCTGCGCCTGCGCAAGGGCAGGGTTACCGGCCCAGGTCAGTGCTTTGAACAGCGGGAAATAGGTCAACATGGCCAGAACGAGACCTGCCATGATGATGGGCTTGCGGCCGATCTTGTCGGAGAGCCATCCGAACAGAACGAAGAAGCCTGTTCCGAGGATGAGAGCGCAGGCAACCATGATATTGGCCGACTGACCATCCACCTTCAGAATGCTTTGCAGGAAGAACAGCGCGTAGAACTGGCCCGTGTACCAGACGACAGCCTGACCGATGACGGCGCCGACGAGTGCGATGATTGCGATCTTGGCGTTCTTCCACTGGCCAAAGGCTTCGCTGAGCGGCGCCTTGGAGGTCTTGCCCTCTTCCTTCATCTTTTTGAAGGCAGGGGATTCGCTCATTTTCAGGCGGATCCAGACGGAAACGCCAAGCAGGATGACCGACAGCAGGAACGGAATGCGCCAGCCCCAGTCAGCAAAGGCTTCACGCCCCAAAGCAAATTGTACGCCGAGAATGACCACGAGCGACAGGAAGAGACCAAGGGTCGCTGTCGTCTGAATCCAAGATGTGTAGTAGCCGCGACGGCCATTGGGGGCATGTTCGGCGACGTAGGTTGCCGCACCGCCATATTCACCCCCCAAAGCAAGACCCTGCAACATACGCAGAACGATCAGGATAATCGGAGCCGCAATGCCGATCTGCGATGCGTTTGGCAGAACGCCGACGAGAAACGTCGAGAAGCCCATGATCAGGATGGTAACGAGGAAGGTGTATTTACGACCGACGAGATCGCCCAGCCGTCCGAACACAAGCGCACCGAAAGGGCGAACGAGAAAGCCTGCCGCAAAGGCGAGAAGAGCGAAAATGTTGCGCGTTGTTTCAGGATACTGGCTGAAGAAGTTCGCACCGATATAGATGGCCAGCGAGCCGTAGAGATAAAAGTCGTACCACTCGAACACTGTTCCCAGAGAAGAGGCGAAAATCACCTTCTTCTCTTCCCCCGTCATCGGACGGGCTTTCTCCGCTGTCGCGGTTGCTACATTCGCCATTGTCTGTCCTCCACAGATATATGAATGACACATCGCAGCAGCCCGTTTCTCCCCCGGACTGCCCTTTCGGCACGATGCACCTTGCAACAGCTTGACAGAAAATTAACAAAAGGAAGAGCGATGCTTTCGGCTTATGACTTTAGTCTAATTTCGCCGGGCCCCGTTGCAGCCACAGATCACCGAATTGCTTCCGCCGAAGACCAAATTGCCGTGCGTTTGCGCTTGACAGAAAATACAAACACCATAATAGCTTTGCCTCGAAAAGGAGCGCGAACTTGATCGAACACATGCACAACATAGTTGTCATGCAAAACCCGGCACAGCCTGTCGGTGATCACTCGTGCTTTTCTGTTTCCATCCGAATTACGGCCAAAACGACGATTAAAACCGTCTAACGTCTCTGGCCCGCCGCTCTCTCCCCGGTTTGGTCGGGGAAGAAGGAACCCGCCGATTTGCGGGGTCCCCTCACCAAAAAAGAGGAGAGGCAGAAAGAGAGCTTGATCATGGGTTTCAAAGTTGCAATCGCAGGCGCTACCGGCAATGTCGGTCGTGAAATGCTCAATATTCTTGCCGAGCGCGGGTTTCCGGCTGATGAAGTCGTGGCGCTGGCATCCGCTCGCAGCCAAGGCACGGAAGTCTCCTATGGCGACCGCACGCTGAAGGTATCCAACATGGAGAACTACGATTTCTCCGACACCGACATCTGCCTGATGTCTGCTGGCGGCGATGTCTCGAAGAAGTGGTCGCCTAAAATCGGCGCGCAGGGCTGCGTCGTCATCGATAACTCTTCCGCATGGCGCTACGATCAGGACGTTCCGTTGATCGTTCCCGAAGTCAACGCCGATGCCATCGAAGGTTTCCGCAAGCGTAATATCATTGCCAACCCCAATTGCTCCACGGCACAGCTCGTCGTTGCCTTGAAGCCTTTGCATGATGCCGCAACGATCAAGCGCGTCGTCGTCTCCACCTACCAGTCGGTGTCCGGTGCCGGCAAGGAAGGCATGGACGAACTGTTCCAGCAGACACGCGCCGTCTTCGTCGCCGACCCAGTCGAGACCAAGAAGTTTACCAAGCGCATCGCCTTCAACGTCATTCCGCACATCGATGTGTTCATGGAAGACGGATACACGAAGGAAGAGTGGAAGGTTCTGGCCGAAACCAAAAAGATGCTGGACCCGAAGATCAAGGTGACCTGCACTGCCGTGCGCGTTCCGGTTTTCATCGGCCATTCTGAATCCGTCAACATCGAATTCGAAAACGAAATCACTGCCGATCAGGCTCGCGATATCCTGCGCGAAGCCCCAGGCTGCCTCGTTATCGACAAGCATGAAAACGGCGGCTACATCACTCCGGTTGAATGCGCTGGCGAAGACGCGACCTATATTTCGCGCATCCGCGAAGATGCAACGGTCGAAAATGGCCTGAACATCTGGGTTGTTTCGGATAACCTGCGCAAGGGTGCAGCGCTGAACGCGATCCAGATTGCCGAGCTTCTGGTTAATCGCGGCCTTATCAAGCCACGCAAGGTCGCTGCCTGATACGGTTTTTTAACAACTATTAACTATAACCCGTCCATTCCATGAGTGAAATGGGCGGGTTTTTAGTTTGTTCTTTATCACGGGCAGTTTATTTGCTGGTTATGATGATGGCGGGCAATTTAAAATCCGGTGATTTCTCTCTGGTCTCACAACAGCGCTGGGCATGATCCCAAACGAATTTGAAGGCAAAATCTGATGCGGGCAATGAAGGCTTTTTCCGTTGGCGTGGTAATGGTCGCAGCACTGGCGGCAACGCCCGTTCTGGCGGCGCAGTGCGGTAATACGTCGGCGGGCTTCGATGCCTGGGTGGGCGCGTTCAAGCAGGAGGCCGCAGGCCGTGGTATCAGCGGTTCGGTTCTCGACCGCGCATTCTCCGGCGTGTCCTACAATCAGGCTACGATCCGTGCGGATCGCGGTCAGCACAGCTTCAAACTGTCCTTCGACCAGTTCATGCAAAAGCGTGGCGGACAGGCCATTATTTCTCGCGGCAAAGCGATGAAGAAGAACAATGCGGCTCTGTTTGCCAATATCGAACGCGCCTATGGCGTTCCAGCAGGCCCGCTTCTGGCGATCTGGGGCATGGAAACAGGCTTCGGCGGCTTTATGGGCAACCAGCACACGCTGTCTGCTGTCGCAACCCTGTCCTATGACTGCCGTCGTTCGGACTACTTTACCGAACAGCTCTATGCTGCTCTGAAACTGGTTGCCAGCGGCAATCTGAGTGTGACAGCAAAGGGTGCAGCACACGGCGAAATCGGCCAGACGCAGTTCCTGCCGCTCAATGTTCTTCGCTACGGTGTGGACTTCGACCGCAACGGTCGCATCGATCTCGTCGGTTCGCGCGCCGATGCTCTGGCCTCAACGGCTAACTTCCTTGTTGGCCATGGCTGGCAGCGCGGTGCAGGGTATCAGCAGGGTCAGTCGAACTTTTCGGCCATTCAGGGCTGGAACGCCGCAAGCGTCTATCAGCAATCCATCGCCTATATCGGCAAGGCTATCGACGGCCAATAAGCTGGCCGCCGATACTTATATTGCGATCATACTTCCGGGCGGCGAAAGTCGCCCGTTTTGCTGTCCATGACCCACAGCTCGCCAGTCGAGATGTCGAACCATGCGCCGTGAAGCTTGACCTTTCCAGCAACTTCCTGCGCCTTGACGAAGGGGAAACCGCGCAGATTGTTGATGGAATTGCGGATTGAAACACGCTCCAGCGCGGTCTGACGCTCCGACGATGTCATCACGTCGTTGCTCTGGATCTGTTCGGCTGCTGATTTGACCATGTTCATCCATTTGCCGATAAAGTCGCCCGGAGACAACGACTCGAAGTTAGGGTCGAGCGCGGCCTGAATACCGCCGCAGCGGCCATGTCCCATGACGACGATGTCCTTGACCTTCAAGACCTGCACGGCATATTCGATGGCGGCAGATGTGGCGTGGAACTGGCCGTCCGGCTCGAATGGCGGCACCATATTGGCGACGTTTCTCATCACGAAGAGTTCGCCCGGTCCGCAGTCGAAAATCGTTTCCGGCGCAGATCGGGAGTCACAGCAGGCGATGAAAAGGGTCTGCGGCTTCTGCCCTGTTTCCGCCAAAGCGCGATATCTTTCGCGCTCATCGACGTAACGGCCACTCATGAAGTTCTTGTAGCCGTTGAGTAGGTATTCTGGAAAATCTTTCATGATATCGCAGGACCGTTGTCTTGGGGCCGGGATCGATAATGGAGCCCGGCGCGTTAAAAACCCGTTTTTCGTGTCGCTATTTGCGCTTGCTTCGTGAAGGATGCAAGAGATGACGCATCTGCACCATGGCCATGGGTGTGGAAAGGCTGGAAGCGTCGGTCTCCAGTGTCAGCTCGTTCAGTCCGCGCTTCATTGTCCGCGCCAGCACTTCAAATACACTTGCGGTGGCCAGTTGCAGCGCCTTTTCGTCATCCATTCCCTGCAATAGTCGCGCCAGGAACAGCGCTGCAAGAAGATCGCCCAGTCCATTCGGCACATTTTCGATCGAGCGATGCTCGGCCAAAAGCGCGTGTCGTCCGCTGAGGAAAAGATTGCCGATACCGCCCGCCATCATCGGTACGGCAGAGGTAACAAGCATTTTCGGTGGACCCAACGCCAGAGCCGCATCCATGATTTCATTGTTGGTTTCGAGTTCCGCGCCGCTCATCCAGGCCAGTTCATAGCGGTTGGGTGTAGACACGGTCGCTAGCGGAATCAGTTCGTCGCGAATGGCTTGGGCGGTTTCCAGTGGCACGTAGAGCCCGCCCTTGTCGCCCATGACGGGGTCGCAGACATAGATGATATCGGGGTTGCGCTCTTTCATGGTGCGGATGAGCCTTGCCACGGAACGCACCTGATCGGCGCTGCCGAAATAACCGGTCAGGATGGCGCGCACTTCACCTGCCCATTTCGACCCCTCCAAATCCAGCATGGCCTTGTCGAACTCGCCATTGTCGAAGCGCAATCTCGTGGACGGTCCGTGCCCGGGGTGCCAGGGCATGACAATTGTCGGCACGGCCCAGACGGGAAAGCCCAGCGTTTCCAGTCCGAATACTGCAGCCCTGTTGCCGACGGAGCCGCGCATGACGTGGCTGGAAATGACGATGACGGACCCGTTGGTATTATCCTGCATGGCACACTCGTTCAGCTTGGCAACCGAAAGCGCTTAGACGCTCTTCCACGGACGCATTGTCAAAACCTCATGGCATATCGACACGGGGCTTTCCACTGCAATGTTATTTCGCGGCCCGCTCCAGCGCTTTCAAAACCGTGCGTTCGGAAAGGTCGAGGTAGCGCTCCATCTGTACTGCCGCCTCGCCGACAAGACCCTGCTCCACGAGCCCAAGAATCTGGTCGTTCATATCCACGAACGGTGAGTGCAGTTGCTCGGGATCGTTCAGCAGTCCGAAACTGAGGCGAAGCTCGGCGGCCACCCGCTCGTAAAAATCGCTCAGTCTGCTGCTGTCGGAGAGATCGACCACTGCGGCATGAAACTTCATGTTGGCGCTACCAACGTCGCGCCATTCTCCGAGATCGCGCGTTCGTTTCGCCTCTTCAACCGCCCTACGCATGACTGCGGTGGCGGGATGCTTGGGCCATGCCTGTCGCAGGGCCCCACATTCCAGCATGCGCCGGACACGATAGATGTCGATGATGGAGTCGGTGCTGGGCACGGAGACGAAGACGCCACGATTGGCTTCGTGTCGCAAAAGGCCGTCCTTGGTCAAAAGCCGGAATGCCTCGCGGAGCGAATTGCGAGAGACGTCAAGCCTTTCGCTGAAAGCAGCTTCCGACAGGCGCTGGCCGGGTGAAAGGACACCGGTGATCAGAAGCTCACGAATGTCCTTGGCCACGCGGTCGGCCAGCGGCAAAGCTTCAGTCATGAGGTTTCCTTCTATCCCGATCTGCAACCGTATGAGTCAGGTTGAGCAACGACTATCGCGCTTGCAGTATCATAAATTTTGCACAGCTGGCGTAAAAATCATGCTCATTTTGCGCGCAAGCGTCCCAAATATTGCGCAGAATGAAAGAACGATATATTTTTATTGTTCAACAATATTGACAATTTTGTAGATGACGCCAAGATCACTTCAATGCATCCGCGAGGGGCGGAGCAATACGGAGAAAATCCATGGGAAAAGGTGTGCCGCAAGCGGCCGTGGAAACGGCTGCGCAAAAATCAAAAAAACAGCGTTACGCGCTGTTATCGGCAATGTTCCTGATGTCGATGTCGGCAGTTGGACCGGGCTTCATCACGCAGACAGCGAACTTTACGGTCAAGCTCGGCGCGGCCTTCGCTTTCGCGATTATCATTTCCATTCTTATTGATTTCGTGGTGCAGGCCAATGTTTGGCGCATCATCACCGTTACGCGGATGCGCGCTCCGGCCATTGCCAATGCTGCCATCCCGGGTTCCGGTTACTTGCTTGCCATCCTCGTTATTATCGGCGGCTTGTTTTTTAACATTGGCAACATCGGCGGTGCAGGCCTGGGCCTGAACGCGATGATCGACCTCGATCCGAAAATTGGTGGAGCCATTGCCGCACTGGTGGCGATCGGTATCTTCCTGTCGCGCCGTGCTGGCGTTGCCATGGATCGCGTCGTTTACGTCGCAGCTTTTGTCAAACTCGCTCTCATTCTCTACGCGGTATTTGTTTCCGGCCCTCCTGTTGCCGATGCATTCCGTCAGACCTTCCTGCCGGACACCATCGATTTCGTAACGATCACGACGATCGTCGGTGGTACCGTTGGCGGTTACATCACCTACGCTGGCGCACACCGCCTGCTGGACAAGGGAACGGTCGGTGTTGAAAACATCGGCGCCGTCAACCGCGCAGCCTTGAGCGGTATCGCGATTACCGGTGTCCTTCGCTACATCCTGTTTTTGGCCATTCTTGGCGTCGTGGCATCCGGCGTCGTCATCGACCTTTCCGGCAAGGGTGCCAATCCGGCGGGTCAGGCGTTCCGCGCTGCGTCTGGTGATATCGGTTATCGCCTGTTCGGTGCCGTGTTCCTGGCGTCCGCTATGACAAGCATCATCGGCGCTGCCTACACGTCCGTGTCATTCCTCACCGCCTTCAAACCGGCTATGAGCGAACGTCAGCGCAACCTTGCAACGGTCATCTTCATCGCCATCTCGCTGATTGCCTATATCATCATGACCACACCGCCTGCGGCAATGCTTGTGTTCGTTGGTGGTCTCAACGGTCTCGTGCTGCCCATCGGTCTCTCCATCCTGCTGTTTGCAGCATGGAAGCGTTCCGATCTCATGCACGGCTACCACTATCCACGTTGGCTGCTGGTTCTGGGTGCGCTCACCTGCTGCCTGACATGGTATATGGCCTACAAGTCCGCCGGTGCGATCTTCGCATTGCTCGGCTACTAAAAAGGGAGAGATAAACATGGCTTCCATTGATCTGAACAGTGACCTCGGCGAAAGCTATGGTGCATGGAGCATGGGTGACGACGGCGCGATGTTGTCGGTCGTTTCCAGCGCCAACATCGCCTGCGGTTTTCATGCAGGCGACCCGGCGGGCATTTACCGCACCGTCAAAGCCGCCGCCGAAAAAGGTGTCGTCATTGGAGCCCATGTCTCCTACCCGGACCGCGTCGGCTTTGGCCGCCGCGATCTGGATGTAACCTCGGAAGAACTGATCGCCGATGTCATCTATCAGATAGGCGCGCTGAAGGGTATAGCGGCGGCAGCGGGCACGGCAGTGCGTTACGTCAAACCGCATGGCGCGCTGTATAACCGCATCGCCAATGATGCGAAGCAAGGCCAAGCGGTGATCGATGGCATCAAGGCCATCGATCCGTCGCTGGTTCTGATGGGGCTTGCCAATGCGCCCATTTTGGATCTTGCTCGCAAGTCTGGCCTTGCGGTGGTGGCGGAAGCCTTCGCCGACCGGGCCTATACGCCGCAAGGTCAACTCGTGTCCCGCCGTGAAGCCGGTGCCGTGCTGCATGATGCGGAAAAAATTGCAGCCCGCATGGTTCAGCTTGCCCGTGAAGGCACGCTCGAAGCTATCGATGGCAGCATCATCAAAATCGAGGCGCAATCGATCTGCGTCCATGGCGATAGCCCCGGTGCGGTCGCCATCGCGCAAACCATTCGCCAGCGTTTCGAAGCCGAAGGCATCGACATCCGTTCTTTCACTTCCAGCAAGTAAGGCGCGTTCATGACGATCCCGACATCCTACCTCCACACGGATGCGACCGCTGCCCGCAAAGCGCGCGACGATTACCGCAACGGTCTGGTTTCACCGACATCCGGCATCGCTCCCGGCTTCACGCAGGCCAATATGATCGTGCTACCGCGCGATTGGGCGTTTGATTTTCTGCTATACGCGCAGCGCAACCCGAAGCCTTGCCCGGTGCTGGATGTGTCCGACCCCGGTGTGCCGACAACGTTGCTGGCGCCCGGTGCCGATCTTCGCACCGATCTGCCGCTTTATCGCATATGGCGGGATGGTAAGCTGGTCGAGGAAACGGCAGATGGTACGAGCGCCTGGGCCGAACGCGATGATCTCGTCGCCTTCCTTATCGGGTGCAGCTTCACCTTCGAGACGCCGATGGTGGAAGCGGGCATCGAAATCCGCCACATGACGGACAAGTGCAATGTGCCGATGTATCTGACCGACCAGCCCTGCCGTCCGGCAGGCCGGTTGAAGGGCAATATGGTCGTTTCCATGCGCCCCATTTCCGCCTCGCGCGTGGCGGACGCCGCAACCATTTCCGGGCGCTTTCCCGCCGTCCATGGGGCACCCGTTCATGTCGGCTCCCCCGCAGAGATCGGCATTGCCGATCTGGCCAAGCCGGACTTTGGCGATGCGGTGCGGATCAAACCCGGCGAAGTGCCGGTGTTCTGGGCGTGTGGAGTAACGCCGCAGGCGGCGGTCATGGCATCGGGCGTGCCCTTTGCGATCACCCATTCGCCCGGCCATATGTTCATCACCGACATTCCCGATTCTGCCTACCATGCGTGAGGACAAGATGCGCTTCTTACCCGTCAGCCTCACGACCATTCTGGTGGAACTCGCCGATCTCGATCAAACGCTCGCCCTGTTTGCCTCGCTTGAGGCAGACCCAATCGACGGTCTGGAAGAGACCGTTCCGGCGGCCCGCACGTTGATGATCCGTTTCCGCCCGGAAACGATCACGGCGCAAGCGCTCGCAGCAAACATCTCCACGCGCGATCTCTCCGCAAAAATCGCCCCATCCGACAAGCTCGTCGAAATTCCCGTTCAATATAACGGCGAAGATCTGGCCGATGTCGCCGAGCTGACTGGTCTGACCGTCGAGGAGGTTATCCAGCGACATACGGACAGCGAATTCACCGTCGCCTTTTGCGGCTTTGCACCGGGCTTTGGTTATCTCGTGGGCGGTGACCCAGCCCTGCACGTGCCGCGCCGTCAAAGCCCAAGGACGCGGATACCCGCTGGTTCAGTTGCGCTCGCTGGTGCGTTCAGTGGCGTCTATCCGCAGAACAGTCCCGGCGGCTGGCAGATCATCGGCACCACCCCGCTGAAGATGTGGGATATCGAGCGCGAGCCGGGCGCGCTGTTCCAGCCCGGTTACCGTGTCCGCTTCGTGGATATGGCGAGAGGCGCGGTTAACGTTCACACGCCGCAACAAAACTCCGCGGCCACCAAGCCCGTGCCCAGCAGGGATGATGCGCATTTCGAGGTCTTGGCGGCGCCCATGCCCGCCCTGTTTCAGGATCTGGGACGGTTCGGCCAGACAGGTCAGGGCGTCTCGGCCTCCGGTGCGCTGGATCGATCGGCATTTAATACGGCCAATCGCATCGTCGGCAATCCATCCAATACGCCCTGCCTTGAAATCACACTGGGTGGCTTCTCCTTTAAAAGCACCAGCCGTGCGGTCATAGGTATTGCGGGCGCGAACTGCGTGATTACCGTTCAGTCAGGGGAACAGAGCTTCGAGGCGAGCCCTTATGTGCCGATTTCTCTCGAGCCGGGCGATGTGGTTTCCTTCGCCAACCCAACCAAGGGCATGCGCTCCTATCTGGCCGTGCGCGGTGGGTTCAAGGTTGCTCCGGTTCTGGGCAGCGCGGCGACAGATACGCTGGCGGTGGTCGGCCCTGATGTCGTCGTCGCAGGAACCATCCTCGCGCTGAGACACCAGAAAGAAAGCCTTGCGAGCGTCTCCATCGACGAAGTTCCGGCCTTTGATCTGCCGAAGGCAGGCGATGTCGTGACCCTCGACGTTGTCCTTGGGCCGCGTACGGACTGGTTCACGCAAAAGGGTATCGACACCCTGACGAGCCAGCACTGGCAGGTCACGCCGCAGTCCAGCCGCGTCGGCATTCGTCTTGCCGGTGAGGTGCCGGTGGAGCGCAAGGACAGTGCGGAACTGCCGAGCGAAGGCACGGCAACCGGCGCAATCCAGATACCACACAGCGGTCAGCCGGTGCTGTTTCTGGCCGATCACCCGCTGACGGGTGGATATCCGGTCATTGGTGCGGTGGCGGAATATCACCTCGATCTGGCGGGCCAGATACCCGTCAACGCCAAAATCCAGTTTCGCCCGCTTGGGCCATTCGCCGAGATCGCGGCGAGCAAAACCGCAGAGTTTTCGGGAGAAGAACGATGAAAAAAGTACTGATTGCCAATCGCGGCGAGATCGCCGTGCGTATCGTTCGCGCCTGTCGTGATTACGGTATCGGTTCCGTAGCCGTCTATGCCGATCCCGATCAGGATGCGCTTTTTGTGCGTCAGGCCGACGAAGCCTATGGTCTTGACGGCGTTCGCCCGGCAGAAACCTATCTCAATATCGAAAAGCTGATTGCCATTGCCAAGCGCTCCGGCGCAGATGCTGTGCACCCCGGTTACGGCTTCCTGTCTGAGCGGGCCGAATTCGCGCAAGCCGTCATAGATGCCGGGCTGATCTGGATCGGGCCTGACCCGGATGTCATTAAGGTTCTCGGCGATAAAGTGGAAGCGCGGCGCATCGCGACCAGCGTTGGCGCTCCTCTGGTTGCAGGCAGCGATGGTCCGGTTGCGACCGCAGCGGAAGTCACCGCCTTTGCCCAGCAGCATGGCCTGCCGGTCGCCATCAAGGCCGCCCATGGTGGTGGCGGACGTGGCATCAAGGTCGCCTGGAAAATGGAAGAGATTGCCGATCTCTACGATTCGGCCGTGCGTGAAGCCACGGTCGCATTCGGTCGCGGTGAATGCTTTCTCGAACGCTTCCTCGATCGTCCCCGCCACATCGAGGCGCAGGTCATTGCGGACAAGCATGGCAATGTCGTCGTACTGGGCACGCGCGACTGCTCGCTCCAGCGTCGCAATCAGAAACTGATCGAAGAGGCGCCCGCTCCGTTTCTGGAGCCGCAGCAACGCCAGAAAATTCACGATTCCGCCAAAGCCATCTGTGCGGCGGCTGGCTATTCAGGGGCTGGCACGGTCGAGTTTCTGCTTGGCATCGACGGCACGATCTCGTTCCTCGAAGTCAATACCCGCCTTCAGGTGGAGCATCCGGTCACCGAAGAAACCACCGGCATCGATCTTGTTATCGAGCAGTTCAGGATTGCCGAGGGGCATCCCTTGCGTGTTCTCGAAACCCCTGAGCCGCGGGGTCACTCTATGGAATTCCGCATCAATGCCGAAGATCCGGGCCGGGGCTTTCTGCCGACGCCCGGTGCCATCACGCGCTTCGATCCGCCATCCGGCCCCGGCGTGCGTCTGGATAGCGGCGTCGTCACCGGCTCGACCATACCCGGCGTGTTCGACTCCCTGATGGCGAAACTGATCGTCACCGGTGCCGACCGCGAGCAGGTTCTGCGTCGCGCCCGTCGCGCTCTGAAGGAATTCCAGATCGACGGCGTTGCGACCGTTTTGCCATTCCATCGCGCCGCGCTGGAAACCGCAGATTTTATCGGTGAGGACGGTTTCAAGGTTCATACGCGCTGGATCGAAACCGATTTCGCGGAGATGCCTGACGCTATGGAACGTCCAGCGCTGGCCGATGACGGCTCGATGACCCGAACATGGCTCGAAATCGACGGAAAACGTGTCTCGGTTGGGTTGCCGCATATTCTGCTTACGGGTCTTGGGTCTGCTGGTAGCCCGGCACATGCAAAAGCCAAGGTGTCGCCCAAGAATGAAGGCATTCTCGCGCCGGTATCCGGCACCTTGCAGTCGTTCAAGGTCGAAGACGGCGCGTCCGTATCGGAAGGCGATCTGATCGCTGTGATGGAAGCAATGAAGATGGAAACCCAGATCACGGCGCCGAAATCCGGCAAAGTCCGGCTACGCGTCAAGGAGGGTGACTACCTTCAGGCGGGAGATACGGTGGTCGTTTTCGAATAGGCCTTTTTCAATTGTGCTGGCTGGCTTGCTCTTGGAGGGTGATGCCAGCCAGCGCTAGAATGAGGGATTGGGTGATGGCAGACGTGACTGTAGGCAATTATCTGACCGTATTCGGAGAGACAGATGCCGGGAGCAACGGTGCAACGCAGCAACCCTCATCCATCATCCTGAGCCTGTCGAAGGAGAGGTGCGGAGGCAAAGCCGGAGCCTCGAAGGACGAGGGTTGCGGGCTTGAGGCAGGAGAGCGCGGCGGATGCTTCGAGGGTCGCTTTGCTCCACCTCAGCATGAGGTTGGAGGGTGCGGCTGCCCACCCTGCTAGAAATGAAGGAGGAATGGTGAAACGGAGTTGGATGAGTGCTATTAAATTGCCAGAATCTTTCGGCTAGAATTGCGTTATTGCAAAGAAAAGCTGGATAGCATTTTGGATACCGAAAGCCATTTATTCGACGCGCAAGCCATTTCAGTCGCTCGTTCCATCCCCGATGATATCGAAGACATCCAATACCGGACGTTCGAGTATTTCTGGCTTGGCAGCCACCCCGTCTCCGGCTTGGCGCGGGATCGCCTGCGTGCCGATGGAACGGTCATCAACGAAATCACCTCCGTGTCCGGCACGGGCTTCGCGTTCATGGCCATCATAGTCGGTACTGAGCGCCACTGGATTTCGCGAGATCAGGCGCTGGAGCGCGTTACGACAATGGTCGGCGCGCTGCACAAGGCCAAACGCTTTCATGGCGCATTCGCGCATTTTCTTCACGGTGAGACCTGCGAGGTCATACCCTTCGGCCCGAAGGACGATGGCGGTGACCTCGTGGAGACGGCCTTGCTGTTGCAGGGTTTGATCTGCGCCCGGCAATACTTCTCGCGCTCCACCCTCGCCGAAACACGGTTCCGCGCGCTTGCCCAGGAACTGGTGACGGGCGTCGAATGGGACTGGTACACGCGCGGAAAGGACGGTGCCCTCTGGTGGCACTGGAGCCCGAAGCACAGATGGTGCTTCAACATTCCCGTCAGCGGCTGGAACGAGGCGCTTGTCTGCTACGTGCTGGCGGCAGGCGCAAAAACGCATTCCATCGAACCCGTGCATTATCATGAGGGATGGGCGCGGTCGGGTGAGATGGTGAACGGTAACACTTATCTCGGCACCGTCTTGCCGCTGGGCGAGCCCTATGGCGGGCCGCTTTTTCTCTCGCAATATTCCTTTTGCGGGCTCGATCCGCGTGGATTGTCCGACCGTTACTGCGATTACTGGCAGCAGATCGACGCCCATACGCGGATCAATCACAGCTACTGCCAGTCCAAATATCCGGGCTCTGACATCTGGGGCATGACGGCAAGCGATGGGCCGAAGGGCTACCGCGTCAATTCGCCGACGCAGGACATCGATGTCATCTCGCCGACAGCCGCTCTTTCCAGTTTTGCGGTCTTGCCGGATGAGGCGGCGAAGGCGGCGCGCGCCTTTGCAAAATTCGAGGGCGGCAAGCTGATGGGCCGGTACGGCTTCGTCGATGCGTTTTCACCTGTTACCGGCTGGGTTGCGGATACGCATCTGGCCATAGACCAGGGCCCAGTCATCGCCATGATGGAGAATTACCGATCCGGGCTTCTATGGGCCTTGTTCATGAGTGCGCCGGAGGTCCAGCGCGGTCTCGACCGTCTCGGTTTCCAGATCGACGGCAAGTCGGGCGCCGAACACGTTGCCTGAGACCTAATCGCGTGGCATGCCTTCCGGGCGCAGCAAACGACGCTGCGCGCCGATGCGGAACGGGGCATTCATCGCTCCATATCCGGTGTATTGACCACGCCGCTCCACGATTTCGAAGAAGAACCCTTCTCCGAAGGTCTGGCTGTAGATCTGGAAATATTCACCATTGTCATCGCGGTCATAGAGAATACTGGAGCCGCGCAGCGCATCCGACAATTCCGGTTCCAGACCGAACCGCGCTTCGAGATCGTCATAATAGTTGCGGGAGATGGGCAGCGCGTGAAAGCCGCGCGCCTGGAGTTCGCGTGCGGTTGCGAAGATGTCGTCCGTGGAAAAGGCGATGTGCTGGATGCTGGTGCCGAAGCCTTCTGCCAGAAACTTTCCTGCGAATGTCTTGCGATTGTCCGCCCCGTTCATCGTTAGACGAAAATCCGGTTTTGGCAGGCTCTCGATTGCCTGACTGCGCACAAGTCCGCCCGGCTCCACGACATCGACCATGGGTGTGCGGCGCATGGAAAAGATCGACGTGTAGAACAAAAGCCACGTCAACATTTCGTCGTAGCGAGTCGTCTGGGCGAGATGGTCGATGCGGGTCAATCCGGCACTGCCCTCGGTCTCAGGTTCGAGTGGGAGAAATTCCTGGTCCCAGATCGATGAGAGGGCAGGGGAGCCATCAAGGAAATAGATGACGCCATTACCCACGCCCTGAATGGCCGGAATGGATGCCTCTCCGCTCTTGCGGGGTTCAAAGAATGTCGGTGCACCCAGCGCTGCCGCGCGCTCGAGTGCCGCCGCCGCGTTTTCCACCTTGAGGCCAAAGGCGTAGGCGTTGGTCCCATGCACGGAATAGGACGCGCCTGCAAAACTATCACCTGTACTGTCCGTGTTGATGACGATGCGGATGTCACCTTGCGTGTAAAGGTCGACTTCGCGATTGCAGTGGCGTGCGGATTTGGCAAAGCCGAGCGTCAAGAGCAGCCGTTCCAGATCGGCTTTTTCGTTTTGCCCGGTGGTAAACTCTACGAATTCGACGCCGGTCGTTTCGACCGGGCTTGGCATGTCGGTCACGCCGATGTTGATGTCCGGCTCCAGCCTGTGAACCTTATCCATCAGGTTGACCAGCGAGCGGTGGCCATCTTCGGCCAGCAGACGCGCAGAACCGCCGCGGAACTGGTCGTTGAAAATCTCAAGGGACAAGGGACCGGAATAGCCAGTTGCTGCCACGGCGCGCATGAAATCCACGACCGGCAGATCGCCTTCGCCGGGCATGTTGCGGAAGTGTCGGCTCCAGTAGAGCAGGTCCATGTCGAACAGCGGTGCGTCCGCAAGCTGGACGATGAAAATCTTGTCGCCAGGAATGGAGCGGATGGAGTTGGGGTCGATCTTGCGCGACAGCGTATGAAAACTGTCGAGAATGATGCCGACATTGTTGTGGTCGGCGCGGCGCACGACTTCCCAGGCATCGCGGTGGTCGCTGATGTGGCGGCCCCATGCCAGCGCCTCATAGCCGACGCGCAGGCCATGTTTTGCGGCCCGCTCGCCCAGCTCGTTGAAATCATTGGCGGCGCGATCGATGCCGCCGAGGGAAATCGGAGACACGTTGGAGCAAATCAACATAAGATCGGTGCCAAGCTCGCCCATGATGTCGAACTTGCGTTCAGCGCGCTCGAAAGCACGCTGCCGGTGATGATCCGGCATGCCCTCGAAGTCGCGGAACGGCTGGAACAGCGTGATTTCGAGCCCATGGTCGCGCACCATGGCGCGGACCTCACGGGGAGAGGCATCGTAGGTCAGGAAGTCGTTCTCGAAAATTTCCACACCGGAGAACCCGGCCTTGGCAATAGCGGCGAGCTTTTCGGGAAATTCTCCGCTGATGGAAACGGTTGCGATGGATGTCCGCATCGGCAGCTTTTGCTGTGTCGTGCCAGAGATGACCATATTGCCTTCCTTTCCGAGATTATGTACTAATTAGTTAATAATAAGCCGGGCGACCGGCAATGGGTGGACGATGACCAAAGCCGAAACTTCGAGCAAGACCAGCACTGTGCGGCAGTCCAAACGCGACCCCGAAGGGGTGCGACGTGATATTCTGTCGGTCGCCATGGACGAGTTTTCGCAAAACGGCCTGTCCGGTGCGCGGATCGACGAGATTGCCGCCCGCACACGTACGTCCAAGCGCATGATTTACTATTATTACGGCGACAAGGAGGGGCTCTACCAGCAAGCGCTTGAAGAGGCCTATGCCAAGGTGCGTGGTGGAGAAAGCGACCTCGAGCTCGATGGCATGGAGCCGCGCGCGGCGTTGGAAAAGCTCTGTCGTTTCACCTTCGATCACCACCGCCGGAATCCGGCTTTCATTCGCATGGTCATGATCGAGAATGTCCACCATGGGCGACACATGCAGGCATCCGAAACCATCCGCCAGCTCAACCGTCCGGCGATCGGCGCGCTTGAAAACGTGCTGGCGCGCGGCCAAAGTCAGGGCATTTTTCGTGAGGGCGTTGAAGCGCTCGAGCTGCATTGGCAGATCAGCGCGCTGTCGTTCTTCAACGTTTCGAACGCAGCCACGTTTTCTTTCATTTTCGGGGACAGCCTGTTTACCGACAACGGTCAGGAAGCTCTCTCGAAGCATGTCGCTGAGATGGTGCTGCGCTATGTGCTTCGGGTCGATCATATCGGCGCTACCGAACAAACCGGGTTGTGACGCAGCGCGCCGAAGAGCCGCTTTCGTAGGCGCTGCAAGCCGAGTTCATGCCGCAGCCTCGTTCATGCACAATTCGTTGAAATGCGCGCTCATGCGTTCGGGATCGGGCTCTTTTCCCGAAAAAAGCCGGAAGGCATCCACGGCCTGAAACACGGCCATGCCGCCGCCGGGTAGAACCTTGCAGCCTTTTCGCGTGGCTTGCGCCAGCAACTCCGTCACCAACGGCATATAGACGATATCGGCCACCCAATGACGCGCTTCTATCAATGAAGCGGGAACCGGTATGCCGGGATGCGCTGGCATGCCTGTCGGTGTCGCATGGATCAAACCGTCAGCGTGGGGGAGGGAGCTTTCCGCGCTCTCGACCGCAAACGCACGTGGCGTGCCAAACCGGGCATTCAACTGGTCCGCAAGCTGTCTCGCCCGGCTGATATCCTGATCGAGAATGTCGAGGTGGCCAATCTCCAGCTTCAAGGCCGCATGGGCAACCGCCACACCTGCGCCACCCGCACCGATCAGCAAAACGCGGTCACGTTTTGCATCCGGCAGTCCGCGCTTGAAGCTTTCATAAAAGCCGTACCAGTCCGTGTTGTGGCCCGTCCGCTTTCCATCGCGAAACACCACCGTGTTGACGGCACCCAGCATACGGGCGTCTTCCGACAGGTCATGAAGAAGCCCGATGACCCGCTGCTTGAACGGATGCGTGATGTTGACGCCTGCAAATCCTCTGGATTCGGCTTCATCGAGAAGGTCCGGCAAAGCGCTTTCGGGCACATGCCGTGTGTTGATATCGATCAGCTCGTAATCATAGGCGATGCCGTGCGCAGCGCCTTCGCGCATATGCATGGCTGGCGTTTTGGAAAGCTGGATATCGGCACCGATCAGGCCGACTTTCAGGGATGTTTTCTCTGTCATAGCAGGCATTCTCATCGGGAGAGGGCAAGAGAGACCAGCACGCGGGTCAGTGATGGGCGAGAATTTCGCCGAGGAACGTGCGTGTTCGCTGATGTCGGGGATTGCGGAAAAACTCCTCCGGTGGAGCTTCTTCGATGATTTCGCCGGATGCCATGAACACCACGCGGTCGGCGACCTGACGAGCAAATCCCATCTCGTGCGTCACGCAAATCATTGTCATGCCATCGCGGGCAAGGCCGATCATGGTATCGAGCACTTCCTTGACCATTTCCGGGTCGAGCGCGGATGTCGGTTCATCGAAAAGCATGGCCTTCGGCTCCATGCACAGCGCGCGGGCAATGGCTGCGCGCTGCTGCTGACCACCTGAAAGCTGGGCGGGGTATTTGTCGGCCTGATCCAGAATGCGCACGCGCTCCAGATATTTCCGGGCTGTCTTTTCGGCCTCGGCCTTGGAAAGACCTTTTACCCGCATAGGCGCAAGGGTGCAGTTCTCAAGGATCGTCTTGTGCGGAAACAGGTTGAAATTCTGAAACACCATGCCAACTTCGCGTCTGACGGTGTCGATGGCGCTTGTCGAGGATGTCAGTTTGGTACCTTCGACGGTGATCGTGCCAGTCTGGATTTCCTCCAGATGATTGATGCAACGTATCAGCGTTGATTTGCCGGAACCGGACGGCCCGCAAAGGACGATCTTCTCACCCTTGCGAACCGTCAGATTGATGTTTTTGAGTGCGTGAAAGGCTCCATACCACTTTTCCACCGCTTCAAGAGCGATCAGCGGAACCTGAGTGTCGGCGGTCTGTAGCATGGGAGCCTCCGGATTACTTTACGGTGAACGGAATCTCAGGCAGGGATTCCGGGAAGGCTGGAACTTCGCGCTTCATCCACTTGGTGTAGATTTTCGCAAGTTCGCCATCGCCCTTGATCTTGACCAGGAATGCGTTGATGGATTCGTTCCAGTCCTTTTCACCCGGGCGCGTGCCTGCACCGTTGTACAGCGTGGTCAGGTCGAACTTGGGTTCGTACTTGCCAGCGGCTGCGGCATTCAGGCGGTCGCCGTAAAACTGGTTGCCACCGACGACTTCCACCTGTCCAGAAATCAGAGCCTGAATATTGGCGGCATCGTCATCGAAGCGCAGGATGTTGGCCTTGGTGCCAGCACCTGCGGTGATGGATGTGTCCATGGCGCTGGACTTTGGAACGCCGACAGATACGCCCGTCAGGTCGTCGTAACCGGCAATCTTCTTATCCTTCGGTCCGTAGACGGACAGCACGTTACCGGCGTATGGCTGGGAATACTGGATCGTCTTTGCGCGCTCTGCCGTCATACCCATGGTGGCGAAGAGGACGTCGACTTTGCCCGTCATCAGGGCCGGGATGCGGTTGGCAACGGCGAGCGGTACGAACTCGACCTTGACGCCGAGATAATCCGCGAAGGCCTTGCCGATATCGGCGTCGAGACCGTCCTGAACGCCGCTGGAGTTCACGAAGCCCCAAGGCGAGTTGTCGCCCTGAATACCGATTACGACTTTGCCCTTGGCTTTCGCTTCTTCGAGCGTTCCGGCAACGGCGCTGACCGGTGCTGCGAACGGCAGGGCGACGGTTGCTGCTGCAAACGCAAGCAACACACGGCGGTTCATTTTCAAGCTGTTGAGTTTCATCTTTTGCTCCTCCTTACAAAGCTGATGGCATGGTTAGCGTGAGGCGGTCTGAAGCCGCTTTTCGACACCGGCGCCCCAAAGGGAGAGCGGCCAGCAAATGAGAAAATAGATCAAACCGACGATGGCAAAAACGGTCAGCGGCTTGAATGTCTGGTTGGAAACGATCTGCCCGGCGCGTGATAGCTCCACGAAGCCGACGATGGCGGCAAGCGATGTGCCCTTGATGAGCTGCACGAGAAAACCGATGGTCGCGGGCAGGGAAATCTTCAGCGCCTGCGGCAGTACGACATCTTTCATGCGCGAGACATAGTGCAGACCAAGCGCTTTTGCGGCTTCCGTCTGTCCCTTGGGAACGGCCTGAATGCCGCCGCGCCAGATTTCACCGAGAAAGGCGCTGGCATGCAGCGTAAAGGCCACGGCCACGGCAAGCCATGCGTCGATATCCAGACCCACAAGCGCAACGCCATAATAAACGACGAAAAGCTGCATCAACAGCGGCGTGCCCTGAAACACGGCGATGTAACCGGCTGTCACGCGCTGGCCGATCTTGTTTTCAGCTGTTCTGGCGAGCGCTACGCAGAGGCCGAACACGCCGCCGCCGATAAAGCCGATCAGTGTCAATGCCAGCGTCCACTTGAGACCCTGCATTAGAAAAAACAATTCGTTGGTGCCGATAGGTGCCATTGTTTTTGCCTCACTTGACCGGGTAGCTGAATGACAGGCGCGAAATCAAAGCGAAAACGGCCATCATGAGCGAGGAAATGACGAGGTAGAGAAGTGTGATGGAGAAATAGACCTCGAAAGAGCGGAACGTTTCTGCCTCGATCCGTTGCGCAACCGATGTCAGCTCATAGGCCGCAATGGATGTGCAGACGGATGTCGTCAGCGTCAGCATGATGAACTGGCTGGTGAGCGACGGATAGACGGCGCGCAGGGCCGGTTTCAAAATGATGTGACGGAAAATCTGGGAGCGACGCAGACCGAGCGCTAGCCCCGCTTCCACCTGTCCCTTGGGAACAGCATCCACGCCGCCGCGAATGATTTCGATCGCGTAGGCGCCGCCGTTCAATGCGAGCGCTACGATGGCTGTCGTCGTTGGGTTGAGCCGCAGACCCATTTGCGGAAGGGCAAAGAAGATGAAGAAAATCTGGACCAGAAACGGCGTGTTGCGGATGACTTCGACAAAGGCGATGACCAGCGCGCGCAGCGGCTTGAACGAAGAGCTGCGGGCGGTGACACCGAGAACGCCGATAATGGTGGCGAGAAACATGCCTGCGAGAGCAAGGCCAATCGTCGCGAGGCAGGCAAGCAACAGTTCAGGCAGACGGTCGAGAACTGCCGAGAAATCCAGCGTGTATGACATCGATCCTCCCCTCTCCAGCAAAGCGCGAATTGCCCTGCTCACTATTCTTGCCACTAGCGTCTAAAGCTACCGGATTTTTAACGTGCCGATATCAGCGCCTCCCGCGCATCCATTCATCGGCAACACAATGTTTGTACCAGTTAGTTCATACTTGTCAAGCGTGGGTTAACGCGGTTGTTTTCGTATGTGTTGTCGCAGGAAATATGGCTGTGAAAAACCGGTTATGCGAGCCGGATATATTTGCCCTCTGCCTCATCCACCAGCGTGCCTCCCTCGTTATATGTCGGTAACATAAGGATGCTTCTGCCATGGCGCGCTGCCGGAACCTCGTCTTTATACTGGGTGACCAACTCTCGATAAACATATCGAGCCTTAACGGCATAGATCGTAAGCATGACGTTGTTCTTCTATGCGAGGTCGCGGAAGAAACCTCCTATGTCCGGCACCACCGCAAGAAGATCATCTTCATTCTGTCGGCCATGCGCCATTTTGCCGATGAACTATCCGCTGAAGGGTACAAGGTCCGCTACATAAAACTCGATGATGCCGACAATACTGGTTCGTTCACGTCTGAACTGAAGCGAGCCGTTGATGATTTACGGCCTGAAGCGATCGTCGTTACCGAACCCGGCGAATGGCGTGTTCTGGAACAGATGCGCGGGTGGCAGGCAGATATCGGCCTGCCAGTCGATATCCGACCCGATGGGCGCTACCTTTGCTCACACGACGAATTCAAGACCTGGGCTCAGGGACGCCGTCAGTTGACGATGGAGTTCTTTTACCGCGACATGCGCCGCAAGACCGGGCTGTTGATGGAAGGTGATGCACCGGCAGGAGGGCGCTGGAACTTCGACAGCGAGAACCGGTCACCCGCCAAGCCGGACCTGTTTCGCCCTCGCCACTCACGCTTCGTACCCGACGAGACGACACGGGAAGTGATGAAACTCGTTGATCTCAGGTTTGGCGATCACATGGGGTCCGCAGAGGGCTTTGCCTTTGCCGTCACGCGAAAGGATGCAGAACGGGCAGCGGATGTCTTCATCGAAGACTTCCTGCCCAAATTCGGCGAGACCCAGGATGCTATGATTTCGAGCGATCCCTTCGTCAATCACTCGCTGCTGTCGTTCTATATCAATATCGGCTTTCTCGATGCCCTCTCCGTCTGTCAGGCGGCTGAGCGGGCGTATCTCGAAGGCAAAGCGCCGATCAATGCCGTTGAGGGCTTCATCCGCCAGATCATTGGCTGGCGGGAATATATGCGGGGCATCTATTGGCTCTTCATGCCGGAATACGCACAGCGCAATTTCTTCGACGCCTCACGTCCACTGCCGGATTTCTTCTGGACGGCGGAGACTCAGATGGCATGTCTGTCCACGGTTATCGGCGAGACTATCGAGAATGCCTACGCCCACCACATTCAGCGCCTGATGATCACAGGCAATTTCGCCATGCTGGCAGGGCTCGATCCCCATGCGCTTCATGAATGGTATCTGGAAGTCTATGCCGATGCCTATGAGTGGGTGGAGCTTCCGAATGTCATCGGCATGAGCCAGTTTGCCGATGGTGGGCTTTTGGGCTCAAAGCCCTATGCAGCAAGCGGCGCCTATATTTCCCGCATGTCGGATTACTGCGAAAACTGTCGCTACGATGTGCGCAAAAAAACAGGCGACGGCGCATGTCCGTTCAATGCTCTCTACTGGGATTTTCTGGCGCGAAACGCCGAGAAACTGTCTGCCAACCGCAGGCTCGCCCAGCCTTACGCGACATGGCGCAGAATGAGCGAGGAGCAGCAGAAGACCTACCTCGATAGTGCGCGCGCGTTCCTGCAAAAGCTGGATGACGGCGTTCCCGTCTGAGGACTCACACCGGCGTCTTTATCTTTTCCTTATGTCGCCAGCCCATCTTCCCAATCGAACCCTGACGCGGACTAGGACTAGGGTGTTCTCCTGATCATATGGAGAAACCTATGTCCGATCTTGCTTTTGTCCTTCTTGGAAGTGCTGTGCTGCTGGGCTTTGCGCTCTATGCACGTGCGCTCAACCGTCTCTAAGGGTGACGTAATGGAGCCTTTGATTGCCCTCGTCGTCGCGGGCGGCCTTGCCGTCTATCTCGTCGTGACGCTGCTGCGTCCTGAACGCTTCTGATCTCGGAGAATTCCCATGACTATTCTCGGGTGGCTGCAAATCAGCCTCCTCATTCTCGCCGTGCTGGCTGTCGTCAAGCCGCTCGGTCTTTACATGGCCAAGGTGTTCTCAGGCGAAAGAACGTTTTTGTCTCCCGTTCTCGTCCCCGTCGAAAACGTCATCTATCTGGCCGCAGGCACCAGCCCCAAAAAGGAACAGGGATGGCTGGCCTACACGCTTTCCATGCTTGCATTCTCGATAGCAAGCTTCCTCGCTCTTTACGCCATATTGCGTTTGCAGGCCTATCTGCCGCTCAATCCGCAGGGCTTTGCCAATGTGCCGCCGGATCTGGCGTTCAATACCGCCGTCAGCTTCGTGACCAACACCAACTGGCAGAACTATGCCGGTGAAGCGACCATGAGCAATTTCAGCCAGATGGTCGGATTGTCGGTGCAGAATTTTCTTTCCGGCGCCGTCGGCATCGCGCTTGCGGTGGCCTTCACACGCGCTTTTGCCCGCTCGCAATCCACCACGCTTGGCAATTTCTGGGTCGATATGACGAGAGCGACGCTCTATGTGTTGCTGCCGCTCGCCCTCATCGTTGCCCTCGCCTTCGTCGCCATGGGCGTTCCCCAGACACTGGACGGAACCGTCACCGCGACGACACTCGAGGGTGCCCAGCAGGTGATCTCGGTCGGACCTGTCGCCAGCCAGGAAGCGATCAAGCAACTGGGCACCAATGGTGGTGGCTTCTTCAATGCCAATGCCGCCCATCCGTTTGAAAATCCCACGGCATTCGCCAATTATCTCAATATTTTTGCGATGCTGGCCATTTCGGCAGCCCTTGTTTATACCTTCGGCCAAATGGTTGGTAACCGCCGCCAGGGCTGGGTTCTGCTCGCCACCATGGGCGCCCTTCTATTCGCGGGTGTTGCCGTGATCTACTGGGCGGAATCATCAGGTAATACAATCCTGACGGCGCTGGGCGTCGATTCCTTGCAGGGCAATATGGAGGGCAAGGAAGTCCGCTTCGGCCAGGCCATGAACGCGCTTTATGCCGCTGTGACAACCGGTGTATCGAATGGCGGCGTCAACGGCATGCATGGCTCCTTCACCGGTCTCGGTGGACTGGTTCCGATGTTCCTTATCCAGCTTGGTGAAATTCTGCCGGGCGGCGTGGGTTCCGGCCTCTACGGCATGCTCGTCTTCTCGCTTCTTGCGGTTTTCGTTGCAGGTCTGATGGTCGGTCGTACCCCGGAGTTTCTGGGCAAGAAGATCGAAGGAAGGGAAATGAAATGCGCCATGCTGGCCGTTCTCATCCTGCCCGTCGCCATTCTCGGTTTCTCTGCGGTGTCGGCACTTCTTCCTTCGGCCCTCGCAAGCATCGGTACGGCAGGCCCGCACGGTCTTTCGGAAATCCTCTATGCCTACACCTCGGCTGCGGGCAACAATGGTTCTGCCTTCGGCGGGCTCTCTGGCAATACGCCCTGGTATAATACCACGCTCGGCATCGCCATGCTCTTGGGACGCTTTGCCTATGTCATTCCTGTCATGGCCATTGCCGGTTCGCTGGCAGCGAAAATCCGGGTTCCGGCATCCAGCGGCACATTCCCAACGGATGGCCCGCTCTTCGTCGGCCTGCTGATCGGCATCATCCTCATTCTTGGCGGGCTGCAATATTTCCCGGCTCTGGCGCTCGGCCCCATTGTCGAACATTTCGCAATGCTCGCTGGCCAAACGTTCTAAAGGACAAAGTTCATGTCACAAAAGCCAGCAAAACCTGGTCTTTTCGATCCTGCAATCATCCTGCCTGCGGCCAGGCAGGCCTTCGTCAAACTCGACCCGAGACAATTGGTCCGTGCGCCGGTGATCTTCGTCACCGAGGTCGTCGCAGCACTGGTGTCGATCCTCTTCCTGCGTGACCTTATCAAAGGCAGCGAAACAGCCATTTTTTCAGGCCAGATCGCCGCATGGCTCTGGTTCACGGTGCTGTTCGCAACCTTTGCCGAAGCGGTGGCGGAGGGCAGGGGCCGGGCTCAGGCGGAAAGCCTGAAGCGCGGACGTTCTGACCTCACCGCACGCCGGGTCGTCTCCAACGGCACGGAGGAAGCCGTTCCGGCAACCATGCTCGTTGTCGGCGATGTCGTCATCGTCGATGCAGGCGAACTCATTCCGGGTGACGGCGAAGTGATCGAAGGCGTCGCCTCGGTCAATGAAAGCGCGATCACAGGCGAATCCGCACCCGTCATTCGCGAATCCGGCGGCGACCGGTCGGCGGTAACGGGCGGGACGCAGGTCCTGTCGGATCGCCTTAAAATCCGCATTACCACGCCGCCCGGTGCCAGCTTCGTGGACCGCATGATTGCGCTGATCGAAGGCGCCGAACGGCAGAAGACACCGAACGAAATTGCACTCTCGATCCTTCTATCGGGCCTGACGCTGGTGTTTCTCATCGTCGTCGTCACGATCTGGGGTCTTGCAGGATATTCCGGCACGGTGCTGTCGGTCACCGTGCTGGCCGCCTTGCTCGTCACACTCATTCCGACGACCATCGGCGGTCTTCTCTCGGCCATCGGCATCGCCGGTATGGATAGGCTCGTGCGCTTCAACGTCATCGCCACCTCCGGTCGCGCGGTGGAAGCGGCTGGTGATGTCGACACGCTGCTGCTCGACAAGACGGGCACGATTACGTTCGGCAACCGCATGGCGGCAGATTTCATCGCCGCACCAGGCGTTAGCCAGCAGCAGCTTGCAGAGGCCGCACTTCTGGCCAGCCTTTCCGATGAAACGCCGGAGGGTCGCTCGATTGCAGCACTCGCCATGGGTGATTTCGGCATCGCAGCGCCTAAGGCCGTGGCCGACAACACCATCGCGTTCAGTGCCCAGACCCGCCTGTCCGGTATCGACATGGGCCCGCATCGTTTGCGCAAAGGTGCCATCGATGCCGTGCTGAAATTCACTGGCATGTCGGACAAAGATGCGCCTGCGGAATTTCTTCAGGCGGTGGAAAGCGTGGCACGCTCAGGTGGCACCCCGCTCGGTGTTGCCGATGGTAACCGCCTGTTGGGTGTCATCCATCTGAAAGACGTGGTGAAGCCCGGTATCAAGGAACGTTTTGCGGCGCTGCGCGCGATGGGTATCCGCACGGTCATGGTCACGGGCGACAATCCCGTAACCGCCGCCGCCATCGCTTCGGAAGCTGGGGTCGATGACTTCCTGGCCGAAGCGACGCCCGAAGACAAGCTCGCCTATATTCGCCGGGAGCAACAGGGCGGCAGGCTGATCGCCATGTGCGGCGATGGTACCAACGATG
Organism: Agrobacterium vaccinii; assembly: GCF_021310995.1. Classification (NCBI taxonomy): domain Bacteria; kingdom Pseudomonadati; phylum Pseudomonadota; class Alphaproteobacteria; order Hyphomicrobiales; family Rhizobiaceae; genus Agrobacterium; species Agrobacterium vaccinii. The sequence goes on along the minus strand of NZ_CP054151.1, from coordinate 544,947 downwards.
CGCCAGCGCTGGCGCAGGCCGATGTCGGCGTGGCCATGCAGACAGGCACCCAGGCCGCCCGCGAAGCCGCAAATATGGTCGATCTCGATTCCAGCCCGACCAAGCTCATCGAAATCGTGGAGATCGGCAAACAACTTTTGATGACACGCGGTTCGCTGACGACATTCTCCATCGCAAACGACGTCGCCAAATACTTCGCGATCATCCCCGCGCTGTTCGTCGCCACCTATCCCGCACTCGGCGCCTTCAACATCATGGGACTTTCGACGCCGCAGTCGGCCATTCTGTCTGCCGTCATTTTCAACGCGCTGATCATCATCGCGCTGATACCGCTGGCGCTGAAAGGCATTGCCTATCGTCCCTCCAGCGCGGCCTCTCTGCTGCGTAGAAACCTGTTCATCTACGGCGTTGGTGGTCTGTTGCTACCTTTCGCCGGTATCAAGATTATCGATCTGGCCGTTTCGGCCCTGCACCTGGTGTGACCATGTTCAAACTTATCAGACCCGCTATCGTTTTTCTCGGTCTTTTGACCCTCGTCACCGGCGTTGCCTATCCGCTTGCGGTTACCGGCATTGCCCAGACACTCATGCCGCAACAGGCAAATGGTTCGCTGATCCGCCGCGGCGACGCCGTGGTCGGTTCTGCGCTGATCGGCCAAAACTTCACGACCGAGCGCTATTTCTGGCCAAGGCCATCGGCCACATCACCGGACGCCTACAATGCGTCCGCCTCATCCGGCTCCAACCTTGGCACCACATCGGCAAAGCTGCGCGACCGTGTGGCAGCCGATGTGGAAAAGTTGAAATCCGGTGGCCTGACCGCCCCTGTTCCGGCAGATGCCGTCACGACTTCAGGTTCCGGCCTCGATCCGCATATTTCGCCTGAATTCGCCGATGCGCAGGTGGCGCGGGTGGCCAGTGCGCGGCAGATTTCACCGGAGCAGGTGAGGGCGCTCGTTCAAACCCATACCGAGACCAGAGCCCTCGGAATTGTAGGCGAGCCGCGTGTGAATGTGCTAGAGCTCAATCTTGCGCTCGATGCGCTGAAGAGTTGATACGGATGCCGGCAAACGAGCCATACGAGACGAACCGTCCCGACCCCGATGCATTGCTTGCCCTGGCGGAGAAAGACCGCCGGGGCAAGCTAACTATTTTTCTAGGCGCTGCCCCCGGTGTCGGCAAAACCTATGCCATGCTGAACCGCGCCCAGCGGCTGCGCAAAGAGGGCACGGAAATACTGGCCGGGCTTGTGGAAACGCACGGACGCACAGAAACCTCGGCTCTGCTGGACGGGCTGGAAATCCTGCCGCGCCTGCCGGTCGCCTATCACGGCAAGGAACTGCTGGAATTCGATCTGGATGCCGCGCTCGCACGTAAACCGGCCACCGTCATTGTCGATGAACTCGCCCATTCCAACCCCGATGGCTTCAGGCATCCCAAGCGTTATCAGGATATCGAAGAGCTGATCAATGCGGGCATCGACGTGTGGACGGCGCTCAACATTCAGCATCTCGAAAGTCTGTCGGATCTGGTCGAGCAGATCACCGGCGTCAACGTGCGTGAAAGGGTGCCGGATACCGTTTTGAAAAAGGCCGATGAGGTCCTTCTGGTCGATTTGCCGCCCGCCGAACTGATTACGCGTTTGCAGGATGGCAAGGTCTATCTTCCCGCCAGTGCCCGGCGCGCAGCGGACCGTTTCTTTCGCCTCGGAAATCTCACCGCCTTGCGGGAACTGGCGCTGCGGCGAACCGCCGACCGAGTCGATGACCAGATGATCGATTATCTGCGCCAGAACGCCATCGAAGGCCCGTGGGCAACGGGGGAGCGGCTTCTTGTGTGCATCGGCGCCGATGCTCTGTCGGAAAAAGTCGTGCGTGTGGCGAGCCGTCTGGCGTCCGGTCTGAACGCGCCGTGGCTGGTGGTGAGTGTTGCCCGCTACGACCGGGAAACCATGGATGACGAAGACCTTCGCCGGATAGACGATACGTTTCGGCTGGCAGAAAAGCTCGGTGCTGAAACAGGCAGAGTGACGGGCAGTGACTTCGTTGCCGAAATTCTGAAACTGGCCAAGCGAGAACACGCAACGCAGGTCGTCATCGGTTCGCAACGCCGCCGATGGCCGGGTTTTGCCCTGCGCAACAGTCTGGCAGATGCGCTGACGCGCGAGATGAGCGGCATCGGGCTCCATATCGTTACGTCTGACGATAAGCTCAAACGTCCTGCAAAAAGACCCTCGCCCTGGCCGCGCCTTCCAGCTCTTACCCGGCCTTTTGCCGTTGCATTGATCTCGGTTTTGCCGGCGACGATTGTCGGGGTGCTGATCGACCGCATCATTTACCTGCCGAATATCTCGCTGCTGTTTCTACTGGCAGTTCTTGCGTCTGCAACCTATGCCGGGTTTGCGGCGGCGTTGATGTCCGCCCTGTTGTCGGCGCTCGCCTACAATTTTTTCTTCATCCCGCCGCTTTACAATTTTACCATCGCATCTCCGCACGAGGTGTTCGCGCTGTGCATCTTCATCGTCGCAGCGGTTCTAGCGGGTAGTCTCGGCTCGCGTATACGGGAGCAGGCACAGACGGCGCGTTCACGTGCCACTGCCATGCAGGCGCTCTATGACTTCGCGCGCAAGCTTTCGGGCACCGCAGATGTCGATGAGGTACTGTGGGCGTCCGTTACGCAACTGCATGCGGGTCTGAACCGCAACATCGTTCTGCTGCGCCCCAATGGCGATCTGCTCGAAACCGCTGCCGCATGGCCGCCGGACACCGAGCTTGGGGTCGCCGAGATCGCTGCGGCGCGATGGGCCAATACGAAGAAAGAGGCAGCAGGTGCCGGAACCGGCACGCTGCCCAATTGCCGTTTTCAGTTCAGGCCTTTGACCAGCCCGCATGGCGTTGTTGGCGTATGTGGCTACGAAGTTGCGGGTGAGCCACTGGATTCCAATGCAGAACGCATGTTTTCCGCCATCATCGATCAGACCGCCACGGCTATCGACCGCGCGAGACTGTCATCCGAAAGTGCCCAGCAGGCGTTGCGGCTGGAAAGCGAACGCTACCGCGAGGCTCTGCTATCCTCCATCTCCCACGATCTGCGCACGCCCCTTGCCACCATCACCGGCGCCGTCACCAGTCTTCGCGAGCTGGGAGAGCGAATGACGCCGGAAAGCCGAGATGATCTGCTGCAATCCATTGAGGAAGAGGGCGCGCGGTTGAGCCGCTTCGTCGCCAATCTTCTCGACATGACGCGGATATCGGCGGGAACGCTGAGAGCGCGGCGGGACTGGGTCGATCTGGGTGATGTGGTGCGTGCGGCAACCGACCGCGCCCGCAAATATTTCCCCGCACAGGTTTTCGAGACCGGGATAGCGACGGACCTGCCGCTTATGCGTGGTGATAGCGTGTTGCTGGAGCAGGTTCTGTTCAACCTTCTGGACAATGCCGCCAAATACGGGGGCGGTGAACCCGTCAACATCTACGTCCGCCGGGATGGCAAGGATGTTGCGATCTCGGTGACCGATCTGGGCAAGGGCATCCCGGCTGCCGATCTCGACCGCATCTTCGAGAAGTTCTACCGCCGCTCGAAATCCGATGGACGATCCCCCGGCACGGGGCTTGGCCTGTCGATCGCCCGTGGTTTCGTCGAGGCACTGGGCGGGCGCATCCATGCGGAAAGTCCGGCGGTCAGGAAGAGAGGCACTCGTATTGTCATGCGTTTCCCGGTAGAGGAAAAAGACCGAACCGCAGGATCACCATGACACTTGCCCGCATTCTTGTCGTCGATGACGAACCGCAGATCAGGCGTTTTCTCCGGCCAGCACTGGCCGCTGCCGGGTATGAGGTGATCGAGGCCGAAAACGGCGCGGATGCGCTCAAGGCCGTTGCTACCGCTGCACCTGAATTGGTGATCCTCGATCTCGGTCTGCCGGATATGGACGGCAAGGATGTCATCGCCAGCCTGCGCGGCTGGTCGGAAATACCCATCATCATCCTGTCGGCCCGCGACCGCGAAACGGAGAAAATCGCAGCACTCGATCTCGGCGCCGATGACTACATCGAGAAGCCCTTTACCATAGGCGAACTGACCGCCCGCATCAGAACCGCCATGCGCCATCGCGGCACGGCCAGCAAGGCTCCATCCGTGGTGACGACTGATGGTCTGACCATCGATATGATCCAGCGCATCGTTCTACGAGACGGCAAATCCATTCGGCTGACACCGAAGGAATACGATCTTTTGACCCTGCTTGCCCATCACGCCGGGCGCGTGGTGACGCATCGCACACTCCTGACCTCGGTCTGGGGCCCGGCCCATGAAGAAGACCTGCATTATCTGCGCGTCTTCATCGGCCAGCTTCGACAAAAGATCGAACGGGACCCAGCCCAGCCCAAAATCGTTCAGACCGAGCCGGGTGTCGGTTATCGCCTTTTGAGCGATTGAGCCATCAATTCGATGCGAGCACTTTGGATATCTCGCTTGCTAGCTGATCCTGCGTATAGGGTTTCCCCAACCGCGTGATCTCAAGGTCGGTACCCTCGGGAAGATCGGCATAACCGGTCGCAATCAAGATCGGCAGTCCAGGTATCAGCTCGCGCGCCCTGCGCGACAGTTCCGCACCGTTCATGCCGGGCATCGAAAAGTCCGTTACCAAAAGATCGAACTGCCCCTGGTTCGCCAGTATCTCCAATGCCTGACGGCCAGAGCTTGCTTCAACGACCTCGTGACCGAGATCTTCCAGCATATCGACCGAACTCATGGCGATCAGGGCATCGTCATCGACCATCAGAATTCTGAGGTTCCTGTTGTTGACCTGTTGATTTGCAGTGACCGTTTCGGGAAGATGCGTCTCGACCGATCCGCCGACATGCTCTTCACTGACGGGTATCCATAGCTCGGCGGTCGTTCCCTGTCCTTTGACGCTTTTCAAAACGAGGGCGCCTTTGAGCTGCAAGGCCAGTCCATGAATCATGGAAAGGCCGAGACCGGTGCCCTTGCCCAATTCCTTGGTCGAGAAGAAGGGATCGATAGCCTTTTTCAGTGTTTCGGCATCCATGCCGACGCCGGTGTCGGTTACGGACAAGACGACATAATCACCGGCTGCAAGCTCCGGCGAGCCACGCAAAACACTGTCTTCTCGAAGGCCGATGGTAATCGTGCCACGTTCCGGCGTTGCGTCTCGTGCGTTGACCACCAGATTGAGGAGAGCAAGTTCGATCTGGTTTGCATCGCCAAGTCCAAATCGCAAATCCTTACCCACCGCCCATTGCAGGGCAATGCTGGAACCAACGGATTTACGCAGGAGATCGTCCATGTCTTCAATAAGCCTCGACATATCGACCGGCTTGACTTGAAGGTCCTGCCTGCGGGCAAAGGCCAGCAGTCGCTGCGTGAGCGATGCGCCGCGTTTTGCCCCTTTCAGGGCACCATCAATCAGCCGCATGCCGCGCTCATCGCCGGAAACATGCTTTGCCAGCAGCTCGAGATTGCCCATGACCGCCATCAGCAGGTTGTTGAAGTCATGCGCCACGCCGCCCGTCAGTTGGCCAATCGCTTCCATCTTCAGCGCCTGTCGCAACTGCTCTTCGGCTTTCTGTCGCTGATCCACTTCAGCCATGACGGTTTCATGCGCCTGCAAAAGCTCCGCCGTGCGCTCCGCCACTCGCAGTTCCAGCGTTTCATTCACCAGCCGCTGCCGCTCTGCCACTTCCTTGCGTTCCGTGATATCTGCGGAAACGCCGACCAGCTTGGTGGGCACGCCGCGCCTGTCGCGGTAGAGCTGTGCTTTGATTTCGGCCCAGTGGATTGAACCATCGGGCCAGACGACGCGGTATTCGATCGAATATTCCGTACCGTTCTCAAGCGTATCTCGAACCGCCGCCTGCATGCGTTGGCGGTCATCCGGGTGCACACCTGCCAGCAGGTTCTCATAACCGAAGCTCGCGGTTCGCGGATACCCGAAAATGGCTTTACACGTGCCTGAGCAGTCGAGCGTCATCGACGCCAGTTCTAATTGCCACGATCCCAGGCGGCCTGCACTCAACGCGGTCTGCAACCAGAGTTCACCGTCTGCGAGCGCCTCGATCTTGGACCGGGCGTCGAACTGGCGAAGCCGGTTCCGGTAGGCCGTGCGCGACACACTGATGAAGGTGGTTGCGTGGAATGGGCGCTCCAGAAAGCTCACATTGCCTAGAATTTCCGATAGTCTCAGCGCAAACGGGTTACGGTCCTGACCGCCGCCCCGGTGGGTAAGAACGATGAATGGCAAGTCTGACCAGGCTGGCTGCGCCATGATCCAGTCGGACAAAGGCTTGAGGTCTGCCGAACGCAATGTCTCCTCGGTAACGACGACGAATGCAGCGTCGTCGCCGAGTTCAGACACGATAGCCCGGACCGTCGACACAGCTTTCGATGCGATTCCTGCCTCGGTGAGCAGGGTTGTCGCGATCTGGGCGTCTCTGCCGTTGGGGGCATAAATGAGGGCGAAATGTCCGGGCTCAGAAATTTTCCGAACTCCCATCCGCCGGTGTCAATCCGGCATTTTCAGACATCAAGAACGGGACGCCGCGCAGCACGCCTTGGAAGGCATAAAGCGGTTCGCCAAGGATGAGGCCTTCATTGGTAATGGTGTATTCCCGGATCGTATCCTCGTGGGTACCCGTGCGCTTCTTGATCACGGAAACAGCGCGCCGAACGCGACCGGATGCCTCGAAGTATCGGAGAAGAATGACCGTGTCTGCAAGGTAGGTCACATCGACGGGGGACTTCATGTCGCCAACCAACCCGTGCTGGGCAACGGTCAGGAAAGTATTTGCGCCCTGCCTGTTCAGGAACTGAAGCAGTTCGTGCATGTGAAGGATCAGTGCGTTTTCTTCGGGCATCGCTGCCTGATAGCCGTTGATGCTGTCGATCAGCACCGTCTTGGCATCGTATTTCGCGACCTGCTCACGCACCCGTTGCGCAAACTCGCCCGGAGAAAGCTCAGCCGCATCCAGTTGCTCAATGTAGAGATGACCGGAATCACGCAGCTTTTCAAGGTCGATGTCGAGATGCTTCATCCGGTCGAAGAGCAGTCCAAGCTCCTCATCGAAAATGAACATCGCGGCCTTTTCGCCGCGCTTGATCGCAGCATCGATGAACTGAATACCGAAAATACTCTTGCCAGTACCGGCAGGTCCGATCAGCAAAGTGCTGGAACCACGGTTGACGCCACCACCGAGCAGGCCGTCGAGACGCTTGATGCCGCTGCTCAGAACGTCGCGCGTGAACGACGTTTTATGTTCAATGGCGCGTAGCCGCGGAAACACCGCCACGCCGCCTGTGCGGATGACAAAATCGTGGTAGCCACCTCTATAGGCCTGACCGCGATACTTCAGAATGCGCACCCGGCGCCGCTCTGGACCGTAATTCGGTGACAACTCCTCAAGATGGATGACACCGTGGACAACACTGTG